>NZ_SLZV01000004.1 GCF_004346095.1 Faecalimonas umbilicata | reverse complement strand
CTTCTGTGTTTAGTTTACCTTTTTGTGACATAGAATTGCTCCCTTCATGATGACAGTTTGTTTTTTCACTGTCTCTCATAAAGGGAGCATATCAGAAGAGGTCTCCTGCTTTTCTGATTGAGGCAAGGAGAGTTGGCAAAAGATATTTGCTTGAAGTTCTTCCTTAAAATGTATATAATAGTGTCAATTGGATCATCCAATGTATTGTATCTCCTTGTGTGAACTCGGTGATGAAAGATAAGAACGAGGTGGATATCCGTTTCGCCATGTGCTTTCCCGATGTTTCTGAAGTGCTATAATGTAGCAGTGCTAAAGAACAATATATAGTGTTGTTCTGTGATTTGAAGTACGAGATGTATGGATTGGATGAAACTAAACGAAACTGAAAATGAAAGAATGATATTGTTACGAAATTGAATTTGTTACGCAAAAATGGTAATTTGGAGTGAATATCATTCAGAATAATTAAATATAAATGCAAGGGTTATATGTTTTCTTTTGTCGAGAGAAATTAAAGGGTTGGAGTCGCATCATGGGCTTCAGCCTTTTTGTTTTCTATTAAGTATGCTAGAGAACAAAATCATTTGTGCTGGAGTATAACAATGAAGTTATATTATGGTCAAATGATATTTAGACCAATAAAAAGTAATAAAATGTTTAAAAAGTAATAAAATGTGTTATAATTAGAGTAATTAATATTTGGAGGTGCTAATATGAGACTAAAAGCAGAAAATGTATTTAAACCTGGAGCGTATCCGGAATATACATATGTCTCCAGAAATTATGAAAATACAGGTATATCATATGAATTACGTTTAAAGCAGGCATTGAGAACAGCGGGTTGCCTTACATCATTAATTGGACCATCAAAAATGGGAAAGACAATCTTATGCGAGAAGGTAATTGGATTTGACAACATTGTTGAAATTTCTGGTGCGGATTTTAACAGCAACACAGATTTTTGGGCAATTGTTGCTGCAAAAGTGGGGTTGCCTTATAAAGGAGAATTGACAACAGAAAGAGAGGTTAATGAAGGAAATAGTAAGGAAACAGATAGTAAAAGCGAAAAGTATGTTCTAGCGAAAGATACCGTTATTCAATATTATAAAGAGCACGATAAAGTATTAGTAATTGATGATTTTCATTATGCTTCAAAAGAGATGCAGACAAAAATGGCACAACAGCTCAAAGATGCAATTAGAAGAGAATTAAAGGTAGTCGTAGTTTCTCTTCCGCATAGGGCAGACGATGCAATTCGCCAGAATGCAGATTTATCGGGAAGATTGAGTTTAATTAATATTGAAGCGTGGGAAAAAAAGGATTTAAAAGAGATTGCTTTAAAAGGATTTAAACAACTTGATATTAAGATAACAGATGAAGTTGCAGAACAGTTGGCAGTTGAATGTCTTACATCACCACAGTTAATGCAGTATATTTGTCTGAGCATTTGCACATTGTTGGAAGACAAAAATGAGCATATTGTAAATTTTGATATGTTGGAAATGGCATATAAATTTACAACGGTTAACTTTAACTATTACGATGTGGTAAATGTAATGTCTAAAGGTCCAAATCCGCGTGGAAAGAAAAGAAATTTATACAAAACATTAGATGGAAAAGAATTGGATTTGTATGGACTGATCGTGGAATCGTTAGCCAAAAATCCTCCGATTATGGAATTGGATTTTGACACAGTTTATGACAGAATCATAAACCTTATTCCTAAAACAGAAGGAAAACCGGATAGAAATTCTGTAAAAAGTCATTTAAATAATTTACAAACAATCCTAAAAGAAAAAGAAGAAATTTATAAAGCAATAGAATGGAAAGACGGAAAAGTGTATGTTTTGGATCCACTATTTTTGTTTTATCTGAGATGGGGGAGAATGAATGGATAATATGCTGAAAGAGTATATCGAAAAGTTGAAATTAGTGGATACTGTAGAGGAATATGAGGAATTTATATCGAAGCTGCACCAGATGATGAAACAAGAATCATATAAGAATGATATTGTTCAAAATATTAGAAATAAACAGAAATATATGGTGAACAAATTTTCAAAAGAATCTACCCGTGAAAATATGTTAAAGGCAAAAGAAAATCTGTTGATCTATTTGGACAGTATTTTATGTGAAGAATATGAGAAGTCATCACAATTTATTCAAAAGGGGATTGAAAGGTATCTGCGAAATTTTTATTTCTTCTTAGAAGCGTTTAGGGAAGTAAAACCAGATAAGAGGGCATCACTTACGTCTGAAAACTTGAAAAAAATACAGATTGAAAATGAATATGATTTACAGCATTTGCTTTATGCAGTTATAAAGTCGTTGTATCCGGATGCTAGAAGAGAGGTAAGTGATGATTCGGGAGTTGGAACTGTTAGAAGCGATATAAAAATTCTTTCTTTAAATACAATCATAGAAGCAAAGTGTACAAGAACATCAACAAACTTAAAAAAACTGACAGAAGAAATAGAAGCTGATATTGTACATTATAAGGCGGATTATATATTCTTTTATATCTACGACAAAGAAAAAATTATAAAAGACAGGCATGCTTTTGAATCAAATTTTAACAGGAGTTTTGATGGAAAGGAAGTCAGGATTATTATTTTGCAACCTGTCAATATGTAAAGGATAAATTTGACGGGACAGAGTTGGGTGAGAAAAGGCTCAATGTCAGCAAAAGATGAGAAAAATGAGGTGATAATATGATTGCACCAAGAAAAGTAAAATTTGAAGCGAAGAAAAAGGAAAATGAAAATATTGAATTCCGTACATTCTAAAAATGTAATGCGGATGAAAAAGAATTGGACGAGCAGTTCAAAAAATTTCATGAAGAGTTGTTTGCAAATTATGACTGTAGCAGATGTAGGAACTGTTGTAAGATGTACTGCGGAAGTATTCCAGAAGAAGATTTGGAGAAAGATGCAGAATATTTGGGAATTACGAAAGAAGAGCTTATAAATTCTTATTTGATAAAAAAGAAAGTGAAAATACATATGTAACCAAGCATCATCCGTGTGATTTTCTGGAAGAAGACGGAAACTGTAAGCTGGGAGAATATAAACCTGAGAATTGCAGGAAATATCCATATACGGATCAGCCAGAGAGGTTACATAGTTTGTACAGTGTATTGGAAACAGTAGAAGTCTGTCCGATCGCATTTGAAATATATGAGAGATTAAAAATAGAATATGGATTTCGTTATGGAAGATGAAATATGAGTAGATAGGGAGCAGAAATGTTATTAAGAGAATATTTGACAGAATATACAAAAGAAGAACTATTAGATCAGGCAAGAAGTTTTGAAATCAGAAAGTGTTCAGGACTCCGAAAAGCTGATTTAATAGATAGAATTGTTGATAATTTTTGTACAGAGGAAATGCTTAGAAGCAGATTAGCATGCCTTACAAAAGAACAGATGGACTTATTTCGGAAAGCTTGTATTTCTCCTACAGCTGTTTCTGTAAATGAAGTGGTAGATGCGATGCAGCTTTACAGATACTGGATTGGATATTTTGAAGAGCCTACTGACAGATTTTGTGTATTTGAAGATGTTGCTGTTGCCTTTTCCAAAGTAGATGATGAGTCATTTCGACGGAAGCAATGCAGAAAAGGCTGGATGGTAAAGTGCATACATTTTTTATACAATATTATGGAATAGCACCGATCGAAGTTATTTATGAAATGTATAGGCAGAAAGTGAAGTGCTCTATAGATGAAATGATAGAAATGCTTTGGGAAATGCCGGTTGATATTGTGGAATCATGTCTTTTTACAATGGACAGACTTGGGATGAAAGGATGTCCAAAAGAGGATCCGTTATACTCAGAAAAAGGAATATTTGTGCATTTACAGTTGTTTGAGGATGAAGAATTTGGTTACTTGCTTCGACAACAGATGGATAAAGATTTTTATATTCCTTCGGCACAGCAGATAGATGAGATATGTAGAATTGGATATGAGGCGAGTTCCTCTGAATATAAAAAACTGGAATCTTTTTTCGTTAAGAAATTAAGGCTTCCTTATGAGCAGGCAGTGACATGGTGTCTTCAAGTATGGGCAAATAGTTATGAAGGAGAATCGCCATCAAAGATTATCAATAAAATGACGGAAGCCAATATTGAATTTGAAGAGAAGATGATAAATGAATTGCTAGAGTTACTTGTGGTGGCACACAACAATACCCGAATGAAAGAGAACAGAGGGTACAAACCAAGTGAAATGGCGAGAAAAATGTCTATCGATAAAATGCCAACAATTGTTCCGGCAAGTTCTAAAGCAGCAACAATTTTAAAGGATGCCGTACCACAGTTGCAGGCTATGGGGGTACCGGTTGACTTAAATGGAAATACAGATGTTATTCAAACAACAATGTTTCCGAAAGGAATGAACGAGGAACCGATACGAGTAGAAAAGAAAATATATCCAAATGATCCATGTCCATGCGGTTCAGGAAAGAAATATAAAAAATGTTGTGGAAAGAATAATTGATACTAAGAAAGTCTTTGGACCAGTTACGAGAGTGGAATATTTCGTGTCATACTTATTTATAAGGCAGAGAATGAGTGCTATTGAGAGCTGTTTTGTTCGTTTTTAAAGTGTTTCTGCGGACTGTAGGGACAGAATAACACTAGATGGAATGATAAAAATAGATGGACGGGTGATCCGATTCGTACATAGAGATGATTAGATTTTTCGAGATGGGGAAACCTTGCCTTTTAATCTCTTCAGTGCTGTTACAGATTCGCCTGCAGTCTGTTTTGGAGCATCAAAGAAAGACAGATAGCCAACCAAAGTCATATCCTTTTCATCGTCAGGTGTGATTTCTCTTAGTGTTCCCACATTTTTCCGAGCCACAGCAATAACTTTCATCCCATCCTGCAGCATTTCCCCTACCACAGAAAATACGCTTTGTCTGGCATCTTTCTCCATAGGAAGTCGTGTTCCCCGATATTCTACATGACTGCATCGGGAAAGGATGTGTGCAATATCCCCTTTCATAATCAGATGGCTGTTTCCGATATTGTCCTGCACAAGGGTACTGACAAACTTACGGGTATAGTCAAAGGGGATTTCCCTGCCTGGCATGGATTTACAGGCAAGAATGGCATTGTCAATGGGATTGCAGACGCCGGAGTGATAGGAGCTGTTCAGATAAGCCAGATCCAGGACCTCTGTATTTTCATTGCCCAGAATATCCATATAATATTCCAGCAGGATACTTTCATTGGTCAGTGTTCCTGTTTTATCCATACAAAGCACATCCATGCTTCCAAAGCTCTGCATGGCGTTCAGATCTTTGATGATGGTCTGTTTTTTACCCATAGCAAGGCTTCCTTTTGCAAGGCAGGCAGTGATGACCATGGGGAGCATTTCCGGCATCAGCCCTACCGCTACAGACAGTGCGAATGCAAAGGATTCCAGCCACTTTCCACCTGTGATTCCCAATATAAGAAATACAATGGGAACCAGAACTGCCATAAACCGGATCATGACCCAGGCAATGGAATTGGCTCCTTTTTGAAAAGCATTTTTATCTTCAGAATCCGGTTTGGTAAATCCACCGTACAGTGTATCCGTTCCTACAGCCAGCACAATGCCTTCTCCTTTTCCGCTGATAACTGTGGTCGCCATAAACGCAAGGTTTTCCAATTGTGTTATGGGTTCCTGCTCTTTGTAGCAAAGTGTACGGCAGCTCTTTTCCAAAATGGCGCTTTCTCCAGTGATAGCGGCCTGGGAAATAAATAGATCGGTTACCTTTGTCAGCCGGATGTCCGCTGGAACACGATCACCAGCAGAAAACAGAACCAGATCGCCTACCACTAATTCTTCACCGGGGATTTCCCGTAGTTCCCCGTTCCGTCTTACGGTAACCTTTTCGTGAATCAAACGGTCAAGCTGTGCGGCTGTGCTTTTCGCCCGTAGCTCCTGAATTAAACGGATGATACCGCTGATTACGATCATGGAAAAAATGATAAGGGCAGTAGTAGCGTTCCGTGTAAAATTAGAGGCCATAAAAACATCCGTAACGAGAGAAACAATACCTAAAATAAATAGAATCACATGAAATGGATTAATAAACGCTCGCCGCAATCGCTGGATGGTGGTATCTGTTTTACGTTCCTGAAAACTGTTTTTACCATATCTTTCCCGCATTACATCCACCTGTTCTTTGGATAGCCCAAGGGCAGATGTACCAAGATCCCGTTAGATTTCTGGCGGCTTACAGTAAGCGTACTTTTTGATACGGTTGTCAAATAGTGTTGCTTTCGACAAAAATAGATTCCTCCCTTCGTAGTATAAGTAAGAATATTTTAACATAGAGTTGTGAAAATGACAGATTTATATTCTTGCTTTTTTCTTGCGATTCGTTGGAGGGATTTATTCTAAACGCTACGACCTTTTCAGAATAGGTAAAGTATGGCAGAATAAAAATTTTTTTAGGAGAAGCATTATGGCAAAACAAAAAAACGGGAAATACATTTTTGGAAGAGCAGATTGGATATAAAAAAGTTTTACGTCTATAATATAAAATTGATTTGAAACTATGCGCTTTCCTAAATCTTATTATTCCGAAATTCCGATGGAGGAAGTCCCGTCTGTTTTTTGAACAGTCTGCTGAAATACAGCGGATTATTATACCCAACGATGGATGCCACCTCGGATACAGAATATGTAGTAGTCCGGAGCAGTGTCTTTGCATTTGTGATTCGGAGATTTAGTATATACTGCAGGGGAGTTACGCTATTGTAACGTTTAAAGCTTCGGATAAACCAGCTGATACTGAGGTGTTTGTCCATGGCGTACTGCTCAATCGATATTTCTTCTGCAAAATGTTCATTAAAATACTGTGTAGCTTCTTCCATTTCTTTTTGCAACATCCGGTTCTGGGAAGAGATGCCCATAGGAGCCTGGCGGCTAATCAGAAGGAACAGTTCCCTGAGCAGGAGAGATAAGTATTCTTCATAATGAGGACGGGTAAGCTGGAGTTCCTGAATCATTTTTCGAAAAATCTGATGAAATTCCGTAGAGTTTCCAGTCTGGATAATCTGTCCGGATTCAAACAAATGGTATTCTCTTAAAATATTTTTTACATTATTACCGGTAAAATGAACCCAGTAAACTTCTGTCTGGTCTGTCCCATAATAAACATATCTTTGCATTTCCCGTGGCTTGTATAAAATCATATGTCCGGCCTCTATAATCTCTTCCTTGCCATTCAAAAAGAAATGACCTTTCCCTGCAGCAATATAAAGCAATTGATAGTCAATCCTTCCCCGGGGGCGATACGTGGGAAGCTTGGTCTGGTGGATCAGCCGGTATGTCCCACAGCTTCCCACTACTAGCGGTTTGCTCTTATCTTTAAAATCCAATAATGAATTATGCAGATAACCAGAGTTGATATACATGATGCGTCTTGCACCTCCCTTAAATAAGTAGGCTTCTGTTAAAGATAGTGTATCATTTCGTGCATGTTTTGTCCAATAGAGTTTATGGACGAATAGTGTAAAAATAGCGTAAAATAATGATAAACCAAAGGAAAAATCATAAAAATAAAGGGGGAAAATATTATGATCGTGCCAAGACATTACGAGGACTTAAAAATAATGCATGAAAACACCATGCCCAGCAGAGCATATTATATGCCAGCTTCTCATGAAATGGGACCACTGGTAGAGGATCGTTTTTCTTCAGATCGGGTTATCTGTCTGAATGGGACATGGGAGTTTCAGTATTTTACCAGTATCTACGATTTGCAGGAAAAATTTTACGAACAAGGATATGGCTGCAGCAGATTTACACAGGTAGAGGTGCCGGGGGTGTGGCAGAATTACGGGTATGACAGCTATCAGTATACTAACGTGAGGTATCCGATTCCACTGGATCCGCCTTATGTTCCACAGGAGAATCCATGCGGAGCCTATGTCAGAAAATTTTACTATGAAATACTAGAGGAGGCGCCCAGAGCATATCTGAATTTTGAAGGGGTGGATTCCTGCTTTTATGTTTGGGTAAATGGAAAGTATGTAGGTTACAGTCAGGTTTCCCATGCCACAAGTGAATTTGATGTGACGGAAGTTCTAAAAAATGGGGAGAATACGCTGGCGGTACTGGTTCTGAAATGGTGTGATGGAACTTATCTGGAAGATCAGGATAAATTTCGAATGAGTGGAATCTTCCGAGATGTGTATCTTGTGAACCGCCCGGAAAATGTGGTCTATGACTACTTTACAACTACTGAAATCCAGGAGGAACAGGCAGTAATTACAGTACAGGCTAGTTATCAGGGAAAGGCAGTGCCAACAAAACTTACTTTGTATGATGCAGAACATAAGGAGATTGCTTCTCGGGTATTTCAGGAAAATACAGGTACAGTTTATACACATAAAGCAGTAATTGTTGTAAAAGAGCCAAATCTGTGGAATCCGGAACAGCCGTATTTATATACTCTGGTTCTGGAAACGGAAGGGGAAGTGATTACAGACCGGATTGGTATCCGGGAAATCTGTGTCAAAGATGCAGTCCTTTATGTAAATGGAACCGCCATCAAATTCAAAGGGGTGAACCGTCATGACTCCGATCCAGTAACAGGGTTTGTGATTGGACTGGAGCAGATGAAGAAGGATCTGCAGATGATGAAGGAAAGCAACTTCAATGCAGTCCGCAGCAGCCATTATCCGAATGTGCCTTATTTTTATCAGCTCTGTGATGAATATGGATTCTTTGTGATTGCAGAAGCAGACAATGAAAGTCACGGAACCCAGTCCCAGTATTTAAAAGATTCCAATTGGGAAAATGTATGCAGGAAATGGAATGAACGGATCTCGGACAACCCGGAATTTATCCCGGCAACTCTGGACCGTACAAAACTTTGTGTACACAGGGAAAAGAACCGCCCTTGTATTATTATCTGGTCTATGGGAAATGAATGTGGTTATGGCTGTACTTTTGAGGAAGCTTTAAAATGGACAAAAGGGTTTGATTCTACAAGGCTCACCTGTTATGAAAGTTCTTTTTATCGCAGCGACAGAAGGAAATATGATTACAGTAACATTGATATTTTCAGCCGGATGTATCCTTCCCTGGAAGAAATTCAGGAATATATGGACAAAAAACCGGACAAACCTCTCCTGTTGATTGAATACTGTCATGCCATGGGAAATGGACCGGGAGATTTAGAAGACTATTTTCAAATAATTTATGAGTATGATGTCCTCTGCGGTGGCTTTGTGTGGGAATGGTGCGACCATGCCATTTATCAGGGACAGGCTGCTAATGGAAAAGAAAAGTACCTTTATGGAGGTGACTTTGGAGAAGAAGTCCATGATGGGAATTTCTGTATGGACGGACTGGTATATCCGGACAGAACACCCCATACAGGGCTTTTGGAATACCAGAATGTGTACCGTCCGGCAAGAGTGGCGTCTTTCTGTCAGAAAACAGGGGAGCTGTGTCTGGAAAACTATATGAACTATGTGGATTTAAAGGATTATATTTATTTGGTATACGAAGTAAACTGTGACGGAAAGCTGCTGGAGAAAAAACAGTTCATTTTGCAGGAGTCTGTATTGCCTCACAAGAAAGGAACTATTTTGTTGGATATTACCGTTCCAGACAGCGGAAAATGTTATTTGAAAGTATCTTATCATTTAAAACACGGTACCAGTGTTATGGCGCAGGGCAGAAGGATGGGATTTGATGAAATCCTTTTGAAAAATCAGGATGGAAGAAACCAGCAGGCAACAGCTTTGTTGGAAACTCAGGAACAGAAAGAAGCAGAGGTACAGGTTTCTGAAACAGATCGTTTTCTTTCCATCCAGTCAGATACATTCTTCTATGTTTACAATAAACTTTCGGGTTTATTTGAACAATTAAGTGTAGATGGAGAGGAACTTCTGGAAACCCCTATGGAACTGAATATCTGGAGAGCACCTACGGATAATGACCGGAAGATCAAACAAGAATGGATAGATGCCGGATATGACCGGAGCAAAGCCAGGGCTTATGATACTCATTGGGAAATGAATGGGGAAGGAATTCGGATTTACAGTACGGTGTCCGTGGCTGCAGTAGCAATTCAGAAGGTTTTGGATATAGAGGCCGTATGGAAGATTTACAGGACAGGAGAAATATCTGTCAAAATGCACGTCAAAAAGGATAGGGAATTTCCGCAGCTTCCTAGATTTGGCATCCGCCTGTTTTTGAGGGGAGAATATGAAAATCTGAAATTTTATGGATTGGGACCGCACGAAAGTTATCGGGATAAATGCCGTTCCTGCAGCCATGGATTGTATGATACAACGGTAGAGGAACAGCATGAAGATTATATCTGTCCGCAGGAGAATGGAAGCCATACAGATTGTGATTATCTGATGCTGGAAAAGGAGAATCAGACCGTTACAGCAGTATCTTCCAGGCCGTTTTCCTTCAATGTGTCTTATTACTCACAGGAAGAATTGACGAGAAAGGCACACAATTTTGAATTGGAAAAATCGGGAAGTACCATTGTCTGTCTGGATTATGCACAGAACGGCATTGGTTCCAACAGCTGTGGTCCGGAACTACGGAAAGAGTACCAGTTTACAGAAGAAACCTTTACATTTGATATGAAGTTTTTATTTGGGAAGGAATGGTAGGAACACATGAAAGAGAAAACGTATTTAAAATGGTATAACAAAGTTGGGTATGGCTCTGGGGATATTGCAGGAAATGTCGTGTATGCGTTCCTGTCCTCTTTTGTCATGATTTATCTTACCAATACAGTAGGATTAAATCCGGGAATTATTGGAACCTTGATTGCCGTATCTAAGTTATTCGATGGAATTACGGATGTTTTTTTTGGAACCCTGATTGATAAAACAAAGAGTAAAATGGGAAAAGCAAGACCTTGGATGCTCTATGGCTATATTGGCTGTGCCGTAACCTTAGTCGCTATTTTTGCAATACCTGCAAATATGGGAGAGTTTGCACAGTATGCCTGGTTTTTTATTGCGTATACACTGTTAAATGCAGTATTTTATACAGCGAATAATATTGCGTATTCTGCTCTGACAGCCCTAGTAACAAAGAATAGTAAAGAACGTGTACAGATGGGTTCTTATCGCTTCATTTTTGCTTTTTCCACAAGTCTGTTGATTCAGTCTCTGACCATTGGCTTTGTAGAATGGATGGGTGGCGGAGCTGCCGGCTGGAGAACGGTTGCGATTATCTATGCAGTAATTGGATTGATTGTCAATACGATTTCTGTACTTTCTGTAAAGGAATTAGCGGAAGAAGAATTAAATGATGGGAAACAATCCGGAAATGATGAAAAATATTCCCTTCTGGATGCTGCAAAACTGTTGTTTACCAATAAATACTATGTTATGATCTGTGCTACCTATATCCTTCAGCAGATTTATACTGCTATGCTGAATATGGGTATTTACTATATGACGTATATCCTGTTCAATGAAAATCTATATGGTGTATTTTCCTGGGCCATTAATATTCCACTGATTATTGCATTGCTCATTACACCGATGCTGGTGGAAAAGTGGAGAGGAATGTATAAACTGAACCTTACAGGATACGTGATTGGAACGATTGGAAGAGCCCTGGTCGTAGTAGCCGGTTATCTGGGAAGTGTGCCACTGATGCTTTTATTTACTGGCATTGCAGCTTTTGGTATGGGACCATGGCAGGGGGATATGAATGCTGTGATTGCCTCCTGCTCAGAATATACATATCTCACAAAGCATAAAAGAGTAGACGGAACCATGTATTCCTGTACTTCTCTTGGTATTAAGCTGGGCGGTGGAATTGGAATTGCCATTACCGGTTGGCTTCTGGATTTCAGTGGCTTTGACGGCACACTGGCTGTACAGTCTGATTCCTGTATCCGGATGCTGCAGATCATGTATTTATGGATTCCAGTAGTAATTACACTTATCATTACCGCTATTATGGCAAAGATGAATGTAGAGAAGGCAAATGAGAAACTTTTACAGGAAAAGTCTATGAAAGACGGTATGCATGATTGAAGTAAACCGCATAAAAATTCATGACTTTCTGTAAGTAATTCATCAGTTTTTTCATTCTGGTTTTCCTCCTTTCCTGATTACTGAGTTTATTATATCGGATAGACGGAAAACCTGCGTGCCATATCAAAAAGAAATGTAGCCAATTCTTGAGAGGGGAAGGAAATATCATGCAGCCGTCTTATGAAGAGAAAAAAGAAAAGTTCAGTATGATAAGGAAAAAACCACATCATGTTCCCCCTCACCTTCACAATGCCATAGAACTGGTATATGTAACAAAAGGGGAGGTGGAGCTTGGCATTGGATATGAGTTGTATCATATGGAAAAGGGGGATTTTGCTATTGTTTTTCCAGATTTGATTCATCATTATCAGGTGTTTTCAAAGGGGAAAAATGAGGTGTACCAGTTTTATGCTTCTTTGGAACTAAGTGGTCCGTTTATGGCGCTTCTTCAGAAGAAATGTCCGGAAAACCCGGTGATTGCCAGCGCAGATTTACATAGAGAAGTTAAAAACGCCCTGAGTTGTCTGATAAAAGATCAGAAAGTCAGTGAGGTTGTGGGGCAGGCTTATTTGCAGATTATATTATACCGGTGCAGGGAAACATTCCGATTCATAGAAAAAAGCAGTGTGGGGAGTAATGATCTGATATATGCAGCGATGACCTATCTGTTGTCACATTTTCAAGAGGAACTTACACTTGGGAAAGTGGCATCAGCTCTGGGAACTAATAAGTTTGCCCTATCAAAATTTTTTTCAGGTATTTTTCATACAAATTTCAACCAATACTTAAATGAAATTCGTTTAAATTATGCGACCTCTTTGTTGGAAAATACGGATAGAAGGATTACAGATATTTATCTGGAAGCTGGATTTGAAAGCCAGAGGACATTTAATAGAGTTTTTCGACAAAAGTATGGGCGGACGCCTAGTGAATATCGGAAAATATGGTGGGAAAAATAGAACATGTCTCATTATTACTTATAGAAAAGAAACATATCGACAAGTAAATTTAAAGGATATATTCAAAGAGAAGTATTATATTTCAATTAAAGATTAAATGGAAAAATTTTAGAGGTAGGAAAAATACGATTATAATGAATGGTCGATAGATTCCTAAATTTAGATGTAAAGTAGGATTTATTAAATGATTTGGCACAAATTTCGTCATATGATGAAGAAGTGTTCAGATGAATAAAAATTCTGAACGCTTTGTGTTATAAATATAAGATTAAATTATTTCGAAATTTTTCTCTTTTAAGGAAAGATGATTTTAAATAGAACTATATTGTATGTAACCGTTATGTTCAAAAAATGATATTACGATGCTATTGTTTGAATTAGTACATACTTTATAACAATTACAAGGACAAAGATAGTTTGATTGGGAGAATAGTTTAGAAGTAATATCTTTATTTCTAAATCGTGGAGTGAAAAGCCGATACGTTTTGTTTCAAAAAAATTTCAAAGATGTTGACGACAAGATTTTTCGGGAGTATCAAAAACTAGAAAATAAAATGGAAAGAAAAAACAGATCCGGATACTCCTTTTTACTGTTGACTGAAGAGGAGGGAAGATTGTGCAATGTCAGGGGAAAGGGAGGATCCATTATCCACAGGAAATAGTAGAATTTGTTTGCTTAAGATAATAGCAACACAGGCAGAGGGATTAGAATATTCTTCTGCCTTTTCTTATAAAGAAAGGAGCAGAATTGATTATCCACTTATTGTAGATGATATTTTTTTCTTGTCTTGGTGATTTTTTTTCAAGAAAAGGTGGAACAGGAGATTAAAGCAAATGTGAAAGCAGGATTATCCTACGTAGGATATAATATGCAAAGCAAAAACGGACCATCAAAAATCTGGTCTACAGCAAAACATATTTTGGGGAGAATATGAAATTTGTCTGGATAGTGAAAAATATAAGGGCGTTTTACGGGCATTGGCATTTTTGACTTTGGGAAAAAACAGTTTAACATTTATGCTGGATGGTTGGAAAAATTTTTTAGGCTTTAATAAATTCAATTCAGATTAACCATTCAAAGTTATAAAAATTGGAAATATTTATCGTATTCCCAAGTCTTTCTTCGCCCATTGGTTAGATGAAGGAAACTTAACCATGTTTACAAACATAGATGCAGGTATTGACACACACAAATCAATTATGTTACGGTGCTTTATGGCAAAAGAAAGCATATAAGCACCTACCAAATAGGTACTTTATTCTAAAAAGCAGATACGGACATTGCTTCAAGCGGCGTAAGAATACCATTCTGTTTATTTAGAGATTTTACTGGCTTTGTTTGTAGGTTTACACAAGGGTGAAATTTTAGGGTTAAAATATTCAGAATTTTTCAAGAATTAGAAATTCGAAAAAAGGAAAATATGGAGTTGTTTGAAAAACTTGGAGAAGATAAACCAGAATTTACTTGAACTCCTTCTGCAAAAAGCATATAATATGATGGGCTAACATGCTGTTTCAGAATGTTTTCTGCTGCTTCATATCAAGCAATATCATATTCTCATATAGGGTGTTAAATGATAGAAAAAGCAGGACAAAATTTTTAAGAATTTAATTGCAAAATAAGTGATTTATAGTATTGAATTATGTTATGCAGTGCTATGTATTTTATGCAAGATCATGAAAATGGTGTATAATTATGCATAGTGCTGCACAGTAGAAAAAAAGTAAATTTGTTATGTAAGGGCAAAAATCAGGTGAAAATCAGCATTTTTCATACTGAAAAGCGTCCCTGAAAATCATAAAAAGACAGCTATTTTTCGTGAAAATCGAAAAAGAAAAGAAGATTACTTTTTTGTATATATTAGACAAAAACGAAAGGAGAAATATGAGAAAATTAGCTTTAAGTGATGAAATATTACTAAAAATCGAGAAGCCGGCCCGCTATATCGGGAACGAAGTGAACTCGGTGATGAAAGATAAGAACGAGGTGGATATCCGTTTCGCCATGTGCTTTCCGGACGTGTATGAGATCGGGATGTCTCATCTTGGTATCCAGATTCTTTACGATATGTTTAATCGGAGGGAGGATGTCTGGTGCGAACGGGTGTATTCGCCGTGGATGGATTTAGACAAAATTATGCGGGAGAAGAAGATCCCTCTGTTTGCGCTTGAATCTCAGGATCCAATCAAACAATTTGATTTTCTTGGAATTACGATCCAGTATGAAATGTGTTACACAAACATCCTTCAGGTGCTGGACTTAAGTGGAATTCCGTTGTTTGCCAGTGAAAGAAACGAGGAAGATCCGATTGTGATCGGCGGAGGTCCATGTACTTACAATCCGGAACCGTTGGCAGACTTTTTCGATATTTTTTATATCGGAGAAGGAGAGACAGTCTACGATGAACTTTTGGATGCGTACAAGGAGCATAAAAAGATAGGAAGCAGCAGGAGGGAGTTTTTGGAGCGCGCAGCAGAGATTCCTGGGCTTTATGTGCCGACATTTTATGATGTAACTTACCATGACGATGGGACGATTGCCTCTTTTGAACCGAATAATGTTCACGCGAAGCCGACTATTGAAAAGCAAATGGTACTAAATGTTACAGACACCTATTACCCGGAGAAGCCAGTTGTGCCATTTATCAAAGTGACTCAAGACAGGGTTGTGTTGGAAATTCAGAGAGGATGTATCCGTGGATGTCGTTTCTGTCAGGCGGGAATGCTGTATCGCCCAACAAGGGAACGTGCGTTAGAGCGCTTAAAAGAGTATGCATACAAAATGTTGAAGAGTACCGGGCATGAGGAAATCTCATTAAGTTCATTGAGCTCCAGTGATTATTCGCAATTGAAGGGGCTTGTGAATTTTCTGATTGAAGAATTTAAAGGAAAAGGAATCAACATTTCTCTGCCATCCCTCAGAATAGATGCGTTCTCACTGGATGTCATGAGCAAAGTGCAGGATATCAAAAAGAGTAGTCTGACCTTCGCTCCGGAGGCAGGTTCTCAAAGACTTCGTGACGTTATCAACAAAGGTCTGACAGAAGAGATTATTTTAGAGGGGGCAGGTCAGGCGTTTGAAGGAGGGTGGACGAGAGTAAAATTATATTTTATGCTGGGCCTTCCGACAGAGACGGAAGAAGATATGAAAGAGATTGCACATTTGGCTGAAAAAGTGGCAGAGCGCTACTATCAGATTCCAAAGGATCAGAGGAATGGAAAATGTCAGATTGTTGCAAGTACTTCTTTCTTTATTCCAAAGCCGTTCACACCATTTCAGTGGGCGACGATGTGCAACAAGGAAGATTATATCCAGAAAGCACATATTGTAAATAATGAAATGAAAGCGCAGTTAAACAGAAAGAGTTTGAAATATAACTGGCACGAGGCAGATGTCACTGTGCTGGAAGGAGTTTTTGCGCGCGGAGATAGAAAAGTATCAAAGGTAATCTTAGAAGCTTATAAAATGGGATGTCTGTATGATTCCTGGTCTGAGTTTTTTGATAATGAGAAATGGATGGAGGCATTTGAAAAGACAGGTGTTGATATTGGCTTTTATAATTTGCGGCAGAGAGATATGGATGAGATTTTCCCATGGGATTTCATCAATATCGGTGTGACAAAGAAATTTTTACAGCGCGAGTGGGAACGGGCTATGAAGGGCGAAGTGACACCAAACTGCAAAATGAAATGTGCAGGATGTGGAGCGGCGATTTACGGAGGAGGTGTCTGTGTTGAAAGCAAGAATTAAATTTCGAAAATATGGTGTGATGAAATTCATCGGACATCTAGATATTATGAGATATTTTCAAAAGGCAATGAGAAGGGCGGAAATTCCAATTGCATTTACGGGCGGATATAGTCCGCACATGGTGATGTCGTTTGCAAATCCACTTGGAGTAGGTCTGACAAGCGATGGAGAATACTTCGATATTGAATTGTCTGAGTCTGTTGATTTTGCGCAGGCAGTTCGAAGATTAAATGAAGTAATGGTGGAAGGGATGGAAATCGTCAATATGATTGAAATCTCAGACGATAAGAAGAAAACCGGAATGGCGATTGTCGCTGCAGCAGATTATCTGTCTGAGTTTGTAATGGAACATCCAGTGGAAAATCTTGCTGATAAGATTGATGCCTTTCGGAGTCAGCCAGAGATCATCGTATGGAAAAAAACGAAAAAGAGTGAAAAAGATGTCAATATTAAGCCTATGATCTATGATATGAGAGAACAAGACGGAAAGGTGTATATGCTTGTGGCAACTGGAAGCGTGGAGAATTTGAAACCAGAGCTTGTTATGCAGGCGTTTGGAAAATTCCTTGGAATAGATTTGGAAGAGACTGCGATGCGCCATCATCGTCTGGAAGTGTATGCGGATGTGGGAAGTGAGGGACAACGTCATCTAGTACCATTAGACCAGCTGGGGATATAGGTGATTCGGAATATGAAAAGAAAGTTAGTGATCACAAAAATAGCAGAGCAGGTCGTGACAGCCGTGTTAGAAAATGAAGAAGTGGTGGAAATTCATGTCAGCGATAAAGATACAGAGGCGTACCGTGTTGGAAATATTTACGTGGGGAAAGTAAAAAACATTGTCCCAAATATTCAGGCTGCCTTTATCGAAATTGCAAACGGGGTGGAGTGTTATTACTCTATCCCTCAGAATCCTTCCCCACATTTCACGCAGAAAGTCGGGAAAAAGCCGCTCTGTATCGGGGATGAGCTGCTTGTTCAGATCCAGAAAGAGGCAGTTAAAACGAAGGTGCCGACAGTGACTTCCAACTTAAGTTTCACAGGGAAGTATGTTGTCTTAACGTCTGGTATCAAAAAGATTGGAATTTCTTCCAAGATCACAGGAGAAAAGCGGACACAGATTCAGGAGGCTGTCGAAGTTCTCCGATCGGAAAGATATGGATTTATTGTCCGTACAAATGCCAAAGATATTCCGGCAGATCTTGTGAAAGAAGAGTTGGGGCAGCTAGCAGAATCTTATATGCATTTAGTTGAGATCGCGCAGTCACGTAAGGTATTTAGTTGTCTTTTGGAGGCCCCTTTTACATATCTATCAAATATCCGTGATATTTATCAGGAAGGATTGACAGATATTGTTGTAGAGGAGAGCCTTTTTGAAGATGTAAAGCAATATTTGGAGAAAGAGCAGCCGGAGGATTTAGAAAAGCTTGTATGTTATGCTGACAGGCAGCTACCACTTTATAAGTTATATTCGCTGGAGTCTGTCATTTCACGGGCGCTATCAGAGAAGGTGTGGATGAAATCAGGCGCTTATCTTGTGATTCAGCCGACAGAGGCGCTGACGGTGATCGATGTCAATACAGGAAAATGTATTGCAGGTAAGAAAGATGACGAAGTTTATATGAAGATCAATCTCGAAGCAGCCAAAGAAGCGGCAAAACAGATTCGGCTCCGCAATCTCTCAGGGATTATTCTGATTGATTTTATTAATTTGAAATCAAAAGAGTGTACAAAAGATCTGTTAGAAGTGTTTCAAAAAGAATTGCGGAAAGATCCTGTCCAGACAATTCTTGTAGATATGACGGGATTACAGCTTGTAGAAGTGACTCGAAAAAAGGTTCGAAAGCCATTGAGAGAGGTTGTTGCCTCTGCAAAAGAAGCAAACAGGCGGAAATAATAAGAAAAGAGGAGAAAAATGGCAAAAAAAGAGCTGAAGACCAATGCAATGAGGATACTGGAAAAAAAGAAAATCCCATTTACATATATCACTTATGAGTGTGAGGAGTTCGTGGATGGGGTACAGATTGCAGATAAGCTCGGACAACCGCATGAGCTGGTGTATAAAACACTTGTGACAGTCGCAAAGAGCAGAGAGTATTATGTATTTGTCATTCCGATTGAAGAGGAGCTGGATTTAAAGAAAGCGGCCCGGGTTGTCGGAGAAAAATCTCTCCTTATGCTTCCACTGAAAGATCTGACTGCCGTGACAGGGTATATCAGGGGAGGATGCACTGCGATTGGAATGAAAAAGCCGTTTCCGGTTGTCGTAGAAAAATGTGCAGAGGCCTTGGAGGAAATGATTGTAAGTGGCGGCAAAATAGGAATGCAGATCAAATTGACGCCGCAGGATTTTCAAAAAGTGACAGGAGCGGTGTTTGAGGAAGTGGTTGTATCTGTAAAAACAGAGGAGATTTTATAGAAAAAGTTATAAATTTCTTAAGGCTTTCTGAAAGAGATAGAAATTTTTAGTCAGATATAGTAGAATACAGAGAAAATAAGAGAGAAAGGATAAGAGGAATAAGGGATGTGGAACAGAGTGATTTTTGGCTATGATTTTTATCATGTGTTGCTGTGGTTTCTTGCGTACAGTATGCTTGGTTGGTTGGTAGAGTCCATTTATATGTCGATCTGCAACCGAAAGCTTACAAACCGGGGATTTGCAAGAGGACCGATCTGTCCGATTTACGGGGTGGGAGCTTTGACAGTATTTTTTTTATTGAAGCCATACAGTGATAATCTTTGGAAATTATTTTTCTTTGGATCTTTGCTTGCAACGACTTTGGAATATTTCACAGCAGTATTGATGAATAAAATTTTCGGAGAGATCTGGTGGGATTATACGGACAAGCCATTCAATTACAAAGGGATTCTCTGTCTGGAAAGTTCAATCGCATGGGGGTTTTATACGATTGGATTATTTGTATTTCTGCATAAATTTGTAGAGGGATTCGTAAACGGGATTCCGATGATGGCAGGAAAAGCGCTCGGAGGATTTTTGGCGGTGTTGTTTACACTTGACTTTGCAAATGCATTCTATCGTGAGAAGCGGGAGGCATTTCCAAAGCAGTTGATTCGGATTCGAGAGGGAATCCTGAATAGATTTTCAAGATAGAAGAAAGTGCAGGAGGTCGTTAGGACATTCTGTACTTTTTTTCTTTACAGAGTAAAGAAAAGGTGTTATAGTACGCTTATAGTTAAGAAATATTCTGAATCATTCGGGCGTGTCTGCCGAAGAACCCAACGAGCTATGAGAAAAGTGAAAAAAGAATTGACAATCGCAAGTAAGTAAGATACTATATTAATTAGAAAACGAACATAAGTTCGTATTTGAAAAGGAGAATATTATGGCAGGAGACGATAAATTAAAAGCATTAGATGCAGCAATTGCAAAGTTGGAGAAGGACTTTGGAAAGGGAGCGGTGATGAAACTTGGAGATGCGGCGGCAAATGTCAGTGTTGAGACAGTGCCTACTGGTTCTTTAAGCCTCGACATTGCACTTGGTCTTGGTGGAGTGCCAAAGGGACGTATCATCGAGATTTACGGACCGGAGTCAAGTGGTAAGACGACAGTAGCGCTCCATATGATTGCAGAAGTACAAAAAAGGGGAGGCATTGCAGGCTTTATTGATGCAGAGCATGCTCTGGATCCAGTTTATGCGAAGAATATCGGGGTAGATATTGATGAACTGTATATTTCACAGCCGGACAGTGGTGATCAGGCGTTGGAAATCACAGAGACAATGGTGCGCTCGGGAGCGATGGATATCATTGTTGTCGATTCTGTTGCCGCACTTGTTCCGAGACAGGAGATTGAAGGGGATATGGGAGATAGCCATGTTGGTCTTCAGGCACGTTTGATGTCTCAGGCCCTCAGAAAGCTGACACCAGTTATTAGTAAGTCTAATTGTGTTGTGATCTTTATCAATCAGCTTCGTGAGAAAGTCGGTGTGATGTTCGGAAATCCAGAGACAACGACCGGTGGACGTGCGTTGAAGTTCTATGCATCTATCCGTATGGATGTCAGAAGGACAGAGACGTTAAAGCAGGGTGGAGAGATGGTCGGTAACCGTACCAGAATTAAAGTAGTGAAGAATAAGATTGCACCGCCGTTTAAGGAAGCTGAGTTTGACATTATGTTCGGGAAAGGAATTTCGAAGGAAGGAGACATTCTAGACCTGGCAGCAGGACTTGATATTATCAATAAGAGTGGTGCATGGTATGCATACAATGGCGATAAAATTGGACAGGGCCGTGAGAATGCAAAGACATATCTCTCTACACATCCGGAAGTGATGGAAGAGATTGAGGCAAAAGTACGGGCACATTATAAGCTTGACGGAGCGGCAGGAGAAGAGGAACTTACAGCGGAACAGAAGGCAGATGAATAAGAGATGATTGTCACGAAGGTAGAGCCTGTATCAAAAAATAGGTATAAAGTAGAGGTTGACGGAGAGTTCGCTTTTGTTTTGTATCGAAGAGAATTGTCACACTATCAGATCAGAGAAGAATGTGAAGTCTCAGAGGAGAGTTTTGAACAGATTAAGAAAGAAGTGATTATAAAGCGGGCTAAGCTTCGCGCAATGCACCTTCTCAATGACATGGATCGGACAGAATCACAGCTCCGCACGAAACTCAGACAGAGTTGTTATACTGAAGATGTGGTAGAAGCTGCACTGGCATATGTGAAGTCATTTGGTTATATAGACGACCTTGATTATGCAAAGCGATACATTCAGAACAGACAGAATCAGAAAAGTAAAAGGGAATTGTATGCACAGCTTGTAGGAAAAGGGATTGAAAGAGAACTGATTGAGCTTGCCATGGAGGAATGCTATACAGGAGAAGATGATGAGATAGAAGCGATCCGCCGGTTGGCAGCAAAGAGGAAATATCATTTTCGCGATGCTACAAGAGAAGAGCAGCAGAAACAAATGGCTTATTTTATGCGGAAGGGATTTTCTTATGAGAATATCCGAAGAGCTCTGGAGGCGGAAGAAGTATATTGGTAGAGATAGCTGAGAGGTTCATAAAAATGACCAAAACGGTGTAAGCATACTTGACATATTTGTGAAAACGGTATAAAATCTAAGTGTTGTATTTGTGTACAATGAAAATTAAATAAGGAGGTGCTCCTGTGCCGATAGTATCAATAATTGCTGGTCTGATTGCAGTTGTGGCAGCTGTTGTTATTACTTACTATGTAACGGTGAACAATCTGAAGAAAGATGCAGATTCAAAGATTGGGAATGCTGAGAACAAAGCAAGAGAGATAATAGATGATGCTTTAAAGAATGCAGAGGCAAAGAAGAAGGAAACGCTTCTGGAGATCAAGGAAGAGTCCATTAAGACAAAAAATGAACTTGAGAAGGAGACAAAAGAGCGTAGAGCAGAGTTACAGCGCTATGAAAAACGTGTCTTATCTAAAGAAGAAGCGCTTGACAAGAGAGCCGATGTACTGGAACAGCGTGAATCGAAGATTACAGTAAGAGAAGAGCAGATCAAACAGCGTGAGATCAAAGTAGACGAGCTTAACAGTAAACGAGTACAGGAACTGGAAAGAATCTCAGGACTTACCTCTGAACAGGCAAAAGAATATTTATTAAAAACTGTTGAAGATGATGTAAAACATGACACTGCGAAGATGATCAAGGAACTTGAAAATCAGGCAAAAGAAGAGGCTGGAAAGAAAGCAAGAGAATATGTTGTGACAGCAATTCAAAAATGCGCGGCAGATCATGTTGCAGAAACTACGATTTCTGTAGTACAACTTCCAAGTGATGAGATGAAGGGACGTATTATCGGGCGAGAAGGTCGTAATATCCGTACACTTGAGACAATGACCGGGGTAGAATTGATTATAGATGATACACCGGAGGCTGTTGTGTTATCAGGTTTTGATCCGATTCGCAGGGAAGTGGCAAGAATTGCGCTGGAAAAACTGATTCTTGACGGACGTATTCATCCGGCAAGAATCGAAGAGATGGTAGAGAAAGCGCAGAGAGATGTAGAAGCAATGATCCGTGAGGAAGGAGAAGCGGCAGCTCTCGAAGTGGGCGTACATGGTATTCATCCTGAGTTACTCCGTCTTTTAGGAAGAATGAAGTTCAGGACAAGCTATGGACAGAATGCATTGAAACACTCCATTGAAGTTGCACAGCTCTCAGGACTGCTTGCAGGAGAGATTGGTCTGGATGTCAGACTGGCTAAGCGAGCAGGTCTGTTACATGATATCGGAAAATCGATTGATCATGATGTAGAAGGGTCTCATATCCAGATTGGTGTGGATCTTTGTAGGAAATACAAAGAATCTGCTACAGTTATCAATGCAGTGGAATCTCACCATGGTGATGTAGAACCGGAAACACTGATTGCATGTATTGTGCAGGCAGCGGATACAATATCGGCTGCAAGACCGGGTGCGAGAAGAGAAACGTTAGAGACGTACACAAACAGATTAAAACAGTTAGAGGATATTGCGAACCAGTTTAAAGGTGTCGATAAATCTTTTGCAATTCAGGCAGGTAGAGAGATTCGTATTATGGTAGTTCCAGAACAGGTATCTGATGATGATATGGTATTGATGGCAAGAGATATTTCAAAGCAGATTGAGTTTGAATTGGAATATCCTGGTCAGATTAAAGTAAATGTAATCCGCGAGTCAAGAGTGACAGATTACGCGAAATAGACCAAGAACTATATAGAATCAAAGACCACAAAAGTGAAAAATAACAGGCAGTGGAGAGCAGTCTCTATTGTCTGTTATTTTTTGTTGTAGGAAATATATTCTATGAAATAAAAGTGCTCCGCACTTAATGGAATGCGGAAGTTTACAGAGAAAGGAAGCAAAGACAATGGAAGAAATTAAAAGACGGAAGCGGGAACTGGTTTATCAGGGGGCAGTTCTGAATGTTTACCGAGATCAGGTAGAGCTGCCAAATGGAAATGTGGCAGAGTGGGACTATATCCATCACGATGGCGCGGCGGCGGTTGTCCCTGTGACAGAGGATGGAAAGATTCTTATGGTAAGACAATATCGGAATGCGCTTGACAGAGCAACCTTGGAGATTCCGGCGGGGAAATTGGATGATCCAAAGGAGGAAGGTATTGTCTGTGCCAAAAGAGAATTAGAGGAAGAGACAGGATTCCGATCAGAGCAGTTGGAATGGTTGATCACACTTCGTACGACAGTGGCATTCTGTAATGAGAGGATTGAAATTTTTGTGGCAAAAAATCTAATTCCTACAGAACAACATTTAGACGAGGATGAATTTGTTGAAGTGGAAGCATATACAATGGAAGAACTGAAAGAAAAGATTTTTGCAGGAGAGATTGAAGATGGAAAGACAATCTCTGCATTGATGGCATATGCCGTAAAGTACTGTTAGAAGAAAATGATAGTTGAGAATCTGGGAAAGAAATCAAAATAAGCGGAAAGGATAAATACAATTCCATCAGCCGAAGAAGAGGTCATGAAGAACATGTGGAGGACATATATATAGAGTATCTGAAAACAGGAGGGATGTTTTTGAAGATACAACAGAGTAAAAAACAGTTTTTGATTTTTTATATGTCTGGATTTCTGGCGGGAATCTTATATGCGAACATGGTATCGGACAGTTATCTGGAATCGTACGGTGTTTTTAGTGAGTACTTTCTCAGACAGTTCCAGATTACAGAGATTATCCCAGAAGAATATTTGGGATATCTTCTTCGTATTCGGATAATCCCGGTCGGAGTTCTTCTGGCGGCAGGCTGTACAAGATGGAAACAGATGGTGGTGGTGGTGACGCTTCTTTGGACAGGCCTCGCAAGCGGCATTGTGTTGACGTCAGGAATTCTTCAGCTTGGAGCTACTGGGATCGTGATTTGTGCGGTGGGAGTATTTCCGCAAATTTTCTTTTACCTCCCGGCGGCGCTTGTCTATCTATGGTACCTATATTTATCGCCGCAAGTCAGGTGGAATAGCGGGAAAAGTATTTTCACAGGCCTAATGTTTCTGGCAGGTATCGCCTTGGAGGCATATATCAATCCAGTATGTTTAAAGGCTGCCATTCGCTTGTTTGTGAAGTGATGCAAAGAGTTATGAGAAGAGAAAGCATATTTTGACAGAGGGAGTATCCTTTTGTCAAAATATGCTTTTTGTGTTGCATCAGACTGAGGGATTCCGATGAAGAAGATGGAAGAGTTCCCAGAGACAGAGAAGTGTGATTGTCAGCTGGCTTCCAAGCAGTCCCCAGAGATAACCGCGGATTCCGGCAAGAGGAATCAAAAAGAAAACACTAGCGATACGCAACAGCAGTCCGACGGTATTGACGAAAAAGGAAGAGGCGGTATGTCCTAGCCCGTTTAAAATGCTGACCAGTGTGGAATTTGTGTAGAGGAAAGGGCAGATCCAGGCGAGTGTAAGAATCAGACTGCCTGCAAGGGTACTGTGAAATAAGGTGCTTCCAATGAAACGACCAAACAGCAAAAATCCAATGGTACATGACAGACCAAGTGCAAAACAACAGAAAAAAACTTTTTTAATTAATAACAGAAGCGTTTCGCGTTTTTGTGAAGCTTGAAGTTCTGCAACTGTAGGGAGCAGCATGACGGAAATCGAATTTGTCAGTGCAGATGGGAATAAAATGCATGGGAGAGCCATTCCAGTCAGAACGCCGTAGAGGCTAAGAGCTTCGCTTCGGCTGCTTCCATATGTGATCAGTGCTTTTGGAATAGAGATTGCCTCAATACTTTGCAGAAGGTTTAGTAGAATGCGGTTGGCAGTCAGTGGAACTGAAAGCCGGAAAAGTTCTCCTACATAGGAAAGGCAACGGTGTACTGTTTGAATAGAAGTGTGTATAGGATGGCGACGGTGCGTGTGAAAAACCATTTGGGCACAAAACAAGGAGGAAAAGATTTCTCCGGCAACAAGTCCTGACACGGCAAGCGTCACAGAAAGTGTATTCTGATCATGAAGAAGATAAAGGGAAAAAAGATAGACGGAGAGTACGCGGGCAATTTGCTCGATGAGTTGCGAGGCTGCTGGAATACCGGTGCGTTTGAGACCGAGATAATAGCCACAGATACAGCTGTGGATCGCGGCAAATGGAAATGCATAGGACATTGCAGTGAGAAGCGGGATACAGCGTGTTTCACCAATAAAATGAACGGCAATTATGTGTGCGTTATTCTGGAGAAAAATGGTAACAATACATGAGAGAAGAAAGGAAATGCTCATTCCGGTAAAGAGAAATTCTCTGGCTTCCTGAAGTTTTCCGAGCGCTGCTTTTCTTGCTACGCAGCGGGAAATGGTCGTCTCAATTCCTGCTGCTGTCAGAGAGAAGCAGAGGGCATAAACTGGAAAAATAAGTTGATAGAGCCCCACACCTTCTTCGCCGAACGTCTGACTTAAGTAGACACGGTAGAAGAAGCCGATCAGGCGTGTGATGATGCCAGTGGCGGTAAGGATGAAAGTACCTTTTAAGATTGTATATTTTTTAGACATAATGACTCCGGTGACAAGATATGTAATCTGTATAAACATATTCAAAACAGAGTCTTGACAGAACAAAAAAGGAGTGGTATTCTACAAAATGTAAATCCTAGTAATTTAGTAGGGATTGAGAATAAAGAAGGTGAGAACTTGAAATTATCTACAAAGGGGAGATATGGACTCCGCGCATTGATTGATCTTGCGCAGTACAGCGAGATTGAACCGGTTTCGATCAGCAGTATTGCAGCGCGTCAGGGGATTTCGGAACGTTATCTGGAGCAGCTGATGGCGAAATTAAAGAAGGCAGGGCTGATCAAGAGCATTCGTGGTGCTGGCGGTGGATATGTGCTCGCCAGAGAAGTAGAAAGTATATCCGTTGGAGACGTACTCCGTGCGCTGGAAGGAAATTTAGAACCGGTAGAGTGCAGTGGGCTTCACCCAGAAGAAGGATGCGAGGCCGCAGGAGGATGTGTGACGAAGTATGTCTGGCAGAAAATCAACGAAAGTATTAATCAGACGGTGGATGAGATCAAGCTTGACCGTCTGGTAGAAGAGAGCAAGGCGATGAAGGGACAACAGATTCCTGGTCAGATGCATTGCGGAAATTAGGAGGATACAGACATGGAAAAATTGATTTATTTAGATAATGCAGCAACGACAAAGACAGCTCCGGAAGTTGTAGAGGCAATGCTGCCGTACTTTACAGAATATTATGGAAATCCATCCAGCGTGTATGGGTTTGCAGCAGGCAATAAAGAGGTTATCACGAGACAGAGAGAGACTATTGCAGAGATTATTGGCGCAGAGGCAAATGAAATTTATTTTACAGCGGGTGGTTCAGAGTCTGATAACTGGGCGCTGAAAGCAACAGCAGAATGTTATGAGAACAAAGGCAGACATATCATCACTACAAAGATCGAACACCACGCAATTCTTCATACAGCAGAGTATCTGGAGAAAAAAGGGTTTGAAGTGACGTACCTTGATGTGGATGAGAAGGGATTGGTAGACTTGGAACAACTCCGTGCGGCAATCCGTCCGGACACTATTTTGATTTCTGTCATGTTTGCGAACAATGAGATTGGTACAATTCAGCCGATCAAAGAAATCGGGGAAATCGCACAGGAACATGGAATTTTGTTCCACACAGATGCTGTACAGGCATTCTGTCAGGTGCCGATCAATGTAGATGAATGTCATATTGATATGTTAAGTGCGAGTGGGCATAAGATCAACGGACCAAAAGGAATCGGATTTCTTTATATTCGTAAAGGGGTAAAGATTCGCTCTTTTGTTCATGGTGGAGCGCAGGAGAGAAAGAGACGCGCCGGAACAGAGAATGTGCCTGGAATCGTAGGACTTGGAACTGCTGCAAAAAGAGCAGCTGAGTCAATGGAAGAGAGAACGAAAAAAGAAGTCGAATTAAGAGACTATTTTATCAATCGGATTCTCACTGAGATTCCATATAGTAGACTCAATGGACATGAGAGCAAAAGACTGCCGAATAATACAAACTTTAGTTTTCAGTTTATTGAAGGAGAATCGCTTCTAATTATGCTGGATATGAAGGGAATCTGCGGTTCCAGCGGATCGGCCTGTACATCTGGATCTTTAGACCCATCTCATGTGCTGCTTGCGATTGGACTCCCGCACGAGATTGCACATGGTTCCTTGCGTCTGACTCTGAGTGAAGAGACAACGAAGGAAGATCTTGATTATACAGCGGATGTATTAAAAGAGATTGTGGAGCATTTAAGAAAGATGTCCCCGCTCTATGAAGATTTTCAGAAGAAGCAGAAAAAATAAGAAAAGAAAGCAAAATAGAATCAAATAAAAAATCAAAGAGTAGCAGGCAGGGCTCAAGCGGCCCTGCTGGAAGAATCAGGAGGAAAAATATTATGTATACAGAGAAGGTTATGGATCATTTTCAGAATCCAAGAAATGTAGGAGAATTAGAAAACCCAAGTGGGGTAGGAACTGTCGGAAATGCAAAATGTGGTGATATTATGCGAATTTATCTTGATATTGATGAAGATCAGATCATTCGTGATGTAAAATTCAAAACATTCGGTTGTGGAGCTGCTGTTGCCACAAGCAGTATGGCAACAGAACTTGTAAAGGGAAAGAGTATTTATGAAGCGCTGAAAGTGACAAATAAAGCTGTTATGGAAGCACTTGATGGACTTCCGCCGGTGAAAGTTCACTGTTCTCTTCTCGCTGAGGAAGCAATTCATGCAGCGCTTTGGGATTATGCAGAGAAAAACGGAATCAAGATCGAAGGATTGACGAAGCCGAAATCTGATATCCATGAAGACGAAGAGGATGAGGAAGAATACTAATCCGAATACAAAAACACAGTCTGGCATCTGCCGGGCGGGAGGAATTTAGATGAAGAAAAAGGTAGTCGTAGGAATGTCAGGAGGTGTGGACTCTTCGGTAGCAGCATATCTGCTCAAAGAACAGGGGTATGATGTAATCGGGGTGACGATGCAGATCTGGCAGGATGAGGATCGCGCAGTTGAAGAAGAAAACGGAGGCTGCTGTGGGCTCAGTGCGGTTGATGATGCAAGACGTGTTGCGGCGGCACTTGAAATTCCATACTATGTGATGAATTTTAAGAAAGAATTTAAAGAAAAGGTCATTGATTATTTTGTACAGGAATATCTGCATGGGCGAACTCCGAATCCATGTATTGCCTGTAACCGTTATGTGAAATGGGAATCCTTGTTGAAGAGGAGTATGGATATCGGAGCAGATTATATCGCAACCGGGCATTATGCAAGAGTTGTGCAGCTGGAAAACGGACGGTATACATTGAAGTGTTCAGCGACTCTGGCAAAGGATCAGACGTATGCTCTTTACAATCTGACGCAGGAACAGCTGAAGCGGACACTGATGCCGGTCGGTGAGTATACGAAAGACCAAGTGAGGGAGATTGCGGAAAAAATAAATCTTCGCATTGCCAATAAGCCGGATAGTCAGGATATCTGTTTTGTACCAGATGGAGATTATGCTTCTTTTATTGAAGAAGAGGCGGCTGTGAAGATCCCGGAAGGAAATTTCGTAGATCTTGATGGAAGAGTGCTTGGGAGACATAAAGGCATCACACACTATACGGTCGGTCAGCGAAAAGGACTTGGATTGTCTTTGGGACATCCGGCTTTTGTTCTTGAGATTCGACCGGAGACAAATGAGATTGTAATAGGAAGTAATGAAGATTCTCTGTCTTATACGCTGAAAGCGAATCAGTTGAATTTTATGTCCGTTGAGGATTTAACCGGTGAGATGCGCGTATGGACTAAGATTCGTTACAATCACAAAGGAGCATGGGGGACAATCCGAAAGAGCGGAAAAGATGAGGTTACATGCACCTTTGAGGAACCGCAGAGAGCGATTACTCCGGGACAGGCAGTTGTTTTCTATGATGGAGAGTATGTTGTCGGAGGAGGTACTATTCTATAGAAGCAACATGCTGTTCGAGCAGAAAAAATGTGAAGGAGGGAAAGGATGAAAGCGGATTTTCATATGCACTCCAGTTTTTCATCTGATGCAGAATTTGAACCGGAAGCAATGATACAAGAGGCAATCAGAAGAGGGCTTCAAACGATTTGCTTTACTGACCATCAGGATAAAGATTATCAAGGAGGACCTCTTTCCTTTACGTTCGATACGGAATTTTATTTTCGGACAATGCAGAGACTTCAGCAGGAATATCGAGAAAAGATAGATGTGCGGATCGGTGTAGAACTGGGACTTCAGCCGCACCTTGGCGAGTACTATAAACAGTATATCAGTCAGTATCCGTTTGACTTTGTGCTCGGATCGGTGCATGTGATTCAGTCAGAAGATCCGTATTATCCACAGTTTTTCGAGAAAAGAACAGATCGGGAAGCATATGAGGCGGCTTTTTTGGCAACACTGGAAAATATCCGTGCGGTCTCAGAATTTGATGTACTTGGTCATTTGGATTATATCGTGCGCTATGGAAGAAGTATAGAGAGCTATTCTTACAGTACCTTTTCAGATCTGATCGATGAAATCCTGCGGGAGCTGATCGGTCAAGGAAAAGGGTTGGAGCTGAATATGGCGGGATATAAGTATGGACTTGGATTTGGTCATCCGCATCCGGATATTTTAAAGAGATATCGGGAGCTTGGCGGAGAGATTGTTACAGTAGGTTCGGATGGACATAGACCGGAGCATCTTGCTTATGCATTTGGACTTGTAAGTGAGATCCTGCATAGTTGTGGCTTTCAATATTATACAGAGTTTAAAGGAAGAAAACCTGTTTTTCAACAACTTCCATAAAATTGTAAATATGACTTGAATTTTCTGTGCGGATTTAGTACAATAAATAAAGGTTGATGAATCTTTAACAAAGTTAAGGAATTGTCAAATACAAATAATAGTTTAAGAAACTTTAGGAGGAATTAATCATGGCAGTAAAAGTAGCGATTAATGGATTTGGACGTATTGGACGTCTTGCATTCAGACAAATGTTCGGAGCAGAAGGATATGAAGTAGTTGCAATCAACGACTTAACATCTCCAAAAATGTTAGCTCACTTATTAAAATATGATTCATCTCAAGGAAAATACGCTTTAGCTGACAAAGTAACAGCTGGAGAAGATTCTATCACAGTAGATGGAAAAGAAATCAAAATCTATGCAAAAGCAAACGCTGAAGAACTTCCATGGGGAGAAATCGGAGTTGACGTTGTATTAGAATGTACAGGATTCTATACATCTAAAGCAAAAGCTGAAGCTCATATCAAAGCAGGAGCAAGAAAAGTTGTTATTTCTGCACCAGCTGGAAATGATCTTCCAACAATCGTTTACAATGTAAACCATGAAACATTAAAACCAGAAGATACAGTAATTTCTGCAGCTTCTTGTACAACAAACTGCTTAGCTCCTATGGCTGATGCACTTAACAAATTAGCAACAATTAAATCTGGTATCATGTGTACAATCCACGCTTACACAGGAGATCAGATGACACTTGATGGACCACAGAGAAAAGGTGATTTAAGAAGATCACGTGCAGCAGCTGTAAATATCGTTCCAAACAGCACAGGTGCAGCAAAAGCAATCGGACTTGTTATTCCAGAATTAAACGGAAAATTAATCGGATCTGCTCAGCGTGTTCCAACACCAACAGGATCAACAACAATCTTAACAGCAGTAGTAGAAGGAAATGTAACAGTTGAAGAAATTAATGCAGCTATGAAAGCAGCAGCAAACGAATCTTATGGATACAACGAAGATGAGATCGTATCAAGCGATATCGTTGGAATGAGATATGGTTCATTATTCGATGCTACACAGACAATGGCTCTTCCATTAGACAATGGAACAACAGAAGTTCAGGTTGTAGCTTGGTATGACAATGAGAATTCTTACACAAGCCAGATGGTAAGAACAATCAAATACTTCTCTGAATTAGCTTAATTTTAAAAGATTCGGAATAAGAAGATCCAAAAGGGTCCGGTCTTATGGGCCGGACCCTTTGCGGGTTTAAAAAAGATAAGTTGACTTTTATTTTTATAGTCAAGGAGGATATAAACATGCTTAACAAAAAATCAGTAGATGATATTAATGTAAAAGGGAAAAAGGTACTTGTAAGATGTGACTTCAATGTACCGCTGATCGATGGAAAGATTACAGATGAGAACCGTCTTGTAGCAGCGCTTCCTACAATTAAGAAATTAATCGCAGACGGTGGAAGAGTGATTCTCTGCTCACACCTTGGAAAACCAAAGGGAGAGCCAAAACCGGAATTATCTTTAGCACCGGTTGCAGCAAGACTTTCTGAGTTATTAGGACAGGAAGTGAAATTTGCAGCAGATCCAGAAGTTGTTGGACCAAATGCAAAAGCAGCAGTGGAAGCTATGGAAGACGGGGATGTGATTCTTCTTGAAAATACACGTTACAGAGCAGAAGAGACAAAGAACGGAGAAGCATTCAGCAAAGAACTTGCTTCTTTATGTGAAGTATTCGTAAACGATGCGTTCGGTACAGCACATAGAGCACACTGCTCAAATGTTGGTGTGACACAGTTCGTTGATACAGCAGTAGTAGGATACTTAATGCAGAAAGAGATTGACTTCTTAGGAAATGCAGTAAACAATCCAGAGAGACCGTTTGTTGCAATTCTCGGAGGAGCAAAAGTATCAAGCAAGATTTCTGTTATTGAAAATCTGTTAGAGAAAGTAGATGTTCTGATCATTGGTGGAGGTATGTCTTATACATTCAGCAAAGCGCAGGGTGGAACAGTCGGAAAATCTTTATTAGAAGAAGATTACTGTGAATACGCACTGAACATGATCAAAAAGGCAGAAGAAAAAGGTGTAAAATTATTACTTCCAGTTGATAATGTAATTGCAGATGATTTCTCTAACGATGCAAATACAAAAGTTGTTGCAAGTGGAGAGATTCCGGACGGATGGGAAGGACTCGATATCGGACCGAAGACAGCAGAGTTGTTTGCTGAGACAGTAAAGACAGCAAAGACAGTTGTATGGAATGGACCGATGGGAGCATTTGAGATGCCGAAATTTGCAGCAGGTACAGAAGCAGTTGCAAAAGCACTTGCAGATACAGAAGCAGTTACAATCATTGGTGGTGGAGATTCTGCAGCAGCAGTAAACCAGTTAGGATACGGTGACAAGATGACACACATTTCAACAGGTGGTGGAGCTTCTCTTGAATTCTTAGAAGGAAAAGAATTACCAGGTGTTGCAGCAGCAAACGACAAATAAGAAAATACTTTAGCGCAAAGCAGGGGTGCTGCAAAATAGAAAGTTTTTACAAGGGATCAGCAATGTTTAATGGGTGGCAGATGCTAGCTTGTAGAAAAGCTTCACTTTGCGGCAGCCCTGTTTACATATAGATATTTTTAGGAAAGAGGACGTTAAAAATGGCAAGAAGAAAAATTATCGCAGGAAACTGGAAAATGAATAAAACTCCAAGTGAGGCAGTAGCACTTGTAAATGAGTTAAAACCATTAGTGGCAACAGAAGATGCAGATGTTGTATTTTGTGTACCGGCAATCAGCATTATTCCGGCAATGGAAGCAGCAAAGGGAAGCAATATTGCAATCGGAGCAGAGAATATGTACTTCGAAGAGAGTGGAGCTTACACAGGAGAGATCTCTCCTGCAATGCTTACAGATGTTGGTGTGAAATATGTTATCATTGGACACTCTGAGAGACGTGAATATTTTGCGGAGACAGACGAGACAGTCAATAAAAAAGTGAAAAAAGCATTTGAGCATGGTATTACACCAATCGTATGCTGTGGAGAAACTCTGACACAGAGAGAGCAGGGAGTAACAATCGACTTTATCCGTCAGCAGATTAAAATCGCATTTCTTGATGTGACAGCAGATCAGGCAAAGACAGCAGTGATTGCATATGAACCTATTTGGGCAATCGGAACTGGTAAAGTGGCTACAACAGAGCAGGCACAGGAAGTGTGTGCAGCAATCCGTGCATGTATCGCTGAAATCTATGATGAAGCAACTGCTGAGGCAATCCGCATCCAGTATGGCGGCAGTGTGTCTGCAGCAAGTGCACCGGAGTTATTTGCACAGCCAGATATCGATGGAGGACTTGTAGGAGGAGCTTCCTTGAAACCAGATTTTGGAGCGATCGTGAACTATAATAAATAATAGAAACACTTTTTGTGGAATCATTGCGGATGCTGCAGCAACGCATTAGGAAAGCGTGTTGCAGCAGATGGCTTTATGAAAAATGAAATGACCGGCAGAGGGAAGACGATAGAATTTGAATCTATCCCTCTGCCGGTCATTTGTGATATGCCCAGTTTCTGCTTGTTTTTGAAAAATGTAATTTTGATCGGGAACAGGAAGAAGATCCCATAGCAAATGTACGTTATAAGCGGAATAAAAACTGTGCGGCTTCGTTAATGGCTTCTGTCGCCGTCTTCATATTTGACATTTGAAAAACATGCCACATTCCTTTGTAGATAGTCAGCTTTGCAGCGACATCCTGTCGAAGAAGTTTCTTGTGTAAGTCTGTGGAGTCATTCAAAAGGATCTCATTGGTTCCAACCTGGATATAGACAGGAGGAAACCCCGTGTAATCTCCGTAAAGCGGGGAGACAAAAGGATCTGCATAAATGCTGGCATCACTATTGCTCTCTGGTACATAGGCACACCGCGCGCGTTCAAGATAATCCTTAGTCAGGATTGGATCCAACGCCGCTTTTTTTTCGTGGGATGCGCCACTTAATGTCAGATCTGTCCACGGAGAAAAGAGAACAAGAGCTTTTGGCAGAATCCGTCCATCTTCCTTGAGCTTCAACGCAAGTGAGAGAGCCAGATTACCGCCGGCAGAATCCCCAGCGAGAATAACATTTTTTGCACCGTATCCCAAGTGCATCAGATACCCCCACACTTTTAATGCATCTTCCAATGCTGCCGGGGAGGGATGCTCCGGGGCAAGGCGGTAGTTGAAACTTAAAATGTCAGAGGAAGAAGCAGATGCAAGCTTTGTTGTCAGTGTACGGGAATATTCGAGACTTCCGGTAAAGAAGCCGCCGCCGTGACAGTATAAGATAATTGTCTCGTTCTGATGTGGACGATTCAGGCGGATCCACTCTGAGGGAATATCATCGATCAAAAATTCAGTGTAGGATGCTTCGCTTTGCTTTGTCCCGAGCAGTCGCCCGAGGTTTGCCTGAGAGCGTCTGTATTTTTCTAAATCGTCATTGACTGTAAAATTATGAATAGCCTTGATGATCTTCATCAGTCCCTGTTGTTTTTTCTCTTGATTTGGCATAAATCCTCGTATCCTTTCTTGTAGTAATTTATTCTATCACAAAGCAGTTGTCATATACAATCCAATTCTTTATAATAAAGCTAGGAAAGGAAGAAAAAGATGAATAACAGAAATCAATGGTTAAAACTGGATTTGTCGGGCAATGTTTATCCAACACTTCAGAGAAAAAGTTTCTCATCGGTATTCCGCGTTTCTGTCACCTTGAAAGAAAAGGTAGATCCTCAGATTCTCCAGAAAGCTTATGAGAAGACACTTCCAAGATTTCCATCCTTGAAAGTTGCATTGCGAAAAGGATTGTTTTGGCGTTATCTGGAGCCAAATAAAAACCCGGTGCCGCAGGTGGAGCGAGATGTCAAAAATCCATGCATGCCGATGGATTTTAAGACAAAGCACCGCTATCTGATTCGTCTGTATTATTATGAATGTCAGATTTCTTTTGAAGTGTTTCATTCTCTGGCCGATGGTCTTGGGGCAGTTACTTTTTTAAAGACACTGACAGCAGTTTATCTGCGGATGCGCGGTGTGAAGATTCCGGATGAGGAGGGTATTCTTTCTGTAGAGGAGGAACCAAAAAGAGAGGAACTGGAAGATTCTTATATGAAGTATGCCAATTCTAAGGTGACACCAAAGAGGAGTCAGGGCAGTGCCTATAGGGTGCGTGGGACAAAAGAACCGTTCTATACACTGAATATTATCAGTGGAAGTATGAGTGTCAGTGATCTTAAGACAGCATCGAAAAAATACGGTGTGACGATCACGGAGTATTTAAATGCCGTATTGGTCTACGCATTGATTGAGAATCAGAAGCGCAGCAAGGTGTGGAGGGAAAAGCCGGTGAGGATTGCGATGCCAGTCAATCTGAGACAGTTTTTCCCATCAAAGACACTTCGGAATTTTATTACAATGATTTATCCCGGAGTGGATCCGCGGATGGGAGAATATAGTTTTGAGGAGATCTTAAAAGAGATCCACTATTATATGCGATATCATATCAATGAGAAGTTTTTGAATGCAGATATTACGACGAATGCAAAGACACTGCAGAGTCCGCTGATCCGTATTGTTCCGCTTTGTATTAAGGATATTGTCGTTAAACAGTTTTACAAACATGTGCAGGATTGTCAGTCTTCCGCGGGGCTTACTAATCCTGGAATCATCAAAGTTCCTGCGGAGATGGAACCGTATCTGGAACGATTTGATGTGCTGATGGGACAGCCATTTTCCGCTCGGACGAATTGTGCGATCGTAAGTTATAACGGTCTTACGACCATCAATTTTGCGAGCAGTATTGTGGAGAATGACATTGAGCGGGTATTTTTCAGAAAATTGGTAGAAGAAGGGGTTGCTGTGACAATTCAGAGCAACCGAGATTAGAGGTGTGAGATGGCTTATTGTGTAAATTGTGGAGTGAAACTGGAGGAAACGCTGACCAAATGTCCGCTTTGCAATACTCCCGTGTATCATCCACAGGAGGAAAAAACAGAGAGAAAAGTTCCGCCCTATCCATCTGAGCGCGGAACAGTGGAGAAGGTAAAACGGACAGACCTTGCAATCCTTTTGATCGTGCTTTTTGGAAGTACAGCTGTGGGCTGTGGACTTTTGAATTTGTTTGTATACAAGGGAAGTTTATGGTCGCTGTATGTGATCGGGGCATGTCTTGTATTTTTAGTGTTTTCCATTCCGATCATGGTGTATCGGAAGCTGCCGTATATTTTGATGGTACTGATAGATGGGTGTGCAGTTCTTTTTTATTTGGCGCTTGTGGCATGGGTGAATCATGGGATGGACTGGTATGTGCAGATTGCAGTCCCGGTTATTCTGCTCGGAACGGTTCTTGTGGCAGTTCTGCTATATGTCTATCAACATGTCAGCAGATCTATTTTGTTCACGGCGATGGTTGTTGTGATCGAGATGGCAGTATTCTGTGCGGGCATTGATCTGAGTGTCTATTATTATCTTTATGAAAAATTCTGTCTGACATGGTCCGCGGCGGTTGTTGTCTGTGCAGCAATCATTGCAGTGTCTCTGATTACTGTAATGCGGATTTCAAGACTGCGGGAGGAAGTGCGCCGCCGAATGCATATTTGAGTCTTGCAACGAGAGAAAAAATCATGTAAAATAAACTTCGTAGAAATTACGACATTTTTTTAACATAAAGGAGATTTGCTATATGAGTAAGAAACCTACGGTTTTAATGATTCTTGACGGATATGGTCTGAATGAAAAGTGTGAGGCAAATGCGGTGTGCGAGGCAAAGACACCGGTTATGGACAGCTTGATGAAAGAGTATCCGTTTGTAGAGGGAAATGCAAGTGGAATGTCTGTGGGACTCCCGGAAGGACAGATGGGAAACTCAGAAGTAGGACATCTGAATATGGGCGCTGGAAGAATTGTGTATCAGGATCTGACAAAGATCACGAAAGCAATTCAGGACGGAGATTTCTTTGAAAATGAGGCGCTGCTTACAGCGTGCAGAAACGCAAAGGAAAACAATTCTGCGCTTCATCTGTTTGGACTGGTATCCGATGGTGGAGTGCACAGTCACAACAGCCACATTTACGGACTTTTAGAACTTGCAAAGAAAGAAGGGCTTGACAAAGTCTATGTACACTGCTTCCTTGATGGCCGTGATACTCCACCGGCTTCAGGAAAAGATTATGTGCAGGAATTATCTGACAAGATGAAAGAAATTGGTGTTGGAGAAGTGGCTTCTGTAATGGGACGTTATTATGCAATGGACCGCGATAACCGATGGGATCGTGTAGAACTTGCATACAATGCAATGGTAAAAGGAGAAGGAGAGCAGGCGGAATGTGGAGTTTGCGCAGTGCAGAAATCTTACGATGCAGGAAAGACAGATGAGTTTGTTGTGCCGACTGTTGTTGTAAGAGATGGGGCTCCGATTGCAACGATCAAAGACAAAGATTCTGTGATTTTCTTCAATTTCCGCCCGGACAGAGCAAGAGAGATCACAAGAACATTTTGTGATGATGCGTTTGATGGATTTGACAGAGGAGAGCGTGTGAAGACAACTTATGTATGTTTCACAGAGTACGATGTGACGATCCCGAATAAACTTGTTGCATTCCACAAGACAGAAATTACAAATACATTTGGTGAATTCCTTGCGGCACATAACATGACACAGGCAAGAATTGCTGAGACAGAGAAGTACGCACATGTGACATTCTTCTTTAACGGCGGTGTGGAAGAGCCGAACAAAGGAGAGGATCGTATTCTTGTAAAGTCTCCAAAAGTGGCAACGTATGACCTTCAGCCGGAGATGAGTGCTTTTGAAGTGTGTGATAAACTGGTAGATGCGATCAAATCTGACAAATACGATGTAATTATCATTAACTTTGCAAATCCAGATATGGTAGGACATACCGGAGTTGAGAATGCAGCGATCAAAGCAATTGAAGCAGTAGACGAATGTGTCGGAAGAACTGTGGAAGCGATCAAAGAAGTGAATGGACAGATGTTTATCTGTGCTGACCATGGAAATGCAGAGCAGCTTGTAGATTATGAAACAGGAGAGCCGTTTACAGCACATACAACAAATCCGGTTCCATTTATTCTTGTCAATGCAGACCCTGCATACAAGTTAAGAGAAGACGGATGTCTGGCAGACATTGCTCCAACGCTGATCGAACTGATGGGAATGGAACAGCCGGAAGAAATGACAGGAAGATCCCTGCTTGTAAAATAGCGAGAGGCTGATTTGTTGTTAGGGGGCAAAGTGAAATATTCCCCAAAAGGCAAAAGAGAATATTCAGAAGAATTTACGACCCTGAATAGAGGAAACTCCTCTATTCAGGGTCTTTTTGGCTCTTTGTCAAGGATTGGAGTAAAATGCTTTTGTTCTGCGTTACAGTAAATGTTGATAAAAAAACACAGCAAGCTGCGTGCGGTCCCGCAGCTCTAATTTTTCTAAAATGCTGCTGAGGTAATTTCGTACGGTGCCTTCGCCAAGATACAGTGCTTCGGCAATTTCTCTGTTGCTGCGTCCATCTGCCACAAGCTCAATGATAGAAAATTCACGGCTGGTAAGTTGATACGTTTCGTAATCGAAAGCTTTCTGTGGCTCAAAGAGCTTTGGAATCCGTGTCGTGATCTCTGCGCCAAATACAGTTTGTCCTTTCAGGACAGCACGGATTGCAGGGGAGATTCCAGTATAATCTTGTTTTAAAATATAGCCGCGGGCTCCCAGGTGCAATGCCTTTATAATGTACTCGTCATCAGAAAAAGTAGTGAGCAGAAGAATACGGGCATCGGGATAGATCTGCAAAATCTGTTCTGCGGCATTTAGTCCGTCCAGATGTTCCATGCGGATATCCATGAGAAGGAGATCGGGCTGAAGTTGCTTATATAATCTGACAGCATCATTTCCGTCTTTTCCGATGCCGCAGACAGAAAGATCTCCCTCTGCCTCGAGGATAGTCTTTAATGCGGTAGTGATCAGATAATCATCATCGACAATTAAAAGTCGTATCATAAATCAGATTCCTCCTTTTTGTTCTTTGGGATTGCAATAAAAATCGAAAAACCGTTTTCGCAGGAAAATGTAATCGTGCCGTTTAGTTTTCGGATTCGTTCTTTCATATTTTCCAAGCCGATTCCTTCTGTGGCAGAAGGAGATTGTAAAGTACCGTTATCCTGGATGACAAGTTGCCAGAGTGCAGGGTGTTCTCGCATGAGGATTGAAACGGCGGTAGCGTTACTATGCTTGATAATATTAGAGAGGGCCTCTTTTGTAATAGAGAGAAAAGCATATTTAATGGTTCGTGGGACCGTGATCGGCATGTCGTACTCTAGTGTGATCGGGCAGAAAGTAAAGGAGGAGGTCAGTTCCTCAGTGACTTCTTTTAAATTGACTGAGTCGTCGTGCAAGTCATGGACACTTGTGCGGATATTGTCCATTGCAAGAGATAATGTATCGGTGAGCTGTCTGAGTGGTTCCTGTAACGATTCTTCCTTGTTGACCGTCCTAATGGCACCGGATAGAAGAATTGCCCGAGAAAGCATATGGCCTACATTGTCATGGATTTCTCTGGCAATTCGGTTACGCTCCTGTAAGGTGGCAGCATAGATTTCAGAATCCTGTTTCTGGAGGAGTGCCTCATGTTTCTGGGATAGGAGCATGTTTTTTTCGGTCTGATCATCTATGGTGTGAATATACTGTTCCTTTAGCTGATCGTAATCAGAAGTATGTTTTTCCAGCAAAATGGCTGTGATACATCCGAAAAGTATATATAGAATTTGATCAGTAGCGGAAGAAGTTATAAGGAAAAGAAAGTCCGCGACTACCAGAACAAATAGGGGAAGGATTCTGTAAAGGCAGAGATCGTAGCAAATGACCGGAAAAAATAAAAAGAGCGCCGGATAGAATGGAGCTGCCACAAGAAAAATAGGAAGAACAGAACAGGCATAGCGGCGGGATGTAAAAAAGAAAGTAGTCATTGCAGTAAAAACAGCAAGAAAAAATCCCACAACAAAAGAACGGTCCGTATTTGTCGGGCAGAGGAGAAGCAGAGAATATAATATGAGAAATGATTTATTTAAAAACTGGCGCATGGGAAATCCTTTCCCGGAAGTGATCCGGACTGTTACTATGAGAAATATTATACCATCTGTATGAAATGACGTCATTACTTTTTTATCGGTCTGCAGAAATTCTGTCTGTTTTAAGTTCTTTCCTCCCATTTAGGATTAAAAAGTGACAAATGTCATATAGGGAGCTGACGTGTGACACTGTTCGAAGCAGAATAGATTTTTTATAATGGCAGTAAAGAAAATGATGAACATGGGAGGAGAAAAAATTATGATTTTGATAGAAAATCTTGTGAAACGTTATGGAAAGATACTTGCACTGGATCACTTGAATCTCGAAGTACAAGAGGGAGAAATCTACGGACTATTAGGGCCAAATGGGTCGGGAAAGACAACCGTAATTAATTGTATTCTGGCACTTTTAAAATTTGACAAAGGAAGTGTAAAAGTATTTGGGGAAGAAATCCGGCCGGAAAGTTATCATCTGAAGAAACAGATTGGGGTTGTGATGCAGAATGTGGCAGTTTTTGAAGAACTTAGTGTTTATGAGAACATTGATTATTTCTGTGGACTTTACATTCCTGAGAAATTAAAGCGGAAAAAGCTGGTGGAGGAAGCGATTGCATTTACAGGACTTGAAGAATATTTAAAATTCCGTCCGCAAAAGCTTTCTGGAGGACTTTTGAGACGGCTGAACATTGCCTGCGGAATTGCACATAAACCGCGCCTGATCATTTTGGATGAACCGACAGTGGCAGTCGATCCTCAGAGCAGAAATAAAATTTTAGAGGGGATTAAGGAGCTTAATCGTAAAGGGAGTACGATTATCTATACCTCCCACTATATGGAGGAGGTTGAGCAGATCTGTACAAAGATTTCCATTTTGGATCGAGGCAAATGCCTTGCGACAGGGACGAAAGAAGAGCTGAAACGAATGGTGAAGACAGGGCAGAGAATTGTGATTGACACGGTTGTTTTAAATGAGAAACAGATTGAGAAAATTCGGACATTGCCACATGTCTTCTCGGCAGTCTGGAAGGACCAGTGCCTGATGGTACACTGTACGGAAGATGGAGAGAATCTGATCCGGCTTCTCAGCTATCTTTCCCAGGAGAAGATTCCTTTTGGAAGAGTGTTCTCAGAGCAGCCGACACTGAATGATGTATTTCTCGAAATTACTGGTAAGGCTCTTAGAGATTGAGGAGGGAGAACGATGTTACATTTAGTTAAATACCGTTTTTTACAGATCATCCGGATGCGTGCATTGATGTTCTGGGCATTATTATTCCCAGTGATTCTCGGAACACTTTACTATTTTGGGTTTTGGAAAAATGCAAATTGTCCACAGCTGGAAATGATTGATGTGGCAGTTGTCGCGGAAGAAGATTCTCCTTTTCTGACATTTTTGGAAGGTGCAGAAGATCTGCTATCTTTTCATGTGATGGAAGAAGAGGAGGCAGAAAAAGCACTGGAAAATGGAAAGGTGCAAGGAATTTATACGGAGGGAAGGGAACGGACACTGACAGTTGCCGCCACGGGAGTTGCTCCCAGCATATTAGAAACGATACTGAAGCAGTATAATACAAATGAAAGACTGATAGAGAAAGTGGCGGTAGAACATCCGGAGAGGCTTGAAGGAATGATGGATTCGATGAAAGCATACAGGGATCGAACGACAGAAACTTCTCTTGGGGGAACGGTAAGAAACTCTCTTGTAGAGTATTTTTTTGCACTGGTTGGGATGGCTTGCATGTTTGGCTGCGATTTGGGGTTTGCTGTATCTCTTAGCAGCAATGCGGATCAGTCACCGGTGGGGATGAGGAGAAATATAAGTTATCTGTCCAGAGGAAAGATAATGATGGCAGATTTTCTCGTTGTGTACGGGATCCATTTTGTAAACTTGTGGATTTTGATCTGTTACCTGAAAGGAATTCTTCGGATTCCGCTTGGGGAAGATAATGGGAAAATCTTACTTCTCTGTATGGCAGGAGGAATGATTGGAGTGTCTTTCGGCATTATTGCAGGAAGTATCGGAAAAAGTTCAGGGACACATAGACTGAATTTCTTGACGTTGATTACGATGTTGCTCAGTTTTTTTGGAGGGCTTATGGTACAGAATATGAGACATATTGTGGACAAATGTTGTCCGCTACTCAATGCATGGAACCCGGTTGCGCTGATCTCGGATGGATTCTTCAGTATGACAATTTATGAAGATATGGCAAGATACTGGAGAAATGTGATGATGCTGTTTGGAATGGGGATGATGTTTCTTGTTGCCGGATGTATTGTAATGAGGAGGAAACGCTATGACAGTATTTAGAGGATATCTTTTGATCATCAAGCGGAACTGGGGATTTATTTTTATTTACACAGCATTGTTTCTTTTGACAATGCTGATCATACAGGGGGAAACACAGAAAAAGGAAGAAAAAGAATTTCAAAGAAGCCGTCTGAAGATTGCAGTTGTGGATGAGGATGGAGGAATACTGGCAGAAGGGCTTACAAATTATCTTGCGACTTTGCATGAAATCACAGAGATAGGCAATGCGGAGGGGACTCTTTTGGAGGCAATTTACTATGGGGAAATTTCTAGTGTAATCCGCATTCCGAGAGGAGTGGGAGAAAAGTGGGAAGTACAGTTGACAAAAATACCGGGATATGCAGAAGCGGATTATTTGAAACAGCAGATCAATTTGTTTCTGAATCAAGTACAGTTTTGTACAGAAAATGGGTATTCCATGCAGGAAGCATTTGCGCTTGTAAACCAACAGTTGGAAGAGAAATCGGTCAGACTTTTAAATCTCAATGGGAATCAGGGGAAATGGGAATCTTATTATTATATTTTTCGTTTCCTTCCATACCTTTCCATTGCAGTATTGTGTCTGATCTTAAGTATTCCGATGAATGCATACCGGAAGAAAGAAATCAGACAGCGGCTGCAATGTTCTGCAGTTTCTCTGCGTCGCCAGACGGTGGAAGCAATGCTTGCATTTCTAGTTGTAGGGATTATTTTCTGGGCAGCGATGATCGGAGTTGCCATAATTTTTTCAAAAAATAGCTTTTTCGAAAGCCCGCATGCTGCGTATCTGGCAGGAAACAGTTTCCTGATGGTTCTAACGAGTCTTGCAATGGCATTTTTGATTGGAGCAGTCGCAGAGAGTGAGAACGTCATCAATATTATTGTGAATGTGACAGCGTTGGCAGTTTCTTTTCTTGGAGGGGTGTTCACTCCAACATCTGTATTAGATAAAGGGATATTGAAATTCTCCAGAATACTTCCGGTTTATTGGTATGAAGAAGTCAACAATCTGCTTGCCGGGTTCCGGGAGATTACACCGGAGAGACAGAGCGAAATCTGGAAATCATTTGGGATTCAGTGTTTGTTTGCAGCAGCATGTATCAGTATCGGTATGGCAGTGTTGAAAATAAAAGAGCAGAAAGAAGACTAAAAATTAGTCTTCTTCTCGCTCCAGATTCTTTTGTGCGGTAGACAGCATCAGTTTGATCCGATTCAGCTGGTTGACTTCACTTGCGCCTGGATCATAGTCGATGGCAACAATGTTTGCAAGCGGATAGCGGTGTCGCAGCTCTTTGATGACACCTTTTCCGACAATATGATTTGGGAGGCAGCCAAATGGCTGTGCACAGACGATATTTGTAGTACCGCTATGGATCAGTTCTAACATTTCTCCGGTCAGAAACCATCCTTCCCCAGTCTGATTTCCAACAGACACAATGTCTTGTGCCATTGCTGCCAGATCCGAGATTTTTGCTGGTTCAGAAAAACGTTTGCTCTTTGCAAAGGCAGCAGAAGCCGGTGCCCGGAACCAGTCCAGTGCGTGAATTCCAAGGTTTCCCTTTGTGGCCGAAGATTTTTTCATTCCAAGGTGGCTTGCTTTGAAATTGTTGTTATAGAAGCAGTAGGCAAAAAAGTCCAGGAGATCCGGAACAACAGCTTCAGCACCTTCCTGTTCTAACAGTTCCACAAGATGATTGTTGGCTGCAGGGAGAAATTTTACAAGGATCTCTCCTACGATTCCAACACGCGGTTTTTTTCTATTGAGAATCGGAAGTTCGTCAAATTCATGTATGATCTGTGCGCACAGCGATGAGAAAGTTCGCCTGGATGGATAACCACCAGATAAAAATTCTTTACACCTCTTTCTCCATTTTTCATGAAGCGCATTGGCAGAACCAGGGACTGCTTCGTATGGTCTGACACGGTACAGACATTTCATGAAGACATCTCCCAGAACAACAGCATAAATTCCCTTCAGTGCAAGAGGGAGAGTGATCTGGAATCCAGGGTTGCTCTCAAGGCCGCTCAAATTCAGGGAAATGACCGGAATGTGAGGATAGCCGGCTTTTTTGAGTGCCCGCCGGATAAAGCCAATATAATTCGAAGCACGACAGCCGCCACCAGTCTGCGATATAATCACAGCGAGCTTATCGGTGTTATATTTTCCCGATAAGATGGCATCCATAATCTGTCCGACAACGATCAGTGACGGATAGCATGCGTCGTTGTTGACGTATTTTAGACCTACATTGACCGCTTCTTTATTATCATTCGGAAGAATTTCCAGTTGGTAGCCGCAGGAGCGGATCGCCGGCTCCAAAAGGTCAAAGTGGATCGGAGACATCTGCGGACAGAGAATCGTATAGTCTTTTCTCATCTCTTTTGTAAATACTGCCTTTTGGATGGAAGATGGCTGGATCGTACGGGTTGTGTGTATCTTTTCGTGAACGCGGATCGCTGCGATCAAGGATCGGATACGGATGCGGGCAGCTCCAAGGTTATTGACTTCATCAATCTTCAGGGAAGTATAAATCTTTCCTGAGTTTGTCAGAATATCAGAGACCGCATCAGAAGTTACTGCATCTAGTCCGCATCCAAAAGAAGTAAGTTGGATCAGATCCAGGTTATCTTTTGTCTTGACATAGTTTGCCGCAGCATAGAGGCGGGAATGGTACATCCACTGGTCCATGACGATCAAAGGGCGCTCTACTTTGTGTAAGTGTGAGACGGAGTCTTCTGTAAGTACAGCGATCCCGTAGGAGTTGATCAGTTCTGGGATTCCGTGATTGACTTCCGGGTCAATGTGATATGGGCGTCCGGCAAGAACGATTCCCCTCTTATGATGTTTTTCAAGCCATGCGATCGTCTCTTCTCCTTTTTTTCGGATATCTTCCCGGCAGGCGGCAAGTTCGTCCCATGCTTTTTTTACTGCATGGCGAATTTCCTGTTCTGGAATCTGGAATTCTTTTGAAAATTCTTCTGTGAGCCTCTTGGACAGCACTTCCTCGCTTTGGAAAGAGAGGAATGGATTTTTAAAGTGAATCGTTCCATTGGTGATCGCATCCATATTATTTTTGATGTTTTCAGCATAGGATGTAACCATTGGGCAGTTATAATGATTGTTTGCATCTTTAAACTCTTCCCGTTCATAAGGAATGCAAGGATAGAAAATAAAGGTCACTCCCTGATTGATCAGCCATTCCACATGTCCATGTGCCAGTTTTGCCGGATAACATTCAGATTCACTTGGAATAGATTCGATTCCGAGTTCATAAATCTTACGGCTAGACGGTGGCGAGAGCACAACACGGAATTTCAGTTCATGGAAGAAAGTAAACCAGAACGGGTAATTTTCATACATGTTCAAAACACGAGGAAGACCGACCGTTCCGCGTACGGCTTCTTGTTCGGAAAGCGGTTCATAACCGAAGCAACGTTCGTTTTTGTATGCGAATAAATTTGGAAGTTCCTGTTCCTTTTTCTCTTTTCCAAGTCCGCGTTCACAGCGGTTTCCGGTAACAAAACTTCTTCCGCCGCTGAAACGGTTGACAGTAAGCCGACAGTTATTTGTGCATCCGCGGCACTTTGTCATTGTTGTGCTGTATGTAAGCGCTTCAATTTCTTCTATCGGAAGCATGGTTGTTCCTTTACTTTCATTGAAACGCTCGCGGGCAATCAGAGCAGCGCCGAAAGCGCCCATAATTCCTGCGATATCTGGTCGAATACATTCGCAGTCTGCAATTTTTTCAAAACTTCTAAGCACGGCATCATTGTAGAAAGTACCTCCCTGTACGACAATGTTTTTCCCAAGCATACTGGCATCTGATACCTTGATAACTTTATACAGTGCATTTTTGATGACAGAATAGGCGAGTCCGGCAGAAATGTCCGAGACAGATGCCCCTTCCTTTTGTGCTTGTTTGACTTTTGAGTTCATAAAAACAGTACAGCGTGTTCCAAGGTCGATCGGATGCTTGGCAAAAAGTGCTTCATGTGCAAAGTCTTCCACGCTATAATTTAAAGATTTCGCAAATGTCTCAATGAAGGATCCGCAGCCAGAAGAACAAGCTTCATTTAACTGTACACTGTCCACAGTGTGATTTTTGATTTTAATGCATTTCATATCCTGTCCGCCGATGTCTAAAATACAATCGACATCTGGATTGAAAAAAGCGGCAGCATAATAGTGGGAAATAGTCTCCACTTCACCCTCATCAAGTAAAAGGGCGGCTTTTATAAGGGCTTCTCCGTATCCTGTGGAGCAGGAGTGGGCAATTTTAACCCCATCTGGAAGTTTTGTATAAATATCTTTAATTGCCTTGATCGTTGTTCCTAACGGATCACCATCATTGCTGTGATAAAAAGAGTAAAGAAGATTTCCGTCTTCGCCGACAAGTGCCGCTTTTGTTGTGGTAGATCCTGCATCAATCCCGAGAAAACAGTTTCCCTTGTAGGAGGAGAGATCAAGTACAGGAACCTGATGTCGTTCGTGCCTGGTCTTGAAGCTCTGATACTCTGCTTCACTTGCAAACAGTGGTTCCATACGTTCTACTTCAAAATCCATATGGATATGTTCTGCCAGTCTTGTCTGAAGGGTTGTCAGAGAGGTTTCGTGATCTCCCTTAGAGTTAAGTGCAGACCCAATCGCAGCAAACAAGTGGGAATGCTTCGGTGCGATGATATGTTCATCGTCGAGATTTAGAGTGCGGATAAAGCTATTTCGCAGCTCTGACAAAAAGTGGAGAGGACCGCCAAGGAAGGCGATATGTCCGCGGATCGGTTTTCCGCAGGCAAGCCCACTGATCGTCTGATTTACGACTGCCTGAAAAATAGAAGCAGCGAGATCTTCTTTTGTAGCGCCCTCATTGATCAGAGGCTGGATATCTGATTTCGCAAAGACACCACAGCGTGCAGCGATGGAGTAAAGCGCCTGATAATTTTTTGCGTAGGAATTTAATCCGGTAGCGTCTGTCTGCAGAAGAGAAGCCATCTGATCAATGAAAGAACCAGTACCACCGGCGCAGATCCCGTTCATGCGCTGTTCGACATTTCCGCCTTCAAAGTAGATGATTTTTGCATCTTCTCCACCGAGCTCGATTGCAACATCGGTCTGAGGTGCGTAGTCCTGAAGAGCGGTAGAGACTGCGATGACTTCCTGTACAAAAGGAACTTCCAGGTGATTGGCAAGTGTCAGCCCGCCAGAACCAGTCATGACAGGAGATACTAAGATTGGACCGAGTTTATAAAGCGCTCGCCCGAGAAGATCGGAAAGAGTCTCCTGAATATTAGCAAAATGACGCTCGTAGTCAGAAAAGAGTACATTATTTTCTGTATCAAGAATTGCAATCTTTACAGTGGTAGAACCGATGTCGATTCCCAGTTTATATAGTTGTTTGTAATTCATAAATATTGCTCCTTTTAGAAGAAATAAGGTCTGTTCTAACCTATTAAAATATAGTCTGCTTAAAAAAACAATTTTCATTATATGACAACAATTTGCAAAATACAACGAAAAAATAATAAACTGTTAGAATTGACAAAAGAGGAGCTTGCAGGTACAATTAGTATGAGTAAATTTTAAGAAAGGTCAAGAGGAGTAGTTATTCATATGAATTGGATCAACAAACTAGAACGTAAATTTGGAAGATATGCAATACACAATCTGATGCATTACATTATCATCCTTTATGCGGTTGGCTTCGTTCTGAACCTGATCGCACCTGGTTTTTATATGGAGTATCTGAGCCTGAATGCTAACGCAATTCTGCATGGGCAGATTTGGAGAATTGTGACATTTTTGCTTCAGCCACCAGACGGAAGCCCGATTTTTATTGTTTTTGCATTGTATTTGTATTACATGATCGGACAGAATCTAGAGGCGGCATGGGGAGCGTTCCGGTTTAATCTGTACTTTTTTACCGGGGTATTGTTTCACTTGATTGCGGCGCTGATCGTATACTTCCTGACAGGAATTTCATTCCCAATCGGGACTTCGTACTTGAATCTGTCACTGTTTTTTGCCTTTGCGGCATTGTATCCGAATGTAGAGTTTTTGTTGTTCTTTGTCATTCCGATTAAGGTCAAATATCTAGCATTGCTGGATGGGGCATTTTTTGCATTCACGATCTTGCAGGGAATTCTTCCGGCTTACGCAGGAGGGGTCTTTGGAATTATGTATAAAGCAGACGCAATCGCAGCATTCGTATCTCTTTTGAATTTCCTGATCTTCTATGTATCATCAAGGAATATGAAGGCTTACTCACCAAAAGAAATCAGAAGGAAACAAGCATATAAGAAACAAGTGCACCGGGCAGAACACACTTATGCCAATGGAGCAAGACACAGATGTGCTGTGTGTGGCAGAACAGAACTGGACGATCCGAATCTGGAGTTTCGGTATTGTACAAAGTGCAATGGCGATTACGAATATTGCCAGGATCATTTATTTACGCATGAGCATGTCAAATGATTTTGAGACTGAAGTGAGATAAGAAAGGAAAAGTAAAAGATGAGAAAGACAAAAATTATATGTACGATGGGACCAAATACGAACGATAGAGCTATGATGAAGCGTCTCGCGGAAGAAGGCATGAATATAGCGCGCTTTAACTTTTCGCATGGCTCTCACGAGGAGCAGAAAGGAAGAATGGATCTTCTGAAATCTGTTCGTGAGGAGATTGGGAAGCCGATTGCGATTCTGCTCGACACAAAAGGACCAGAGATCCGTACAGGTGTGCTGAAAGACGGAAAGAAGGTAATGTTAGAAGCAGGAGAGATGTTTACGCTGACAACAGAAGAAATTGAAGGAGATGCAAAAAAAGTATCTATCACGTACGATGGACTTGCAGAAGATGTAGAACCAGGCAAGAGAATCCTGATCGATGATGGATTGATTGAGTTAGAAGTAAAGAACATCAACGGAAATGAAATCACTTGTAAAGTGTTAAATGGAGGAGAACTTGGAGAAAGAAAGGGTGTCAATGTTCCAAATGTTCCGGTACGTCTTCCTGCACTTACGAAGAAAGACCGTGAAGATATTATTTTTGGTGTGGAACAGGGAATTGACTTTATTGCAGCATCCTTTGTTCGTTCTGCAGAAGGAATTTTGGAAATCCGAGCATTATTAAAAGAGTGTGGAGCACCACATACACCGATTATTGCGAAGATTGAAAATGCAGAGGGAATCAAAAATATCGATGAGATCATTCACTGTGCAGACGGTATCATGGTTGCGAGAGGAGATCTCGGTGTGGAAATCCCGGCAGAGAAAGTACCGTACTTACAGAAAATGCTGATCAAGAAATGTAATGATAACTATAAGCCGGTAATCACTGCAACACAAATGTTAGACTCCATGATCCGTAATCCGCGTCCGACAAGAGCGGAAGTGACAGATGTTGCCAATGCTGTTTATGATGGAACAGATGCAGTGATGCTTTCAGGTGAAACAGCGCAGGGAAAATACCCGGTGGAAGCTTTACAGATGATGGTACACATTATTGAAAACACAGAGAAACATCTTGATTATGATGTGCTTCTTGAAAAAGCGCAGGAGCATAGAAAGAAAGGAATTTCTAGTGCGATCGGATATTCTTCTGTGGCAACTGCAATGAATCTTTCAGCAAAATGTATCATCACACCGTCTGTAACCGGTGCAACAGCAAGAGTAGTGTCTAAGTTCAAACCAAAGGCAGATATTATCGGTGTGACACCGTGTGAAGAAACTTTGAGAAAAATGCAGATCTACTGGGGTGTAACACCAGTAAAATCGATTGAGTACAACACGACAGAAGATATCTGTAACGATGCGATCGATCTTGTGACAGCAAAGAGACTTGTGGAGCCGGGTGATATTGTCGTAATGACAGCGGGAATTCCGTCTCCAACGATCAAAAAATCACGTGACGGCGTAAGTAATATGATGAGAATCGCTGTAGTGGAATAAAATAGTCCGAGAGGGCATGACAAGACGGCAGACAGCTGTTCGGTCATGCCTTCTCTGCAATAGAAAAGGAGAAGAAACGATGACGAAGAAACCATTTGTGACAAAAGAGCAACTGGAAGAGATTGCAAAAATCTATCCGACTCCGTTTCACATTTATGACGAGAGAGGAATTCGTGAAAATGTGAGAGCACTAAAGGAAGCTTTTTCTTGGAATAAGGGATATAAAGAATATTTTGCAGTCAAGGCAACACCCAACCCATTTTTGATTCAGATTTTAAGAGAATACGGATGCGGTTGCGACTGTTCTTCTTATACAGAATTGATGATGTCAGAAGCGATAGGAGCTGTGGGAGAAGATATTATGTTTTCTTCCAATGCAACTCCGGCAGAAGAATTTGTTTATGCGGATAAGTTGGGAGGAATTATCAATCTGGATGATTTTACCCATATTGATTTTCTGGAGAAGGCAATCGGATATATCCCGGAGACCATCAGCTGTCGGTACAATCCGGGTGGACTGTTTCAGATCAGCAATGACATTATGGACAATCCTGGGGATGCAAAATATGGAATGACGACAGAGCAGCTGTTTGATGCATTCCGGATTTTAAAAGAAAAAGGGGCGAAGCACTTCGGAATTCATGCCTTTCTTGCAAGCAATACAGTGACAAATGAATATTATCCGATGCTTGCAAAAGTTTTGTTTGAAGTGGCAGTGAAGTTGCAGAAGGAAACAGGAGTCCATATTAAATTTATCAACCTGTCCGGTGGAATTGGAATTCCGTATCGCCCGGATCAAGAACCGAACGATATCCATGCGATCGGGGAAGGGGTCAGAAAAGTATATGAGGAAGTACTTGTGCCAGCAGGTATGGGAGATGTTGCGATCTATACAGAACTTGGCAGATTTATGATGGGGCCGTACGGTGCACTTGTGACAAGGGCAATCCATGAAAAACATACGCATAAGGAATACATTGGCTGCGATGCATGTGCGGTAAATCTGATGCGCCCGGCAATGTATGGGGCTTATCATCATATTACAGTTATGGGAAAAGAGGATGCGCCATGTGACCATAAGTATGATGTGACGGGATCGCTCTGTGAAAATAATGACAAATTTGCGATTGATCGCATGCTTCCAAAGATCGATACTGGAGATCTGCTTTATATCCATGATACCGGTGCACACGGATTTGCAATGGGATATAACTATAACGGCAAATTGAAATCGGCAGAACTTTTGTTGAAAGAAGACGGAAGTGTACAGATGATCCGGAGAGCAGAGACGCCGGCGGATTACTATGCGACGTTTGATTGCTTTGAAATTGGAAAAAAATTGATAAAATAAGTAAAAAATAGAAAAAAGGACTTGCAATTTAAAAAAAAGTGTGTTATGATAAATCTCGGTTCTGAGAGATGAACCGAGGTAAAAGAGCCGATGTGGCGGAATTGGCAGACGCACATGACTCAAAATCATGCGGAGCGATCCGTGCCGGTTCGAGTCCGGCCATCGGCAGTAAAATCCAGATTACTTTAAGTAGTCTGGATTTTTTGCATAGAAAAACACTTGCAATCGGGGGACGCAAACGGTCATATGTAATTTGTAGGTCGGAGAAAACAGTGTATTTTAGAAAGATAATTAAAAATGATAGAAAATTATAAATAAATAATAAAAATGATTGACTATTTTGGCAAATAGAATTAAAATAAAGAAAACGAAAAGAAAAGGGGTTGAAGGCAATGTTGAATCATATTCAGAGTATCATTGTAATGACTACTGTTGTATTGACTGGAATTGTGGCTGCGCTTTTTATGAAAGGGCATGTAGATTACAAAATTGAACCGTTCCATAAGTTCTTTAACCTTTTGGAACTCGGATTTTTTAAGATCTGTGATAAGATCGGTGCCAGCAAAAAGTACTTTGATTTAAAGAAGAGTGAAGAAGTACAGAATTATCAGCCAGAGATTGGCTGGACAGATGTGGTAGAGAAAGGACATAAGAAAGCTGCAAGATAGTTGGTACAGACAAGGTTACAGTAGTAAGAAATCTGTCGGACGATGGTCAAAGACAGATTGTACGGAATATCAATAGCAGAAATAGGAATGTGTCAGACACATTCCTATTTCTTTGAGAAGAAAGGAAGAACAGATGCAGATTAGAAGAGGAAAAGCAGAAGAAATCGATAAAATTATGAGGATATATGAGCAGGCACGTGCATTTATGAGAAAAAACGGAAATGCGACACAATGGGACAAGGGTTACCCTTCCAGAGAATTGATTCTAAAAGAAATTGAACAAGGGTGTCAGTATGTTTGTGAGGAGGAAGAAGCTATTGTGGCAGTCTTTAGCCTGTGTGGCGGACCAGATCCAACTTATGAGAAAATATGGGATGGACAGTGGTTGAACCAGTCTCCCTATCATGTCTTGCACCGACTGGCATCCAGCGGAGAAAGAAAGGGAGCGGGCATGTTTTGCCTGCAATGGAGCATTGAGCAAAGCGAGGAAATTCGAGTGGATACACATGAGGCGAATCTGCCTATGCAGCGCCTGCTGGAAAAGAATGGATTTGTCAAATGTGGAAAGATCCAAGTGGCAGACGGCACAGAAAGAATCGCCTTTCAGTTAAAGAAGTAATTTATTTCAGAGAAAAGACAGTAGGCAGGTTGAGGTGTGGGAATCTGAGTGTGAATAAAACTATGGTGTCTGGACCAGGTCGTTTAGAGAACCGAAAGTGTATCCCATCTCTTCCCATTTTGTGAGCAGTTCGTCTAAGATAGAGGCATTTGTGCTGGAAGTACTGTGGAGGAGGACGATCGCACCAGGGTGGATGCGGCCGAGTAGTTTTTCAAATGCTTCTTCCCTGGTCGGTTGCTGATCCTGATACCAGTCTACATAGGCGAGGCTCCAGAAAAAGGTGTGATACCCCATCTCTTTTGCCATCTGTAGATTGGCTTCGCTATATTTTCCTTGTGGCGGGCGGTAAAATTTTGTCATTTCTTCTCCGGTTGTCTTCTGGTAAAGTGTCGACAGTTCCCCAAGCTCTTTTTCGAATGCTTCTTTTGTAGAGATTTTAGACATGTCAGGATGGGTATATGTATGATTCCCAACGATGTGTCCTTCTTGCTGCATGCGTTTCACTAAATCCGGATTTTCTTTTAGAAAATTCCCGACGACAAAAAAAGTTGCAGGAACATGATGTTTTTTTAGCGCATCGAGGATTGGAACAGTATTTCCGTTTTCATATCCTGCATCAAAAGTAAGATAGATTATTTTCTTATCGGGATTTCCAGCATAAAATGCATTGTATTTTGAAAGTTCTCCGGAGGTGGCATTCCCAGTTGGTGTTTTTCCTTCTTCGGGAAAACTTAGTCCCCAGTTACCGTCGGCAGCTGTGGGGATTGCCTTCAAAGACTGTTGTTTCTGTAAATGGGCAGTCATGGTGCCGATACAAAATGCGGCGCTGAATAAGAAACATAGTTTGAAAGCAGAAATCAGATGCTGTTTTTTGAACATAGAAAACTCCTGAAAGATATTGTTATTCTAATATATGGAAAATCAGAAGTCGTATGCATTAAGAAACAAAGCGAAATTTTTAAAAAAGATTGTAGTATCCCCCAAAGTGCAGTATAATAAGACACAAAGTGCGGCATATGACAGGAAAGCTGTCATTGCCCGGAATACCAGAGTTTATCTCTGCGATTTCATGATAAGTCAGAAGAAGGGAAGGAAGAGATTTATGCAATACAGAGAACAGATTGAAGCTTATTTAGACGCACACAAAGAGGAAATGCTCGCAGATATCTGCCGTCTGATCAGAATCAATAGTACAAAAGGGGAAGCAGTCATCGATTGTCCGTTTGGGGAAGGACCGGCGAAAGCACTTGCAGAAGCACTTGAGATGGCAGAAGGATACGGATTTACAGTGAAAAATTATGAAAACTATGTTGGAACAGCAGATTTAAACGACATGGAAAAGCAGTTGGACATTTTGGCACATCTTGACGTAGTTCCGGCAGGTGACGGATGGAGCGTGACAGAACCGTACATGCCAGTTATCAAAGATGGAAGAGTGTATGGCCGGGGAAGTGCTGATGACAAAGGACCTGCAATTGCGGCGATGTATGCAATGCGTGCAGTGAAAGAGCTTGGCATTCCATTAAACAAAAATGTACGTTTGATTCTTGGAACTGACGAGGAGTGTGGAAGCAGTGATATCGCACATTACTACGCGGTAGAGAAAGAAGCACCGATGACATTTTCGCCGGATGCAGATTTTCCGGTGATCAATATTGAGAAGGGAAGTCTGAATGGACATTTTGTTGCAAAATGGGATACAGAAGAGGTATCTCCACGTATTTTAAGTGTTTCTGGCGGCAAGATCGTCAACATTGTTCCGGGAAAAGCTACTGCAAGTGTAGTTGGAATTGGCAGCGCAGAGATCCTGGAGAAGGCAGAACAGGTACAAAAGAAAACTGGCGTTGTCTTTACTTGTGAGGAATCAGAAGGAACTGTGATCATCCATGCAGAGGGAGAAGGCGCACATGCTTCTAAGCCGGAAGAAGGAAAGAATGCATTGACAGCACTTCTGGAATTATTATGTATGCTTCCATTTGCAGCATGCAGTACAACAGATGCAGTAGAAAAATTACATCGGATGTTCCCGTCCGGAGATCATCAGGCGGAGGCGCTTGGTATCAATCTGGAAGATGAACTTTCTGGGAAGCTCACAATGAATTTTAGTGTTTTAGAGTTAAATGAAGATGGACTGGATGGAATCTTTGACAGCCGGATTCCGATTTGCGGTACAACAGAGAACGTATTAAATGTCGTAAAAGAAAGAATGGCAGAAGATGGGATCACATTATTAAATGAGACACAGAATCCGCCGCATCATGTCCCGGCAGATTCTCCTCTTGTTCAGACATTGCTTGCGTGCTATGAAGAATATACCGGACAGAAAGGAGAATGCCTGGCAATCGGCGGAGGTACTTATGTACATCACTTAGAAAGAGGTGTCGCTTTCGGATGCTCGATGCCGGGAACGGATAATAGAATGCATGGTGCGGATGAATTTGCAGTTGTCGATGAGTTGGTGCTCAGCGCTAAGATCTTCGCACAGGTAATCTGCGAACTCTGCTGTTAGGAATAAGTTTATGAGAACAAAAAAGATGGTATACGGCGGTCTTTTGACTGCCGTCGGACTTGTACTGCCGCAGGCGTTCCATGTATTTGGACAAGGAGCGGGCATGGCATTTTTGCCGATGCATCTTCCTGTGATGATTGCCGGAATCTTGCTTGGACCTTGCTATGGCGGGCTGATTGGACTGATTGTCCCTCTCGTAAGCTCTATGCTTACCGGGATGCCGCCGGTACCTAAACTTTATTTTATGCTTGTGGAACTTGTGGCTTACGGAATTTTCACTGGGATTTTTATCAGAAAAATGAATGTGTATTTCACTTTGCTCAGCGCGATGATCCTTGGAAGAGTGTTGTATGGATGTTCCTTGATCATCGGTGTTAAGCTTTTGGGGTTCCATTTTCCGTTTGCCAATATGGGAGCGTTTCTGGCAGGGATTGTATCTGGAATTCCGGGGATGATCCTTCAGATCACGGTAATCCCACTTTTCTATTTTACATTAAAAAAGGGAGGATGGATGATTGAACGAGACAGAGGTGAGGAGTAAGGAGCAGAAGATCGAAGAACAACTGAGCAATGCGGTTACGATTTTGAAAGAGGAGCAGAAAAGCTGTGTAATCTTATCGGAAGATGGAGCGGTAAGGTGTTCGGATGCCATCGGGATCAAGCCGCTTATGGTGGAGCTGCGCGCAGACAGAAAAGCATTTCAAGGATCTGTGATTGCGGACAAGGTTGTTGGAAAGGCTGCAGCACTTCTGGCGGTTCTCGGAGAAGTTCAGGCCGTATTTGGAAGAGTTATGAGTGAGGGTGCTGTTAGTATATTTGAAAAGCATCAGATTCCATATCAATTTGAAACCCTTGTGCCGTATATTGAGAACAGGACAAAGGATGGCATGTGTCCGATGGAAGAGACGGTACAGTTGGTGGAAGATCCAGAGGAAGCGTTTGAAGCATTAGAAAAAACGATCGCCCGGTTGATGAAAAAATAAAATCTCTTTTAAAACGATCCGATTTGGTGTATGATAAATAAGAACGAGACACCGAAACGGAGAGAGAAGAATGAGTGAAAAAATTGTATTAATAGATGGACATAGTATTTTAAACAGAGCGTTTTATGGGGTCCCTGATCTGACGAATGCAGAGGGGCTTCATACAAACGCTATTTATGGTTTTTTGAATATTTTATTTAAAATATTAGAAGAAGAGCGCCCGGACTATCTGACCGTCGCATTTGATGTCCATGCTCCTACTTTCCGCCATAAGATGTTCTCGGACTATAAAGGGACGAGAAAACCAATGGCAGAGGAGTTAAGACAGCAAGTGCCGGTGATGAAAGAAGTACTCCGTGCGATGAAGATAAAAATTGTAGAGCAGAAAGGCCTGGAAGCGGATGATCTGCTTGGGACAATCGCGGGGATCGGAGAGCGTGCGGGAATGGATGTGGTGATTTTGTCGGGAGATAGAGATTTACTGCAGCTTGCTACGGACCATGTCAAAATACGGATCCCAAAGACAAAACAGGGAAAGACAGAAATTGAAGATTATTATGCCGCGGACGTAAAAGCAAGGTATCAGGTAACTCCGCAGGAATTCATTGATCTGAAAGCGTTGATGGGAGATGCCTCCGACAATATTCCGGGAGTGCCGAGTATTGGAGAGAAGACTGCGACAAAGATTATCACAGAGTATGGGTCTGTAGAAAATGCTTATGCGCATGTCGAGGAACTGAAGCCGCCGCGTGCGGCAAAAGCATTAAAGGAACATTATGACAAGGCGCAGATGAGCAAAATCCTTGCCACGATTGAAGTAAATGCACCGATTTCTTACGAACTTTCAGAGGCAAAAATCGGAAATCTATATACCGAGGAAGCTTATGAGTATTTCCAGAAACTTCAGTTTAAAAATCTGCTCGGCAGATTCGATGTGGAAGCAAAGGGAAATCAGATAGAAAATGCATTTGTCCGTGTGACAGATAAACAGCAGGCAGAAGAACTGTTTGCCCGTGCAGGAAAAGAAGCTTTCGTCGGAGTAAGTTTCGGGAAAGAAGAAAAAGATGCAGTACCGCTGTTTTCTCATTCTTCCGGATTTGGAAGTGTAGGACTTGCTTTTAGTGAGAAAGAAATCTACACGATTGTGGCAGAGGGAGAGCTTACGATGGAAGACCTGTTTTCACTTGTGGAAACATTGGCCAAGACAACGGTTGTTGCATTGTTTGATGTGAAAGCAGCGCTTTCCTATGTGAGGATAGAAGACCCTGAGTCGTGCTTTGATGTCGGAATTGCAGCGTATCTGCTGAATCCGTTAAAAAGCGACTATACGTGGCTGGACGTGGCCGCAGAGCATTTGTCACTGCTTATCGATGAGAAGACAGAAGGCTATTGCAGAAGCTGCTACGAAGCATATGTAATCTGGGCGGCGGCAGCTGTGTTGGAAGAAAAAATGAAAGAGAGCGGGACGGAAGAGCTATTCCGCACCATTGAGATGCCGCTTTTGTTTACTTTATTTGCGATGGAACAGGCTGGTGTGCGCGTGGAAGCGGAGGCGCTCCGTTTTTATGGAGAGCAGCTTGGGACGAAGATTGTAGAGTTGGAAAAGGAAATTTATGCGCAGGCAGGAGAAGCGTTCAATATCAATTCGCCGAAGCAGCTTGGCGTGATTTTATTCGAGAAACTGAAATTGCCACATGGGAAGAAGACGAAGACCGGCTATTCAACGGCAGCAGATGTTCTTGATAAGCTTGCACCGGAATATCCGGTTGTTGAGAAGATCTTAGAGTATCGCCAGCTTACGAAATTAAAATCGACTTATGCAGATGGATTGGCGAATTATATCTGTGCCGATGGAAGAATTCACGGCAAGTTTAATCAGACGATCACTGCAACTGGACGGATCAGCAGTACAGAGCCGAATCTCCAGAACATTCCGGTTCGGATGGAACTTGGAAGGCTGATCCGGAAAGTCTTTATTCCGGAAGAGGGGTATGTATTTGTGGATGCAGACTATTCACAGATTGAGCTTAGGATTCTTGCACATTGCTCGGGGGATCAGGAATTGATCCATGCCTATCGCGAAGCGAAGGACATTCACCGGATTACTGCTTCTCAGGTATTTCACACACCATTTGATGAGGTGACAGAACTTCAGCGGAGAAATGCGAAGGCGGTAAACTTTGGAATTGTTTATGGAATCAGCTCTTTTGGACTGAGTCAGGACCTAAGTATTACGAGAAAAGAGGCTTCGGAATATATTGATCGCTATTTTGAGACCTATCCGGGGATTAAGAAGTTTTTAGATGACACAGTCGCCCATGCAAAAGAGATGGGATATGTTGTTACACTGTTTGGAAGAAGACGTCCGGTACCGGAACTTGCATCAAGCAACTTTATGCAGCGGGCTTTCGGGGAGCGTGTGGCAATGAATGCTCCGATCCAGGGAACAGCAGCAGATGTGATGAAGATTGCAATGATCGGAGTACACCGGGAATTGACGGAACGAAAGATGAAATCAAGACTGGTGTTGCAGGTACACGATGAACTTCTGATCGAGGCATATGAAGAAGAATTGGAAGATGTGAAGAAAATTCTGAAGGAACAGATGGAGCAGGCGGCACAGCTGGATGTTCCGCTGGAAGTGGACATGCACACAGGACGAAACTGGTATGAGGCAAAATAACATGAAGATTATCGGGATTACCGGAGGTGTTGGATCCGGGAAAAGTGAAGTGCTGAAGTTTTTAGGGGAAAATTATCAGGCGACTGTCTGCGAGGCAGATAAGATGGCGCATAAGCTACAAATGCCGGGGGAGCGCTGTTATGAGAGAATTGTCGAACACTTTGGGGCGGAGATTCTTGATGACGAAAAAGAAATCGACCGAAAAAAGCTTGGAGCGATTGTATTTGCAGATGCAGAAGAATTACAGTTTTTAAATCAGATGATCCATCCAGAAGTTAAGCGGGATTTTTTGGAACGGATCCAATCAGAACGTATGAAGGGCACAACACTTTTGGTTTTTGAGGCAGCACTTCTATTGGAGGAGCATTATGAGGAAATCTGTGATGAGGTCTGGTATATTTATACAGAAAAAAGTATCCGCGTACAGCGCCTGAAAGAGGCGAGAGGGTATACAGAGGAGCGGTGCGAAGAGATTATGCAAAATCAGAATCCAGATGAGCTTTTCTTCCGGAAGTGCGACAGAGTAATTGATAATAGTGGATCTTTGGAAGAAACAAAGAGACAGATAAAGGAGATATTAGAAAAAATGGAGATACAGTCACGATGAGATTATGCAGTATAGCAAGTGGGAGCAGTGGAAATTGTATTTATGTGGGAAGTGATCACACGCATCTTCTGATCGATACGGGAATCAGTAAGAAACGAATTGAAGAAGGATTGAAAAATCTGGAGATCAAAGGAGAGGAACTGGATGGAATCTTACTTACGCATGAACATTCTGACCACATTCAGGGACTTGGTGTGTTCAGCAGAAAATATGAGATTCCTGTCTATGCTACACCAGGAACCATTCGAGGAGTCAGGGAATACAAAAAACTTGGAGAGATTCCTGACGGACTGTTTCATGAGATTGATGTAGATCAGAAATTTACGCTTGGAGATTTGAGTGTGGAAGCATTTGTGATCTCTCATGATGCGAATGAGCCGTCCGGGTACCGGATCGAGCAAGGTGGGCAATCGGTTGCAGTGGCGACGGATCTTGGGATTTATGATGAATATACCGTGTCAAAGCTACAAAATTTGGATGCGGTTCTTTTAGAAGCAAATCATGATATTCATATGCTGGAAGTGGGGAGTTATCCGTACTATCTGAAGCAGAGAGTTCTGGGAAATCGAGGACACTTGTCAAATGAATTGTCAGGTCGTCTTCTCTGTGATATTTTGCATGAGAATTTGAAACATGTCCTGCTTGGACATTTGAGCAAAGAAAATAATTATTCGGAACTGGCATATGAGACGGTGAAAATGGAAGTGCTGTTAAGTGATGTTCCGTACAAACCGGGAGATTTCCGTATGGAAGTCGCAAGGAGAGATATGCCATCAGATATTATCACTGTTTAATGGCAAGAAGGAGAGATGTATGAAAAAGATAGCAATTGTAACAGACAGTAACAGCGGGATTACGCAGGCACAGGCAAAACGTCTGGGGATAGAAGTAATACCGATGCCGTTTTTTATAGATGGGAAATTATATCTGGAAGACATTACGCTGACGCAGGAAGAATTTTATCAGCATTTGACACAAGATTCTGATATTTCGACTTCTCAGCCGGCGCCGGGAGAAATAATGGAATTATGGGATCGCCTTTTGGAAGAGTACGAGGAGATTGTGCACATTCCGATGTCCAGTGGATTGAGCAGTTCGTGTGAGACTGCGATGGCGCTTGCAGCAGATTATGACGGCCGGGTGCGCGTAGTAAATAACCAGAGAATTTCTGTGACGCAGAGACAGTCTGTTTTGGATGCAATGGAACTTGCAGCAGAAGGGAAGAGCGCAGTGGAAATCCAGAAGCGTTTGGAGGAAGAAAAACTGGATGCGAGTATTTACATTACCGTAGATACCTTGAAATACTTGAAAAAGGGAGGGCGGATCACTGCGGCGGCAGCGGCAATCGGAACGGTGCTGAATTTAAAACCCGTTCTCCAGATTCAAGGCGAGAAACTCGATGCGTTTGCAAAAGTGCGTGGATGGAAGCAGGCAAAAAAAGCGATGTTAGATGCGCTGGAGAAAGACATTGAGGAACGTTTTGGAAAGGAAAAGGTATATCTCCAAGCTGCGTACACCTGTTCAGAGGAAGATGCTGCCAAATGGAAAGAAGAGATCGAGAGCAGATTTCCGGGATATGAGGTACATATGGACAAATTGTCTCTGAGTGTGGCGTGTCACATCGGGCCGGGAGCAATGGCAGTCGCATGTACAAAAGTGATGGGAAAATAATACGAATAGAGGAAGAATGATAGTAAAAAAACTTCGCCCTGCAAGGCAACTGAGAATCGAAAAAGATTTGAGAGCCTGGCTGGGCGAAGTTTTTTGCCTTTTAAAGGCGTATAATGGATTGTCTGTATTCGTTGTGAAAAGGCCTCTGAAATTTGTCTGTGACGACGGATTCATACAGATTAGCGCTGTGAACGTCTTCCTGAAGCATATCTTCGGCAGCTTTGGATGTGAGCGCGGCAGAGGCAAGCTTTGTGATCAGAGGGATACGGCTTTCCTTTTTCAGGAGTGAAAAGAGCGGGGTGGCTGATTTTTGGAATCCCAGTATACGCGCATAAAGAGGGGGAACACTCTTATCAGGGTCCGGAATTTCCAGACAGACATGGAGAAGAGCACGGCTGATGCGCGTGTAGGTAAGCTCCTTTGTTTTTAACAGCTCGCAGAATTGTTCCCAGTTTTGGAACTGATCTCTGCATCGGATGATCCGGTTTGCAAGCGGTGAAGAGATATCCTGCCAATGCACGAGGGAGTCTGCAGTTTCCTGTAGCAGTCGGTATTTCAGCAAGAGAGAAAAGTCGTTGGAACACACTGGGAAGCGAATGTTATATGCCTCTTTGCAAAGTAGATGGACGGTCTTGGGAACATGCCCGACAAGGGTAGAAAGGGCATCTTCTCCTTGGGAGAGAAAAAGTTTGCGGATTGCAGAGGCAGAACTAAAAGTTTCATGAGGAACAGCGTCATGATAGTGTGCCCCTTGCCGCTGGATCGTGAGGGGACGGATGGGGCTCTTTCGTCGTTTCAATGCTTTTAGGTATTCGATTCCTAAAATATTGTTTGGTTCATTTAAAATATTGCAGAGCGCTTGGTCGTTGAGTGTCTGCAAGGCGGCTTTTTTTCGGGCTGCAGGATAAGAAAGGCCAGATTTTAGCGATGCCTGGAGTGCTTCTTTGAAACTGGCGGGCTCTTCCAAAAGAAATTGAGCGAGCGAAAGAAGCTTTTCAATCTCACCGCATTCACTTCCAAAACAAAGGAAATCAACACAGCCAAGCGCGTCTAGAAGAGATACAGCCCCAAAGGCGAAAAATTCTGCACTGCCTGTGGCATAGCGGACGGGAAGTTCTAAAACAAGAGAAGCACCACATTGAAGAGCCATCTGCGTGCGGACATCTTTTGGAAGAATTGCGGGACCGCCGCGCTGTACAAAGTCTCCACTCATGATGACGATCAGGTAATCGGCATCCGTCAGTTCTTTTGCTTTTTGAATGTGATAGAGATGTCCGTTGTGGAACGGATTGTATTCGGTGATAAGACCTGCGATTTTCATTGTTGGTTCTCCCTTTCTATAATCGTATTTCAGAATTATACTATAATATTTTTTGTTTGACAATCGAGGGAGAAGTCGATACACTTAAATTAGTGCGATTTGTTTAAAGCAGGGTAAAAAAGAGAAGAGGGAGGGTGCATATGCCAGAAGAAAGAATTGAAGAACTACTTGAACAGCGTGATTTTAAACAGTTGAAGCTGGAGTTGGAAGATATGTATCCTGTGGATCTCGCAGAGATCATGGAAGAGTTGACAGACAAACAGGTTGTATTGATTTTCAGGCTTCTCCCAAAAGAGGAGGCAGCAGAGACTTTTTCGTATATGAATGCGGAGATGCGTCAAGTGTTGATCGATGCACTGACGGATTCGGAATTACAGGAAGTCATGGAAGAGATGTATATTGATGACACGGTCGATGTACTGGAGGAAATGCCTGCAAATGTAGTGGATCGTCTTTTGCTTGTGACAGATGAGGAGACGAGAAAGCAGATCAATATGTTGCTCCAGTATCCGGATGACAGCGCTGGAAGTATCATGAATGTAGAGTACATCGCGCTGAGAAAAGAGATGACGGTGGCAGAAGCAATTTTGAAAATCAGGCAGGTCGGAATCAATAAAGAGACGATCTATACTTGTTATGTGACAGAAAAGAGAAAACTGATTGGAAGTGTGGATGTCAAAGATCTTCTGACAACAGGTGAAAATAAGGTGATTGAAGAAATCATGGAGACCAACCCGTTGTTTGTCAGAACATTAGACGACAAAGAAGATGTGGCAAATACAATACACAAATATGGACTGATCGCGATACCCGTGTTGGATCAGGAGATGTGCATGGTAGGAATTGTCACGGTCGATGATGCGATGATCGTTCTGCAGGATGAGGCGACAGAAGATATGAGTGTAATGGCAGGTGTGGTTCCGAATGAGGAGTCTTATTTTGGTACGTCTGTCTGGAAACATGCCAGAAACCGTTTTCCATGGCTGCTGTTTCTTATGCTCTCGGCAACGATCACAGGTTTGATTTTAGGACATTTTGAGGCAGCGCTTGCAGTGATGCCGATTTTAAATACGTTTATTCCAATGTTGACAGGAACAGGAGGAAACTGTGGATCACAGAGCTCTACATTGATCATCCGCGGTCTGACAGTAGGAGAGATTGAGTTTAAGGATATTTTCCGAGTGTTGTTCAAGGAGATACGGGTAGCGCTTCTTGTAGGACTCTGTCTGTCGATGGTGAATGGAGTTCGCGTAATCATTATGTATGGCGATCCGCTTCTTGCATTTGCGATCGGATTGACAATGATTGCAACGATCCTTCTTTCTAAGACAGTAGGGTGTGTTCTTCCGCTGGTCGCAAAAAAGTGTGGACTAGATCCGGCGATTATGGCAGCGCCGCTGATTACAACTTTAGTGGATACAGGTACAATTCTTGTGTACTTTGCGATTGTGACAAGGATTTTTCATATTTAATTTGGGAAAAATTTCGGAAGATTAGTGTAAATTAGCAAAAAATGAGAATTATTGACATATAATTAACAAAGCTTGTATACAAAAAGCATTTGCGCTATAATAAGATATATGAGAAAAATGAAAGGGGTCATAAATCATGGGATTTATTGATGTAATTAAAGCAAAAGCAAAAGCAGACAAAAAAGTAATCGTACTTCCGGAGACAGAAGACAAAAGAACTTATGAAGCGGCAGAAGCTGTTTTAAAAGAAGGCACAGCAAATCTGATTCTTGTCGGAAGCAAGGAAGAGATCGAGAAGAATGGAGCTGGATTTGATCTTACGGGAGCAGTGATCGTAGACCCTGCAACAGATGAGAGAACAGCAGGATATATTGCAAAACTCGTAGAACTGAGACAGAAAAAAGGAATGACAGAGGAGCAGGCAAAAGAGATTCTTCTGACAAATTATTTATATTATGGAGTAATGATGGTAAAAATGGGAGATGCTGACGGTATGGTATCCGGAGCATGCCACTCCACAGCAGATACATTAAGACCATGCTTACAGATCTTAAAGACAAAACCAGGCACAAAATTAGTATCTGCATTCTTTGTTATGGTTGTTCCGGACTGTGAGATGGGAGAACACGGAACATTTATCTTCGGAGATTCTGGTCTTGAGCAGAACCCAGATCCAGAAAAACTTGCAGCAATCGCAATTTCTTCAGCAGAATCTTTCCGTACATTAGTTGGAGCAGAACCGAAAGTTGCTATGCTTTCTCACTCTACAAAGGGAAGTGCAAAACATGCAGATGTTGATAAAGTTGTAGAAGCAACAAAGATTGCAAAAGAGGCAGCTCCAGAATTAATGCTGGATGGAGAACTTCAGTTAGATGCAGCAATCGTTCCGGAAATTGGTGAATCAAAAGCTCCGGGAAGCAAAGTGGCAGGACATGCTAACGTACTGATTTTCCCGGATTTAGATGCAGGAAATATCGGATACAAACTTGTGCAAAGACTTGCAAAAGCAGAAGCATATGGACCGCTCACACAGGGAATTGCAAAGCCGGTTAATGATCTGTCACGCGGATGCAGCGCAGCAGACATTGAGGGTGTAATTGCAATCACAGCAGTACAGGCTCAGGCAGCAGAATAAAAGTGCATTAGACAGGAGAAATGTAAAAGTGGTAGCATTTCTTCTGTTAAAATAAAATATTATAACCAAACGGAGGAAAGAAACATGAATATTTTAGTAATCAACTGTGGAAGTTCTTCTTTGAAATTCCAGCTGATCAACTCAGAATCAGAAGGAGTTCTTGCAAAAGGGCTCTGTGAAAGAATCGGAATCGACGGAAAGCTGACCTATCAGCCAGAAGGTGGAGAAAAGACAACATCTGATAAGGCAATGCCGACACATACAGAGGCTATTCAGTTTGTAATCGATGCCTTGACAGATGAGAAGACAGGTGTTGTAAAGAGCCTTGATGAGATCAATGCGGTTGGACATCGTGTTGTACATGGCGGAGAGAAATTTGCAAGTTCTGTAGTGATCGATGACGAAGTGTTAAAAGCAATTGAAGAATGTAACGACCTTGCACCATTACATAATCCTGCAAACCTGATCGGAATCAATGCATGCCGTGAATTAATGCCGGGAGTTCCTATGGTAGCTGTATTTGACACAGCATTTCATCAGACAATGCCAAGCAAAGCATATATGTATGGACTTCCATATGAGTATTATGAGAAATACAAAGTAAGACGCTACGGATTCCATGGTACAAGCCACAGCTTTGTATCAAAGAGAGTTGCAGAACTCGTTGGAAAAGCTTACGATGAGACAAAGACAATCGTATGTCATTTAGGAAATGGAGCAAGTATCTGTGCAGTGGAAAATGGAAAATCCGTGGATACTTCTATGGGACTTACACCGTTGGAAGGACTTGTGATGGGAACACGTTCCGGAGATATCGATCCTGCAATCATGGAATTCCTTGCAAAGAAAGAAAATCTTGACATTGCCGGACTTATGAACGTACTGAATAAAAAATCAGGAGTATATGGACTTTCTAATAACTTATCAAGCGACTTCAGAGATTTAAGTGAAGCGGCAGCAGACGGAAATGAAATTGCAGAGCTTGCGTTGGATGTATTTGCGTACAGAGTAGCAAAATATGTTGGAAGCTATACAGCTGCAATGAACGGAGTAGATAATATCGTATTTACAGCTGGAATCGGAGAAAACTCAGCAATCGTTCGCACAATGGTATGCAAATATTTAGGATATCTTGGAATTGAGATTGATGAAGAGCTGAACGGAAAACGCGGACAGGAAATCATTATCTCTACACCAGAATCGAAAGTAAAAGTGCTTGTAGTTCCTACAAATGAAGAACTTGCGATTGCTCGTGAGACAGTTGCCTTAGTTTAATTTCTGATTATTTTGTGGAAGGAAGATAAGAAAAAAGTCTGTACCAGACTTTTTTCTTATTTTTGTCATATAAAAGCATTGACAAACGCGTTGAACGTGATATAATAATTGAGGTGTGAATAGGAGAACTGTTTTATGATAATCAGCCTATTGAAAGTCGTGACAGCAGAAGATAAGACGATGCATCTGAATGCAGAGATGGAACTGGAAGAGTTTCGCACAAAGGCTGGGAGATTTCCAATTATAGAGAAAGAGCCAGTAGAGTTTGTGATCCGGCATGTGAAGAACCGTCAGGTACTTATTTCCGGGAAAACAAAGGTTGTGATTTCGATTCCGTGTGATCGCTGTCTGAAAGAAGTGCCGTATGAATTTTTGATTGAGTTTGAGAAAGATGTGAATCTGAACGAATTGAATCAATCAGAAGCGCACGATGAAACAGCAGAAGAAAAGAATTATATTGACGGATATAATCTTGACGTAGACAAATTACTCTATAATGAGATTTTGATAGGATGGCCGATGAAAATTCTATGTTGTGAAGACTGTAAAGGAATTTGCAACGTATGTGGTCAAAACCTAAATGAGGGAACTTGTGACTGTGAAGACACAAGTCTTGACCCTAGAATGTCAGTTATCCGCGATGTGTTTAAGAATTTTAAGGAGGTGTAACCTATGTCAATTTGTCCAAAGAATAAATCTTCAAAAGCAAGAAGAGACAAAAGAAGAGCAAACTGGAAAATGAGCGCTCCGAATTTGGTAAAATGCAGCAAGTGTGGAGAATTAATGATGCCTCACAGAGTTTGCAAAGCTTGTGGATCTTATAACAAAAAAGAAATTATCGCTCAATAATAAGAGGATAAGGTTGAAAAGGAGGTTGGGAATCAGCCTCCTTTTTTCCATTCTTTTTTTGCTTTAGAAAGAGGAGGAAGCATATGCAGGTTGATTTATGGAAAGTCCTTGAAGCCTTTCTGGAAAATTTTAATGTAAATCTGACATTGATTTCTTCAAAAGAAGATGACATCACGAAGTTTGATTTAGGGATCAGAAAGATTTTTGGGAATCAGAATACTTATGAGAAGATTGCAGCGTATGTCTGTGACACTTGTGAGAGCAGGAAGTTGTATGTCTTGCAGGATGTTTTTGAAACGGAATACTGTATGTTCTGTCTGCCGGAAGAAGAGAGAAGTGTGGGAAACTACTGTTTGATCGGACCATATCAAAATGAAAAGGTAGAAGAGAACTGGCTGAATGAACTGGTGCAGACACATAAAATCCCTACAATTTATATGGGGGAACTTCAGGAATACTATCAGGCAATGCCGATTCTGCCAAACTATCAAGAGTTTAAAGAATGTCTTGTATCCATCATACGTATGCTATACAAAAATGAAGGGAAACTGGAAATCTGTTATCTGGATCACTTTACATGGACAGAAGAGCTTACTGCGCCGGAAAATCAGGAAGAGTCAAACCTGTCGGCGAACTTGATTGAAGAACGCTACAAAATTGAAAATGATCTTATGAAAGCAATTTCCCAGGGGAATATTGATGCGGCTCTGAATGCAACGGCCAGAATGTCCAGTTTTCGCATTGCAGATCGCTTTAAAGAAGCAAGCAGGAATTACAGGAATTTTTTGATCACTGCAAATACGCTTTATCGAAAAGCGGCTGAGATGGGAGGAGTACATCCTTATTTGATCGACAAGGTGTCCTGTGCGTTGGCAAAAAAGATTGAGACGGTTTGCACTCGTGCAGAGTACAGCCATTTTAATCGGGAAATGATTCGAAGATATTGTATGTTAGTGCAAAATTATTCGTTTCAGAAATATACACCGCTTGTGCGAAAGGCGATGAATTATATTGAACTGAATATCAGTCAAGGGGTTTCTTTGAAAAATCTGTCGGAAGAGCTCAATGTGAATGCAAGTTATCTTTCCACGGTGTTTAAAAAGGAGATGGGTCAGACGGTGACGGAATATATCAATCAGCGCAGAGTAGAAATAGCTATTCTTTATTTAAACACAAGTTCTATGCAGATCCAGGACATTGCTTTTCGGGTGGGAATCTGCGATGTGAATTACTTTAGCAAAGTTTTTAAAAAGATCACCGGGATGACTCCGACAAAATATCGCGAAAAAGTGCTCTCGGCAACAAAAATGTAAAAAAAGAAAATACAAAAGCTACAAAAAAGCAGCAGAAACAAAGGGGTTTCTGTTGTTTTTTTACATTACAAGTCAAAAAAATAACAATTTTCCTTATTTCAAACAAAATTTTACTTATTTCTTTTGAGAATCCATGTTAGAATGTCAACATAAGGAGGGACGAGTAAATAATAGAAAGGGAATTCTAAAATACCATTTGCCTTGAGTATTTTCATTGATTTGAGAAATGAAAGAAAGAGGAAAATAAGAATGAAAAAACCTTTAGAAGAAAACGGTATTCACCGTGCGAAATTATGGGAGATAGGATTCTATGCACTGAATAATACTTCCACAAATATTTACATGATGTTGATGAGCTATATCAGCTATTATCTGATTGGTATCGTAGGTGTTGGTGCGGTACTGGCAGGTTCTTTTGTAACGATTATGAGAATCTGGGATGGTGTGACTGACCCATTTGTCGGATATTTCGTAGATAAGACAAATTCAAAATTTGGTAAGAATAGACCATTTATTGTAATTGGACAGATTATTTTGTTTGCATCATCTTTCGTGCTATTTAATGTAACACCGAGTATCCCGAAGGCAGGAAGATTTCCATTCTTCATCGCAATCTATATGATTTACATTATCGGGTATACTTGCCAGTGTGTTGTTACAAAATCAGCACAGTCTTGTTTGACAAATGATCCGAAGCAGAGACCAATCTTTGCAATGTTCGATTCCGTATATAATATTTTGGCAATGAGCATGATCATTCCTGTTTATATTTCTGGAACATTGATTCCAAAATTTAACGTGACAGACAAAGCTGGCAACGTGACACTTTCTGCATTTTATAATCCAGAGATGTTCCACCATCTTCAGTTGGTATTTGGTGGAATTGCAGCAGTTTTCGCAGTTCTTGCAATTATTGGTTTGTGGAGAAAAGACCGTCAGGAGTACTTTGGAACAGGTGAAACTGTAAAAGTTGGATTCAAAGATTACATCGATGTGCTTGCACATAACCGTGCAATCCAGATGCTTGTTGCTTCTGCATCTTCAGATAAGCTGAGCAACTCTATGGCAACAAATGCTACGATCATGATTACATTGTTCGGTGTTATTTGCGGAAATTATGCATTATACGGATCTGTTTCAGCTATTACATCGATCCCAATCTGTATTTTATCTATCCTTGGTATGGGTGTGATCGCAAGAAACTTAGGACAGAAGAAAGCTCTCGTGATCGGAACAGCAGGATCTATTATATTTGCTTTGGGATTATTCCTGTTAATGTATCTGGGAGATCCTACTTCTATGAAACTTCCGGTTGTATCTGGAATTATGGGTGTATTCAAAGGAAGCACATGGTCACTGGAAAACTGGAGTTTATATGGAATTATATTTATGCTCCTTTATATATTAATGCGTGGATTCATGAATGTGGCAGGATCTATTGTTATTCCGATGACAGCGGACTGTGCGGATTATGAAGTATACCGTTCTGGAAAATATGTGCCAGGACTTATGGGAACATTATTCAGCTGCGTGGATAAGATCATTTCTTCACTGGCAGCTACATTTGTAGCAGTTATGTTTGCGGCAATTGGGTTTAAGAAAGAGCTTCCGGTAGAATCAACACCATACAGTGATGGAATTTTCTGGGTGACAATGGCATGCTTTATCGGAGCACCATTGATCGGATGGATCATCAACTTGATCGCAATGAAATTCTATCCACTTACAAAAGAAAAGATGGAAGAGATTCAGGAAGAGATTGCAGCGATCAAAGCAAAAGCAATGGAACAGAAATAGTATTTGCAGAAGATTTATAAAAGGGGGAGGATTCCTGGCTGACAGTCTTTCCCATGGGAGGTAACAGACATGAAAAAAAAGGAAAGACTGGACAGTCCGGAAGACATTAAAAAGTTTTTAGAGTTAGAAAATGAACTACAGAAAACAAAAGAGGCATATGGTATTGAAGAAAAAGAGACTTTGCTGCAAAAATTCGCAGGGTGGTATCAAAACCTGATCAACAGCAGAGAAAAGAGGCTGGTAAGCCGTAAAACATACATATGGCTGGCAGTGCTCACAGGATGGATGGGGGGACACCGCTTCTATACGCATCAGTATAAGACAGCGCTTATCTACCTGTTGACATGCTGGGCGGGATTTCCGTTCGCTATGACGGTGGTAGATTTAATGATCGTCATCCCTATGAAGCCAGATGAGAACGGAAAAGTATTGATTTAAAATTTTAGAAAGAGGTGGAAGAAATGGAACATATTTTAATTTCTGGATTTGCAGATGAGATTAGTCCGGATTTTGATGAACAGCTTCGTGTTGTGACTTCTCTTGGAATGGAGTACATTTCTCTTAGAACAGCAGACGGGAAAGGCATCGCAGATTATACAGCAGAAGAGGTTGAGGAAAAGCTTCTGCCAAGATTGCGGGAAGCAAATGTAAAAGTTTCTTCTCTGGGATCTCCGATTGGTAAGATTAACGTAGATGATGAAGAAGCATTTGAAAAACAGCTTGTGCAGATGGAAGAACTCTGCAAAATCTGTAAAGTGCTTGATTGTAAATATATTCGCATGTTTAGCTTCTTTATTCCGGAAGGAAAGAATGCCGATGATTACAAAGAGATTGTTATTGAAAAATTAAAGAAGTTTGATGCGATCGCAGCAAAATATAATGTTGTTATGATCCATGAAAATGAAAAAGCTATTTATGGTGATATCAAAGAACGATGCAAAATCATTTTAGATGCACTTGGAAGCCCGCATTTCAAATCGGTATTTGATTTTGCGAATTTCGTACAGTGCGGGGAAGATACAATGGAATGCTGGGAATTGCTCCGTGACCATGTCGCATACATCCATATTAAAGATGCTGTGACAACAGATAAGGAGAATGTTCTTTGCGGAACAGGTGAAGGAAAGATTGCAGAAATCTTAAAAAGAGCGATCAAAGAGGAAGGTTATCAAGGCTTCCTGACATTGGAGCCGCACCTGGTACTGTTTGATGCACTTCAGTCTCTTGAGACAGAGAATGCAGAAAATATTATTAAAGAAAATAAAGCAAAAGATGGTGCAGAAGGTTACTCCATGCAGTATCATGCTTTAATAGATATTTTAGATTCCATAGAGAAATCAAACTAAGGAGGAATATAAACATGGAAAAAGTAAGATTTGGTTTAATTGGTATTGGTGCGCAAGGTGGCGCGTATGCAGGATTTTTATCAGGAAAGGGTGGATTCCCAGGAATGCCGGCACCAGAATGCCCACCGCACTGTGCATTAGGAGCACTTTGTGATATCGATCCTGAGAAGGAAGCAATGTGCAAAGAAAAATATCCGGAAGTTCCTTTCTTCAAAGATTGGAAAGAGATGGTTGCTTCTGGAACAGTCGATGCAGTAATCACAACTGTTCCACATTATTTACATACAGAAATCGCAATTTACTGTCTGGAACATGGAATGAACGTACTTGTAGAGAAACCAGCAGGGGTATATGCAAAATCTGTTCGTGAGATGAACGAGTGTGCAGCAGCTCACCCAGAGGTAGCTTTCGGAATCATGTTCAATCAGCGTACAAATAAATTATATCAGAAAGTAAAAGAAATCGTTGCTTCCGGAGAACTTGGAGAAATTCGTCGTTCTAACTGGATCATCAACTCATGGTGGCGTCCGGACAGCTACTACCGTCAGAGCGACTGGAGAGCTACATGGGGCGGAGAAGGTGGAGGTGTCCTTGTAAATCAGGCTCCTCATCAGTTAGACTTATGGCAGTGGATGTGTGGAGTTCCAAGCAAAGTATATGCAAAGATCATCTGCGGAGCTCACAGAGATATTATCGTTGACAACGATGTAACAATCGTCACAGAATATCCAAACGGAGCAACAGGAAGCTTTATCACATGTACACATGATCCAATCGGAACAGACCGTTTTGAGATCGACTTAGACGGTGGAAAGATTGTTGTGGAAGACAGCAAGAAAGCAACTGTATACCGTCTGAAAAAATCAGAAAAAGAATTAAATGATACAATGTCTATGATGGAACTTGTAAAACTGACTCAGGGAAATTCTTCAGGAGCAGACGGACTGTACGACATCGAAACATTTGAGAACACAGATGGATGGGGAGTACAGCACACAACTGTTATGGAAGATTTTGCAAAACACATCATCGAAGGAACACCGTTATTAGCTCCTGGAGCAGACGGAATCAATGGAGTAAACCTTGCAAATGCAACACTTCTGTCAAGCTGGTTAGGAAAAGAAGTAGAACTTCCTGTAGACGAAGATGTATATCTTGCTGAATTAAATAAGAAAATTGCAGAGGAAGGAAAATTCCCAACACGTTAATTTCACAATTGAAAATGGGAGGAGTTAGGATGAAGAGAGCAGCGATCATTGGATTAGGGGATATTTCCCAAATTCATATTGCGGGTATTCTTGCGAATCCAGAAATAACACTCTGCGGACTGTGCGACATCAATCCGGAGGCCAATCAAGGGCTTCCGGAAGGTGTCCCTTTCTTTACAGATTACAAAGAAATGGTAAAACAGACACAGCCGGACTGTGTCCATATCTGTCTGCCGCACTACCTGCACTATCCGGTTGCAAAAGAAGTAGCTGAGATGGGATGCAATGTATTTTGTGAAAAGCCGGTAGCGCTTACGACAAAAGAAGCGGAAGAATATGTAAAATTAGAAGCAGAGCATCCAGAGCTTCATATTGGAATTTGTCTCCAGAATCGCTTGAATGAGAGTGTGGAGATGTTAAAAGAGCTGATTGACAGTGGAAAATACGGAAAAGTTACAGGAACAAGAGGAATTGTCCCATGGTATCGCGCAAAGGAGTATTACGATATCAAACCGTGGCGCGGGAAATGGGAAACTGCCGGCGGCGGATGTATGATTAATCAGTCTGTGCATACACTGGATCTTTTATATTTTCTTGGTGGAACTATCAAAGGGGTACATGCTTCGGTAAGTCAGCTTTTAGATTATGGAATTGAAGTTGAAGATACTGTGACTGCGAGACTGGAATATGAAAATGGTGCAAGAGGTCTGTTTTTTGCAACAAACGCTAACCATAAAAATGAATCTGTACAGATTGCAGTTCAGCTCGAACAAGGAGAATTTCTGATTCGGGATAATGTACTTTATGAAGTGCAAGAGGATGGTACCCAGAAAAAACTGATCGAGGATGAGAAGATGCCTGGAAGCAAGTTTTATTATGGTGCGAGCCATAGTAAACTGATTGCCAGATTCTACAAATGCCTTGAGGATGGAACAGATAATTATATCAAAGTGAAGGATGCAAAGATGAGCATTCAGTTGATTGATGCGATCCAGGAGTCTGGAAGAACAAACAGTTATGTGCCTGTGCGATAAAATGTCTCATGCAAAAGATCATTTTTACCAGGCTGTGTCATGACGAAAGAAGATAACGGATTGTTTTTATAAGTAGGAGGAACATTGATGAAAAAAGGATTAATTGGTATTCAGATGAGTACAATCAAAGATAAAATTGCAGAATTAGGTGCATATGGAACATTAAAAGCATGTGCAGAGCTGGGATATCACTGTGTGGAAGTATCTCAGGTTCCGATGACAGAAGAAAACGTAGCAGGAATGAAAAAAGCATGCGAAGAATTCGGAATTAAGATTGCAGCGCTCAGCGCAGCATTAGAGCCGATGATGCCAGGAATGCCAGGAGAATACCTTACAACAGATTTTGACAAAATCGTAGCTGATTGTAAGACATTAAACTGCGATATGCTTCGTATCGGTATGCTTCCGATGACATGTATGGGAAGCCGCGAAAAAGCGCTTGATTTTGTAAAACGTGCAGATGAGGTTGCTGGAAGATTAAAAGAACATGGAATTGATTTATACTACCACAATCATCATGTAGAGTTTGTAAAATATGATGGAGAATACTTATTAGACATCATCAAGAACAATACAAAACATATGGGATTTGAGTTAGATATCCACTGGATTCACAGAGGAGGAGAAAATCCGGTAGAGTTTATTAAGAAATATGACGGACGAATCCGTCTGCTTCACTTAAAAGATTACAGAATCGGTGAAGTAAAACTTCCAGAAGGAAAATTTGATCCTGAAACATTTATGGCTGCATTTACAAGCAATGTAGAATTTGCAGAAGTTGGAGAAGGTTCTCTTCCGGTAAAAGAATGTATCGAAGCAGGTCTTGCAGGAGGAAGCGAGTACTTCTTGATCGAGCAGGATGCAACTTATGGAAGAGATCCATTTGAAAGCTTAAAGATCAGCAAAGCAAACCTGGAAAAACTTGGATATGCTGACTGGTTTAATTTAGATTAATCTAGGAATAGAAAAAGAAAATAAAACAGACAGGGAACGAAACGATCCTGTGACAAAAAATCGCTTTATGGGTAAACATAAAGCGATTTTTGTGATAGAGGGAAGTACAAAAAATTATATTGATTTTTGCAGAGATGTCTAGTAATATTATTAATAGTAATGCTGGGAGGAATGAATATGGCTGATTTAACAAAAGTAGTTCTGGATGCAATGGGCGGCGATCATGCACCTGGTGAAATGGTGAAAGGTGCTGTGGATGCCGTCAGCAGACGTCAGGACATTAAAGTTTTTCTCGTCGGACAGGAAGCTGTGGTCAGGGAGGAACTTGACAAGTATACATATCCGAAGGAGCAGATCGAGGTTGTCGGCGCCACTGAAAAAATCGAGACGGCAGAGCCGCCGGTTATGGCAATCCGCAAGAAGAAGGATTCATCGATTGTTGTTGGGATGAATCTTGTAAAGAAGGGAGAGGCAGATGCTTTTGTCTCTGCTGGAAATTCTGGTGCAGTTCTTGTCGGAGGGCAACTGATTGTTGGAAGAATTAAAGGCGTGGAGCGCCCGCCGCTTGCACCGTTGATTCCAACAGAAAAGGGTGTCTCTCTTTTGATTGACTGCGGGGCAAATGTGGATGCAAGACCGTCACATTTAGTGCAGTTCGCAAAAATGGGATCTGTTTATATGGAGAATGTGATGGGAATCGCGAAGCCAAGAGTCGCAATTGTTAATATCGGTGCGGAAGAAGAGAAAGGAAATGCACTTGTAAAAGAAACATTCCCACTGTTAAAGGCATGTAAGGATATTCATTTTATCGGCAGCATTGAAGCAAGAGAGATTCCACATGGGATGGCAGACGTAATTGTCTGTGAAGCGTTTGTCGGGAATGTTATCTTGAAGTTATACGAAGGTGTCGGAGCAGCGCTCACAAGCCAGATAAAAAAAGGGATGATGTCTACATTGAGAAGTAAGATTGGTGCACTGTTAGTAAAACCAGCTTTGAAGCAGACATTGAAATCGTTTGATGTCAGTGAACATGGTGGGGCACCGCTTCTCGGATTGAATGGACTTGTCGTGAAGACGCATGGAAGTTCTTCGGCAAAGGAAGTTTCCAATTCTATCATACAGTGTGTGACTTTCAAAGAACAGAAGATCAATGAGAAGATCAGAGAGCACATTCAGAAAGAAGAAAAGCAAAAAGACGAAACAACATCCTAAAAATCAAGTGGAATAACAGAAAGGAAATCAAGTTATGGAATTCGAAAAATTACAGGAAATTATTGTGGACGTATTAAATGTAAATCCGGATGAGATCACAATGGATACAACTTTTGTAGATGATCTCGGAGCAGATTCGCTGGATATTTTCCAGATCATTATGGGAATTGAGGAAGCATTTGACATTGAAATCGCAAATGAAGATGCAGAAAGCATTGTAACAGTTGGGGATGCAGTAGAACAGATCAAGAATGCTACAAACTAACAGCAGGCGATATTTCTATTATTTTATAAATGAGAAAGCCCATCCGGGCTTTTTCGTTTTATCAGAGGAGAATCAGAATGCAGAGATTAAAGGAATTAGAAAAAAAAATCGGTTATACATTTCAGAAAAAAGAATTGCTTCAAAAGGCGATGATGCACAGTTCTTATACAAATGAAAAACATATGAAAAAGCAAGACTGCAACGAACGGTTGGAATTTCTCGGAGATGCGGTATTAGAACTTACAACGAGTGAAGCACTCTTTTTTGACAATCCTTCTATGCCGGAAGGTGAATTGACGAAAACGAGGGCAAGTATTGTCTGTGAGCCTGCGCTTGCATTTGTTGCAAAGGAATTGATGTTGGGAAGTTATCTTTTACTCGGAAAAGGTGAGGAAGCAACTGGTGGACGGCAGCGAGACTCAATTACTTCGGATGCCGTGGAGGCATTGATCGGAGCGATTTATTTAGATGGTGGTTTTGCTAGTGCAAAAGAGTTCATTCAAAAATTTATTTTGTCAGATCTGGAAAACAAAAAGCTCTTTTATGATAGCAAGACTATCCTTCAAGAGATGGTTCAGGCGAAATTTACAGAAAATGTAAGATATGTGCTTGAAAAGGAGGAAGGTCCAGACCATAACAAATCTTTTACAACGTCTGCCTACATTGGAGAGGAATGCTACGGAACCGGAAGTGGAAGAACAAAAAAAGCTTCTGAGCAGGAGGCGGCATATCAGACGATTTTGATGCTGAGAAAGAAAGAACAGTAGGTGGAAGATGTATTTAAAAAGTATCGAAGTGCAGGGATTTAAGTCTTTTGCGAATAAGATTTTGTTTGAGTTCCATAATGGAATTACAGGGATTGTAGGACCAAATGGAAGTGGAAAAAGTAATGTCGCTGATGCAGTGCGCTGGGTGCTGGGAGAGCAGAGGGCAAAGCAGCTGCGTGGAGGATCGATGCAGGATGTTATTTTTTCGGGGACAGAGAACCGCAGACCCTTAAGTTATGCTTCGGTTGCAATCACATTGGACAATGCGGATCATCAGCTTCCGGTTGACTATCATGAAGTGACTGTCACAAGAAAGTTATACCGTTCTGGGGAAAGTGAATATCTGATCAATGGAACTGCTTGCAGGCTGAAAGATGTGAATGAGCTTTTTTATGACACCGGGATTGGGAAAGAAGGGTATTCGATCATCGGGCAGGGCCAGATTGATAAGATTTTAAGTGGAAAGCCGGAAGAGCGGAGAGAGCTTTTTGATGAAGCGGCAGGGATTGTCAAATTTAAGAGGCGAAAATATCTTTCTGTCAGAAAGCTGGAAGACGAGAGACAGAATCTCGTTCGTGTCAATGATATTTTGTCAGAACTTGAGAAACAAGTGGAGCCACTGAGAAGGCAGTCAGAAACAGCGAGAATCTATCTGAAGAAAAAAGAAGAATTAAAAATTTATGATATTAATATGTTTTTAATGGATACGATTCGGCTGAAAGAACAGATGGAAACCGCTCAGCGATCTTTTGATGATGCCAACAGAGAACTGACAGAAGCAAAGGAAAAGCAGGAAGCGTTGAAACATGCCTATGAGAAACAAGAACAGAAACTTGCTGAAGCTGAATTGCAGATGGATGGGTGCCGCACAAAGCGAGATGAAAAAACATTGGCAAAACAGCAGGCGGAAAGTCAGATCCAGGTATTGGAGGAACAGATCCGGACTGCGAAGATGAGCGATAGCCATTATGATCAACGTCTTCTGGCAATTGCAAAAGAATTAAAAGAGTATCAGGAACAGAAAGCAGCATTTGCAAAAGAGCAGGAGCAATTGGGAGAAAAGATTTCTGGCGCAAAGATAGAAGAGCGTCAGGTAGAAGAAAATCTAAAGGAAATCCAGACGCAGATCGCAGAACTTCTTGTGGCGGTAGAAAAAAAGAAAAATGATACGATGCAGTTATTGGAAAATCGTGCTGTAACAAAAGCGAAGCTGCAACATTATGATACGATGATGGAGCAGACAAAAGTTCAGCGGGCGCAGATGAATCAGCGACTGATCGAGATGAAAAGCAACTCCGGAGAACAGGAAGCACAATTAAAGAAATATGAGGAAGATTTTCTTGCAGTTCAGGCGGAAATCGAAAAACATCAGGCAGAGAGCAATCGTCTGGAAGATGAGATCGAACAGCTTCAAAAACAGCTGAAAGATCAAAATAAGCAATTACAGATCGGTCAGACAACATTCCATAGAGAGAAGTCAAGACTGGAATCTCTTAGAAACTTGACGGAGCGGTACGATGGCTATGGAGGAAGTATCCGCAAAATTATGGAACGAAAAGAGGAAGAAAAAGGGCTTCTTGGGGTTGTGGCGGACTTGATCAAAGTTGATAAGACCTATGAGATCGCAATTGAGACAGCGCTTGGCGGTAACATTCAGAATATTGTTACGGATTGTGAGGAGACTGCAAAACGCATGATCGATTTTCTGAAAAGGAATAAGTACGGACGTGCGACCTTTTTACCATTGACTGCAATCAATGGAACCTCCGGGATTCGACAACCAGAGGCATTACAAGAGAAAGGGGTTATAGGACTTGCAAGCACACTGGTAGCAGCAGACCCTAAGTATCAAAAGCTTATTGACCACTTACTTGGCAGAACAGTTGTTGTTCATACCATTGAGGATGGAATTGCACTGGCAAGAAAATACAGACAGTCTTTGCGGATTGTGACACTGGAAGGAGAACTGATGAACCCCGGCGGTTCCATGACAGGAGGATCTTTTAAAAATACAAGCAATCTTTTGAGTAGAAGGCGCGAGATTGAAGAGTATGAGAAAGCGGTAAGAAGGCTGTATCAGGAGATGCAGCAGATGCAATCTGCTGTGATTCGGGATAAAGAGAAGAGGACAGCTTGTTATGCAGATCTTGAAAAAAATCGAGAAATTCTTCAAAACCTGTATGTGAAACAAAATACGGTAAAGATGAATCTTGCACAGGCAAAGGAGCGACAGGGAGAAACGAGCCAGGCATTTACCGATATTCATCAGGAGGGAATGCGGCTGGAACGTCAGATGGCAGAAATTTTTGAAAACAAAGAGTCAATCCAGATGGAACTTGAAACGTCGGAATTACTTGAGAAAGAATTTCAGCGGAGAATCCAACAATTGCAGAAAGAAGTTGAGCAGAAGAAAGAGAAGGAAGCAATCTATCTGAAAAGTGCAGAGGCAGCACATCTCGAGAGTGCTGCACTGGATCAAAAAAATCTATTTTTGCAGGAAAATGTGAAACGAATGGAAGAAGAAATGTTTCGCAGATCGCACGAGGAGGAAACACTTCAAGCCGGAAAAGAACATGCGGCAAATGAGATTGCGGAGCGGGAAGGGCAGATTTTAAAACTACGTCAAACGATCGTACAGCTGAGTGAAGAACTTCATGCAGCAAAAGAGGAACTGGCGTCTTATATGGAGCAGAAAGAGAAACTGCAGCTTGTACAGAAAGAAATTTTCCAGAGCCGGGAAGATTTATCCCGTCATCTTTCTGATCTGGACAAAGAAACTTTTCGCTTGGACAGCAAAAAGACTGCTTTGGAAGAGCAGACTGAAAAGTTGATGGATTACATGTGGGAAGAATATGAACTGACCTATTCTCATGCACTGGAAATGAGAAAAGAAGAGCTGCTTGATCCTGTGCTTCTAAAGAAAGAAATTCAAAGATTAAAAACAGAGATCAAAGCGCTTGGCACAGTCAATGTCAATGCGATTGAGGACTACAAAAATGTACTTGAGCGCTACGAATTCTTAAAAGGACAGCATGATGATCTTGTAGAGGCAGAAAAGACTTTGGTTCAGATTATTGAAGAACTGGATATTGCGATGCGGAAACAATTTGAAGAACAGTTTGCAAAGATCGCAAAGGAGTTCGACAGTGTATTCAAACAGCTTTTTGGCGGAGGAAAGGGAACGCTCGAATTGTTAGAAGATGAAGACATTCTAGAAGCGGGTATTCGCATTATTGCACAGCCGCCGGGGAAAAAACTGCAAAATATGATGCAGCTTTCTGGTGGAGAAAAGGCGCTGACGGCCATTGCACTTTTGTTTGCTATCCAAAATTTAAAGCCATCCCCATTCTGTCTTCTTGATGAGATTGAGGCTGCGCTTGACGATTCGAATGTAACGCGTTTTGCAAAGTATTTACATAAACTGACCAAACATACACAATTTATCGTAATTACGCACAGGCGTGGTACGATGACAGCGGCAGACCGTCTATACGGAATTACGATGCAGGAGAAAGGGGTATCGACATTAGTGTCGGTAAATCTTTTGGAAGATGAGTTAGAGAAGTAGGAGGAAATAGATATGGGAGAAAAAAAAGGATTTTTTAAACGACTGGTATCTGGACTTGCAAAGACAAGAGATAACATTGTATCAGGAATTGACAGCATTTTTAATGGATTTTCAAGTATTGATGAAGATTTCTATGAAGAACTGGAAGAGATACTGATCATGGGAGACTTGGGAATCCATGCGACGATGAAGATCATTGAAGATCTGAAGGCAAAGGTAAAAGAGAACCATATTAAGGAGCCGGCAGAATGCAAGCAGCTTCTGATTGACAGTATCAAAGAGCAGATGAGCATCGGAGATACGGCATATGAATTTGAAAATCGTACTTCCGTTGTTCTTGTCATTGGAGTAAACGGTGTTGGAAAGACGACAACAGTTGGAAAACTTGCAGGAAAACTTCGAGAAGAAGGAAAGAAAGTTGTTTTAGCAGCGGCAGATACTTTCCGCGCAGCAGCAGGGGAACAACTTACCGAGTGGGCGAGAAGAGCAGATGCCTATATGATCGGAGGTCAGGAAGGAGCAGATCCGGCGGCAATCGTTTATGATGCAGTACAGGCTGCAAAAGCAAGAAAGGCAGATGTACTGCTATGTGACACGGCAGGGCGTTTGCACAACAAGAAAAATCTGATGGAAGAGTTAAAAAAGATCAATCGGATCATTGACCGGGAATTTCCGGAAGCATATCGTGAAACACTTGTTGTATTGGACGGAACAACCGGACAGAATGCGCTCGCACAGGCAAGAGAATTTAAAGAAGCAGCAGATATTACAGGAATTGTTTTGACTAAATTAGACGGAACAGCTAAAGGGGGAATTGCTGTGGCAATCCAGTCAGAACTTGGCATTCCGGTGAAATATATTGGTGTCGGAGAACATATCGAGGATCTTCAAAAATTTGATCCGGATGAGTTTGTAAATGCATTGTTTGCGACAGAAGAATAAAAGATAGATGGAGCGGGATTGAAAAATTCCCGCTCCATTGTTATATTGAAATCTGTGTGATAGATGAAGGTTGATTATCATAAGGTGTGGTCCGCTTGATATTTTTCTTATAGCAGCTTGGGGTTACACCAACCGACTTTTTGAACAGTTTTGTAAAATAATTGACATCATTCATTCCTACATTCCATGCCACATCCTGAATTTGCAGATCGGTGGTATTTAATAATTTCACTGCAATGTGTATTCTTTGCTGGTTGATAAATTCCGTCAATGTAATTTCAAGTTCCTTTTTGAAAATGGTTGACAGGTAGTTTGGATTTACATTCAGCACTTCTGCAATTGATTTTAATGAGAGTGGATGATGCAAATTAAAATGGATATAATTCAATGCTTTGCGAATGACTGGGCTATAATTCATCATGGACTGATTTTGAACAAGCAGACAATATCTCCGGATCATATCGAGCATCAAGGCATTTAAATCTTCAACAGAAGAAGAGTCTTCAATTTGTAAGGCATAAGATGTCGAAATTTCATTTAAATAGATAGGATGGACAAAACTCTTTTCAGCTGCTTTTCGGCACAGCGTATTTAAGATTACAAGCCGATTCTTAGCATCACGCAGAAGATCTTTTGTCCGATTCTCAAAGCGAGTGCAGCTAAATGCGTGAAAAGACTTTAGTGCATTTCTCCGGTCTCCTCTGGAAATCGCTTCTAGAAGTTCGTTCTCCATCCGATAACGTTCTTCCATGACATCCATGGAAAGATAGAGCTCCGGCGTGGAAGAAGATTCGTAGCTTACGTCATTTGTTCCCCAGTTTTCAGTGATGAAATGGACCAGGTAAGATTCCGGGCCACCGTATAGATAACTGCCTATTGTGTTGAGTGTGGCGATCATCGTTCGCATTTCCAACTGTGGAATTGTGTTATAGTAAGTACGGAGCGAATCACGCATATTTTCGGAAAGCTGATTTTTCTGAAGAATTTCCGAAAGAAAGGTATCATCCGCAGTTCGGGTGAGAAATGGACCTACATAATAATAACTGTTGGCAATCTCGGGGTGCTTAAAAATGATATAATGTGAATAAAAATTATCTTCCATGAAATAAATAGAATTATCAAATGTTACATTTGGTGCTCCGTAGAGTAGAGTCTGGTAGTCAAAATCGCTCCAAATCTTTCTGCGCAGTCCGAAGTCAATCTGCTCCAAAGATTCAAATGGAGGTGTCAGGACGGCAGAGTGCACTTTGAGTGTAGCGTACAAAAGGTCTGTGAGGAATGCAAAAATATTCGGTTGTTTCATACTCATCTCCTTAAAATTATTCTATATAATAATAAAATACATGAAAATAGTACGAAAATCAATGAGAATTCTACTCTCGCTCAAAAAAAATATGTGTTAAAGTAATAACAAGGTCAAGACAGACCGAATGCTAAAAGTCTTTTTGCCCATCCGACAGTGACACAGGTGTATACCAAGATCTGCTTGTTGCTGGGAGAGGAACAAAAAGTAAAACATGCCGAAAGAAAAAGATTTTAGGAGGATGACAATGGCAAGTTCAACAAACAACAATCAACCTTTCGGAATCAAAGATAAAATCGCTTACATGTGTGGAGACTTTGGTAACGATTTCTTCTTTATTCTGATTAGTCAATTTTTAATGGTGTTCTACACAAGCGTGTTGGGAATCAATGCAGGTGTGGTAGGAACTTTGTTTTTAGTAGCGCGTTTTGTTGATGCGTTCACAGATATTGGAATGGGACGAATTGTAGACAGTGCGAAACCTGGAAAAGAAGGAAGATACCGTCCATGGATCAGAAGAATCCGTATCCCGGTAGTCCTTGCAGGAGTACTTGTATTTATTCCATGGGTAGCAAACCTTCCGTATGCACTGAAGATTGTTTACATCTTTGTGACTTATATTTTATGGGGAAGCTTCTGTTACACAGCAATCAACATCCCATATGGTTCTATGGCTTCCGCAATCACTACTGATCCGGTAGAGCGTGCACAGCTTTCTACATTTAGAAGTGTAGGTGCGTCACTTGCAGGAGTTATCGTTGGATTTGTAGCGCCGATGATCGTATACGTAAAAGATGAGGCGGGAAATCAGGTATTAGTTGGGGAACGTATGTTTATTCTCTCACTTATTTTCGCTGTATGTGCATTCATCTGCTACACAATCTGTTACAAATGGTCTACAGAGCGTGTTGTGACAGAGACAAAAACAGCTGAGAAGAAGACTTCCGCAAAAGACCTTGTAAAAGGACTTGTTGGAAACCGTGCACTTGTATCTATCATTGTTGCGGCAATCGTATTACTTCTTGCAATGCTTCTTGCACAGTCTATGAACGTATATCTGTATCAGGATTACTTCAAAAATACAAAGGCAATGTCAATTGCAAGTTTATTAGGTACTGCATGTACATTGATTTTAGCTCCATTTTCTGGTAAAATTACTAAGAGATTTGGAAAGAAAGAAGCATCTAGTGCGGCATTACTTTTTGCATCTGCAGTATATGTATTCTTATTTGTTGCAAAGATTAAAAATCCATGGGTATTCTGCGGAATCATTTTATTAGGAAACCTTGGAAGCGGTCTTTTCAACTTGATGATCTGGGCATTTATCACAGACATCATTGATTACCAGACTGTAATGACAGGTTCTGAAGATGGTGGTACTGTTTATGGAGTTTACTCTTTTGCAAGAAAGCTTGGACAGGCTCTTGCAGGAGGACTTGGCGGATATGCGCTTGCACTGATCGGATATCAGTCAGGTGCAGGTATTGACCAGACAGAGGCTGTAAAAAACTCTATTTATGCGGTGGCAACAGGTGTTCCGGCAATCGGATATCTTATCATTGCATTGATCTTGATTTTCTGGTATCCTCTTTCTAAGAAGAAACTGGAAGAAATCAGAGAAGAATTAGACAAAAGAGCAGCAAAATAATTTGCGCTAGATACATCCGGCAGTCAGCGATATGGCTGCCTGTCGGTACGAGAAGAGATATTTTGCGTTCCTTATAACGCATAATAAAATATATAAATGAAACGAAAGGAGAAATGTGTATGAAAATGACATTTCGCTGGTATGGACCAGACGATCCGGTAACTCTGGACAATATTCGTCAGATTCCGGGAATGACAGGTGTCGTGACAGCTGTTTACAGTGTTCCTGTCGGAGAAGTATGGCCGGAAGAAGAAATTCTGAAATTGAAAGCTCAGGTAGAAGCTAAAGGACTTGAGATGGAAGTGATTGAAAGTGTTCCGGTTCACGAGGATATCAAGTTGAGAAGAGGAAACTATCAACAGTATATCGAGAACTATAAAGAGAACATCAGACGTCTTGCAAAAGCAGGCGTGAAGTGTATTTGCTACAACTTCATGCCAGTATTCGACTGGACAAGATCACAGCTTGACAGAGAACTTCCGGATGGATCTAACGCACTTGTATACTACAAAGAGCATGTAGCGCAGATGGATCCGACAAAATTAGCTCTTCCGGGATGGGATTCTTCCTACTCAACAGAAGAGATGGCAGAGCTGATCCAGGCGTACAAAGATCTTGGAGAAGAAGGTCTGTGGGAGAACCTGGCTTATTTCATCAACGAAATTATGCCGACAGCAATCGAATTTGATGTCAACATGGGAATTCATCCGGATGATCCACCGTGGTCTATTTTTGGAATTCCGAGAATCATTACATGCGAGGAGAACATTGATCGTTTCTTAGGTCTCTATGATGATAAACATCACGGACTGACACTCTGCAGCGGAAGTCTTGGATGTGCGACATTTAACAACTACGCAGAGATGGTAAAGAAATATGCGGCAATGGGACGGATTCACTTCGCTCATGTAAGAAATGTTAAGATTTTGGAGGACGGATCCTTTGAGGAGAGTGCACACTATTCTCCGTGTGGATCATTAGATATCGTTGAAATATTAAAAGCATATCACGATGCTGGATTTGAAGGATATTTAAGACCGGATCACGGAAGAATGATCTGGGGAGAGACTGGAAAACCGGGATATGGACTGTATGACAGAGCATTAGGTGCAATGTATATGACAGGAATCTGGGAAACCCTTGATAAATTAGACAAATAGTTCGAAAAAATAAAAAGATTGGAGCGTGGAAAAATATGAAACTTCCATTTCAAATTGATCTGAAAGATAAAGTAGTAGTTGTAACAGGAGCCGGCGGTGTACTTTGTTCTATGTTCGCAGCAGCTGTTGCTGAGACAGGAGCGAAAGTTGCACTTCTTGACCTGAACGAAGAAGCAGCAAAAGCAAATGCTGAAGCAATCGTCAAAGACGGAGGAATCGCAAAAGGATATGCATGTAATGTACTTCAGAGAGAGAGCATCGAAGCAGCAAGAGATGCGATCCTTGCAGATTTCGGAACATGTGACATCCTGATCAACGGAGCAGGAGGAAACAATCCGAGAGCAACAACAGACAATGAATTCTTCCACAAAGAAGATTTAAATCAGATGAAGACATTCTTTGATCTTGATGTATCTGGAGTAGAATTCGTATTTAACTTAAACTACCTTGGTACACTGCTTCCAACACAGGTATTTGCTCAGGACATGATGGACAAAAAAGGTGCGAGCATCATCAACATTTCCAGCATGAATGCATTTACACCACTGACAAAGATTCCTGCATACAGCGGAGCAAAGGCTGCTATTTCTAACTTTACACAGTGGCTTGCAGTACACTTCTCAAAAGTTGGAATTCGTTGCAACGCAATCGCACCAGGATTCTTCGTTTCAAAACAGAATGAAAAATTATTATTTAACGATGACGGAACACCGACAGCACGTACAGAGAAGATTTTAAGAAACACACCTATGGATCGTTTTGGTAAATCAGAAGAGTTGATCGGTACTTTATTATACTTAATGTGCGAAGATGCTTCTAGCTTCGTAAATGGTGTAGTAATTCCGGTAGACGGAGGGTTCTCTGCTTACTCAGGCGTATAATAGTAATCAGATAGAAAAGACACATTGCCAATGCAGAAGAACATGCAGAGTCTGTTTTTCTGCATTGGCGTTCTTTATCATAGAAAAAGTGAAATGACAGATGCTTTGGCAAGCATACAATCTTCCAGAGCGCACAAAAAAGATAGGATAAGGAGAAAATAAAAATGAAAAAATTTATGGATAAAGATTTCCTCTTAGAGACAGAGACAGCAAAAGTATTATATCATGACCATGCGGCAAAAATGCCGATCTGTGATTTCCATAACCACTTAAATGTACAGGAAATTTATGAAGATAAAGTGTTTAACGACATCGGAGAAATCTGGCTTGGGGGAGATCACTACAAGTGGCGTGCACTTAGAACAAACGGAATCAAGGAAGAGTATGTGACAGGAAAGGAAGTTTCTTTCCAGGAAAAATTCAGCAAATGGGCTGAAACAATTCCATATACATTCGGAAATCCACTGTATCACTGGACACATCTGGAATTACAGCGTTATTTTGGAATTGAAGAGCCGTTAAGCCCGAAGACAGAGAAAGAGATTTATGAAAAGTGTAACCAAATGCTCAATACAAAAGAATTCTCTGTTAGAAATCTTCTCCGCATGATGAATATCACAGTACTTTGCTCCACAGATGATCCGGCAGACGATCTGAGATACCACAAAGCATTAAAAGAAGATGGATTTGAAATTCAGGTACTTCCGACATTCCGTCCGGACAAAGCGCTTGGAATCGACAAGGCTGATTTTGCAGAATATATTGCAAAACTTTCAGAAGTTGTAGGATATGAGATCGATTCCATCGAAACATTAAAGAAAGCACTGGAAGAGAGAATTAACTACTTTGCAGAAGTTGGATGCCGTGTCAGCGACCATGGATTAGATGAAAATCTCTACATCAAAGCATCTGAAGAAGAAGTAGATGCAATCTTTAAAAAAGCATTGGCAGGGGAGAAACTGACAGCAGAAGAGATCAAGAAATTTAAAGGAAACGTTCTTGTATTTTTAGGAAGCCATTATCACAAGAGAAATTGGACAATGCAGCTTCACATTGGAGCAGTTCGTAACAACTCTACAAGAATGTTTGAAAAGTTAGGACCAGATGCAGGATTTGACTCTATCGATGATATCTGCTATGCAAAAGAATTAAGTGCACTTTTAAATGCAATGGATTACAACGCAGAACTTCCAAAGACAATCCTTTACTGCCTGAATGCAAAAGATAATGAGATGCTTGCAAGTATGGCTGGAAACTTCCAGGATGGTTCCTGCAAAGGAAAAGTACAGTTTGGTGCTGCATGGTGGTTCCTTGATCAGAAACGCGGTATGGAAGCACAGTTAGACGTATTGAGCCAGATTGGCCTCCTGTCTGCATTTGTTGGAATGCTTACAGACTCAAGAAGTTTCCTTTCTTTCCCAAGACACGAATACTTCCGCCGTATCCTCTGCAACTACATCGGAAATCTTGTTGAGAATGGAGAATATCCGGCAGACATGGAATTCCTCGGACAAATGGTAGAAAATATTTGTTACAATAACGCAATGGAGTATTTCGGATTTTAGGAGGCATAGATGTCAACGATATTTGATTCTTTTGAAAGAAAACATGACTTTTTAATCTGTGTCGATTCAGACGGATGTGCAATGGATACAATGGATATCAAGCATTTTCGCTGTTTTGGCCCATGTATGATCGAAGTCTGGGGACTCCATGCTCACGAACAAGAGCTTCTTGCACGTTGGAATGAAGTAAATCTTTATACAATGACAAGAGGGATCAATCGGTTCAAAGGACTTGCGATCGCATTGAAAGAGGCAGAGGAAACCTACGATGATGTGCAGATTGATGATCTGGAGACATTTCTTCGTTGGACAGAAACAACAAAAGAACTTTCAAACCGTGCGATTGAGGAAGTGCTTGCTCAAAAAGAGAGCAAGTCACTTCGGATGGCGCTGGAGTGGTCAGAGCGGGTCAATGTGGCAATTAAAAATCTTCCGGAAGAGGAAAATCTTCCATTTGAAGGTGCGAAAGCAGGACTTGCAGCTGCTCATGCTGCAGCAGATGTAGCGATTGTGTCTTCTGCAAATGCAGGAGCAGTCAGAGAAGAGTGGACAAGGCATAACCTGATTGAGCATACGGACATTATGCTGGCGCAGGATGCAGGAACAAAAGCTTACTGTATCGGTCAGCTTTTACAGAAAGGGTATGAAAAAGCCCATGTACTGATGATTGGGGATGCTCCGGGAGACCAGAAAGCGGCGGAGGACAACGGAGTGCTGTACTATCCGATTCTGGTGAAAAAGGAAAAAAGTTCCTGGGAGCGGTTCCTGTCAGAGGGACTGGAAAAATTCCTTTCAGGAACATATTCAGGAAAATACCAAGAAGAAAGAATTAACGAGTTTCAGAAGAATCTTTCCGAGTAAGTCATTTGAAAGAAAAAGGAGGAAGCAGCGTGAGAGAAATTATTAATATCAATGAAGGATGGTCTTTCAGTAAAGAGCAGAAAGAACTGCCGATCGCGTGCGAAGAAAGCTGGGAAGTAGTCGATCTTCCACATACATGGAACCAGTATGACGGGCAAGATGGAGGTTCGGACTACTATCGTGGAGCTTGCTGGTATGTAAAGGAATTAGGGCCATATACAGTGAAGCCGCATAGCCGCATTTACCTGGAATTTCAGGCAGCAGCAAATGTATGCGCGGCTTATGTAAATGGAAAGAAAGTGTGCAGTCATGAAGGTGGATTCAGCATTTTCCGTGCGGATATCACAGAGCAATTAGATGAAAACGGAGAAAATCTGATTGCCGTATGCGTGGACAATGCACCGAAATCAAATGTCTATCCACAGATGGCAGACTTTACATTTTATGGAGGTCTGTACAGAGATGTGAATCTCGTGATTGTAAATGAATCTCACTTTGATCTGGACTATTATGGAGCACCAGGAATCAAAGTTTCCTCTAAAATCCAAGGAGAGAATGCACTTGTAGATATTCATTCTTATGTGACAAATCCTTTGGAAGGTGACCGTGTAGAGTTTGAGATTTATGATGAAGATGGAGAGACAAAAGTATTTGCAGTTCGTCCGGCGACACAGGAGACACAGGTAGCTGTAGAGCTTCTTGATGCACATCTGTGGCAGGGAGTCGAAGATCCATATCTTTATACCGTTTCTGCGAGATTGGTACGACACAATGAAGTACTGGATGAAATTGAAACGAGAATAGGTATTCGTGAATATACAGTGGATCCGCAAAAAGGATTTTTCTTAAATGGAAAAAGTATGCCGCTTCGCGGAGTATCCAGACATCAGGATAGATATGATCTTGGAAATGCACTGACATTTGAGGAGCATTACGAAGATATTCTGTTGATCAAAGAAGTGGGGGCAAATACTATCCGCCTTGCACATTATCAGCACAGCCAGGATTTTTATGATCTTTGTGACGAAGCAGGATTTATTATTTGGGCAGAGATTCCGTTTATTTCAGCGATGAACGCAGATCCGGATGCTCACGAAAATTGCAGAAGCCAGATGAGAGAATTGATTTTCCAGAATTTTAATCACCCATCCATCTGTTTCTGGGGAATCTCAAATGAGATTACAATTGGAGGAGAAGTGCCGGGACTGGTAGAAAATCTGAAAGATCTACATGCGCTTGTCCATGAATTGGATGATACAAGGATGACAACAATGGCCCAAGTGTCCCATCTTCCGATGGAAAATGAGCAAAATGACATTACCGATGTGGTAAGTTACAACCATTATTTCGGATGGTATGGCGGAAAACTGGAAGATAATGAGGCATGGCTGGATGCGTTCCATGAGATGCACCCAGAAAGACCGATCGGAATTTCTGAATATGGATGCGAAGGAATTACAACATATCATAATGATAATCCAAAAGGCGGAGATTACAGCGAAGAATTTCAAGCAGTGTACCATGAGCATATGGCGAAAATCATTGAGGAACGTCCGTGGCTTTGGGCAACACATGTATGGAATATGTTTGATTTTGGATGTGATGCAAGAAATGAAGGTGGTGTCAAAGGACGTAACAACAAAGGCCTTATGACAATTGATCGTCTGATTCGCAAAGATGCATTTTACCTGTATAAGGCATATTGGACAGAGGAAGAATTCGTTCATATTTGCAGCAAGCGCTATGCGCAGCGTACAACAGACACTGTGACAATCAAAGTTTACACGAATTGTCCGGAAGTTACACTTTCTATCGGCGGAAGGGTAATTGAGAAACAGGCAGGAAATAAAGTGTTTACATTTGAAAATGTACCGTTGCAGGAAGGATTTACAACAATTGTGGCAAAAGCTGGAAATTGTACGGATACAATCACTCTGGAAAAGGTTGCAGAGGCAAATCCATCTTATATTTTTGAAGAAAGCGAAGATGATAAAGTAGCAGGTGTAACAAACTGGTTTGACAATGTAGATTTATCTGTAGCACGTCCAATGGAATTTAAAGAAGGATATTTTTCTTTGAAAGATCTTGTGAAAGATATTTTAAAGAATACAGAGGCATGCCAGGTTCTGTTAAATGGTCTCAGCAGTACGATGGGAATTAATATTAAGAAATCGATGCTTGAAGTTATGGGAGACCGTCCGGCAATGGATATGGGTGCAAACAGTGGAGACGAAAAGATGATGGCTGTAATGGCATATATCAATGCAGAACTTCAGAAAATCAAAAAAGAAGACTAACGATTGTTTCTGTGAAATTATATTGAAAACATAGACAAAGCAGGGGTGTTCCTATGAACATCCTTGTTTTTGTCTATAAAAGCATTTTTAAGATACTATGCAATAAAAATCTTCTAACAAAACGAAAAAGAGCAAATAATTATTGACATAATCTGTATTAAAATGTAAAATATTTAGAATAATTTGAAATACAAAAAGATATTCAGAATATTTCTCGAGTGTTTTGGATGGAGCTGTGGAAGGAGGAACTTACTATGGAGAAAATTCAGATGACGACACCGCTTGTGGAGATGGATGGCGATGAGATGACGAGGATTTTGTGGCAGATGATCAAAGAGCATTTGATTTTGCCTTATGTGGATTTGAAGACAGAATATTATGACCTGGGGTTGGAATACCGTAATGAAACGGAGGACAGGGTTACAGTAGAGTCTGCAAATGCAACAAAAAAATATGGGGTTGCCGTAAAGTGTGCGACGATTACACCGAATGCTGCCAGAATGGAAGAGTACAATCTGAAAGAGATGTGGAAAAGTCCAAATGGGACAATCCGAGCTATGTTAGATGGAACGGTATTTCGTCAGCCGATCGTTGTAAAAGGAATTGAGCCGTGTGTTCGGAACTGGAAGAAACCGATCACACTGGCGAGACATGCCTATGGAGATGTGTACAAAGGTGTGGAGCTGAAGATTCCGGGGGCTGGAAAGGCAGAACTTGTCTATACTGGCGAAGATGGCACTGAAATGCGAGAGCTGATCCACGATTTTTCGGGACCAGGTATTATACAGGGAATGCATAACACTGACGAGTCAATCACAAGCTTTGCAAGAAGTTGCATGAACTATGCGCTGGATACAAAGCAGGATCTCTGGTTTGCTACAAAAGATACCATTTCAAAGAAATATGATCATACGTTCAAAGATATTTTTCAGGAAATTTATGATACAGAATATCAGGAAAAATTTCAAGAAGCAGGTATTACATATTTCTACACATTGATTGATGATGCTGTGGCACGTGTGATGAAATCAGAAGGAGGATTTATCTGGGCATGCAAAAATTATGATGGTGATGTGATGAGTGACATGGTATCTTCCGCATTTGGATCTCTTGCCATGATGACTTCCGTGCTGGTATCTCCGGATGGTTACTATGAGTATGAGGCAGCACACGGGACAGTACAGCGCCACTACTATAAACACCTAAAAGGAGAAGAAACTTCTACAAACTCGGTAGCTACTATCTTTGCATGGACAGGTGCGTTGAAAAAGAGAGGAGAACTGGATGGCAATAAAGAACTGACAGCATTTGCAGAAAAGCTGGAGCAGGCGACGCTCGATACGATCGAGTCGGGAAAGATGACGAAGGATCTTGCGATGATCACATCGATTCCGAATCCAGTCGTGCTGAACAGTGAAGCGTTTATTAAAGAAATCGCGGAGAAACTTTCTCAATACAGTGAGAAATAGAAGTGGATATGGTTTTATAAAAAATGGAACGATTGCAAGAAAAAGGTATGTTGCAATCGTTCCGTTTGTCTGTTTATGAATAGTTTCCGAAAGAGCGGAGTGTAAGCATGATGGCTGGCACCCCAGATGACTATTTATTCCGCGAGGGATTCCCATTGTTCATAAAGATCCCATAGTTTTGTATCAATTTCGGCTTTTTCATTTGTGATGTCCATTAGCTTTTTTGAGTTCATTGCATACTCCGGTTTTGCAAGCTCTTCATCGAGTTTAGCGGAAGCCTCTTCCAGTTTTTGAATTTTCTCTTCTAATTTTTTAAGATCATTCTGCCGTTTCCGTTCTTTTGCCTGAAGTTCCTTTTGCGCCTGCCAGTCTAATTTCGATTCAGATGCTGTTTCTTCAGAGGAAGCATCTGTTTGCGCGGCAGATTCGGTGTAGGCGGCAGTAAGCTCTTCCTTTTTTTCTAGATAATAATCATAGTTTCCGATGTAGTTCACAAAACTTTGGTTAACGAGATCCAGAATCCTTGTGGCAGTTTGGTTGATGAAATAGCGGTCATGCGAAACATACAGAACCGTTCCAGTGTAGTTGTTAAGCGCTTGTTCTAAGATTTCTTTTGAGGCAATATCCAAGTGGTTTGTCGGCTCGTCAAGAATCAAAAAATTAGCTTCCGACAACATGAGCTTCGCGAGAGACACCCGTCCTCTTTCCCCACCACTGAGATCGCCGATCCGTTTAAAGACATCCTCTCCGGTAAAGAGAAATGCGGCAAGAGTGTTACGGATCTCTGTATTTGTCAGTGACGGATAGTCGTCAGAAATCTCTTCGAAAATAGTCTTTTCCATGTGCAGAACGTGATGTTCCTGATCATAATAACCGATATGGACATTGGAGCCAAGTGTAAAGGTTCCGTGATCTGCAGGAATCACTTCGTTTAAAATTTTTAGTAAGGTTGTCTTGCCGGTTCCATTATCCCCGATGACTGCAACATGTTCTCCACGCTTGATTTCAAAGTTGATATTTTGAAAGAGCGTGTGTGTGCCAAAAGATTTTCCTAACCCTTCTACACGAAGCACATCATTTCCGCTGATGACGGTCGGTTCTAAATGAAGCTTCAATTCGGCATGATGTTCCAATGGCTTTTCAATCCGATCCATTTTATCGAGCATTTTTTCACGGCTTTCTGCACGGCGGATCGATTTTTCACGATTGAAAGAACGAAGTTTTCGAATTACTTCTTCTTGATGGCGGATTTCCTGTTGTTGATTCAGATATTCTTTTAACTTCGCTTCCCGGATCAGTTTCTTTTTCTCGGCAAATTCAGAATAATTGCCGTTGAACATCATAATTTCGCCAAATTCAATTTCAATGACTTTTGTTACAACGCGGTTGATGAAATAGCGGTCGTGGGAGACTAAAAGTACGGCACCTGGATAATTTGAGAGGTAAGTCTCAAGCCATGCGATAGAATTCAGATCTAAGTGGTTCGTAGGCTCATCAAGAAGTAAAATATCAGGTTTGGTAAGAAGCAGTTTTCCTAGAGCTACTCGGGTTTTTTGACCTCCGGAGAGGTTGTCCACACATTTGTCAAACTCTGTCTCTGCAAATCCAAGACCTTTTAATACACCGACAATCTCGCTTTTGTAGGCATATCCATCTGCCCGCTCAAAGGCTGCACTTAATTTGTGATAGGTATGCAAAAGCTGCTCAAGTTCTTCCCCGCTTTTTTTCTGCATTTCTTCTTCTAAGCGGCGAAGTTGTGTCTCCATCTGAATCAGGTCGGCTTTTGCGCTTTCTACTTCCTGATAGATCGTGTTGCCGGACAATAGCGCTTGATGCTGCGCAAGATATCCGATGGTCTTCCCTTTGGCAAGGATGATTTCTCCATCATCAGCGGGAATCTCTCGCATGATCATTTTTAAGATGGTTGATTTCCCGGCACCATTTAAACCAACTAACGCCGCTTTTTCGTGTTCTTCTATATGAAAAGAGCCATTTTTGACAATCACTTGCTCCAAAAAGGCTTTTTTTAGATTATGGCATGCTAAAACCATGTTGTTTCCTCCTAAATCAATTGTTGAGTTGTTATTTCCATGCTGAAAAAATGTGACCATTTCCCCAGAATCTTCCTTTACTCTCTTTTCAATTATAGCGGATATCAAAGAAAATACAACTAAAAAGAAATGAAAAGTTTGACTTTGCTAGAACAATTTTATATAATAAGATGTAATAAACAATGGGGATGGTGAACATTTGTGACAGAAAGACAGATTTCTCAGGCAGTCATCAGACGTTTGCCAAGATACTATCGGTATTTAGGCGAACTTCTGGAAAATGGAGTGGAACGCATTTCCTCAAATGACCTGAGCAAGAAAATGAAAGTGACCGCTTCCCAGATTCGTCAAGATCTGAATAATTTTGGTGGATTTGGCCAGCAGGGCTATGGATACAACGTGAAATATTTATACACAGAGATTGGTAAGATCTTAGGGCTCGATAAGACACATAATATTGTGATCATCGGTGCAGGAAATCTCGGACAGGCGCTTGCAAATTATGCGGCATTTGAAAGAAGCGGATTTCTGCTGAAAGGAATTTTTGATATTAATCCAACATTAAAAGGAATGACGATTCGCGATGTTCCGATTCGAATGATGGAAGAACTTCCGGAGTTTGTACAAAACAATGACATTGAGATTGCAGCACTTACGATTCCGAAGACGAAAGCAGTGGAAGTGGCAGAACTTCTTGTGGACAACGGAGTGAGGGCGATTTGGAACTTTGCACATACTGATCTAAATCTTCCAAAGAATGTTATTGTGGAAAATGTACATCTTTCAGAAAGCTTAATGCGTTTATCTTACAATGTAAATCGCTATAATTACTTTAATGCAAAGGAATAAGAAACGATGATCATTGGAGTTGGAACCGATATGATAGAAATAGAACGTGTAAGGAAAGCGTGTGGAAAGCAGGCTTTTTTTACGCGTTGTTTTTCCGTGCGGGAACAGGAGATGATTCGCGGGCAGATGGAGAAAGCAGCAGGCAATTTTGCAGTCAAAGAGGCTGTGGCGAAAGTATTTGGAACCGGATTTTCAGGATTTCGTCCTGGAGATATCGAGGTATTGAGGGATGAGAGAGGCAAACCTTATGTGAATCTTTTGCGAGGGGCAAAGGAGGCGGCAGTATCTGCCGGTATTGTAAAAATACATGTTTCCATTACGAATACTGATTGTTATGCTGTTGCATTTGCAGTGGGAGAGGGGGAATAATATGAGATATCTGCCGACTGGAGCGCAGATGAAACAGGGAGACCAAAAGACGATCACAGAGATGGGTATGCCGTCGATGGTTCTGATGGAGCGGGCGGCACTTTCTGTTGTGGAGATGATGGAGTCTGAGCAACTAGATTTAAAAAAGGTGCTCGTTGTCTGTGGTTCCGGAAATAATGGAGGAGATGGTTTTGCTGTCGCAAGACTTTTGCATCTAAAAGGATATGCTGTGGATGTCTGGTTTGTCGGGAAGGAATCTTCTATGACAGAGGAGACAAGGCTTCAGAAACAGATCGCGGTCCACTATGGAGTACCTGTAAAAGAACGGGTAGGAGAAGATTGTTATACGGTGATCGTAGATGCAATTTTTGGAATTGGATTATCAAGACAGGTTTCCGGGACATATTATAATGTGATTGAAAACTTAAATCAGATGGATGCCATAAAAGTCGCTGTAGACATTCCATCGGGACTTTCGGCAGATACAGGAGATGTACTGGGAATTGCATTCGCAGCAGATTTTACAGTCACATTTGCATTTCAAAAGATTGGGATGTTGTTTGGTATGGCGCGCAAGCTTGTCGGAAAGCTTGTGACGGCCTCCATTGGAATTGAACCTTCTGTATATGATGGGAGGGGAGATGTGTGCTATACTTACGATAGGACGGATTTGAAAAATCTGCTTCCTGCGCGTGATCCGGATGCTCACAAGGGTAACTACGGGAAAGTGCTTTTGATCGTGGGAAGTCCGGGAATGGCAGGTGCTGCTTACTTTAGTGCAAAGGCGGCATATCTGACAGGTGCCGGACTTGTACAGATTTATACAGCAAAAGAAAATCAGTCGAACTTGCAGCAACTGCTCCCGGAGGCGATCATTACCACATATGAAAGGTATGAGGAAGAAAAGCTAAAGGAACTGCTGGAATGGGCGGATGTTGTTGGAATCGGTTCAGGACTTTCGATGAGTGAGACCGCACAGCACCTTCTTTCAACTACCGTTCGCTGTGCAAAAAAGCCGTGCATGATCGATGCGGATGGATTGAACATTTTGTCAAAAGACAGGGCACTTTTTGAGAAATTGACACCGGATTGTATATTGACTCCCCACATGAAAGAAATGGCAGGGCTATGCGGGCATTCCGTGAAGGAATTAAAAGAAGAACGTTTTCGGTATTTTCAGGAATTTCTCGGATCGATTCCGTCTGTCTGTGTGATGAAAGATGCACGAACACTTGTAGGAAGAGATGGACGGCCAGTATATGTGAATACTTCCGGCAATCAGTCGATGGCAAAAGGGGGAGCCGGTGATGTCCTTGGCGGCATGATCACGGGGTTACTTGCACAGAAAATAGAGCCGTATGAAGCGGGAACACTCGGGGTGTTTTTGCATGGTTTGGCGGGAGATGCTGCACAGAAGAAAAAAGGCAGTTATAGTGTTCTTGCAAGTGATATTCTTGATGGGATTGCAGAAGTGCTGACCGCGGAAAGCACAGAGATGATTTTGCGTGAAAAGTGTTAAAAGAACAGAATAAAAAGTAGTAAGGGGCAGATAAATGAAAACTTATAGCAGAGTGTATGCAAAGATAGATCTAGATGCAGTAGCATGGAATATGGAACAGATGAAAAAAAATCTCAAAGAAGGAACTGAGATGGTTGCTGTGATCAAAACAGACGGATATGGGCATGGAGCTGTGCAGGTTGCATCGATGCTGGAATCATATGATTATGTGTGGGGATATGCCGTGGCAACATTAGATGAGGCGGTTGTGCTCCGTGCGGCAGAGATTCAAAAGCCGATTTTGGTGTTGGGATGTATTTTCCCAGATCAATATTGGGAGATGTTGAAATATGAAATCCGTATGAATGTTTATACAAAAGAGATGGCAGAGGCGATTTCAGCTCTGGCAGTTGAAAAAGGGGAGCAGGCATATGTACATATTAAACTGGATACCGGGATGGCGAGGCTTGGATTTTCTGCAGAAGAAAGCAGTATTGAAGAAATCAAGGAGATTGCAGAACTTCCGAATTTAGTGCTGGAGGGAGTTTTTACCCATTTCGCTAAAGCGGACGAAGAAGATAAGACGTTTACAATGATGCAATTGGAAAAGTTTGAGTGGATGACACAGAGACTGGAAGAAGAAGGGGTTACTTTCCCGTATGTTCATGCGTCAAACAGTGCAGGAATTATAGATGTTCGCAGGGCTGATTATAATCTGGTACGTGCCGGGATCGCAATTTATGGGCTCTATCCTTCGGAGGAAGTCGATAAGAAAAAGGTGCAGTTAAAACCGGCATTGTCTTTGAAAAGCCATATTGCATTTGTAAAAGACATCCCGGCAGGGACGCCGGTAAGCTATGGCGGTGATTTTGTGTCAGAGCGTCAGATGCGGATTGCGACCATTCCGATCGGATATGGTGATGGGTATCCGAGAAGCCTTTCGGATACCGGATATGTGTTGATTCGCGGTAAAAAAGCTCCAATTATCGGAAGAATCTGCATGGATCAGTTCATGGTGGACGTATCAGATATCCCAGAGGTGAAATTTGGGGATAAAGTGACGTTGATCGGAAGAGATCAGGAAGAGTATCTCCCGGTGGAAAAGTTAAGCGAGTTATCTGGCAGGTTTAATTATGAGTTTGTCTGTGATCTTGGGAAGCGGATCCCGCGTGTCTATGTGCAGGATGGGAAGGTTGAAGAACAGGTAGATTATTTTGCTTAAATAAAATAAAGCTCTAAAGAATACATCCGAGAAAAGAGGAAATACTTTTTGTATCTTGAAGAATCGGAGTGTGAATAGAGTGGTTGTAAAACGAGGGGATATTTTTTATGCAGATTTAAGTCCAGTTGTCGGATCGGAACAGGGAGGTATCAGACCAGTATTGATCATACAGAATGATATTGGGAACAAACATAGTCCAACAGTCATCTGTGCCGCCATCACATCGAAGATGAATAAGGCGAAACTGCCAACGCATATTGAGATTGATGCAAAAAAATGCAGACTGGTAAAGAATTCAGTCGTACTGTTAGAGCAGATCCGTACAATCGACAAACAGAGGCTCAGGGAGCAGGTTTGTCATCTAGATCAAGAACTAATGAAAAAAGTTAATGAAGCACTGAAAATCAGTCTGGAGCTTCATACATAGTAAAGGAGTAGACGATGGAAGAAGAGAGGCGTCTGTGGAAAAATTTGAAGCAGATAGTATCCGGAGAGAGTCCGGAGAGCAAAGAAGAAGTGCAGGAAGCGGTTGAACATGTGGTAGAAGAGTGCGGCAGTCAGGGATACCTTGAAGAAAACGAAGTGCGAATGATCAAGAATGTGCTGCAGTACAGTGGGAAAAATGCTCGTGATATCATGACGCATCGAAAGGATATTGTAGCGGTGGATGGCAGTGAGACGCTGGAACATGCTTTGCAGTTCATGCTGGATGAGCGGTTTACGAGATTTCCGGTTTATGAGGAGAATATCGATGATATTATCGGTACGATCCATCTTAGAGACGCGATGAAATATTATTTAAACAAAGAGCTTCGCCCGGTCAAAGTAAAAGAATTAAAAGATTGTCTTCGTGAGGTCAGCTTTATCCCGGAAACAAAAGGACTATCCCGTTTGTTCAAACAGATGAACACAGAAAAGAATCATTTATTTATTGTGCTGGATGAGTATGGACAGACAGCGGGGATCGTAGCGATGGAAGATATCATTGAGGAAATCGTCGGGAACATTTTTGATGAATATGATGAAGAAGAAACATTGTACTTCCGGCAGGAAAATGGGACCTATCTTGTTAAGGGGAAAGTAGCATTGGATGATCTGGAGGAGATTTTAGGAATCGAGATTGAAGATGAAGAAAATGAGACGTTGAATGGCTTTTTGATTTCGAAACTTGAACGGATTCCAGCTGAACATGAGACGTGCGAGGTACAATATGATGTTTACTGTTTTAGAATTCTTCGCGTAGACAATAATATGATCGAGTTGGTTGAAGTTGAAAAGATAGAAGATTAGTGATAGAATATAGCAGTGAAATACAAAATAGAAAGAGGTTAGAGTAATGTCAGGACATTCAAAATTTGCGAATATTAAGCATAAAAAGGAAAAAAATGATGCTGCAAAAGGAAAAATCTTTACAAAGATCGGAAGAGAACTTGCAGTAGCAGTAAAAGAAGGAGGCGGACCGGATCCGGCAAATAACAGTCGTCTGCGAGATGTAATTGCAAAAGCAAAAGCAAACAATATGCCAAATGACAACATCGACCGCAGTATTAAGAAAGCGGCGGGCGAAGGTTCTGCTGACAATTACGAACACATTACATATGAGGGATATGGACCAAATGGAACAGCGATCATTGTGAAAGCGCTGACAGATAATAAGAACCGTACTGCATCCAATGTCCGCAATGCCTTCACAAAAGGTAGTGGAAATGTTGGGACTCCGGGATGCGTTTCTTTCATGTTTGATGAGAAAGGACAGATCATTATTGCAAAAGAAGATTGCGATATGGATTCTGACGAACTGATGATGCTTGCTTTAGATGCAGGAGCAGAAGATTTTGTGGAAGAGGAAGACAGCTACGAAGTGTTGACAGTGCCGGAAGATTTCAGTGAAGTTCGTCTGAAATTGGAAGAAGCAGGAATTCTGATGGCAAATGCAGAGGTGACCATGATCCCACAGACATGGGTAGAGTTGACAGATGAACAGGATCTGAAAAATATTCAGAAGACATTGGATCTACTTGAGGAAGATGATGATGTCCAGGAAGTGTACCACAACTGGGATGAATAAGAAATTCAGTTTAGAGTATAGCATGTAGTTATTTTGCAGCAAAAAGGAGCTGTTGCTCTTAAAAGAATAAATGGCACAGTCAGATCGATCACCAACCAGGTGAAAGAGTGGCTGTGTCATTTTTGCATAAAATTTTCATAGTTAGATAAATTATTTTCAATTACAAATTAAAAAACATGAAAAAGATAGCTCTTGTGCAAATATTTTCTGAATGGTATACTAGATTCTAGTGAGAAAAAATCAGAATGAATACGCAGGAGGCAACGCAAATGAGCAATAATTACAGACCAGAGACAAAATGTATTCAATCAGGCTGGAAGCCGAAAAATGGAGAAGCCAGAGTGCTCCCGATCTACCAGAGTACAACATTTAAGTATGAGTCCAGTGAGCAGATGGGCAGACTTTTTGACCTGGAGGAGGCAGGATATTTTTATACAAGACTTCAGAATCCTACTAACGATGCCGTGGCAGCGAAAATCTGCGATCTGGAAGGAGGGGTTGCAGCAATGCTTACTTCCTCTGGACAAGCAGCAAATTTCTATGCGATCATGAATATTGCAGAAGCTGGAGATCACATTGTATGTGCGTCAGCACTTTATGGGGGAACCTATAATCTGTATGCCCATACATTGAAAAAAATGGGAATTGAAGCAACCTTTGTAGATCCGGATGCAGGAGAAGAGGAGTTACATGCTGCATTTCGGGAGAACACAAAAGCAGTATTTGGAGAGACTATATCTAATCCATCCCTTGTTGTTCTGGATATTGAGAAGTTTGCGAAGGCAGCTCATGCACATCAGGTTCCATTGATTGTTGATAATACTTTTGCGACTCCAGTGAACTGCCGTCCATTTGAGTGGGGAGCAGATATTGTAACACATTCTACTACAAAATATATGGATGGACATGCGACTTGTGTCGGAGGCTGTATTGTAGACAGTGGAAATTTTGACTGGGATGCTGCAAAAGAAAAGTTCCCGGGATTGACAACTCCGGATGAAACTTATCATGGAGTGATTTATACAGAGCGCTTTGGAAAACTGGCCTATATCCAGAAGGCGACAGCACAATTGATGAGGGATCTTGGATCGATTCAGTCTCCACAGAATGCATTTTTATTGAATATCGGACTGGAGACATTGTGTCTGAGGGTTGAGAGACATTGTGAAAATGCGCAGAAAGTTGCTGAGTATCTTGAGAACCATGAGAAAGTGGCATGGGTGAACTATGCGGGGCTGGAAGGAAATAAGTATCATGAACTTGCGAAAAAGTATATGCCGAATGGTACATGTGGAGTGATTTCTTTTGGACTGAAAGCGGGAAGAGACGGAGCAGTTGCGATGATGGATCATCTTCAGATGGCTGCGATTGTTACCCATGTTGCAGATGCGAGAACATCGGTGCTCCATCCGGCAAGTCATACACATCGTCAGATGAATGAACAGGAACTGCTCGAAGCAGGGGTACAGCCAGATCTTATCCGCCTTAGTGTCGGAATCGAACATGTAGAAGATATTATTGCAGATTTGGAGCAAGCACTTGCCTATGTCTAATGGTAAGCTAAGAAACTCCGACCTGTTTTGATGAAATGGTACAGATGAAGAAATAAATAAAATACGTCTTGCAGAATACTGTTGTCCGATGGATGGGATACATTGTTTTGTGAGACGTATTTTTATATGATCAAAGAGTTCTTTATGTTCCAGGAAAGTATGAAATATTATTTTCTGCACATACTAAAAAGAAAATATCAGGAGTGTGTGAAATGGGACAGGAAGAAAGAGATAATCATCAAGAAAAAGAGACGGAACAAATTAAAGAAATGGGAGCGCTTGAACTTGACAAAGACAGAGAAAAGCATCGTATCCAGCTTCTTACAATTATTGGAGAAATCGAAGGTCATGAAGCAGTATCGGGAAATACAAAAGCAACAAAATATGAACATCTACTTCCAAAGCTTGCGGAAATAGAAGATAATGAAGAAATTGATGGAGTGCTGATCCTTCTCAATACAATGGGCGGGGATGTGGAAGCAGGACTTGCAATTGCGGAGATGATAGCATCTCTTAGTAAGCCGACAGTTTCGCTTGTACTGGGAGGCAGTCATTCTATCGGTGGACCTCTCGCGGTGTCGGCAGACTACTCTTTTATTGTACCGAGTGGAACTATGATCGTGCATCCAGTGCGTTCGACCGGAATGTTTATTGGTGTCTTACAAAGCTATAAGAATATGGAGCGGACACAAGATCGTATTACACGGTTTCTCGCAGAACATTCCCGTATTTCTCAAGAACGTGTCGAAGAGTTGATGCTAGACTCGACACAGCTAGTAAAAGATGTGGGAACATTGCTGGAAGGAGAAGATGCCGTTCGGGAAGGACTGATCGATGCGGTTGGAGGTATCAGTGATGCATTAAAAAAATTGCAGGCAATGATTGAAGCGAACAAAAAATAGTGTTATAATAAACATAGTATGTTTTGTTGTGGTATGGGAAATAGCCTGTGCCACAACTTGCGAATAAGAAACAAGGAGGGAATATTGTATGGCTGCAAAGAAAGGCAAAACAACAAAAAAGGCAGGCACAAAAGGGAAAAAGGCACAAAACAGTTATTCTTTCCGTGATGAGATTATCATTCTTTTGACATTAGCAGTGGCAATTCTTCTTATTTTGAGTAATTTCGGTCTGGGAGGATTTCTTGGAAATGCAGTTTCTGCATTTTTGTTCGGAATCTTTGGACTGCCGGCTTATATCATGCCGGTTTTACTTTTTTTAGGGACTGCTTTCGTATTTTCAAACAGAGGTAATTCTTTTGCATACATAAAACTGGGGGCAGGAGTTGGTTTTTCCTTCATGCTCTGCACGTTTTTACAGTTGCTTACTGTTCCATTTGAAAAAGAGCAGACTATTATTTCCTTTTATAGATATGCAGCGAAGGAGAAAAAGGGCGGCGGACTGCTCGGAGGGATTTTTACAAAATTGTTGTGCCCGGCAGTTGGAGTCGCGGGAACTTATGTGATAGTGATTATTTTAATGATCATCTTTCTTGTGCTGATCACGGAAAAGTCCTTTTTAAGAGGGCTGAAAAAGGGCAGTGCAAAAGTTTACACATCTGCGAAGGAAGATGTCAGAAAAAGACGGACACAGGCATCTGCGAAAAGGGAAGCGCGTGCTGAAAAAGAAGAAACAAAAGCGATAAAAGAAGCGCAGAAAGCTGCGAAACGAGAGGCCAAAAAAGCGGCTAAAGCAGACCAGCATATATCAGGTGTGACATTTGATACTACACTCACACAGCCTAAGGAAGATTTGAAAGAATTAAAACCGGAAGAAATTCCATTTGAGGAGCAGCCGCTGGATTTTGTGATCAATCGTGCAGAGCCTACTTTGAAACAGGAAGTTTTAGAAGAAGTAGCTCCGGCAGGAGATCCATTTGCACCGGATCCTGCAACAGAGAAAAAAAATACGAGAGCAAAGAAAAAGAAATCCAGTGAGGAAGAGACACAAAAGGCGACAGAAGAAGTTGAACGAGAGAGGAAAGAAACGGAACATCAACCAAAATTAAACTATCAGCGCCCACCACTTTCGCTATTGAAGCGTGGAAAAGCAGGTGGTGGGGATTCCGATGCACATTTGCGTGAGACAGCGAACAAGTTGCAGCAGACGCTTTATAATTTTGGAGTACGTGTTACTGTGACAAATGTAAGTTGTGGACCATCTGTGACACGCTATGAACTTCAGCCGGAGCAGGGAGTAAAAGTCAGTAAGATTGTCGGTCTTGCCGATGATATCAAATTGAATCTGGCGGCCGCTGACATTCGTATTGAAGCGCCGATCCCGGGAAAAGCTGCAGTTGGAATCGAGGTTCCGAACAAAGAGACTTCCCCGGTGATGCTGCGGGATCTTCTGGAAACGGAAGAATTTCAAAAGAGTACTTCCAAGATTGCTTTCGCAGCAGGAAGAGATATCGCAGGGAAGGTTGTTGTGGCAGATATTATGAAGATGCCTCATCTTCTGATCGCAGGTGCGACAGGATCTGGAAAATCTGTCTGTATCAATACACTGATCATGAGTATTTTATATAAAGCAGATCCGGATGAGGTGAAATTAATCATGATCGATCCAAAAGTTGTAGAGTTAAGTGTCTACAATGGGATTCCACATTTGATGATTCCGGTAGTTACAGATCCGAAGAAAGCATCGGGAGCTTTAAACTGGGCTGTTGTGGAAATGGATAAGCGGTATCGGTTATTTGCGGAATACAATGTGCGTGATTTACGGGGATATAACGAAAAGGTATCTGAGGTTGAAAAACAGATAGAAAATGGTGAAAAGCCAGAAAAAATGCCTCAGATTGTCATTATTGTTGATGAGCTTGCAGACCTTATGATGGTGGCACCAGGGGAAATCGAGGAGGCGATCTGCCGCCTGGCACAGCTTGCCCGCGCAGCGGGAATTCATCTTGTTCTTGCGACACAGAGACCGTCCGTGAATGTTATTACCGGATTGATCAAGGCAAATATGCCGTCGCGTATTGCTTTTTCGGTGTCTTCGGGAGTGGACTCCAGAACAATCATTGATATGAACGGAGCGGAAAAACTTCTTGGAAAAGGTGATATGCTTTTTTATCCATCGGGATACCAGAAGCCTGCCCGTGTGCAGGGAGCATTTGTCTCTGATAAAGAAGTTCAAAATGTTGTAGAATATCTCGTGACAAAGAATGGAAATGCCGTATATAATGAAGAAGTAGAAAATCATGTAAACAGTGCACAGACGGGAATGGCATCAGCTGCAGGAGCAGGTGGAGGAGCCGATGAACGCGATGTCTACTTTGTAGATGCAGGACGTTTTATTATAGAAAAAGACAAAGCTTCTATCGGAATGCTCCAGCGGGTATTCAAAATTGGATTTAACCGTGCAGCACGCATTATGGATCAGCTTTTCGAAGCTGGTGTCGTTGGCGAGGAGGAAGGAACCAAACCGCGAAAGGTACTGATGTCTATGGAAGAGTTTGAGCAGTACATAGAGGAGTATGTATAAAGTAAGTGCAGCAGATGCATAAAAAGAAAGGACGAAGAGAAGATGAAGACAGATATTCAAATCGCTCAGGAAGCACAGATGAAGCCGATCAAAGAGGTGGCAGAGACAATTGGGATTCAGGAGGATGATCTGGAACTTTATGGAAAGTACAAAGCAAAACTTTCTGATGAACTTTGGGATCAGATCAAAGACAGACCAGATGGAAAACTTGTCCTTGTGACAGCTATTAATCCGACACCGGCAGGAGAGGGAAAGACAACGACAAGTGTTGGACTTGGACAGGCAATGGCAAAATTAAATAAAAAGGCAGTGATCGCACTCCGTGAGCCTTCCCTTGGCCCATGTTTTGGAATTAAGGGTGGAGCAGCAGGAGGAGGTTATGCACAGGTTGTTCCGATGGAAGATTTAAATCTGCATTTTACAGGAGATTTTCATGCGATCACTTCTGCCAACAATCTGCTTGCAGCAATGTTAGATAATCATATTCAGCAAGGAAATGCTCTGCAGATCGATCCAAGGCAGGTTGTCTGGAAGAGATGCCTGGATATGAATGACCGATCTCTTAGAAATATCGTAGTTGGACTTGGAAGCAAAATGGACGGAATGGTAAGAGAAGATCATTTTGTCATCACAGTTGCCTCAGAGATTATGGCGGTACTCTGTCTGGCGAATAATCTTCAAGATTTAAAGGAACGTCTTGGCAAGATTATCGTTGCCTATGACTTCTCTGGCAATCCGGTTACTGCCGATATGCTTCAGGCAACAGGTGCAATGACAGCCCTTTTAAAAGATGCGATGAAACCAAATCTGATCCAGACACTGGAACATACACCAGCCATCGTACATGGTGGACCATTTGCCAACATTGCACATGGATGTAACAGTGTCCGAGCTACAAAGATGGCGTTAAAACTTGGAGACATTGCCATTACAGAGGCTGGATTTGGAGCAGATCTCGGTGCGGAAAAATTCTTTGATATCAAATGTCGAAGCAGTGAACTGGCACCAGATGCAGTTGTGATCGTTGCGACTGTGCGCGCATTAAAATACAATGGAGGGGTTCCGAAAAATGCTTTGGCAGAAGAGAATTTGGAAGCATTGGAAAAAGGAATCGTGAATTTGGAAAAACATATTGAAAATATTCAGAAATATAATGTTCCGGTCATTGTTACACTGAATTCGTTTGTGACAGATACAGATGCTGAGAATGCATTTATCCAAAAATTCTGTGAGGAGCGAGGATGCGAGTTTGCATTGTCTAAAGTGTGGGAACACGGCGGAGAGGGCGGAATTGAACTGGCAGAAAAGGTACTTCAGACTTTGGAGACAAAGGAAAGCCATTTCGCACCGTTATATTCCGATGAGTTGACACTCAAAGAGAAGATCGAGACGATTTCAAAAGAAATCTATGGCGCAAAAGGAGTTGAGTATGCTCCGGCAGCAGAAAAGCAGCTTGCAAAGATTGAGCAGATGGGATTTGGAAATCTTCCAGTATGTATGGCAAAGAATCAGTATTCCCTTTCTGATGATGCTACATTACTTGGCCGTCCACAGAATTTTGATATGCATATCCGTGAAGTGTATGTAAATGCCGGAGCAGGATTTGTTGTCGCTCTTACGGGAGCTGTTATGACAATGCCTGGACTTCCGAAAGTTCCGGCAGCAAATCATATTGATGTAGATGCAAGTGGAAATATTACAGGTTTATTCTAAGGAGAGATGAAATATGCCACAGATTATTGACGGAAAACAGATTGCAATGCAGATCAAAGAAGAGTTAAAAGAGCGTGTGGCAAGGCTGAAACAGGAGGGAAAATCTGTCTGCCTTGCTGTGATACAGGTGGGAAATGACCCCGCATCTACGGTATATGTGAATGGGAAAAAGAAAGATTGTGCTTATATCGGGATCGAATCGCGCTCTTACGAGCTGCCAGAAGAAACGAAAGAGAAAGAACTTCTCGCACTGCTCGATCAATTAAATCACACCGAAGATGTGCATGGAATTCTTGTACAACTTCCGCTTCCATCTCATATGGATGAATCAAAAGTTGTGAAGGCAATTGATCCGGCGAAGGATGTGGATGGATTTCATCCGGTCAATATCGGGAAGCTTTGTATCGGAGGGGATGGCTTTGACTGCTGTACGCCAGCTGGAGTCATTCAACTTTTGAAACGTTCAGGGATTTCGATCCGTGGAAGAGAGTGTGTAGTTGTTGGAAGAAGTAACAATGTAGGGAAACCGACAGCGCTTCTTCTACTAAGGGAGAATGGAACTGTGACAATCGCACATTCCCAAACGAAAGATTTAAAGGAGATTACAAAGCGAGCAGACATTCTTGTGGCGGCAGTCGGGAAACCAAAATTTATAACGAAAGAATATATAAAAGAAAATGCAGTCGTGATCGACGTCGGCATTCACCGAAATGAAGACAATGTGTTGTGCGGGGATGTCGATTACGATGACGTAATAGAAAAAGTTGGCGCAATCACACCGGTTCCAGGAGGAGTGGGACCGATGACACGAGCTATGCTGATGTATAACTGTGTGGAGGCGGCATGCAAATAGGGGGTTTTTACTAAATGAAATGTGCAAAATGCGGAGCAGAAATTACATATGACCTAGGATATTGTCCGTATTGTGGCGCAGAAGTCAGAATTGTTCCAGATTACAATCCGCTGGATGATATGCTGGCGGAGCAGGTGCGGGATGCCATTGGCGGGGGAGAGACTTCAGAAAATGAACTGGAGCGTTATCGCCAGGCAGTACAGGAGAAATTAAGACAGCAGAAACAGGAAGAGCAGCAGAAACGAGAATTTGTGCAGAGAAGAAGCCAGATTGAAGCTGAAGAAGAAGCACGGAGAAAGAAACGGCTTGCGCGTCGAAGAGAAGTCAGAAGGAAGAAGAGACGTTTGTTGATTGGTATGACCGCAGCAACTGTTGGACTACTGACACTTCTGAGTGCCGGAATTTATAGAAGTTCCTATAGTGGCAAGATAAAAAAAGGATATGCATTGGCAAAGGAGCAGAAATATGATCAGGCTATCCGTACATTTGAGAAGGCAGTAGAGAAAAAGCCGGCGCGTGCAGAAGCGTATGCCGGGCTTGCGGCTGTGTACAATGCACAGGAAGATCTTGACAGGGCAGAGATGGTATTCTGGGATGCTATCGAAGCAAATCCTACCAGTGTAGAACTGTATGAAGAGATGATTGATTTTTATATTGCCACAGATCAGGAGACACAGATTCCGCTCCTTCTTGATGAGTGTGAGGATGAAAGTGTTCTTACTGCGTTAAAATCTTATCAGGTAAAGGTGCCAAAATTTAGTTTAGATGAAAGTAAGTATGATGAAGTACAGGAATTAACCTTGACATCCAAAGCGAAAGAAATCTACTATACGATCGATGGCTCCGAACCTACAACAGACAGCACAAAATATGAGGAACCGATTTCTATCCCGGAAGGTACAACTACAGTGAAAGCGATTGCTGTAAATAAAAAAGGAGTCCCAAGTCTTACGGAAGAGAAGACATATACGGTAGAATTACCTTTGGAAGATGCACCGGTTGTAACACCAACGACAGGACAGTACTATGAGTATACGATGATTGAAATTGAAGTTCCTGAAGGATATGAGGCATATTATACCTTCAATGGTGAGGTACCGGAAAAGGATTCAGAAGATTCATATAAATACACAGAACCAATTGAAATGCCAGAAGGAAATACTTTGTTTTCGGCAGTGCTGATCGACAAAAAGGGGCGTGCAAGTGCTGTGACAAAAAGGAATTATACCCTCACATATTCTTATGAATAAGGAAGTGTAAGAAGAAAATAAATTGTTTGTAAAATAACAAAAAAAGAATTGCGTTAAATTGTTAACAGTGATATAATGTAATTGTTTAAAAATTAACAATACATATTCAAAGGAGATGCATGACAATGGCAAGATTTACATTACCAAGAGACATTTACCACGGAAAAGGGTGTCTGGAAGAACTGAAAAATCTGAAAGGGAAAAAGGCAATTCTCGTAGTCGGAGGAGGTTCCATGAAGCGTCAGGGATTTCTTGACAAAGCAGTGAACTATTTGAAAGAAGCCGGCATGGAAGTTCAGTTATTTGAGGGTGTTGAGCCAGATCCATCCGTAGAGACTGTTATGAAAGGTGCAGAAGCAATGCGCGCATTTGGTCCAGACTGGATCGTGGCAATGGGCGGAGGTTCTCCAATTGATGCTGCAAAGGCAATGTGGGCATTCTATGAATATCCAGATGTAACATTTGAGGATTTATGTATTCCGTTTAACTTCCCAGAACTGCGTCAGAAAGCAAAGTTTGCGGCAATTCCGTCTACATCAGGAACAGCAACAGAAGTTACTGCATTCTCTGTGATCACAGACTATGCAAAAGGAATTAAATATCCATTGGCAGATTTTAATATTACACCAGATGTTGCAATTGTTGACTCTGAGTTGGTAGAAGCACTTCCGGCACATCAGGTTGCCTATACAGGTATGGATGCTCTGACTCATGCAATTGAAGCTTATGTATCTACTTTGAATTGTGCATATACAGACCCACTTGCAATTCAGGCAATCGAGATGGTATTTGATTATCTTCCAGCTTCTTTCAAAGGAAACATGGAAGCAAGAGCACAGATGCACAATGCACAGTGCCTTGCAGGTATGGCATTTTCTAATGCGTTGCTTGGTATTGTACATTCTATGGCACATAAGACAGGAGCAGCATTCTCAACAGGACATATTACACATGGTCTTGCAAATGCAATGTACCTTCCATATGTCATCAAGTATAATGCAAAAGATCCTGTCGCTGCAAAGCGTTATGCTGAGATTGCAAGAAGAGTAGGTCTTGCCGGAGCTTCTGAACGAGCACTGATCAATAGTTTATGTGAAAAAATCAATGAATTTAACGTAATCCTTGGAATTCCTGCAACATTAAAAGAGTTTGGAATTAAAGAAGATGAATTCAAAGAAAAGATTTCTGAAATCGCAAAAAATGCAGTTGGAGATGCCTGTACAGGGTCTAATCCAAGAGCAATCGATCCGGAAACAATGGAGAGATTATTTACATGTATTTATTACGGAACAGAAGTTGATTTCTAATTAGAAAGTCTGTCAAGAGAACAACCTTTTGAGAAACAGGTTTTGCCCGAATCAGGCAGTTGAATGATTACTTAGATAGAAAATCAAAAAGGCACATTTTGCAGGAGTACATGTCTTCCGTAAGATGTGCCATTTTGTTTGTTTCCAAAAGCTTTTTAAAAGAATCTTTAGGAAATATTACTAGAAAATGCCGATAAATTTTTAACATTATCGCAAGATATACTTGAACTTTAACGAAGAATGATATATTATATTAATAATCATGTATGCTTATTCACGGCTTAGCGGTAAATAGGTAATATATAAAATTTTAGGAGGCGCAAGATGTATAAAATACAAAAGGCAGAAAAATTAGCAGATAAGATTTTTCTTATGGATGTTGAAGCACCAAGAGTTGCAAGACACTGTCAGCCGGGACAGTTTGTAATCGTAAAAATGGATGAAAAAGGGGAAAGAATTCCATTGACGATTTGTGATTATGACAGAGAAGCAGGAACAGTGACAATCGTATTCCAGATTGTAGGAGCTTCCACAGATAAGATGGCAGAGTTAAAAGAGGGGGATTACTTCAGAGACTTTACAGGTCCTTTAGGATGTGCTTCTGAATTTGTAGAAGAAGATCTTGAAGAATTAAAGAATAAAAAGATTTTGTTCGTAGCAGGTGGTGTTGGGGCAGCTCCTGTATATCCACAGGTAAAATGGATGCACGAACGTGGAATAGATGTAGATGTAATTGTTGGATCTAAGACAAAAGAGATGCTGATCCTTGAAAAAGAGATGGAAGCTGTTGCTGGAAATCTTTATGTCTGTACAGATGATGGTTCTTACGGACACCACGGAATGGTAACAAGCATGATCGAAAAATTAGTCGGAGAAGGCAAAAAATATGACAGATGTGTTGCAATCGGACCGATGATCATGATGAAATTTGTATGTCTTCTGACAAAAAAATTAGAGATTCCTACAATCGTCAGCATGAACCCGATTATGGTAGACGGAACAGGTATGTGCGGAGCATGCCGTCTTCAGGTAGGAGATGAGATCAAATTCGCATGTGTTGACGGACCGGAATTTGATGGACATTTGGTAGATTTTGACCAGGCAATGAAGAGACAGTTAATGTATAAAACAGAAGAAGGCCGTGCAATTTTGAAATTGCAGGAAGGCGATACACATCATGGCGGATGTGGAAATTGCGGAGGTGACAACTAATGGCAGATGTATTAAAGAAAGTACCTGTAAGAGAGCAGGAACCAAAAGTACGCGCAACAAACTTTGAAGAAGTTTGTCTTGGATATAACAAAGAAGAAGCAATGGAAGAAGCAACTCGCTGCATCAACTGTAAGAATGCAAAATGTGTGCAGGGATGTCCGGTAGCTATTAATATTCCAGGATTTATCAAGGAAGTAAAAGAAGGAAATATCGAAGAAGCTTACAAGATCATTGGAGAATCTTCTGCACTTCCTGCAATCTGTGGACGTGTATGCCCTCAGGAATCACAATGTGAAGGAAAATGTATCCGTGGTATCAAAGGAGAACCGGTTTCCATCGGTAAATTAGAGCGTTTTGTTGCTGACTACGCATTAGAGCACGACATTAAACCAGTTGGCGCAGAGAAGACAAACGGACACAAAGTTGCTGTAATCGGATCTGGTCCGGCAGGACTGACATGTGCTGGTGACCTTGCAAAATTAGGATATGAAGTAACTGTATTTGAAGCACTCCATGAACTGGGCGGTGTATTAGTATATGGTATTCCTGAGTTCCGTCTTCCAAAACAGAAAGTTGTTGCAAAAGAGATTGAGAAAGTAAAAGAACTCGGAGTAAAATTTGAGACAAACGTTGTTATCGGTAAATCTACAACTATCGATCAATTGATCGAGGAAGAAGGATTTGAGGCAGTATTTATCGGATCTGGAGCAGGACTTCCAAAATTCATGGGAATTCCGGGAGAAAATGCAAACGGCGTATTCTCTGCAAATGAATACTTGACAAGAAGCAACCTGATGAAAGCGTTTGATGAATCTTATGATACACCAATCGCTGCAGGAACAAAAGTTGCTGTCATCGGTGGTGGTAACGTTGCGATGGATGCTGCAAGAACAGCTCTTCGCCTTGGTGCAGAAGTACATATCGTATATCGTAGAAGTGAAGAAGAACTTCCTGCCAGAGTAGAAGAAGTACACCATGCAAAAGAAGAAGGAATCATCTTTGATCTTCTTACAAATCCAAAAGAAATTTTAGTAGATGAAAATGGATGGGTAAAAGGTATGGTATGCGTGAAGATGGAATTAGGAGAACCAGATGCTTCCGGTAGAAGACGTCCGGTAGAAGTAGAAGGATCTGAATTTACAATGGATCTTGATACTGTGATCATGTCTCTTGGTACATCTCCAAACCCACTGATCTCTTCTACAACAGAAGGACTGGAAGTAAATAAATGGAAATGTATCGTTGCAGAAGAAGAGAACGGTAAGACAACAAAAGAGGGTGTCTATGCCGGAGGAGATGCTGTAACAGGTGCAGCAACTGTTATCCTTGCAATGGGTGCAGGAAAAGCAGGAGCAAAAGGTATTCACGAATACTTAAGCAATAAATAAAAGATAGTATCATCGTTGTTTCAGGGAAGATCTGAGATAGGAAATATCTCAGTCAGATCTGATGTGACAAAAAAGGACTGCCGTATATGACTGAAACGGAAGTCCTTTTTTTCGCTAGAATAATAGGAGAAAATAAGATAGAAGCACTGTCTTGTACAGAGCAGGGAGATGAACATGAAAATTACAATTATTACTGTTGGAAAATTAAAGGAAAAATATTTGAAAGATGCAATCGCCGAGTATACAAAGCGGCTGAGCAAATCATGCAAATTGGAGATCATCGAAGTGGCTGATGAGAAAACACCCGATCAGGCAAGCGTATTGGTAGAAAATGGAATTCGCAGAAAAGAAGGGGAACGTATTTTAAAGCATATAAAAGAAGGTGCCTATGTGATTACTTTGGAAATCAATGGGAAATTGTTATCTTCCGAAGAATTTTCCGAAAAAATCGAACAACTTGGAATTCAAGGGAAAAGCCATATTATTTTTGTGATTGGAGGCTCGATTGGACTTAGCGAAGAAGTTTTAGAAAAATCCGATTATGCATTGAGTTTCTCCAAAATGACTTTTCCACATCAACTGATGCGTGTTATTTTGCTGGAACAGATTTATCGTGCATATCGGATTATAGAAGGAGCGCCGTATCATAAGTAACAGAATTGAAAGTACAGGAGAGATCAGAGATGAAAATTTTAATTACAGGATTTGAGCCATTTGGAGGAGAAAGTGTCAATCCTGCTTATGAAGCAGTGAAGCTTTTACCAGATATGGCAGGAGATATACAGATTGTAAAAATGGAAATTCCAACTGTGTTTGGAGAGGCCGGAAAAGTTGTGGAAACAGGAATTCTGCAACATCAGCCGGATGCAGTAATCTGCGTTGGGCAGGCAGGAAGGCGAGCCGATATCGGAGTGGAGCGTGTTGCGATCAATCTTGCAGAAGCTTCAATTCCGGATAATGCCGGAAATCAACCGATGGATGTAAAAGTGCAAGAAGATGGAGATACGGCATATTTTGCAACCATTCCGGTAAAAGCAATGGTAAAAAACATCAAGGATCATGGGATCCCTGCAAGCATATCTTACACAGCGGGGACTTATGTATGTAACAGTGTGATGTATGATCTTCTTTATTTGATTGATAGAAAATATCCTTCTATTCGAGGCGGTTTTATTCATGTGCCATATGCGACAGAGCAAGGCGTCGGAAAGCCTGTCGGAACGGCTACAATGGAACTTTCTACCATCTCAAAGGCATTACTATATGCGCTGGAGGCAGTTGCCGGAGAGGATAAAAATTGACATTTCCTATCTAGAAACATAGACTGAAATAAAAAATCTCGTTATTCTTTTAATCGAATAGCGAGATTACTAAATATAATCATAACTTTTATTCACTGCTATAACCTCATTTGTTTTTCATTTCTATGAAAAATCATTTTCACTGCTGCTAAATTTCTTATATTATACCATTCATCAAAAAATACGTCATTATTTTCTCCCGTTTGTCATGAATATTTTTCAACTTATTTTTGCATAGAAAAATGTTCCGCCTTTTCTTTGTTGGGCAAAATGTATAAAAAATATAAGATTTTAAATGAAATAGAGAAGAAAAACTACAAAAGCAAATGACTTTATGGAAAAGCTGTGCTAGAATAAATCCATTAGAGTTTATTTTAAGGAAGCAGAGGATATGATTCAGAGACAGAAAATGGGAAAAGAGAAAAAACGAAAAACACTCAGCCAGGAATTTACACTTCTGACAGTAGTGACTTCTGTAGGGACACTGTTCCTCTTGGGAGTTGTTCTGATCAGTGTATTTTCTTTTTTATTTTTACAAAATGCAAAAGAAGATATGCAATATGTCCTGGACAGTACAAACGAGCAGATCCAAAGCCACATCCAGTTTATTTCAGATGGCGCAGTTTCTATCCGTCATAATCCATTATTGGAAGCATTTTTAAAAAATGAATCTTATGATCAGGAAAATGCGGAAAAACAGCTTGGATATATGATGGAACTTTTTTCGGCGGGAAACCTGGCAGAGCAAACCCCATTCGTTGAAAGTGTACATTTATTTAATAAAGTAGGGAAGGAACTTGACAGACGCTATTATCCTCTGACTGTTTTGGCAGCAAAGGAGGAGAAAGAAATTTGTCAGCACATTTTAACAGAGTTTTATGAAGAAAATTGTCGATATCAAAGTTATATCCGAAATGGCAAGTGGTATCTCTGTTTTACAATATATGATGAAAGTATGAACAACGTCGGAATCTGCATGGTGCAAATAGAGAGAGAGGCGATAAAAGAGATTTTCTCGGCAGTGGAAGGGTACCAGGACTGGGGATGGGAAATCAAAGGAAACGATGAAATTTTATTTTCGGACGGAAGAAAAATAGAGGGCGATAATCTGGTATACAGCAGTGCTGACGGCGAATTTGATATCCAGATTTCTTCGGTAGTCGGGAAAGAAAATCTCTATGTCGTTCTTCGTCCAACATTGTTTGCGTTTTTATTCATCCTTCTTCTGGCACTTGTCCTGGCAGCCGCTCTTGCATTTGTTTCTGGGTATCGATTGTCAAAACCATTGAAGAAAGTAAGAGAAAGTATGCATGAATTTGGGGAGGAACAATTTGATATCCGAATGGATGATTTTCAGATTCAGGAGTTCCATGATATATCTGTAGTATTTAATGAGATGGCGGATAAGATCCAGCATTTGATTCTTGAAGTGTATGAGAAAGAACTTACCGCAACGAGACTTCAAGTAAAGTATCTCCAGGCACAGATTACACCGCATTTTCAGTTTAATATCCTTTCCATGCTGAGTCTGAAGGCAAAATTGGCAGGAAACGAAGAACTGTATCAATGTCTGCGGGCATTCTCTGAATTGGTGAGAGGAAAAATTTTCCGAAAAAAGGAGATTATGATTCCAGTGGCAGAGGAACTGGAGTTAGTGGAATTTTATCTATATCTTCAAAATAGTAGATTTCAGGACAAGATCACTTATGAGATTATCTGTCCGGAAGAAAAAGTCAAAGAAAATCTGATTCCGAGACTTTTGATCGAGCCGCTTGTGGAAAATGCGGTATCGCACGGTCTGGAACCAAAACAGGGCAGTGGAAAGGTGCAGGTAATACTTTATGAACAAAACAAGCGGCTTCATATTATTGTAGAAGATGATGGTGTAGGGTTTGAGGAAGAAGATGTGGAAACGGTCCGGGAAAAAGAAGGGCATACACATACCGGACTGGAAAATACAAAGCGACTTCTTTATATTTTATATGGAGAAAACCACACATGGAAGGTGACAGGAAAAAAAGGAGAGGGAACGACTGTGGAGATTGTAATACCCTCGGAGAGGAGAGCGGATGATGTGGAACGTGATGGCAGCAGATGATGAGGCCTATATTCGGGAGGCACTGCAAAAATTAATTTCATGGGAAAAGATGGGATGCAGTCTTAAGTATGTAGCAGAAGATGGAAAGAAACTGATAGACAGAATGAAGGAGGAGAAACCCGATATCGTAATTACAGACATCCGAATGCCAGGAGCAGATGGATTGGCGGTTTGTCAGTATATCTATGAAACGTATCCGGAGACCCAGGTGATTATTTTGAGCGCCTATTCTGAGTTTGAGTATGCGAGAGCGGCGATCAAGTATGGGGTGTGTGAGTATGTATTGAAAATTTCCGTCCTAGAGGAACTCCCGGGAGCAGTAGAAAAGGCGATACAAAATTTAGAAAAGTTGCAAAAAGAGTCTTTGTCAGTCAGTGTAGAGCTGGAGGAAAAGAAAGAGAATGATAGTCTCTATGATCAGATGCTTCGCTATATCGAGGAAAACCTGGAAAAGAAAATCACACTGGAGGAGATGGCGGAAGCGCTTCATGCCAATGGAAGCTACTTAAGTCGACTGTATAAAAATAAAAGGGGCATAAATCTCTTTGATGATATTTTGAGAAAGCGTGTAGAAAAGGCAAAAGAATACATGACTACAACAGACTGGAAAATATATCAGATTTCAGAGGCTGTTGGATTTGAGGATACCGGCTATTTTTCTCGTGTATTTAAACGATATACGCATATGTCGCCAAAAGAATTCAGAAATGTAGGAGGGGAGGAGCATGAGGAAAAGTAAGAGGATATTTATTATCTGTATGATAGGAGCAGTATTTTTCCTGTCAGGTTGTAGTGAAAGAAAGGAAAAGCAGGTGGAGATCACAGTGATGCATGGCTGGGGAAGCACGGAGATGGATCACAAAGAAATGCAGAAAATCTATTCCGATTTTCAGAAAAAATATCCGGATATCTCTCTGAATCTGATCGCAATGCCGACAGGGAAAGAGATGGTAGAACGGGCAGAGGACAGAATTCTTGTGGGAGATCTTCCAGATGTGATTTTCTGTGGGGATGCAGGAAAGGAATCCTTGTACCAGTTTATGATAGAAAACGAACTGGCGCTGGATCTTATGCCATACATTAAGGAGGATAAAGAATTGTTGCACAGCATTGCTCCATCTAGTATGGAGTATTGGAAGACGAGGGATGGTAAGCTCTATACCGTCTCCGATGTCCTTATGCTTGGTGGAGGTTACTGGTACAATGAAGAGATTTTTCGTGAAGCTGGAATTACGTCTATTCCAGAGACATGGGAAGAATTTTATAGCGCATGTCAAAAGATTCAAACGTGGTCTGAGACATCAAATAAGGATGTGATGCCTCTTGGACCTACCGTGGAGGGATATCTCTATATCACAGATCAGATGCTTGCAAAGAATAGAGGGAGAGGGAGTGTTGCGATCAGTCAGAACAAGGTTCCAATGTCTCAGTCAGAAATCTGTACTGTGTTAGAGCAGCAGAAAGAGTTGTGGCATTATACAAAACCTTTAAGCAAGGAATATAGCTATCGGGATGAAACAGACCTGTTCAATGATGGAAAGCTTGCAATGTACATCAATGGAATTTGGGGAGCATTTATGATTGATGAGACCCTTCCGGTATCTTATGCGCTTCTTCCTTTTGGAGAAGGTGCAGAGATTGCCTGTGAATCCGCGGGGCTTGGATATCTTCTTGGAAATACAGAGAATGAAAAACGAATCGATGCAAGCATAAAATTTTTGAAGTATATGCTCAGCAAAGAGGTGCAAGAGAGAATCTTGCTGAAAACCGGACAGATGCCGGCAAATCCTCAGATTACAATCGAACAGTATAGCGAAAAAATGCCCCGGTTCTGCCAGGCGGCTACGGAAGTGAAACAGGCAGAAATAAAGATCCAAGTACCGGCAAATTTGTGGAACAGTGCACAGATGCATATATTCGAGGAATATTTGCCGGTGTTTTTTCAGGAGGAGATGAGTGGAGAAGTTTTTTTTCAATTACTAGAACGAAATAGTCAAAACAGACTAAAAAAGTAAATATAATCCATATAAAAAGTTAAAAAGTAAATATAGAACAAACTATTCGTAAAAATACTTTATTCAAAATGCACAGAAAAATGTTTAGAATAAGCACATAAATTAAATGAATGCACAAAACAAGGAGAATTTTAAACTGTGCGTGGAGGAGGAAGTAGGATGAAGAAAATGAAAGCAAGAGTAATCAGTACTGCATTGGCGGTAGCGATGGGAACAACGGTGCTTGCAGGATGTGGAGATTCCAAAGAAGCAAAAGGGACGGCAAAGGAGAAAAAAGAAAATGCAGAAGCTGTGCTGGAATTCTATCACGGATATTACCATGAGGAAAGTGAGTGGCCGGCGGCAAAAGTGATGCGTGATATTTATGAAGAATTTGCAAAAAGCCATGCAGACGGCAAAGTAAAGTTCAAACCAATTGCAGTTGAAAATCGGGATGACATCGTAAGCTCACAGGTTGCAGGGGGAAGTTTCCCAGATCTTGTAGATTGTGGAACTGCAGTGCCGCAGGCCGCAATTGCTCAGGACCTTGTGCTGGATATGAAACCTTACATCGATGAGAACAATCTGAAAGATGCGGTAGGACTGAATTATACGCAGAATGATATAGACGGACATATTTATTCTGTACACGATCAGATGGAAAGCCGTGGAATGTGGTACAATCAGGAAATTTTAGATCAGGCAGGAGTAACGTTAGAAGACTTAAGTACCTGGGATGGCTATGAGGCTGCAATGGAGAAAGTCAGAGCACTCGGCGGTGATACATACGGATATGCAGCGGGTCAGGGATCCATCATCATGTTCAATGCAATGCTTGCATCTACGGAGGAAGGAAGAGAACTTTTGGAGTCAGAAATGACACAGGAGACAATCGAATCTAAGACGTTTGAAGAGGCATTTAAGAGAGTGGCGAAGATGGATCAGGCAAATGGCTCCGATCACACCGTAGAAGATCTTGGAAATGTGATGGATGACTTTAACAAAAAAGGGACGATGGCAGTGCTTCCAAATGGTGTCTGGAATGCCAGTGGAATCGATGAAAGTATGGTAGAAAAGATTCAGCCGACAATCTTCCCTGAAAATGTAGCTTTGTCTTCAGCAGGATCTGGACTTACAATTTCCAGCGGATTGAGTGCGGAAGAAGAAAAACTTGCTTTGGAATTCATAAAATATATGACAAGCGAAGAAGTGCAGTCTAAGATCTTTACAGAAGTACAGGCAAATCCATGTAACACAACGTTAGACTTAAATAAACTTGCCGAAGAAAGTGGAAATGCAGCGACGATCAAACTCGCCGAAGCATGTACACTTGTCAATGATGCAGAATACATTGCAGAGGATCTGAACTATGTATGGGGATCAGATGTAAGAACATCCATGATCAATGCTTTAATGGAATGTGCGGTATCCGGAACAGATATCGACAGCCGGTTTGAACAGCTGCAAAAGGAACTGACAGCGCTTATCGGATAACGAATGTTTTGTAGAAAAGAGTTGTCGTAAAACGACAGCTCTTTTTCTTTGGCAGAACAGAAATCGTTCTTAGAAGGAGGTTTAAAAGATGAACAGACATAACAGACTTGGTTGGCGGAGGAAGGGATTCATTTTTGCATTTCTAGCTCCGACACTGATTGCTTTTGTTATTTTCTATTTGTACCCGATCGTGACAGTTTTTGTCACTTCCTTTTGCAAATGGGATTACACAAATATCAATGCACCGGAATTTTTTGGCATAAAAAATATGTGGGATAATTACAAATACATTTTTCATACTTATCCATATTTCTGGGAGGCACTGAAAAATTCTTCTCTGTGGGCACTTTTGGGAGTTGCCATCCAAATCCCGATCGCTACATTGATTGCACTTGCATTTTCCAGAAAGATGAAAGGGGTAAAATTGATCCGGAATATTTACATTATCCCGAATATGATCTCAACAGCAGCTATGGGTATGATTTTCTTACAGCTATATAGTCCGCTTTATGGGGTGGTAAACCCGATTATCAAATTGTTCAACAAGGATTTTAAAGACAGCATTCTTCTGCTTGAAGGACCGGCATTCTGGGCAATGACAGCTGCATATATTTTCTTTACCGGTACGACAACACTGATGATTCTCGGAAATATTATGGCAGTTCCGGAAGAAGTAAGAGAAGCCGCCAGACTGGACGGTGCAAGTGGGTTAAAGCAGGATTGGTATATTACGATCCCGATGATCAAGGAAACACTGCGCATGGTATGTATTTTAGCGGCAACTGGTGGATTCTTACTTTACAATGAAGTATATTTTCTCACAAAGGGTGCAGCCGGTACTTACAGCATCAGCTATGTGATCCGGGAACTTGCCATTACAAGTCCTCGTACACAGTTTGGCCGTGCAAATACCGTTGCCGTTGTACAGATTCTGGCAGGAATGTTAATTATTGTCATCATAAATATGCTTTTTAATCTCACATGGAAAAGACCGACAAAAGGAGGAAAACGTTCATGAGAAAAAACGGACAGAAAGTATCAAAAAACCGAATGAAAAAAGACTCAAAAGCGACAAGAATCGTAACTGTTATCTGTCTGTGTTGGGCAGCATTTGTAGCGCTTGTTCCGCTTGTATGGCTTTTACTTTCCAGCTTCAAAAAAGATCCGATGGCACGTCCGGGATTTATGCTTCCGGAATCTATCTATCTGGAAGGATATATTTCTACCTTCCGTGATCTGCATGTGATGCGGTATTTCGGAAACAGTTTACTGATTTCTTTTGTATCAGTTGTGATCAGTATCGTGATGATCTCCATGTCTGCCTATGTTGTGGCAAGACTGGATTTTAAAGGGAAAAAGCTTGTAAATGTCATGCTGTATTCGACCATGTTTATTCCAGCTACTGCATTGACCTATCCGGTTTATAATCTGGTCAATAAATTGCATTTGTATGATACGAGAGGCGCCTTAATCTTGATTTATTCTTGCAGTGGTCTGGCAGTGAGCTTCTTTGTAATTAAAAATTACTATATGAATATTCCAAAGGAGATGGAAGATGCGGCAAGAATAGATGGATGCGGTTATGTGAAGACATGGCAGAAGGTTATTTTTCCGATGGCACGTCCGGGAATTATGACAGCAGGGGTTCTTGCCTTTTTAAATAACTGGAATGAATACTACTGGGCCTCTCTTGTGTTGATCGACCGCGAAAAACTGACAGTGCCGGCATTGTTATCTACATTTACAACATCATTCCGGACAAACTATAATGGTTTGTTCTCGGCAATGGTCGTGATCATCCTGCCGCCGGTTATCTTGTATTGTGTATTCAGCAAGTTTTTCGTGGAAGCACTTTCCGGAGGAGCAGTAAAAGGATAATCATACAGCATATGAAAAGAAGGAGAAGATAGAAATGAATCAGGAAATTAGAGAAAGAACAAAATGGTTTATGGATGCAAGATTTGGAATGTTCATCCATTGGGGACTTTATGCGATCCCTGCCTGCGGAGAGTGGGTTATGTCCGAGCGTGAGATGACGGTGAAAGAGTATGAGAAATATTTTGACCTGTTTGACCCGGTTGACTATGATCCAAAAGTGTGGGTGCGTCTTGCAAAGGAAGCAGGGATGAAATATGCGGTGCTGACGGCGAAACATCATGATGGATTTTGTCTGTTTGATTCTGCTCTGACAGACTATAAGTGTACGAACACAAAAGCAGGGAGAGATCTTGTGAGAGAGTTTGTGGATGCCTGTCGGGAAGAAGACATCAAAGTTGGTCTTTACTTTTCACTGATTGACTGGCATCATCCGGATTTTCCAAAGTACAAAGACCGCCAGCATCCGATGCGAAACTGTGAGGCATACAAAGATGAAAAATTTGATTTTGACCGTTATTTAGATTATATGCATGGACAAGTAAAAGAACTTGTGACGAATTATGGAAAGTTAGATCTGCTCTGGTTTGACTTTTCCTACGATGATATGTGTGGGGAGAAATGGCGCGCTGAGGAGTTGATCCGCATGGTGAGAATGTATCAGCCAGATGTTATTATTGATAACCGTCTGGAAGGTTCCGGGGAAGATCATGGAAGTATTGCGACGGCGGAGCCTTCGATCTTCAGTGGTGATTTTGCAAGTCCGGAACAGATCATTCCGCCGGAGGGAATCCGGGATCAGGAGGGAGAGCTGATTCCATGGGAACTTTGTGCGACAATGAACAACCATTGGGGGTACTGCAATTTTGACCATACCTTTAAATCATCGCAGATGCTGATACGCAAGCTAGTAGAATGTACAAGCAAAGGCGGAAATATGATTTTGAATGTAGGCCCGGATGCAAAAGGAAATATTCCTTGCGAGAGTGTCAGAATTTTAAAAGAGATTGGTGTATGGATGAAGAAAAACGGTGAAAGTATTTATGGAAATACTATCTGCGAACGTCCGAAACCGGAATGGGGGAGATACACGCAAAAAGGCGATGTGATTTATGCACATGTATTTGAGGAAGCGCTGGGAGCCATGCCACTTTACGGGATTACACCAGAGGAATTAGATGTCGTTTACTATCTGGCAGATGGAAGTGAGATGAATCGTGGAGAAGCATGGAATACCGTACAGTTTCAAGAATCAGCATTTGTTTCTTTTGGAGAAAATCCGGTATTTACTTATCCACTTCCAGATCAGACAGATACTGTTTTGAAAATTGTCCTGAAAAAGAAAGGAGCAGACAAAGACTCATGGGAAAAATAACAGCCATCCTAATTGGAGCAGGGCTCCGCGGAGGACATGTATACGCCTCCTATGCACTGGAACATCCAGATGAATTTCAAATTGTAGCGGTTGCAGAACCTGATATTGCGCGCAGAAAGCAGATAGCAGCACTTCATAAAATTCCAGAAGAAAATCAATATGAAAGTTATGAAAAGCTACTTCAGAAAGAATGTATGGCAGACTGTGCACTTGTCTGCACACAGGATCAGATGCATTATGAGCCAGTGACGATGGCTCTTCAAAGAGGGTATCATGTACTTTGTGAAAAGCCGATGTCGCCTAAAAAAGAAGAAATCATTCAAATGGGAATGCTTGCGGAAAAATATAACCGGGTGCTGGCAATCTGCCATGTGCTTCGTTATTCCTCTTTTTACACAAAACTGAAAGAATTACTTGATTCCGGGAAAATAGGGAAGTTAATGAGCATACAGGCGATGGAATCAGTCGGGTTCTGGCATCATGCACACAGCTTTGTGAGAGGAAACTGGAGAAATGCAAAAGAATCCAGCCCAATGATCCTGCAGAAGTGCTGCCATGATATGGATATTCTTCTGTGGCTTGCAAAAGCTCCATGCAAAAAAATCAGTTCTTTTGGGAAACTTACTTTTTTTAAAGAAGAAAATGCGCCTGCACATGCACCAAAGCAGTGCATGGATGGATGCCCTCATAGAGATCACTGTGCTTTTTATGCACCGAAGTTTTATTTGGAACATCCAAAGGCAGAGACAGACGGACTCGTCTATGCGGTGACTCCGACAAGTGACAAAGAATCAGTGCTCACGGCGCTGAAAACAGGACCGTACGGGCGCTGTGTGTTTTGCTGTGATAATACGGTAGTAGACCATCAGATTGTCAATATGGAATTTGAAAATGACGTGGAAGTTTCCTTTGTGATGAGTGCTTTTACAAAAGAATGTAAGCGCACAATCACGCTGATGGGGACAAATGGAGAAATACAAGGAGATATGGAGGAAGGAAGAATCCGTATTTTTGATTTTGTCAGTGGAAATACCGAGGAGATTTATTTACATACGCCGTCCAAAGGACACAGCGGAAGTGACGAGAGAATGATGCACGATTTTGTCCAGCTTCTTGGAAATTCAGAAAATAGCGAGGTACCGACAGGTGCCGGAATTTCTGTAGACAGTCATCTGATGGCACTGGCAGCGGAGGAATCAAGGCTCAGTGGAGAGACGATCGACTTTGCAACCTATAAGAAGAATTTAATGGAGGAGGTACAACGATGAGCAGAAACAGAAGAATCGGCGCTTATCCGGTTATTGGGATTCGCCCAACGATAGATGGAAGAAGAGGATATTTAAAAGTAAGAGAATCATTGGAAGAGCAGACATGGAGCATGGCAAAAGCAGCGGCAACTCTTTTCCGTGAGAATCTCCGGTATGCAAATGGAGAGCCTGTTCAAGTTGTTCTGGCTGATACAACAATTGGCGGTGTCGCAGAGGCGGCAGCCTGCCAGGATAAGTTCCGCCGGGAGGGGGTTGACATTACACTCACTGTGACACCATGTTGGTGTTATGGAGCCGAGACAATGGACATGGATCCGAAAACGATAAAAGCAGTCTGGGGATTTAACGGGACAGAGCGACCAGGAGCAGTCTATCTGGCAAGTGTCCTTGCAACACACGCGCAGAAAGGTCTTCCAGCATTTGGGATCTATGGGCATGAAGTACAGCCGGCCTCCGCGCGCGAGATTCCTGAAGATGTCAAGGAGAAGCTTCTGCGATTTGGGAGAAGTGCAGTAGCAGTGGCATCTATGCGTGGAACTTCTTATTTGCAGATTGGATCTGTGACAATGGGAATTGGTGGCTCCATCATCGATGCTGCATTTTTGGAAGAGTATCTCGGTATGCGTATGGAATCTGTGGACGAAGTAGAACTGATCCGCCGCATGGAAGAAGGAATCTACGATGAAGAAGAATTTCAGAAGGCACTCAAATGGACAAAAGAACACTGCAAAGAAGGATTTGATAAAAATCCGGAAGCGGTACAAAAAACAAGAGAACAGAAAGACCATGACTGGGAATTTGTTGTAAAAATGATGTGTATTATCAAAGACCTCATGAATGGAAATCCGAATCTTCCGGAAGGATGCGAGGAAGAACAGATGGGACACAATGCTTTGGCAGCAGGTTTTCAGGGACAGAGACAGTGGACAGATTTTTATCCAAACGGAGATTTTGCAGAGGCACTTTTAAATACCTCCTTTGACTGGGATGGACCGCGTGAGCCGTATATCCTTGCTACAGAAAATGATGTGTTAAACGGAATTGGAATGTTGTTTATGAAACTTTTGACAAATCGTGCACAGATTTTTGCAGATGTCAGAACTTACTGGAGCCCAGAGGCTGTATGGAAAGCAACAGGGTATACCATGGAAGGAAAAGCTGCCAAAGCAGGCGGAATGATCCATTTGATCAACTCCGGCGCAGCATGTCTGGATGCCTGTGGAGAAGCGAAAGATGATTGTGGCAATGCAGTTATGAAGCCATGGTATGAAGTGACTGAGGAAGATCAGAGACAGATACTAGAAAATGTCACATGGAATCCAGCAGATTTTGGATACTTTCGCGGTGGTGGGTATTCTTCGAGATTTCTTACCAATGCAGAGATGCCAGTGACAATGATCCGCCTGAATTTGATCAAAGGTCTTGGACCTGCGCTGCAGATTGCAGAGGGATGGACGATCCGACTGCCGGAGGAGGTATCAGATATTCTATGGAAGCGAACAGATTATACATGGCCGTGTACTTGGTTTGTTCCGAGAACCAATGACAGTCCGGCATTTCGGACCGCTTATGATGTGATGAATAATTGGGGAGCAAATCATGGGGCAATCAGCTACGGACATATCGGTGCCGATCTGATCACACTTTGTTCTATGTTAAGGATACCGGTTTCTATGCACAATGTAGCAGAAGAGAACATTTTCCGTCCAGCTGCATGGAATGCGTTCGGAATGGATAAAGAAGGGCAGGACTATCGGGCATGTTCCGCTTATGGACCGCTTTATCGATAAAACTTCTGGAGTGCTCCAACGACTAAAAAGTAGAAAGAAGGATAGAAAATGGCAGAAAAGCACATGCTGGCGGCCGATTTTGGAGGTTCCAGCGGAAGAGTGGTAAAAGGAAATTTTGACGGAAACCGGATTTCTCTGGAAGAAATACATCGTTTTGCAAATGAACCGGTGACTTTGTGGGGCAAAGAGACTTCCGTGATGTGCTGGGATTTCCTCAGATTGTTCTGTGAACTGAAAAAAGGAATATTAAAAGCAGGAGGGAACACAGACAGCATCGGAATTGATACCTGGGGTGTCGATTATGGTCTGCTTGATCAAAGCGGACAACTTCTTACAAATCCAATCCATTATCGTGATCTGCGTACCAGCGGAATGCGAAGAGAAGCTACTGCACAGATAGAAGAGTCCTTTTTGTATGAAATTACAGGAAGCCAGTTTATGGAGATCAATACTTTCTATCAGCTCCTGGCAGAGAAAAAGATCCGAAAAGACTTGTTTGGGATGGCAGGGCAAGTTTTGTTTCTGCCGGATTTGTTCGGGTATTTTCTATCAGGAGAAAGGACTGCGGAATATTCGATTGCTTCCACTTCACAGCTTCTGGATGCGAGAGGAAAAAGCTGGTCAGAAGAAATCTTAAAAGCAGCAGGGATTTCCAGAAGACTGTTTCCAGATATCTCCATGCCTGGCATACCGCTTGGAATGCTCCGAAGAGAGCTGAGTCAGGAACTTGGTGTGAAGTCATTGAAGGTTATTACGGTGGCAGGTCACGATACGCAGAGTGCTATGGCGGCAATTCCGGCAGAAGAAGAGGATTTTCTGTTTTTGAGTTGTGGTACATGGTCATTATTTGGGACGGAGTTAAAGGAGCCGCTGATCAATGAGAAAGCATTTTCCTACGGAATGACAAATGAAGGCGGCTGTGAAAATAAAATTTCCTTTTTGAAAAATATTGTGGGATTGTGGATGATTCAGGAGAGCCGCAGGCAATGGATGCGGGAAGGACAGGCGTATTCCTTTGGAGAGCTCGAGGACATGGCAAAATCTGCAAAACCGTTTTGCTGTCTGTTAGACCCGGATGCACCGATTTTTCTCCCGGAAGGAAATATGCCAAAGAGAATTCAAAGATTTTGTCAAGAGAGCGGACAGAACATTCCCGAAACACCGGGAGCAATTGTCAGAGGAATCGATGAGAGTCTTGCACTTTGTTACAGAAATGCAATGGAAGAAATTCAAGATTGTACGCAAAAAAAATATCGGGCGATCTATATGGTGGGTGGAGGGATCCAAAGCAATCTGCTCTGTCAGATGACGGCCAATGCCTGCAAGGTACCGGTTATCACTGGCCCACAGGAAGCAACGGTATACGGAAATCTTGGGATGCAGCTCATTGCAGAGCAGGAAGTAAAAGATGTAAAGGAGCTTCGTGGTCTGATCAGAACTTCAGAAGATCTTAAACGATACGAGCCTTCGGATACCGAAGTGTGGGATGAAATATATGAAATCTGGAAACATACAGTAAAAGTGAGAGAGGACAACATATTATGAAAGAGTATAGAGAGTTAAGAGAACAGATCTGTGATGTGTGTCATAAAATGTGGCAAAAAGGATGGGTGGCAGCCAACGATGGAAATGTTTCCGTTCGATTAGAAGATGGGACATTTCTTGCAACCCCTACAGGTATGAGCAAAAGTTTTATTACACCGGAGAAACTTGTCCGTATTGATAAAAATGGGAAGGTTCTTGACGGAGAACCGGGACTGCGTCCTTCTTCGGAGATTAAAATGCATCTGCGCTGCTACAGAGAAAGAGAAGATGTCGGAGCAGTGCTGCACGCACATCCGCCGGTGGCGACCGGGTTTGCAGTGGCAAACATTCCGCTGGATGATTATTCGATGATTGAAACTGTGATCTCCCTCGGCTCCGTTCCGGTTACTCCTTACGGAACACCTTCCACAGAGGAAGTACCTGAAGCGATCGCTCCGTATCTTGCCGATCATGATGCGATGCTTTTACAGAATCATGGCGCACTGGCAGTAGGGCCGGATATCATCGGGGCATATTACCGGATGGAAACACTGGAATTGTTTGCGCAGATTTCCTTAAATGCAAAATTACTCGGAGGTGCCAGGGAACTTTCTCGCCAGAATATCGACCGTCTGATCTCTATGAGAGAGCAGTATCAGGTTACGGGCAGACATCCGGGATATCGGAAATATCATGAGGAGCCGACCATCTAAAAATAAAAAACAATAAAACAAGAGAAAAGACCGGTACCAAATCATACAGCGTGCCGGCTTTTTTCTTGTGTTCTTCAGACAATGTGTATATAATGAATTTAAGGATTTTTGACAGAAAGATGAACTTAGAAAGAGACAAAATCTGTCTAAAAGCAGAGAAGAGAGAGGAAAAAGATTTGTGGTAAAAGAGGGAGCAATACCTATGGAATATTTGTGTGACAGCAATGCATACGGAAAAAATACTGACCGCATGAAATACCGGCTTGCGGATGCGATGAAACAATGCATGAAAACGGCGCCCGTGGAAAAAATTACCGTCAAAGAGATTGTGGAGGCGTGTGGTATAACAAGGCAGACCTTTTATCGAAATTTCAAGGACAAATACGATCTGATCAATTGGTATTTTGACAAAATTCTCCTGGAGTCATTTGAACACATGGGAGAAGGAGAGACCATCTATGAGGGACTTGTCAATAAGTTTTGTTATATTCGTCAGGAGAAGATGTTTTTCCGGGCAGCATTCAAAAATGATGACCAGAATTGTCTGAGGGATCATGACTTTCAGTTGATTCTCCAGTTTTATACAGAGAAAATTGAGCAGAATACGCAAAGGCAGATTTCCGATCGCGTTCGATTTTTATTGGAAATGTATTGTCACGGATCGATCTATATGACTGTACAGTGGCTGCTGGGACAATGGAAAGGGACACCGGAAGAGCTTGCATCACTGCTTGTTGCCGCGATGCCCGAAGAACTTTCTGCTATATTCAAAAAGCTGAAACTTTTGTAAAGTGACAGATTTCCTTTTTTGTAACTTTCTATTTGGAAAAAGAATTGTTAAAATGTAAACAAAAGAAAGATGAGATAGGCATAGAGTAAAGAAAACATGCTATATCAGAGAAAAGGAGATTGAGGACAATGGCAAACAGAATTATGTTAAACGAGACATCCTATCACGGAGCAGGAGCGATCAAAGAAATCGCAACAGAGGCAAAAGCCCGGTCATTTAAGAAGGCATTTGTCTGCTCGGATCCGGATCTGATCCAATTTGGAGTAACAGGAAAGGTGACAAGTGTACTCGAAGAGGCAGGACTTGCTTATGAGATGTATTCTGATATTAAAGCAAATCCGACAATTGAGAATGTGCAAAATGGTGTCAAGGCATTTAAAGCGGCAAACGCAGACTATATTGTTGCAATCGGCGGAGGCTCTTCAATGGATACCGCAAAGGCAATCGGCATTATTATCGCAAACCCAGAGTTTGAAGATGTCAGAAGTCTGGAAGGTGTTGCGCCTACAACAAAACCGTGTGTTCCGATCATCGCTGTTCCGACAACGGCAGGAACTGCAGCAGAAGTTACAATCAACTATGTCATTACAGATGTGGAGAGAAAAAGAAAATTTGTCTGTGTAGACCCACACGACATGCCAGTTGTTGCAATTGTAGATCCTGATATGATGTCTTCTATGCCGAAAGGGCTGACTGCATCCACTGGTATGGATGCATTGACACATGCGATTGAAGGATACACAACAAAAGCAGCATGGGAAATGACAGACATGTTCCATTTAAAAGCGATTGAAATCATTGCAAAATCGTTGAGAAGCGCGGTAGCAAACGAAAAAGAAGGACGTGAAGGAATGGCGCTTGGACAGTATATTGCAGGAATGGGCTTCTCAAATGTCGGTCTTGGAATTGCCCACTCTATGGCACATACACTTGGTGCTGTTTATGATACCCCGCATGGTGTTGCATGTGCGATGATGCTTCCGATCGTTATGGAGTATAATGCAGAGTGTTCGGGAGAAAAATACCGTGAAATCGCGCGGGCAATGGGAGTGAAAGGTGTCGATGAGATGTCTGTCGAGGAATATCGGAAAGCAGCTGTGGATGCTGTACAGAAACTTTCCGTGGACGTTGGAATCCCGACAAAACTGGAGGCACTGAAAGAAGAAGATCTTCAGTTCCTTGCTGAGTCAGCTCATGCAGATGCATGCGCTCCGGGAAATCCAAAAGATGCAAGCGTAGAAGATTTGAAAGAACTGTTTAGAAAATTGATGTAGGGAAAGATTTTTATAACAGGACTTGATCTATTTGCAAGAGATAGTATCCACCTTTATTAATGAAAGAAGGTATCGCAGAGAGGAGTATTAGGAAATAGAGTCTCCTCTCTGTTTTTGTTTCGCAGAATCGGGATTTATGCTATAATGTTCTGAAAACAGTCTATCAAAGATGTTTGATGTATTGGTAGGAAAAGAGAAAAGAAAAAGAGTGAGGGAATTTAGATATGAGTGAAATCAAAGTAAGTCATCAGAGTACAGCGCTTGTTCTGAACACAGAAACGCTCGGCATCGAGATTACAGCACATGGCGAAACATGGCGTTCAGAAAAGACGTATCAGCCACATTTTTATGTAAATGATAAAAAAATATATTTTCATCAGGCTGGAAAACTAGAACACTTTTCGTGGAATACCGGTGTCGGCTGTGGGATCAGAAGTGTATTTTCCGGTTTTCATCTTTCGGGGAAAGAGGATACTTTAAGTTTTCAGACAGTCATCTGGATTGAGTATGCGACGGAGGATATCTTCTTTGAGCTGAATCCTCTTACAGAATCAGAGCAGTGCATTGGAAATTTTTACTGGCCGGGGCAGATGGAGTTTCGCAAAAAGACAAGCGATTGGTATACCGTAATTACAAACCGTCAGGGCTTACTGATCCCAAATGACTGGAAATATGATGCCGGAAAAATCGTATTTGACGGGCAAATGTGCAGTGCAGGGGCATTTATGCCATGGTTTGGACAGGTCAGATGTGGAGCTGCGTATATCGGGATTGTCTGTGATCCGTGGGATGCCGGATATCAGGTAGAACATCCGGAACAGTCTGATTATTGTCATGTATCTGTCAGATGGCTTCCGAGCCTTGGAAAGCTTTCTTATAAGCGTACCATCAAATATCGTTTCTTAAAGAATGCCGACTATAATGATCTATGTAAAGTATATAGAGCTTACGCGAAGGAGAACGCACTGCTTGTTACGTTAAAAGAAAAAGCAGCAAAAAATCCGGTTGTAGACAAATTTATCGGTTCTGCTATCGTACATACTGGAATTAAGACACATGTATCGCCAGATTCTTTCTATTATGATAAAGAACATCCAGAAAAAAATGATGAAGTGATTCCGTTTGCAGTAAGAGAAGCGCAGATGAGGAAATTAAAAGAACATGGACTGGAAAAAGTTTATCTGCATCTGGATGGATGGGGAAACCCAGGATATGATAACCAGCATCCGGATTATCTGCCTGCTTGTGAGGAAGCCGGTGGATGGGAAGGAATGCGATCACTGTCGAAATCTATGAAAGAGATGAATTATATTTTTGCAATCCACGATCAGTACCGCGATTATTATTTTGATGCAAAGACGTATGATCCTGAATTCTCCATGATTTCTCCGGAAGGGAAAAAACCGGATTTTTGCCGTTGGGCAGGAGGATGGCAGACATACATCTGTGCAAGCCAGTCTCCACTTTACTTGAGAAGAAACTTTACAGAACTTTTTCGTCAAGGAATTCAGCTGGAAGGAACGTATCTGGATGTCTTTACCTGCAACGAGCCGGATGAATGCGCGCATCCGTGGCATACAATGACACGAAAAGAATGTCTGGAATATCGGAAAAAATGTTTTGATTTTCTAAACGCAAATGAAATTATTGCAAGTTCCGAGGAGACGATAGACTGGGCAGTGCCAAGTCTTGTGACTGCCCATTACAGCCCGTATTCATTTATGGTAGAAGAAAAGGGTTCGATGCTTGGGGTTCCGGTTCCGCTATTTAACCTTGTATACCATGACTGTATGGTAGTTCCATGGATGATGGATGCAGATCAGCCCGAAGGGGACTATATGCTGTATGCACTTTTAAACGGTGGAGCCGCATACTTAAACTGCGAAGCAGAAGGAAAGGAACTCGAAAAGGAGATTGAGCGCTATCGGACTGTGGCACAACTTCAGGAAAAGGTTGCTTATTCTGAGATGGTGCGCCATGAATTTTTAGATGGAAATTATAAGAAACAAAGAACTGTCTTTGCTGACGGGACAGAAGTAACCGTAGATCTTGAGGCGGGAACTTATCAGATTCATCAGAACTGAAACAGTCACAGTATACAGCGAAAGGATCTGAAATTATGAAAGATATGAATGGATATTATGATTTTTCCGGGCAGAAGTTCGGTTATCCTTTGAGCCTTAGCATCAATGGATTTTCACAAAATGTTTTTACAAGGCAGAGCAGTCTAGAACTTTCCTATGTGCTCTGTGGAGAATATGAAGCTGTGACAGAACAGTTTTCTACCATTGTCCACAAGGAAGAATTGATCCTCATTGCACCTTATGAAATGCATCTGCTCAGAAAACGCTGTGGGAAAGATGACGGAAAAATTCTGACAATCCATATCGACTTTGATCGTATGCCGGAGTCGATGACAGGAGAAGTAAAAGGGCAGTTTTATTCGGGAGTTTTTAACAGCCAGAAGAATCCTTCTGTCTATTTTCCATTGAAGCGTAAGATCGGAGAGCTTGTAAAGATGTTGATGGATGGTCAAAGTAATCTGCTGCGATTGAATGTGTTGATGGCAGAACTTGTTTGTTTTTCAGCTCGCGAAAATATTTCGTTGGAGGAGCTTCCACTTCAATCGGAGTATCAGGAGAATTATCTTAAAGCAATCAAGTACATTGATGAACATTTTAAAGAACCTTTGACGCTTCAAGACGTAGCAGATCAGCTTTCTTTCAGCTTATCTTATACTTCCAAACTTTTGAAAAAATATATGGGGATTCCGTTTAGTAAATATTTATCTTATGTTCGTGTGCGGGCCTCGCTGGAAGCGTTGTTGGAGGGAAAGGAGCAGATTGAACAGATTGCTCTTGAATGCGGAATGCCAAATGGAAAAGCTTATACAAAAACGTTCCGAGAGCTCTACGGAATTCTGCCCAGTGCTTACCGCAGGCAGTTTAGACAAAATCTCAAGTACAGCAAAGATGAGGAAGGAAGAGTTATGCAGTTGGATGAAGAGCAGAAAAGTCTGCTTTCTCATCTTGTAGAAGGAAACAGACAGATGGTGTATGAAGATGCAAAGCTTGTGATCTGGAAGGAGCAAGAGAAGTTCTGCTGCCAGATAAAAGAAATGTGGAGCGATGTTACAGTTGCAGCAAATGGAAAAATAGAAGTATTTTTTGAGGAAACATAAAAAATCGAAAGAGGCAGAGAGAAATTTTTTGCAGGAATAAAAAATAGCAGAAGATTTCTCTTTTGTTTTGTCTGGAAAATTTCGGATAAGTAAAGATAAAATCGGCACAGATTTTCAAAAAAAATTGTAATCTCATATGAAAATAGGACAAAATCTGCCTGCTGATGTATCTGAAAGGGCGGGTTTGGAAAAGAAAGACATGGTACAATAAGAGCAAGAACAAATGAATACGAAGGAGATACAAATTATGAATTCTTACGAACATTTATTTTCCCCAATTCAGATTGGAACGACAACAGTAAAAAACCGTGTATTTATGCCGCCGATTTCTACAAATCTTGCTGACAAAGGTTATGTCACAGATGAGTTGGTGGAGCATTATGCGGCACGTGCAAAAGGTGGAGTTGGTCTGATCATTACGGAAGTCACTACCGTAGAGCCTACTTATATTTATCTGCCGGGAGATATGTCTATTTGCGACGATTCTTACATTCCGGGTTGGAAGAAACTGACCGACGCAGTTCATAAATATGGTGCCAAAATTCTTCCACAGTTATTTCATCCAGCTTATATGGCATTTCCGATACCGGGGACTCCGCAGTTGATCGCTCCGTCCAATGTTGGTCCTTACTATGCAAAAGAAGCTCCAAGAGCTGTGACTATAGAAGAACTGAAAGTGATCATCAGACAGTTCGGGGAAGCTGCATTCCGTGTGAAGCAGGCTGGCGGTGACGGAGTAGAAATCCATGCAGCCCATGCTCACGGCTTACTTGGAGGATTCCTTTCCCCGCTCTACAATAAGAGAACAGATGCTTACGGCGGAGACATCCACGGCAGACTGCGTCTGACATTGGAGGTCATTGAGGAAGTCAGAAAAATGTGCGGAAAGGATTTCATCATTGATGTCCGCATTTCCGGTGATGAATATACAGACGGAGGTCAGAACTTAAATGATGCTGTCTATGTAGCAAAACAGTTAGAAAAAGCTGGGGTTGATTTCATCCATGTATCCGGAGGAACTACAATTATGCGAGGAAGTTCGATCCCTGCACCGGGAACACCGCTGGGATCCCACAGCAAAGTCGGAGAAGAGATCAAAAAACAAGTATCGATCCCGGTTGCGACCGTAGGGCGCATCACAGAGCCATGGTTCGCAGAAGAATTGATTGCAAATGGAAAAGCAGATATTTGCATGATCGGACGCGCAAACCTCTGTGATCCAGAATTTGTACAGAAAGCTTGTGAGGGAAGAGAAGATGAAATCCGTCCTTGCATTGGATGTCTTCGTTGCCTAAATGGCATCATGTTTGGAAAACGTGTCGCATGTACTGTTAATCCATCTCTGGAACTGGAAAACGAGGATAATATTCCGGCTGCACAAGAAAAGAAACAAGTGCTTGTGATCGGAGGAGGGCCGGCAGGCATGGAGGCTGCTTTCGTTGCAAAAAAACGCGGACATGAAGTAGTATTGTGCGAGAAAAGTGATAGTCTTGGTGGACTTGTAAAACTTGCAGCAGTTCCGATCGCAAAACAGGAATTGACGAAAGTGATTCAATATATGGAGAGAAAACTTACCCGGGAAGGTGTAGAAATCCTTCTGAACTGTGAAGTGACAGAGGAAATGCTGAAAAATGAATTCGCAGGATATGAAGTCATTGCAGGAACGGGTGCGGATCCAATTGTAGTAAATGCATTTACTGCATTTAAGCATTGTGTGACTGCAGACGATATTCTTGCAGGAAAAGCGTTTGCCGGAAGGAAAGTAGTAGTGATCGGCGGGGGATCTGTAGGGTGTGAAACTGCAGACTATCTTGCTCCGCTTGTCAATGATCTCTTCCCGAGAAATCGTGAAATCATCTTGTTGGAGATGGCAGATGGGATCATGCTCCAGGAATCTGGTCCGGGCAGAAGCCTTCTGACACAACGGATGATGAAAAAAGGAATTCAGATTCACTGTAAGGCAAAGGTAGAAAAGGTAGAAGCAGAGAAAATCTACTATACAGAGAATGGTGAAGAACACTGTATCTCGGATGCAGATACACTTGTGCTTGCGATGGGATACCGACCAGATTCGAAATTAGAAGAAACGCTTAAAAAAGCAAATGTTTCTTACCATTTGATCGGAGATGCAAAGAAGGTAGGAAATATCAAAGATGCAATTACAGAAGGATATCAGATTGCAAGAGAAATTTAACAGATAGCGGATATAATGTAAAGTAATAAAGAAGCTATTTATTCTAAAACAGGGGACGAGAGTTATTCTCAGTCCCCTACACCAAAATCTGTCTTTTCATATAACACTTCTACACTTGGATCTTCTAAAAGATACGCATATTTATTCATAAACCAGTCTACCAGTTCCGGATCTCTTTTTACATCGGTACTGTTATTTGTAAACACATTGACCGTGCCTAGTTCAAAATGCATCTTCAGCATTTGGATGTCATAATCAATCATTTCTTTTGTCTGCCCTTTGATCCCAACCATCAGACACGGGGAGTCAAAGTATTTTCGGACTTCTTCCGGGGAATCAAAATTAGCATGTTTATTTAAATAGTCTTCCCGAAAGCTCCGATCAAATGTCTCTACACCAATCTTAAAAGTAATTGGAATTCCCATATACTCCCGCATTTTTTGCAAATGTTTCCGATACATCCAGTGAGCTTCAAAAAATAGACGGTGAATCTGCTTTTCGATGATGATATCTTTGATCATTTTTAATGTTTCTTTTGGAAGTTCGAAACAGCTTCCAGAGTTGATGACTTCCAACACTCCGAGTTCCCCTGTGACACGAGAGAGAATTTCATAGTTCAAATCATTTATTGTATCAATATCCCGGGAATTGTCATCAATATAATCACAGAATCGGCATTTGCCCCAGGCACATGGTTTGCCTTTCAGAAGTACGATTTCGCGGGGATTTTTATTGGTGATCTTATTATACCTTTCCATGAGATTTCTCCTTATCTGCAGCTATTTTGATGGAAGAAGGAACTACAGCCAGAAGAGCAACAGTTAAAGCAAGAACAATGGCTCTGTCTGCATAGTCTGTCAATCCTTGTACGATACAGACACTGGCAGTTAATCCCAGACCAAGATGATGGAGCAGTTGTACCAAAAGTGTGGATCCCGAAGAAGTAATTCCGCCAAACACGATCGCGGTGATGGAAGAACTGATGACGGTTCCGGGAATGCTGACGATTCCTGCTCCAAGCAGGATTTTTATCAACCTTTTCCTATCGTGAAATGATATTTTCTGAAAGAGAAGTCCTGCAATCCCACCGGTGATCATCTGAACAGGTAAGTAATAAAGAGCATAAATATCAGTAGTCACGCCTCCAATGAGATTGCTTATGATCCCCGGGATCATTCCCGAAAGAGGTCCCATCAGAGCTGCTGCGAATACAGTTCCAAGAGAATCCAGATAAACCGGAAGCCGAAACAGCAGCGCGATATGCCCTCCGATGAGGTTGATTACAGAACAAAGTGCGAGAAGACAAAGCTTATTTGTCGAAAATTTTCTCATTGTGAGTCTCCTTTCATAATCTGCTCTAAGACAGAACAGCTTACCTTAGGATGCACTCCAAGAACTCTGTCAAAAAACATCTGCATAAATGCCAGAGGAGAAGTTTTGGTCAGAACGTGACTGTTTTTGTGTCCATGCCAGAAATCAAATCCATCTACGACACTCTGACCGATGCAAAGCCCGTCTGTTGCAATTCTCGTACAGGCATCGATACCACTGCAGAGTGTACGGTCTACAAAATAGGCCACTGCAAGAGGATCATTGATAACACAGCCGATGACACCTTCTTGTTTCCAGTGGAAGTCAAAATAGAACCGGGTAATCTTTCGGATCCGCTCACCTATCTGTGGATTCACATAGCACATATATTCTAAGATGTTGGGAGTCAGAACAATTTTTCTTGTCACATCTAATCCGACCATATGAATTTTTTTATCCTGGCAGACAGGCAGGTCTTCAAATGCACGGTATACGATTTCTGCTGCATGAGGATCACACCAGTAGTTGTATTCTGCAACAGGTGAACAGTTTCCGTGACTTTGATAACTTCCGCCCATGCTGATCAATTCCCCAAGTCCGGCAAGACTTTGTGGATCCTCTTGGATCACTTTTGCAAGGTTTGTAAGAGGCCCGAGTGCAATGATCGACACCGGGTCATTGGTTTGGGCAGCATTTTTCAGTGTGTGGGTAAGAAACTCCACACCACTTTCATCCATGATTTGATTAGTAATTTCAGGGTAATTAGATTCGCCGAGACCGTCTTCCCCATGGGTATCCATGGCATCCACGTAAGGGCGGACAAGTGGCAGTTCTTCTCCAAGATAAACAGGAATGTCCGGGCGGTTCATCCAGTGAAGGACTTTTTTAGCATTTGCCACACCTTTTTTTGCCGGTACATTTCCAGAGACAACTGTGATCCCTAAAACTTCTAATTCGGGTGAGCAAAGTGCCAACATCAGCGCAAGCGCGTCATCGATCCCGGGATCACAGTCAATAATGACTTTTTTAGCATTCATTCTCCAATCTCCTTTACTTTTTGATTCTGTGCTCAGAGAGCTACAGTATGAGATACTTGGTTTTTTATACTGGGAAGTTCACGAACCAGTCCAGAGGGTAAGAAATCCCTTCTGATTTTATAAATGCGATGTAGAGTATAGCACAAAATAGAGTGCATGTACAGTGTTTTATGAGGAAACGTTTATACGTTTTGGAATGTTTGTATTGGAATAGTTTCCTTGAAAATGTTATAATACTTGCATACTATTTCATATACTGTTTGCTCTGTAAATTTTTTGACAGAAAAATTGTGTGTAGGATGGGAGAAATCTTTATGATGTCAAAAGAACAGTTTTTGGTTTTCTGCGACTTTATTGTAGGGAAAAGAGGATACTGATCAAAGGTGCATACATGCGGATAGAAACGTTGTTTCAAAAGGCAGACTTTCACCGAGACGATATTGTATATCGTTTCACAGGGGAAAACAATGAGAAAATTATTTTTTATCAAAACGGGGAAAAACTCACGTTTGTAGATGCTCTATATCCAGGCTATCAAGAGCTGCTTTGTTGGCTTGAGAAAGAAAAAAGAGGGGGACTATAAATGAAAAAGAACTGCATCGCTTTTCCGAGTGGGACGGAATGGAGGGACAACACGGAGCAAACGAAGTATGAAATTGTGATTCCGCTTCAAAAGGAAACATTACGCCGGAGATTAAAAGAAACCACTTATCCTCTTTGCATAGAAAATGAAGCATACCGTCATCAAATATTATCAGATTTTTCAAATGATTGTCTTCGACTGAAAGCGTCTGCCGGTATTATGAAAAGCAATGGAATTCTATTTGAAGGAACGGTTATCGAAGAAGTGTATGGCATGCGGATCATTGGCACATTCCGTATTCTTCCAAGGATAAAAATTTTGACATTGCTCTTTCTTACGGCAATGACTGTAGCTATTTTTTTTATAGCAGGAAGCAGTTTTCCTACGATATTTCTCTTACTTCCAGTGGTGGGACTATGGTTCTATCTATATAAACATTTAGAAACAATTTTTGATACGAAGAGTGGCGATGAGCGGATTTTCCAATATATTCGGGAAGAACTAAATGGAATGATTGTACAAAAATAGCGTAAAAAGTAAAAAAAAAATTTATGTTTATCATTAAATTATAATTGAAAAAGATAAAAATAATGCTATACTGTGAATTAAGAAATGAAAGGAGCTGCATCTTATGAAACAAAAAACTTTGAAAAAATCTGCTCGTTTTATCTCCATACTTCTTAACATTGGCTGCATTATTTTCGGTATATTAAGTGTATCGCTATTGCTTGGAATTATGGTTATCGTTTGCACTCAGCTTTTTTCTCCGGAAATGTTCCGTGAGGCGTGGGCAACTGCTGTTCAGGCGGGACAATCTCTTAGCTTTGGGCAATGCGTATTTTTCTTCTTTTGTTGCCTTGGAGAGTTTATCTGTATCTTTTTAGCACTATATAATGCCAAAAGAATATTTGGATGTATTGGCAAAGGAAATTCTCCTTTTACAGCTAAAACAGCTATTCAGATACGAAAAATTGCAATGTATGTTCTGATTTTTGCTGTTTTTTCCGTACTCTCTGTTTTTAAAATGGCATTTTCATCTTTTTTTATGTGTGGGTTATTCGCCCTCATCTTGTTTTGTATTTCCCTTATTTTTGATTATGGATGTGAATTACAGCAAGAAGTAGATGAAATGATATAAAGGAGATTTGATATGGCAATAATTTTAAGACTTGATAGAATGATGGCGGATAGAAAGATAAGCCTAAACGAACTCGCGGAAAAGGTTGGTATTGCAAATGTCAACTTATCTAAAATTAAAACAGGGAAAGTAAGTGCTATTCGTTTTTCTACGTTGAATGCTATTTGCAAAGTGCTGGATTGCCAGCCGGGGGATATATTAGAATATCAGAAAGACGCGGAAGAGTAAAAAGCTAGGTTGTATTGCGGAACGACTGCCATACTTTCTTTTCACATTAACCGATTTCCTATGCAGGGCTGAAAAGCCCTGCATTTCTTACGTTTTTGTTAGAATTTTGTAAGAAAACTTGATACAAAAGAATGCTCTCATCCATTATAATAAAAAGAAGTAAAGAAGGAGGAAACGATATGGACACAATCTTGAAACGGGATAAATACTCTGATGGAAGGTGGGAAAAACGATGTATGCTAAATTGATTTTCCAAAATGCAAAACGCTCTGCGAAGGACTATCTAATCTACATTGTTACCTTGACGATCTGCGTTACTTTGTTTTATGCGTTTCTATCCATATCCAGCAGCTATTATCATCCAGATATTGGAACAGCTTATGAGATTACAGCATTTAGCGATGGTATCCAATTGGCAGTTTGTGCAATCACCCTGTTGTTATTGTTCCTGATACGCTATGTAAATAACTATATGCTGCGGCGTAGGCAAAAGGAATTTGCAGTACAATCTATTATGGGGATGGAGCAGAAAACAATCAGTTGGCTCTTTTTTGCTGAAACTTTTTTGATGGGAGCTGTATCGATTGTCATTGGCATTGCTCTTGGCGTGCTATGTTCGCAATTTATGTCCGCTATGCTGCTGGCTTCTTATGGTCAGAGTTATGAGCTGACATGGACACTGTTCCCGGATACTGTTCTTTGGACAGTCGGTTTTTTTACAATCAGTTTTTTTGTAGTTGGACTGTTTAATGTCCGTACTATTCGTAAGATTAAGATTATAGATATGCTGTCTGCGGATAGACAAAATGAACCGGATTTGAAGAAAAATCGGTTTATGCCGACGATTCTTGTAATCTACTTGGCGCTTTCTATATGGATGTTGGAAACAGGGATTCAAAAGATGATTTTTTTCTTTGATCCGCGATTTGCTTTTCCGATTCATATTCTATTTTGGGGAAATATCATGTTCCCGGCGCTCACTTTGTTTTGGTCGTTCACTTGGCTGTGCAAAAAGAAAGTATGGACATTGCAAACTTTGCTTATCGGTCTATTAGTCTGTACAGTTCCCAATACTGTATTTTCGGCTCTTGTACCGGTTTTTGAAAGCAAGTATTATCTAACCCTTGGCGCAGGTACAATTAATCAATATTTGATGTTCGTTGTTGCAGACTTACTTTTTTTGATATGCGGAATTATTTATCTGTCCAGCAGTGCAATTGTTGTATGGAAAAGCAAAGCTCCCGCACACAGGTATCAAGGGAATAACCTGTTTTTCTTTGGACAGATCATATCTAAGCTCTCGACAACGACAAAAACAATGACCTTGATCTGCATCACTCTGACAACGGCCATTCTTATGTTCATAATTGCACCAATACTGACCGAATGGAGTATGGGATATTTGGATAGCCGATCCATGTATGATGTGCAGATCAATTCTCGATATAATAATGTGGATGAAGAAGCCGACTTGCCAGTAGGAGATTATGAGTTGGTAACAGAATTTTTGGCAGAAGAAGGAATTGCGACAAATGCAGACTGTACTTTTAGTCTTTACCTTCCAAATCGCGAAGATTTTCATAGCCGTGTAAAGCATGAGTTTCCTGTGGTTGCTATTTCTCTTAGCGATTATAATGCTATTCGAGAAATGCTGGGATATAAGACGGTCACGCTTGAGGAAAATGAATTTACAACCCAGTGGCATATGGCTGTAACAACGGATGAACAAGAGGAGTTTATACGTAGTCATGCAATAGTAGACACCGATGCCGGAAGACTGACACTTTCTGAACAGGCCAGTCATCAAGAAGCGATGGGTGAAACCTTATACAATTCCTATACGCAAGTTGTATATGTGTTTCCTGACAACATTTGCCAAAATCTTCTTTCTGTCAATCGGAATCGCTATATCCAGACCTCAGGAGAACTTTCTTATTCAGATGCAGCAGCCTTAGAAAACAAGTTTATAAAGGCATATCCGGAACTTTCAGAAAATGGTGTTGGGTATTATATTCGATTAAGTACGCTGCAAGTCAATGAGGCAAAGGGGATGAACTTCATTCTGAAGACGGCGATGATTTATGGTGCGGTGGTTTTAATGGTAATATGTCTTACTATCTTATCTTTACAGCAGCTTTTGGATGCCGGACAGTATCGTTACCGTTTTGGAGTACTTCGCAAGTTGGGTGTCGAGGAACAGGATATAAAAAGTCTTGTAAGGAAACAGTTAAGTGTATGGTTTGGTTTGCCGGTAGTGGTATCCATTATAGTTTCTGCTATTGTTGTGGAGTACTTCTTGCAATCCGTTTCCGTTGAAATTTCCGCTTATATCGGAATTGGAGCTTTAATTACGCAAGTATCCATTACGATATCCATTCTTATACTCTTACTGCTATGTTATTTTCTAAGTACTTGGATATTGTTTCGGAGATCTATCACGGAATAAAACGAATTGGGGCAGGGAAACTTGCTCCAATTTTAGCTGTATTATGTTATAATGCAGTTTAGGAGGATTGTTATGAATACAGAAATTTTAATTATTGAAGATGATCCGGTGATCCGTAAAGAACTGCAAACAGTACTGGAGGGAAATAAATATCACACATCTGCTATTGAAGATTTTTCTGATGTAACAGAACAGGTGCGAAAAATAAATCCACATTTGATTTTATTGGATATTAAATTGCCGCAAGAAAATGGGTTTACCATTTGTTCCGGCATTCGGAGTTTTTCACAGGCTCCGATTATCTTTGTTACCAGCTGCAATACGGATATGGATGAATTGAACAGTATTATGCTTGGAGGAGATGCTTTTATCACAAAGCCCTATCACACAGCCATTTTACTTGCGAAAATTGCTTCCTTGCTGAAACGTGCTTATCCTGATACACAAAGCAGACATCTGACTTATCAAGGTGTTTCTTTATCTTTAGAGACTGGAACAATCGAAGCGGAAGGAAAGCAAACAGAACTCACAAAAAATGAACTGAAGATTATGTACTATCTATTTGAACATGCCGGAACCATCTGCACAAGAGCAGATCTCATTGAATATTTATGGGACAATCAGCTCTATGTAGATGATAATGCATTGAGTGTAAATATTGGACGTATCAGAGAAAAATTATCAAAGATCGGCGTTAAAGACTTTATTAAAACGAAACACCGTCAGGGGTATACACTATGAATGGAAAACAGTATTGGAAAGACAAAATCCCCCTTTTCCTCATCAATATCGTTTGTATGGTATTGCTGTCAGTTTTTCTGCTCTTTGTCGGAAATAATGCAGATAGTATTGCAGTGATTCTTATCATCTGGACGATGTTACTGGCTGGTGTACTGACGTTTACCTATCATCAGCGAAAAAGGAGATTAAATAAATTAGTAAAGATGGCAGAAGGACTGGAAGAAAAATACTTGTTGTCAGAGATGCTTCCGGAACCGGAACATGCCGAAGAACAGGTTTATTTTCAACTCTTAAAAATGGCGTCCAAATCTATGCTGGAACAGATTGGAACAGTAGCAAGGGAGAGACAGGAGTATCGAGAATATATTGAGCAGTGGATCCATGAAATCAAAACACCGATTACTGCAATGAAACTATTGTGTGAAAATCATAAAGAGCCTTTTACAAGAGAAATGATGAGGGAACTGGAAAAAACCAATCGCTTTACAGAACAGGCGCTTTATTATGCCCGTAGTGAATATACGGAAAAGGATTATTCTGTTCAGGAAATCCGGTTATTTGATGTGGTGCATCAGGCGATTGCAGATAACAAGTATCTTTTATTGCAGAATCAGGTTGCTTTAGAGACGGAAGAAAGTGAACTGACGGTTTATTCGGATGACAAATGGCTCCGGTTTATTCTGGATCAGTTGATTGTCAATGCTGTAAAATACAGCCGGGAGCATCCCGTATTGCACTTTTATACCAAGGTGCAGGGAGATCAGATTTTTCTTTTTGTAGAAGATCATGGAATCGGGATCTGTGCAAATGATCTGCCCCGTATTTTTGAGAAAGGTTTTACCGGGAAAAATGGACGTATCCGGCAAAATGCAACCGGTATCGGACTTTATCTTTGCAAAAGACTTTGTGATAAGCTGGGAATTGGAATTGCCGCCCAGTCAGGCGAGACAGGAACGACAATGATCCTGTCCTTTCAAATCAATCATTTTATTCATCAGGTGCAGGGCTGAGAAAAGCCCTGCATTTCTTACATTTTTGTTAGAAGTTTGTTAGAAAACTTGATACAAACACAGGCAGAAATCCGTTACAATAATAATATCAAAAGACGAGGTGAGTATCATGAAAGAAATTTTAAAATTAGACCATATTCAAAAATTTTATGGAAATGAAGGCAATGTAACAAAAGCGATTCAGGATATTGATTTTTCTGTGCAGGAAGGTGAATTTCTAGGGATTATGGGTGCGTCAGGATCAGGAAAAACAACGATGCTGAACTGCATTTCTACCATAGATACGGTAAGCGCAGGGCACATTTATTTGGATGGTACAGATGTAACTGAGATAAAAGAAAAGGCGATTGCAAAGTTCCGGAGAGAAAATCTGGGATTTATTTTCCAAGACTTTAACTTGCTGGATACTTTAACCATTCGTGAGAATATTGCTCTGGCTCTGACGATTAACCACATTCCGGTTGGGGAAATAGAACCAAGAGTGGAAGAGATTGCAAAAAGTCTGAATATTGCCGATATTTTGGATAAATATCCATATCAGGTTTCCGGTGGACAGAAGCAGAGATGTGCTTGTGCAAGAGCAATTATCAATCACCCGAAGCTGATTTTGGCTGATGAACCTACAGGGGCCTTGGACAGCCACTCATCTCAGATGCTTTTATCTACCATGCAGAGTATGAATGAGAATCTGGGTGCAACCATTCTGATGGTTACACATGATGCATTTTCGGCAAGCTATGCCAATCGGATTTTATTTTTACGTGACGGTGTAATCTTCACTGAAATCTTAAAAGGCAGGGACACCCGTAAGGTATTTTTTGATAAAATCCTGAATGTTCTTACCATGATGGGAGGCGGGATAAGTGATGTACTTTAGATTGGCATTTCAAAATGTAAAACGTTCTATAAAAGATTATTTGATTTATATTATGACACTAACTGCCTGCATCTCCTTATTTTACGCATTTTTGTCGATTACCAGCCGTTATTATAGACCAGATATTGGTGCGGAGTTTAATCTGGAGGTGTTAGGAGACGGAATGTTGCTGGTGATTATATTAATTACCATGCTTTTGATTTTTCTGGTGCAGTATGTCAATCGGTTTATGATAAGGAATCAGCAAAAAGAATTCGCAGTGCAGAGTATCATGGGAATGGAGCAATCAATGATTGCCGGTCTTTTCTTTATAGAAACATTGGTAATGGGACTTTTCTCACTGGTGTTAGGAATTGTATTGGGAGTCATTTTCTCACAATTTATTACTGCCATGTTGCTGCAGGTTTTTCAGAAACCATTTGTATTTTCGTTTATGTTGTTTCCGGATACGGTGTTTCTGACCGTTTTCTTTTTTGGCGCTTGTTTTGCAGTCGTAGGACTGTTTCAGATCCATACTATCAGAAAGATAAAAATCATTGATATGCTTCATGCAGATCGAAAAAATGAAGCATTTTCCACAACTCATAAATGGGTGGAGAAGGTTTTAAAAGTTAATTTTATTTTGTTTTTTCTGATGGGGATTTATAGTATCAGGACATTGACTTATTACCTTACTGATGAGTTTCAAACAGCAATTCAAATATGGGTTTTAATCAGTATTGTAATACCTTTTGTTATGGTAGGCTTGGGAATTGCTGAAAAGAAGATACGAAAATCTAGCAGCCATGTAAAATATCTGCTTATGGTTGGAGTGGTCGGATTTGCAGAAATGATAACCGTAAGTCTGCTTCCTGTCTGGAAAATGTATTTTGCTCTTCCGATGGATAAGGGGGCATTTAATTTATATCTGGCCTTTATCATCTGGTGTCTGATATTTCTTGTCAGTGTATTTTTTGTTGTATTCAGTGATGGACTTCTGGTCTTGAAAAATCGTAGTCTACGAGTAAAGTATAAAGATGAAAATCTGTTTTTCTTCGGACAGATTTTATCAAAATTAGGATCAAATACACTGTCAATGACTTTAATCTGTTTGACTTTGACATTATCTATTTCTCTATTTTTACTTACCCCTTTCTTGGTGGAATGGGCACAGGGATTTTTAGATAAGAGAGTGGTATATGATATTCAAATTGATTCCGATTATACAGCTGCAGAGAATGTAAAATTATTGCCTGAAACAGATTACACATTTTTGGATTCGTTTTTTGAGGAAAAGCGCATTACTTTGAAAGACGACTGTACTTTTTCAACATACTTTTTGAAAGCCTCGGATGTTCATGGGCAGAGTGCAATTACAGCTATTTCCTTGTCTGATTATAACCACTTGATGGAAATGTTTGGATATGAGAAAATTTCTCTTGCTGAAAATGAATTTTCAACACAGTGGTTATCTATTACACCGAAAAGTACAATGGAAACTTTTGAAACCCAGTACGACAGGATCGCTACAGATAATGGAGAACTGATTCTTTCTGCCATTGAACCGAAAACAGAGGAACTAGGAGAAGTAATATACAGTAATCAAAATGTTGTTCTGATTCTACCTGATTTGACGTGTGATAAGCTGACGGTCGCAAATTCTTATCGGTATATCATGACAGAAAGTCCGCTTTCTTATGCAGACGCCGAACAATTAACGGATTATTTCCATGAATATATGCCGATGGATGGACAGGAGGTTTATTCTGTCACTACAAAAACAATTGAAAGAAATGATACTTCTGCATTGATCTTCATTGTACAGACAGGATTGATTTATAGTGCAATTATTTTATTTGTTATATGTTTTACAATTCTATCTCTGCAGCAATTATCTGATTCTGGAAAGTATCGGTATCGCTTTCAGGTTTTAAGGAATATGGGAGTGGAGGAAAACCATATCCGCAGGTTGGTATTAAAACAATTAGGGATTTGGTTCGGAGTCCCTGTTATGGTAGCTCTTCTCATATCCAGTGCATTTATACTGTTTTTATTTATTGGATTTTCCATACAGATTAGAACGTATATCGGCGCTTGGAAATTGTTGCAGCAAGTAGGAACTATTTTGATTATTTTGTTTGCTTTATTGATCTGTTATTTCACCAGCACCTGGATATTATTCCGAAAGTCCATTTCACAAGGACAGGAGGGGAAATGTAACGTATGACTGTAGAATATGAGGATGGGAAGCCTGACCATCTAGAGCGTGTGCTTGTATCCTGTCAGTATACGGAGAATAAGAAACTGGAAGCAGTTCATTTAGATTTCCTGCCTTTCTTGTCATTAATAAATATTCAAAATGATTTCATAAATTAAATCCTTTCGTTTGCCATAGACGGAAACCCACTACCTTCAGGTGGTGGGAGGAGCCTTGTGAATCTTTAGCCATTAACCCTGACTCTCAATATACTTTTGTATAGTCGCTGACGATACTTCTCCAATACTG
>NZ_SLZV01000003.1 GCF_004346095.1 Faecalimonas umbilicata | reverse complement strand
GGTTGCAATACGAAATTCGTGTACTGCGTAAAATCTTAATCGTAAAGACATTATTACTGTATGGCATGGGAAGTTTAGTACCTGATACAGTTACAAGCCCATGACCTTTAGGTCGTGGGTAGTTGACAAGGAACAGTTACATAGGAAGCTGCGCCGCTTTTCGATAAAGAAAGGCTGCGCAGTTTCTTTGTGCAAAAAACAAAACAAGTATTGCAAACATATGTTCCTTGTGATAAGATAAAACAAACAGATGTTCCGAACAAATGTTTGAAAAAGAAGGGAGAGGAAGAGTCAGATGCAGGGACTGATACTAGGAAAATCAGAGATACAAAGGAGTATGACCACACAGCCGATAGGAAGAACTTTTGGGACAGCTCCGGCACTCTTTGGTGGGCAGAAGTCACTATATGAGAAGCTGAGTATTCTGTCAGATGCGGCGAAGTATGATGTGGCATGCACATCTAGCGGAACGAGTCGGAGGGGTGATGGAAACGGACTCGGAAGCTGCGAAAAAGCAGGGATCTGTCACAGCTTTTCTGCGGATGGGAGATGTATCTCACTTCTGAAGATTCTTTTTACGAATGAGTGTATCTATGACTGCAAATACTGTATCAATCGTGCATCCAATGATGTAGAAAGGACTTCCTTTACCCCGGAGGAGGTATGCCGGCTGACGATGGAGTTTTACCGGAGAAATTATATTGAAGGATTGTTTTTGAGTTCGGGAATTTGGAAAAGTCCCAACGAGACGATGGAGCAGATTGTGACCACACTCTGGAAATTGCGAAATGAATTCCGCTTTCAAGGATATATTCATGTGAAGGCAATTCCCGGAGCAGATGAGCGCCTGATTGCCCGTGCGGGATTCCTCGCAGATCGTATGAGTGTCAATTTGGAGCTTCCGACAGCAGAGGGGCTCAGGCAACTTGCCCCACACAAATCCAGAAAAAATATACTTACACCGATGCGGTTAGTACAGAATGGGATGTCAGAGAATCGGCAGGAGATTCAGCTATACCGCAGCGCGCCAAAGTTTGTGCCGGCAGGACAGAGCACTCAGATGATTATTGGTGCGACACCAGAGACTGATTTTCAGATTATGCGTGTGGCAGAGTCACTGTACCAGAAGTTTGATCTAAAGCGAGTATTTTATTCTGCATTTGTACATGTCAATGAAGATAAGGCCCTTCCGGCAGCGGGGGAGCAGGGGCCTCCTCTTTTGAGGGAGCATCGTCTTTATCAGGCAGATTGGCTTTTGCGGTATTATGGATTTCGGGCGGAAGAACTGTTAGATGAACAACAACCGAATTTCAATGTTTTACTGGATCCGAAGTGTAACTGGGCACTGAAGCATTTAGAGTATTTTCCGGTAGAGGTAAATCGGGCGGATTATTTTACATTGCTTAGAGTGCCGGGGATTGGTTACAAGTCAGCGGAGCGTATTGTAAAAGCAAGGAGAATGGGCAGCCTTTCCTTTGAAGATTTAAAGAAAATGGGAGTCGTATTAAAAAGAGCGCTATATTTTCTGACTTGTAATGGCAAAATGTTTGGTCAGGTACGGATAGAAGAGGATTATATTACAAGAAATCTTCTTCAGACAAAAGAGAGCTTGCCGGATTCTGTCAGAAACATGAATTATCGTCAGTTATCATTGTTTGATGATGTAAATTTTCGGGAAATCAATCGGATGGACGGAAGTCTTGGATGTTTAGCTGTTTTGGATGAGAGTGAACTAAAGGAAAAGGTGGCAGGATGAGAACTATTTACGTTTGTGAAGATAGCCTGACCGGGATCTTTTCAGGCATCTATGAGGTGTGGAAGAGAAAAATGACAGCGGAAGAGGCGGGGCTGGAAGTGGGAGATAGTTTTGAAAGACGATTGTTCTGCGAATATATTTTCTGTAAGGCGGAGGAAAGAAAGGCACTTGCTGTTATCCGCATGATTCAAAAAAATCTTGGGGCGGACGTCTATGAGAAAATCTCTTATGCATTGTTATCGGCGGACAGAAGAAAGGCGGATATGGTATTTCGTGCAATGCTCGAGGCGAAGAAATTATCTAGGAAAGATCGGTTGATGGAACATTTGGGAAATGAGGCAGTCAGAGCTGTTTTTGGAATGTACCGGCAGGTGGCAAACGAAGCACATCATTACAAAGGTTTTGTGAGATTTCGGGAATTAAAGAATAAGACACTGTTTGCAAAAATTGAGCCAAAGCATGCAGTACTTCCGTGTATTGCAGAACACTTTGCAGATCGCTTTCCACAGGAAAACTGGATCATTTATGACAAGACCCATGAAGTGTTTCTCATTCACGAGAAGGGGAAAAGATATTACTTTTTGCAGCAGTATATGTGCATGAAGGGAGATTCTGGGAGTGCTCAGAATATTGCCGGTGGATTTTCAGAAGAAGAGATGGACTATGAGACATTGTGGAAAGGATTTGTTCAGAGCATCAGTGTTGCAGAGAGGGAGAACCGCGCATTACAGAATCAAAATCTTCCGCTTCGTTTTCGAACAAATTTGGTGGAGTTTAGTAAAGAAGAATGGTCGGATTCCCCGAATTTTGGAGAGTTTTCTAGTTGACTTTCTGAGAAAATGGTGACATAATGGGTTCCGTGTTATACAAACAATCCATTGGAAAGGGGTGTTGGTAATGGAACAGAAATGGAAGATTAGATTATCAGCAAATGAAGATGTGAGAGACTTTGTAAGAACAGCAGAAAAATGTGATTTTGATATCGATATATTTCATAATAGAAGAATTATAGATGCGAAGTCGATTCTCGGTGTGTTAAGCCTTGATTTGACGCAAGTATTGACGGTTCGCTTTTACGGAAAAGATACAGCATTTGAAGATGTTCTTCAGAGATTTTGTGTTGCATAATACATCACATCAAAGTTCACAGGTGGCGGGATATTCCGATAGGAGTATGCCGCCATTCCTGTATAAAAATGTCCATGGATAAGAAAGAGGCGGTAGAGAGGGATGAGTGAGACAGTAAAGATTTCTGTCCGGAATCTTGTGGAGTTTATTTTAAGAGAGGGAGATATCGATCAGCGGCGGACGGCAGGAGCGGATAAAGAGCAGATGCAGCTTGGGGCAAGGATCCACAGAAAGATCCAAAGACAGATGGGATCGGATTACCATGCAGAAGTACCTTTGAAGATGGAAGTTTTGTGCGAAGGATTCACACTTTGTCTCGAAGGAAGGGCAGATGGAATTATTAAGCGGGAAGATGAGATTGTCATTGATGAGATCAAAGGGGTTCTCAGAGAGTTAAAATATATCGAGGAACCAGTCGCAGTGCATCTGGCGCAGGCTAAGTGTTATGCATATATGTATGCATCACAGAATCATCTGGAAGAGATCCGGATCCAAATGACATATTGTCAGATGGAGACAGAGGAAATCAAGAGATTTTTGCAGACGTTTTCCATAGAAGAATTGAAAACCTGGATGGAAGATGTGATCAAAAGATATGAAAAGTGGGCAAAATTTCAGATGGAGTGGAGAAAAGTTTCCAGAGAGTCCATCCGACAGATTCAGTTTCCGTATGCATACCGGGAAGGGCAGAAGGAACTTGCGATGTCTGTGTATCGGACTATTTTAAGGAAAAAGAAACTTTTCATACAGGCGCCTACCGGGATCGGAAAGACGATGGCGACGGTGTTTCCGGCGGTGAAAGCAGTCGGAGAAGGGTTGGGAGATAAGCTTTTTTATCTGACAGCGAAGACGATCACAAGGACAGTAGCGGAGCAGGCCTTTCAGACACTGAAAAAGCAGAAGCTGCGCTATAAAGTGATCACGTTGACGGCGAAAGAGAAAATCTGTTTCTGCGAAGAGGCGGTGTGCAATCCGGAAGCGTGTCCATATGCCAAAGGGCATTACGACAGGGTAAATGATGCAGTTTTTGATCTGCTGACAGCGACAGACGATATGAGCAGATCAAATATAGAGGAATATGCGAGAAAACATGAAGTGTGCCCCTTTGAGATGTCTTTGGATGTGGCGCTGTGGGTAGATGCCGTTATCTGTGATTACAATTACGTGTTTGATCCGAATGCCCATCTAAGAAGATTCTTTTCAGAGGGAGGAAAAGAAGACTACTTATTTTTGATTGACGAGGCGCACAATCTCGTGGAACGTGCCAGAGAGATGTACAGCGCCGCCCTTTATAAAGAAGAATTTCTTACAGCGAAAAGGCTGGTGAAGGGAATGGACCGGAAATTGACGAGAAAACTGGAAATATGTAATCAACAGTTTCTTGTGCTGAAGAGAGAATGCGAGTCATATCGAGAATACACTTCGGTGGGCCATATCGCAGTCAGCCTCATGAACTTGATGGCGGAACTGGAGCGTTTTTTGGAAGAAACAGAGGCAGAGGAAGTGAGGGAGCAGTTACTGGAGTTGTATTTTCATGTGAGGGCATTCTTAAATATTTATGATATTTTGGATGAGCACTATGTCATTTATACAGAGCTGGAAACAGACGACAGTTTTCTTCTAAAATTATTTTGTGTCAATCCGGCAGTGAATCTTCAGGAGTATTTATCTAGGGGAAACAGTACTATCTTTTTTTCTGCAACGATGCTTCCAATCCGCTACTATAAGAAGCTTTTGAGTGTGGAAAAGGAAGACTATGCGGTCTATGTGTCATCGCCATTTCAAAAAGAACGGCGGAAGTTGTTTGTTGGGACAGATGTCAGTACAAAGTATACGAGACGAACAGGACAGATGTATGAGCGGTTTGCGTCCTATATTGCAGCTGCGCTTCAGGCGAAGAAAGGAAATTACATTGCATTTTTTCCGTCGTATCGTTTTCTGGAAGAGGTATATGAGAAGTTTCAGCGTTATCAGACGGAGGATGTCATCTGCATTGTCCAGGAACAGTCGATGGATGAAGAGAAGCGAGAGGCATTTCTCCAGGCATTTGATCAAGATCGGAGCGAAAGCCTGATTGGATTTTGCGTGATGGGAGGAATCTTTTCTGAAGGAATTGATCTGACAGAAGAACGGCTGATCGGGGCTTTCCTAGTTGGAACAGGGCTTCCGCAAGTGTGCAATGAACGTGAAATTTTAAAGAAATATTTTGATCGGCACGGGGAGAACGGGTTTTCTTACGCCTATCTCTATCCGGGAATGAATAAAGTGTTGCAGGCAGCCGGGCGTGTCATACGGACGGCAGAGGACAGAGGTGTTATTTTGCTGTTGGATGAGCGCTTTTTAGAAAGGCAGTATCAGGAGGTGTTCCCAAGAGAGTGGGATGATTATGAAATCGGGACACTTAAGACTGCAGAGAAAAGTATGATGAAGTTTTGGGATCAGGAAATGTAAAGAGAACATGGAAAAAAGAAAAAATACTCCTCATTTGGATGGTAGATTGGGAATCCAAATGAGGAGCAGAAATATATAAGACGATACCGATATCTCTTTCAGGTTCTGGGAAGAGACCAGTGCCTTAGACTTCTTCCAGTGGTGTAAAGTAATTGAGAAATTCCAGCGCTGCCTTGGAAGAAGGCACGTGATGATTGTGCGCGATGACAAGCTGTCTTGTCGGAAGTTCTTCATCAGTTTCTACAATAAAAAGGTTGTCGGATTTGTGCGGAATACAATAGTCCGGGATGAAAGCGATGCCAAGCCCGATGCTTGCAAGGTCGATCAACAGATCATTACTGCTCAGCTCGATCTCCGGTACAAGATCCAGCTGGTGTTGCTGGAACAGGCTGTGCAGGAACTCACTTGTCGTACTTTTGCGGTCCAGCATTAGGATCGGGTATTGGAGGAGTTCTTTCAGGGAGAGTTTCCGCCCTTTCAGTTCACTGAAAGATTCATTGGCAATAAAAACATCTTTAAAGTTTTTGATTTTTTTGACTGTAGTCAGACTGCTGAGATAGCTGTTCGGATAGTTGGTCACGATCAGATCGACTTGTCCGGTCTCAAGCAGTTCCACACATTTGATGGAAGTCTGGTTGGTCACCTTGATATGTGCGTTTGGAAATTCCTTGTGGAAGCGCTTCAAATAAGGGACAAGAAAATAGCGGCAGATCGTATCACTGGCGCCGATGCGGATCTGTCCTCCGGTTGTGGCAGAATCCATCAGCTGGGATTCTCCGCGCTTGATCAAATTCATTGCTGGTTCTACATGGCGCAGCAGGATCTCACCTTCCGGGGTGAGCTGGACTCGTTTGGTACTCCGGATGAAAAGGGTCTGATCCAGCTTTTTTTCCAAAGCTTTGATCGACTGGCTCACTGCCGACTGGGAGATAAAGAGCTGCTTGGAAGCTTCTGAGAAGCTGAGAGTCGTTGCTACATAGTAGAAGACTTTATATAATTCGTAATTGATGTCCATCATTAGTTCTCCTTATAAGTATTTTATATTTATAAGAATAAGAGGATTTTAGGAAAATGTCAACAGAAGTTTTGTAGAAAGTAAACAAGTAGTGGAAAGAAGAGAACAGCACAGTCCGTTTTTCTGGAATTCGATGCCAAAAACTGGTATACTTAAGAAGAAAGCATGGAACTATATTTGAGAAGGATATAATGTCTGGCAGAGAGATGAGGTGAAGAATGCAAAAAATTTTTGGTCTGGTGGCGGCAATGGCGATGATCGTGGTCATGTTGATCACAAGTTTTGAAATTGCAATTTATAGTGATTATGGATGGTACCAGAAGGAATATGAGAAGTATCAAGTACTGGATGATCTGGAGATGGAGATGCAGGATGTGATGGATGTGACTGAAGAGATGATGGCATATCTGAGAGGAGACAGGAAAAATCTGGAAGTAAAGACTGTGATCGCCGGAGAGGAAGGGATGTTCTTTAATGAACGGGAAAAGCTTCATATGGAAGATGTACAAGGACTGTTTCTCGGAGGGATACAGATCCGCAGAGTCGCCTTTGTGATTTTCGCAGCAGCAGTTTTGCTGATTCTTTTTCAGAAAGGAAATTTAAGAGAGATTTTACCTCAGATGTATGGATGGGCAGTCGGTCTGTTCCTTGGGGTGGCAGCAGTGTTTGGAGGGTTGGTCGCGATTGATTTCAATAAGTATTTCGTGTTGTTCCACGAGATCTTTTTTAACAATGATCTGTGGCTGCTGGATCCGGCTACGGATTTGCTGATCCGGATGCTGCCGGAAGGATTTTTCTTTGATATGGTGATTCGGATCGGAGTGATTTTCATAGGGAGTCTGTTAATTCTGTGGGGTGCCGGGGCACTCTGGAGACGGGGCAGAGCGAAGAAAAAATCATAGCATTAATATTTCTTATAAGTAAATTAAGTTATATTAATTATACTAATGATTTGAATTGTGGTAGGATACAAATAGAAGAAAGTATCAGACGAAATGGAGGATATTATGAGTAGTGTAAAACGTGTATATGTAGAAAAGAGACCGGAATTTGCTGTGCAGGCAAAGGAATTACAGCACGAAGCAAAAAGTTATCTTGGCATTCAGACAATTACAGGAATCCGTGTGCTGAACCGCTATGATATTGAGAATCTTTCTGACGAGACTTTTGAGACAGCCTGCAATGGTATTTTCTCAGAGCCGCCGGTAGATATTTTATACAGAGAAGAATTCCCGATGAAGGAAGGAAGCAGAGTTTTTTCCGTAGAGTTTCTTCCGGGACAATTTGATCAGAGAGCCGATTCAGCAGTACAATGTGTACAGTTTATCAAAGAAGATGAGACACCGGTGATCAAGACGGCAACAACATATGTGATCGAAGGAGAGATTACAGATGCTGAATTTGAAGCGATCAAGAGTCACTGCATCAATCCAGTCGATTCCAGAGAGACAGGGATGGACAAGCCGGAGACACTTGTCACAGTGTTTGAGGAACCGGAAGATGTGAAGATTTTTGACGGGTTCAAAGAGATGCCGGAGACAGAATTAAAGGAGTTATATGATTCTCTCGGGCTTGCAATGACGTTCAAAGATTTCCTTCATATTCAGGGATATTTTAAAGGGGAAGAAGACAGAGATCCAACGATGACAGAGATTCGTGTGTTAGACACATACTGGTCAGATCACTGCCGCCATACAACGTTCTCCACAGAATTAAAAGAAGTTACATTTGAAGATGGAGATTACAAAGAACCTCTCGTAAAGACTTATGAGAGATATCTGGAAGACCGCTCAGAGATTTTCAAAGGGCGTGAGGACAAATTTGTATGTCTGATGGATCTTGCCCTGATGGCAATGAGAAAACTCAAAAAAGAAGGAAAATTAAATGATCAGGAAGAGAGCGATGAGATCAATGCGTGCAGCATCGTTGTTCCGGTGGTCGTAGATGGAAAGGAAGAGGAGTGGCTTGTCAACTTCAAGAATGAGACACACAATCATCCGACAGAGATCGAACCATTTGGAGGAGCTGCAACTTGTCTTGGCGGAGCAATCCGTGACCCGCTTTCAGGACGTACTTATGTTTATCAGGCAATGCGCGTAACAGGTGCGGCAGATCCGACCGTATCTGTGAAAGATACGATGAAAGGAAAGCTTCCACAGAAAAAACTGGTGACAGAGGCTGCCCATGGATATAGCTCTTATGGAAATCAGATCGGACTTGCCACAGGAGCAGTCAAAGAGATTTACCATCCGAACTATGTTGCAAAGCGTATGGAGATCGGAGCAGTATTAGGAGCTGCACCTAGAAGAGCGGTGATCCGTGAGACATCTGATCCGGGCGATATCATTGTACTGCTCGGTGGACGTACCGGACGTGATGGATGCGGCGGTGCGACTGGTTCTTCCAAAGTACATACAGAAGAATCTATTGAGACATGTGGAGCAGAAGTACAGAAGGGAAATCCACCGACAGAACGGAAGATTCAGAGACTGTTCCGCAGAGAGGAAGTCAGCTGCCTGATCAAAAAGTGTAATGACTTCGGAGCAGGCGGAGTGTCTGTTGCGATCGGAGAACTTGCAGATGGTCTGCGGGTAGACTTAGATAAAGTACCGAAAAAATATGCAGGGTTAGATGGAACAGAGATTGCCATCTCAGAATCTCAGGAACGTATGGCAGTTGTCGTAGATCCGAAAGATGTGGCACAGTTCCTTGCATATGCGAAAGAAGAGAATCTGGAAGCCGTGGAAGTGGCAGTTGTGACAGAGGAACCGCGTCTGGTACTTTCTTGGAGAGGAAAAGAGATTGTCAATATTTCCCGTGCATTCTTAGATACAAACGGAGCACACCAGGAAACAGCAGTTACTGTGGAAATTCCGGACAGAGCGGGAAGCCTTTTCGTAAGAGAAGAAGTAAAAGATGTCAAAGAAAAATGGATCGCAACATTAAAAGATTTAAATGTATGCTCGCAGAAAGGGCTTGTAGAACGGTTTGACGGTTCCATCGGAGCAGGTTCTGTCTTTATGCCACACGGTGGAAAATATCAGATGACAGAGACACAGAGTATGGTTGCAAAACTTCCGGTGCAGGAAGGAACTTGTGATACTGTGACAATGATGAGCTATGGATTTGATCCATATTTATCTACTTGGAGCCCATATCACGGAGCAGTCTATGCAGTAGTAGAATCTGTTGCAAAAATCGTGGCAAATGGTGGAGATTACAGTAAGATCCGTCTTACATTCCAGGAATACTTCCGCAGAATGACAGAAGATCCAAAGAGATGGAGCCAGCCGTTTGCAGCGTTGCTCGGTGCATATGATGTACAGCTTGGTCTGGGACTACCGTCAATCGGTGGAAAGGACAGTATGTCCGGAACGTTCCAGGATATTGATGTTCCTCCAACATTAGTTTCTTTTGCAGTAGATGTGGCACATGATCATGAGATCATTACACCAGAGCTTAAGAAAGCAGGAAATAAGTTAGTATGGCTTCGGATGGAACAGGATCACTATGAACTTCCAGTATATGCAAGCTTAAAAGATCAGTATGCAAAATTTGCGGAAGATATCCACAGTGGTAAGATTGTTTCTGCCTATGCGCTGGACAGACACGGAATTGCAGCAGCGGTAAGTAAGATGGCATTTGGAAATGGCATGGGTGTAAAACTGGAAGAAACAATTGATAAGCGTGAACTGTTTGCACCGGCATTCGGGGATCTGATCGCAGAAGTACCGGCAGAAAGACTTGAAGAACTTTCTATTTCTTATACACTCCTTGGAGAAGTGACAGCAGACGACACAATCTCCTATGGAGAGATGCAGCTTAGCTTGAATGAAGCAGTGACTGCATGGAAAGAAACTTTGGAAAGCGTATTCCCGACTGTTTCAGAAGAAAAGCAAAAGATGCAGAACATCGATGTGCAGCCGGCATCTGAAAAGGCAGTGATCGAAAACGGACTGTATCGTACAAGTGATATCCATATCTGCACACATAAGATTGGACAGCCTACAGTCTTCATTCCAGTATTCCCAGGTACAAACTGTGAGTACGACAGTAAGAAGGCATTTGAGCGTGCAGGGGCAAAGGTGATCACAAAAGTATTCAAGAACTTAAATGCAGAAGATATCCGTGACTCTGTAGCAGAGTTTGAGAAGGCGATCGCACAGTCACAGATGATCATGTTCCCAGGTGGATTCAGCGCCGGAGATGAGCCGGATGGTTCTGCAAAATTCTTTGCAACAGCATTCCAGAATGCGAAGTTAAAAGAAGCAGTGGAAAAATTATTGCATGAGCGTGACGGACTTGCACTTGGTATCTGTAACGGATTCCAGGCATTGATCAAACTTGGTCTGGTTCCATACGGAACAATCTGTGGACAGACAGAGAATTCTCCGACATTGACATACAATACGATCGGACGCCATATTTCCAAGATGGTATACACAAAAGTCGTAACAAATAAATCACCATGGCTGCAGCAGGCAGAACTTGGCGGAGTTTACACAAATCCGGCATCTCATGGAGAAGGTCGCTTTGTAGCTTCCGAAGAGGTATTAAAACAGCTTTTCGCAAACGGTCAGGTGGCAACACAGTACTGTGATCTTGACGGCACAGTGACAATGGATGAGGAATGGAATCCAAATGGTTCTTACTGTGCGATCGAAGGAATCACAAGTCCGGATGGACGTGTGATTGGTAAGATGGCTCACTCAGAACGAAGAGGAAAATCGGTTGCAGTCAATATTTACGGAGAGCAAGATCTGAAGATCTTCGAGTCTGGTGTTGCATACTTCAAATAAATACGAAGAGGAAAGTCAAAGTGAAAAATTGCTTGACTTTCACAGAGCATAACATTATAATGTCAAAGTAAACAAGGCAATGAGGCCGCGCAGGAGTTTTTCTGTGCGGCTGATTTTATATCTGAGGAGGTAATGAAGATGTCATATGTAGATGAAGTCATTGAGTTAGTAGTGAGAAAGAACCCGGCGGAGCCGGAATTTCATCAGGCGGTAAAGGAAGTGCTGGAATCTCTCAGAATTGTAGTAGAAGCAAATGAAGAGAAGTTCCGAAGAGAAGCCCTTCTCGAGAGATTGGTAGAGCCGGAAAGACAGTTTAAATTCCGGGTGCCGTGGGTAGATGACAAAGGACAGGTACAGGTGAACACTGGATACCGCGTGCAGTTCAACAGCGCGATCGGACCGTACAAAGGAGGACTTCGTCTGCATCCATCTGTGAACCTTGGGATCATCAAATTTTTAGGATTCGAGCAGGTATTTAAAAACTCTCTGACCGGACTTCCGATCGGCGGAGGAAAAGGCGGATCTGATTTTGATCCAAAAGGGAAATCAGATAGAGAAGTGATGGCATTCTGCCAGAGTTTTATGACAGAATTATGTAAATATATTGGAGCCGATACCGATGTACCTGCCGGAGATATCGGAACAGGAGCAAGAGAGATCGGGTATCTGTTTGGACAATACAAGAGAATCCGTGGTGTCTATGAAGGCGTGCTGACTGGAAAAGGATTAAGTTACGGGGGATCTCTTGCAAGAAAAGAGGCAACAGGATATGGTCTGTTATATTTGACAGAGGAAATGTTAAAACTCAATGGAATCGAACTTGCAGGGAAAACTGTAGCAGTGTCAGGTGCGGGAAATGTGGCGATCTATGCGACAGAAAAAGCACAGGAACTCGGGGCAAAAGTTGTGACGGTCAGCGATTCTACCGGATGGGTGTATGATCCAGACGGAATTGACGTAGCAGCATTAAAAGAGATCAAAGAAGTGAAGCGGGAGCGTCTGACGGAATATCCAAAATATCGCCCAAATGCGAAGTATCAGGAAGGAACCGGAGTATGGTCAGTGAAGGTTGATATCGCCCTTCCATGTGCAACACAGAATGAACTGCATCTGGAAGATGCAAAGATGCTTGTAGCAAATGGCTGTATTGCGGTGGCCGAAGGAGCAAACATGCCGACGACAATGGAAGCTACCGAATATCTTCAGAAGAATGGTGTGCTTTTTGCACCGGGAAAAGCAGCCAATGCAGGCGGAGTTGCCACATCTGCGCTTGAGATGTCCCAGAATAGCGAGCGGTTAAGCTGGACCTTTGAAGAGGTGGACAGCAAGCTGAAAGGGATCATGGTCAACATTTGCCACAATATGGCAGACGCAGCGAAAAAATACGGTGTGGAAGGAAATTATGTGGCAGGTGCCAATATTGCAGGCTTTGAGAAAGTAGTAGATGCAATGAATGCACAGGGAATCGTGTAGAAATCCGGCAGTTTAGTAAAATGTAAAAAAGTTCTAGATGCAAGAATATAAAAATTGTGCTAATATAAGAGTATTGATAAAAGAAATCTGACAAAATAGTGTTTGGGAGGGAAGCACAATGGAATTAAAGTTGAAAGATTTACGTTCATCTAAGAATCCAAAGGCGCGTATCAAAATCCTGCAAGGACATTTTGCGACGGGAAATTCACACATCAATACCTATATTGATATGTCTACAGTGAAGACACGGCACAACAATGCCCGCGAAGCGGCGAAAGAACTTGCAAAGGAATATTTGACGACAACTATGGTCGATACGATCGTCTGTCTGGATGAGACGGAAGTAATTGGAACATTTCTGGCAGAGATTTTGTCGGACAGTACAACGATGTCCATGAGCAGCAAAAATAATATTTCTGTAATCACGCCGGAATTTCATCAGGCAGGACAGATCGTGTTCCGGGATAACAAGCAGCGGATGATCAAAAATCAGCAGGTATTGATACTGGCTGCCTCAGTGACATCAGGGAAGACCGTTTCCAAAGCGATTGAGTCCGTGCTGTACTATGGAGGCAGTGTCTGTGGAATCTGCTCTATTTTCAGCGCTGTGACAAAAATTGCAGGAATGAAGATTAATACAATTTTTACGAGCAGCGATGTTCCGGATTACCGGGCATATGCTCCTCATGATTGTCCGATGTGCAAAGAGGGAAGACCGGTGGAAGCAATTGTAAACAGCTACGGGTACTCTAAGGTAGATTGATGATCTGCTGAGGAATATTGGGAGGAAAAAAGAGACACTGGAACTAATTATTCCAATGTCTCTTTTAGGTATACAGACCATTCTAAGATCAGTCGTTCCAGAGAATATGCCGCATTGGCAGGACTGGTAGAAGGGAGCCGGATCGCTTTTTGTCTGGTGAGAGGCAGACAGTATTTTTCGTAAAGCTTAAAGGCAGTACCGCCGTTTGTGTAGATCTGCCGGATCGGAGCATCCCGCAGAATTCTGGAGATGTCATTTGGGATCACATTACGGATACTGCTGTCACTGGAACCTTCAATCTCGCAGGAGGCGATGACATCCCATACTGCAATATGGTTCCTGAAAAGAAATGCTTTCTTGTCTGCAATCGTAACCGGAACATCCTCATGAGAAAGCGCTGCCAACAGCTTCCAGAAGCGATTCTGTGGATGATGATAGAAGAACTGTGCTTCCCGGGATTTGACAGAAGGGAAACTCCCTAAGATTAATATTTGTGAGTCACTGTTATAAATCGGTGAAATGTTATGGACTGCATGTTCCATAGAAGAAACACCCCTTTCGCATAAAAATTGTAAGTTCAGATTTATTGTAGCATTTGGATGAAGAGGGGGCAATCAAAAAATAGATACGGAAAAGAGAGGGAAAGATAGATGACAATGCGAGAATTTTGTGAAAAGATCGGAATGGATGAAGCATCCATACAGCAGGTAGAACAGTTCTCTATAGAGGATACGGTGTATACCAGTTACAAAAGAGCGTTTCAAGAAGACAAAAAGCGGTTTTTTGCCCGCTTAAAAGAGGAAGAAAACTGGCATGTGTTTGCACTTGTCCTTTACATCCGCATGGCAGTGGAAGTATATGAAACCTTTCAGGAGAAAGAAATTGCTGACCAGGTTTATTTTGATACGTTTTCTGATTTCCGGATTTGGAATGAGGAATGCAAAAAAAAGTATGGTATTTGTGGACTGACTGAGTGTGAGTGGCTGAGCCTTCCGCTGGAATTAAAGATCTTCCGGCTTGGCAGACTTCAGTTTGAACCAATCCGTCTGGAGAAAGCGATTGAGACGGAGAAATATACCTTACCGGAAGGAACAAAAGTTTTAAATGTACATATACCGGAAGATGGAAGGTTAGATATAGAGACATGCCTGGACGCCTTCGAGCGGGCAGAGAATTTTTTCCAGGAAACATTCGAGGCATTTGTCTGTGAGTCCTGGCTGGTTTCCCCGAAATTAAAGGAGCTGTTAGGAGAAGATTCCAATATTATAAAATTTATGGGGCTATTTGAAAATTATGGGATTGTCTATCCGTTCCGTCAGGCGGAACAGCGGGTGTTTGGGGCAATTCGCGAACAAAAAGAGGAATATCCAGAACATACTTCTTTGCAGAGAGCATTAAAGAAATACGTTCTGGATGGAAAGGAACCGGGAATGGGACAAGGGGTGCGTCTTCGCGCAGAGAAGCGAAGCTGATCACGGAGTCAGAACAATTCCGTGACCAGTTCTGCTATTGCTACACCAGTTCTGCGATACGGGAAACACCAACATAAATCTCAGAGATTTTATACCATGTCCGATAGTCTACGGTTCCTGTTGCCGGAAGACCGAAGACCGATTGGAATTTTTTTACAGATGCAGCGGTGGCTGGTCCATAGATGCCATCTACGGTGATCTTCGGAATGGCCGGATAAGCACCTGCAATGACATTTAATTCCTCCTGCATCTGTCGCACTTTATTGCCGGAAGAGCCGTTTTCTAACACATATCCCGGCCAGGAAGAAGGGATGCCGGAAATCTCCTGTGCGGTATTGATATACATATTGTCACCGTAATAATAGCGGAGAATTTCGATTGGGGAATAGCCCTGGTCTCCGAGCGCTTTCGATCCCCATTGGGTCATCCTTATGGAAGCGACATACAAACGACTGGAAAAGCCGGCAGCCACAGTATTTTACGAATCTGGGAGATGGTAGTAAATCGTAAGGACATCCTGCGGTTTGTCATAAACCATTTTCTGGATGATACTTCTGAGCACCTCGTTCTTCTGTGAATCTGAAAAGGTCTCGGAAAAAAGCACATCGCAGATGGTGTGAAGCTTCTGGCAGGCTTGCTCTTTTTGGGGAAAATTTGCCGGCGAAGAAGGCTGACAATTGCAGAGAAGTAGTTCCAGCTGTTTCTGCTCATTTCTAAGGATTTCTTTATTTTCTTTGTATTCTTCTAAAGTATCAATGCCGTTTTGATAGGCTGCCTTGATCCGCTTTTCTTTTTGTTCCAGTTGCTTTAACTGTTCGGATAAGAGTTTTCGCTCATCAACCATTTCTTGTTTTCGTGTCGGTTCCCTTTTCATATAAGTGATTTCCTTTGTGTGGAAAACATCCTGCAATGCTTGAAGGACAACGGGTTCCAATAGAAGAGAACTGACACTGTTTTTGGCAGCACATTTTCCCTTGATGACACCATAACAAACAAAATAGGAATAGGCTTCTCCATTGGATTTCCGATACATCGTTTTGGCGATCATAGTGCGGCCGCATACCGGACATTTTAAGAGCCCACCAAGCCAGTGGTGGTAAGTAGAGGAAGGGCGGGCGCCTTTTGGAATGTGGGCAGAATGCAAGCGCTGCTGGGCGCGGTCAAACAACTCTTTGCTGATGATCGCTTCGTGCTGCCCGTTGGCAATGATCCAGTCTTTCTCCTCTTTGATTTCATTTGTCTCGCTTGTCGTCCGATTCCAGCGGATCATGCCGCAGTAGGTTGGGTTTTGCAGGATATACTCGATCGATCTCCGCTCAAAAGGTTCCTTCCGGGAAGTTCTATACCCGAGTTGATTCAAAAATCTTGCAATTTCAAAGCATCCACAACATTCTTCCACATACTTCTGAAAGATGATCCGGATGATGGCAGCTTCCTCTGGGACAATCACCGGAGGTTTTCCACGCTCGGTAATCTTATACCCGAGTGGTGGTCGTGCCTGATATCCGCCGCGCAGTGCTTTTTCGGTCATTCCTCGCTTCACTTCATCCGAGAGACGGATGGAATAGTATTCATCCATCCACTCGATGATCCGTTCAATCAGAGAGCCGAAAGGACCGTCTACCAGTGGTTCAGAGACACTTAGGACATCAATCCCGCACTGTCTGCGAAGCAATGATTTATAGACGATGGATTCTTCCTGATTGCGGGCAAAACGACTATACTTCCAGACGATGATGACAGAAAAGGGACGAGGCTTTGTCTTGGCAAGACCAATCATCCGCTGGAAATCATAGCGTTTTTCTGCTTTTCTTCCGGAGATGCTTTCCATAAAGATGTATTCTTCCGGGATGGTGATATTATTTTTTTGGGCAAATTCTTTCCCGAGCCGGATTTGTGCATGGGGAGATAATTCATCCTGATTATGTGTGCTGACACGGACATATAATGCGCCGATTTTCATGTGCAATCACTCCTTCTCTTGATTATATATGCAAAAAGAGAGAAAAATAACAGACAACCTCGCATGCGGGACAGGCTGTGCTGCATATCTTTTGGAAAGAAACGCGGGGAGAGAAAAGAAAAGTGAAAGTAAGACAGATCCTTGTGATGGATGATAAAGAGATCGACTTGGAACAGTTAAGTAAAGAAGAGCAGAAACAGGTGGAAGCGCGATTGAATGCGGCAGCTTTGCGCCAGGCGGGATATGAGCCTTCGCCGAGACGAAAAGATCCCTAGATTTTTGTGCAAAGGCTATGGTATAATCATGAAAGAGTTCTGTATTAATAATTAGCAGAAATAGATAAGGAGAACATGCGGATGATAAAAAGAAAATTAGCGGCAGAGGAAATACAGGAAATGAAAGATGGGTATATTCCTGCACCATATCAGCTGGAAGAGGGAGAACAGATCAATGATGTTTACCTGGAACCAGTATTTTTTGAAAACGAAAACGGACCGACAATCGGTGTGACGACATGTGGGGTGATTGTGAAGGATGGATTGTTTTTTAAAGATATGGACAATTCTGGAGAACTGTCACCGTACAAGGATTGGAGACTGGATCATGAGACACGCGCCAAAGATATGGTTGCGCACTTGCGGTTAGATCAGCAGGCAGGTCTGGTGCTGAATACACTGTGGAATTCCCCGATGGTGATGACGCGCGAGGAGGCAAAAGATGATAAGGGAGAGATCATCCCATCGAAGATTTTCAAGCGGTTTGATCCAGAAGAGAAAGAGGGACCTTCGTTTCTTCCTGGTGTCACGATGAATGTCAGTGATGCCGACGTACTGGAACGGAAACTGACGGGCGGAGTGTACAGGGGCGATATGCGCGCAGAAGCGGGTATGAGTGCACTTTACCACAATTTAGGGACACAGATGCTGGAGTATGAGGCATGTCAGGATGGCGTGGCGATTCCGTATTCGCTGCATACGAATCCAATCAACATCGGTTATCCGGATTTCCTCGGAATCGGTGCAGCCGTGATGGGAGATGGTAATTTTGATCTTGTATATGAGATGGCGGATACGGATCGCAAGATGATGAAGGCAGCAGGGCAAAATATTATGTATGGTCCTCAGGTAGATGTGGCGACAGATCCAAGATGGCCTCGCAATAGTGGGACATACGGGGAACGTACGGATATCACTTGCGGAATCATCAAAGAATTGGTTCGTGGATATCAGAACGGAGAAGATGGCCTCAACGAAGGGTCTGTCGTGATCACGGTGAAGCATTTCCCGGGAGATGGGCCGGCAGAGAATGGATTTGAGCCACATATGCCGATCGGTCAGTGGAGACTTTATCCGACGGAGGGATCGATGGAAAAATATCACCTGCCGCCATTTCAGGCTGCTTTTGATCTGAAAGCATCGGCAATCATGCCGGATTATTCCAGAATCTGTGCAGATAGCCGCAGCAAAGAGCAGTATTATCGCGGAAGACTGACTTCGCGTGAGACGGTTGGTTCTACTTACAGCAAAGAACTGATCACAGATCTTGCCCGCGAGACAATGGGATTTGAAGGGTATGTAAACTCAGATTCAGGAATTACGACGGTACAAACATACGGGGTGGAAGAACTTACAGTACCGCAGCGGTATGCGAAGGCGATTTCTGCGGGGACAGATGTAATCGGAGGAAATTCAGATTCTGAAAATATCGTAAAGGCAGTGGAAGAAGGCTATCTGGCAAAAGAAGAGTTAGATCGCGCTAATTATCACAGATTACTTAGTCTGTTCCGCGTAGGACGGGTGGACAATCCATATCTGGATCCGGATCATGCAGACAAGGTTCGGGAGGAGAATCTGCACGATGCGAAACAGGCGGCATATAAGGCGAATCAGAAGGCGGTCGTTCTGGCAAAAAATCATGCAAACGTACTTCCGATGGAACAAGGCAAAAAAGTTTACATTGCATGCTTCAAAGGAGTGGATCCGGGAGCAGCTCTTGCGCAGGCCATGGGCGCTGCCGTAGGAGGAAAGGGAGATGAAGAAGCATTTGCAGCGCGACTGAAGGAGTTGTTCACAGAGAGAGGATTCTGCGTGGTAGATGATCCAAAAGAAGCTGATTATGCATATCTGCACGTGTGGCCGATCAGCAACGGAATGGTCTTTCGCCAGTATGCAATGCCGGTGATCGAGATGGTAGATGAAGAATTGTTTGAGGAAAGGGAAGTCAACCAAAGCCAGAAGAAAACTGGAAAGATGGTTCCGATCACGACATTGAAAGGGGTATCAGAGATTCCGAAGCTTGCAGAAATGGTTCATCAAAATGGAGGAAAAGTAATTGCCACCTGCGTAGTATGTAATCCGTGGATCCTTGATAAGTTAGAACCATATGTTGACGGACTCACGTTCCAGTATACGGTCAGTCCGGTGGCGATGGAGAATGCGCTGGGAGCACAGATGGATGTTCTCTCCGGAGCGTACAATCCAACTGGAAAGATGAGCCTGACAATGGTATCTTCTCCAGAGGTGATCCGCATCGAAGAAAAGGAACTGGATGGCGTTATGCGGGAAGTATGTGTTTCTCCAAATGATGTTCCGGGATATGACAAAGATGCATATATCGATCCGGAGATTTTGGCGAACGTGAAGGGCGGAAGTTACGCATACTGCGATGAAGATGGTAATTACTATCGGTCAGGATTTGGTTTGAGCTATTAGTTCCATCATAGAAAAAGTAAAAAGCGGCAGGGAGATACACAGGTCAGGTGTATCCTTCTGTCGCTTTTTGGGAATGAGAAGTTTTATCAATTATTTTAAGGAGGGAACTATCATCCCCATATTATGCCGGATAAAATCCGCTTGGGCTGTCGTTTAGATTGATCATAATATTCTTTTGCTGGCTGTAAGCATCGAGAATTGCCTTGTCATTCTCGCGACCGATGCCGGATTGTTTGTAGCCTCCAAATGGAGCACCTTCCGGAATCTGATTGTATGTGTTGATCCACATACGGCCAGTTTCAATACTTCTTGCGACGCGCAGGGCACGGTGAATATCCTTTGTCCAGACAGCTCCGCCAAGACCATAGTCAGAATCATTTGCAAGGGCAATGACTTCTTCTTCTGTCTGAAATTTAATCACGACAGCTACTGGTCCGAAGATTTCTTCCTGTGCAACACGCATATCATTGGTAACGTCTGTGATCAATGTCGGCTGGATGAAGTTTCCTTTCTCACATCCATGTTCGGTATAAGAGTGGCCGCCGCATGCGATGGTTGCCCCTTCCTGTTTCGCAGATTCGATGCAGGATAAGATTTTCTCCGCCTGTCGCTTACTGATCTGAGATCCCATCTGTGTCTCAGGATCCAGCGGATCGCCGATAGTTACTTTCTGGAATGCAGTCACAAGCTCTGAGACAAACCGGTCGTAAATCGATTCGTGTACGAAGACGCGGGATCCGGCACAGCATACCTGACCCTGATTAAAGAGAATACCAAGCTGTACGCCATCGATGGCTGCATCCCAGTTACAGTCGTCAAAGATGATGTTAGCACTTTTTCCGCCCAGTTCCAGTGTAGCCGGGATGAGTCTTTCGGCAGCGGCAACAGCAATGTCCCTTCCAATCTCTGTGGATCCGGTGAAAGCAAGCTTGCTAAGTCCCGGATGCTCAAGAAGGTACTGACCTGATTTTGAACCAGAACCAGTGATAAGATTTAGTACACCTGCCGGGAGCAGATCCTGGATCAATTCTGTAAATACAAGCATACTTAACGATGTCTCAGAAGAAGGTTTAAATACGATACAGTCGCCGGCTGCGATTGCAGGAGCGAGCTTCCATGCTGCCATCAGGAATGGGAAATTCCACGGCACAATCTGTCCGACGACACCGATTGGCTCGCGGAGCACAAGGCTCATCATATTGCCGTCTAAAACAGAGGCGGTTCCTTCATCTGTGCGGATCAAACTTGCGTAGTAGCGGAAATGGCGGATGGAATAAGGAATATCGATCGTGGAAGTTTCACGGATCGGTTTTCCGTTGTCCATCGTTTCTACCTGTGCCAGCCATTCTTTATTCTCTTCAATGCGGTCTGCGATTTTTTCTAAGATAAGTGCGCGCGCCTCTTTTGTCTGTGTCTTCCACTCTGGGAAAGCTTTCCACGCTGCCGCCACAGCAGCATCCACATCTTCTTTTGTTGCCTGTGCACACTGTGCAAGAATTTCTCCGTTTGCCGGATTGGTACTTGTATAGACTGCTTTGTCTGAAGCGTCTCTCCATTGTCCTCCGATAAATAATCCATAATGTTCTTTTAATGTATGTTTTTGATTGTTCATAAAAATTACCTCCAAAATTCAATTCAAAATCAATTGCTGTCACCAGCGCTTTACTTTTGTCTGCCCTTAGTCTACAATAGAAACTGATACCTTGAAATAACCAAAAAAATGTTTTTATAGGAGACCAGATTTTGCTTATTTATGATTTGGAACAGAGAGACGGAAAGTCGAAATATGAATATTTGTATCAATGTCTGAAGGAAGATATTTTGAACGGAAAACTTGCAGAGGGCGAAAAAATGCCGTCGAAAAGACAACTTGCAAAGGAAAACGGAATCAGTGTGCGGACCGTGATCAATGCGTATGAACAGCTGCAGATGGAAGGATACCTGCAGTCGAGGGAGCGGAGTGGATATTATGTGGTATCTGATTTTGATTCACCTTTAAGGTACCAGAAGATCACAATCCCCGATCCGACTCCGGAAAAAGAAGAAAAATGGGTGGCAGACTTTGCCTCAAATACAACAGTATACGAGAAATTTCCATTTTCGATGTGGACGAAAGTCATGCGACAGGTGCTTGGGGACTACAATCTGCATCTGATCATGCGTGGAGAATTTCTTGGAAGCCCGGAACTTCGGTATGAGATTGCAAAATATTTGTATCACAACCGAAGCATGGTAGTATCCCCGGACTGTATTGTGATTGGAACCGGGATTGAATATTTGTATTCCAAATTGATCGGACTGCTTCCGGAACATGCAGTGTATGCGGTGGAAAATCCCGGATACAGAAAAATCCGGCTGATCTATGAAGAACTCGGAGTGAAGTGGACTTGGACGGCTATGGCGGAAAATGGAATTCATATGGGAAGTCTGCGAAGCAGCCAGGCAACAGTTGTCCATACCTCGCCCGAACACCATTATCCACTTGGGACGGTGATGTCTGCAAGACGCAGACAGGAATTGCTGAAGTGGCTGGAGGAATCGGAAGAACATTATATTATAGAAGATGATTACGACTGCGAGTTCCGCTATAACGGGCATTCGATTCCGGCGCTTTTCGGTCTGGATACAAGCGGGCGTGTCATTTATATGAATACGTTCAGTAAGACATTAAGTCCCGGGATCCGTATCAGCTATATGGTGCTGCCGCCAAAGCTTCTGGAACGTTATGTGAACTCGGCAAACTTTTTTTCGAATACTTCGTCGAATCTGGAACAGCATACGCTGGCAAGATTTTTGCGTGATGGGTATTTTGACCGCCATCTGAACCGGCTGCGTAAGTATTATCTAAGTCAGGGAGAAAAGTTGAAGCATGCAATTGAATACACACCGACCATTCCGGTGGAAGAAATTGTCGGAATGGAGACGGGCACGCATCTGCTCGTAAAACTTCATACAGAGCTTCCCGATGCGGAAGTGAAGCGGCGGGCACAAGAAAGGGGAATTCATCTTTGCTGTCTGTCGGAGTTTTGTATCGAAGAGCAGAAGCGGTACGAACATGTGCTGGTACTCAACTATTCTGGCATGGAAGAAGAGCGGATGCAGGAGGTTGCAGAGCTTCTTGGAGGAGTGTTTGATTCTGAGATTGCAGAGAAGCGGGAATAAAAAGCAGAGGGGAAAGGATTGACGGTATTTCCTGTGAATTGTATAATAAAAGCGCCAAGGTTGCAAATAAGAAAAATAGGATATAGGTAAAAGAGATGAAGACGATCATTATTGGAATTGCAGGTGGGACCGGATCTGGAAAGTCCACCTTCACAAGAAAGTTAAAAAAAGAATTTGAAGACGATGTGGCAGTGCTCTACCATGATAACTATTACCGGGATCAAAGTGATATTCCGCTGGAAGAGCGCCGTAAGACGAATTATGACCATCCGGATGCGATGGAGACAGAGCTGCTTGTCAGACAGCTGCAGGAGTTAAAAGAAGGAAAGACGATACAGTGTCCGACTTATGACTACACACTTCACACAAGGTCAAGCGAAGTTGTGACTGTAGAGCCAAAGAAAGTAATTTTATTAGAAGGAATCCTTGTCCTGGCAGACGAACGGCTGAGAGATCTGATGGATATCAAGGTGTATGTAGAGGCCGATGCAGATGAGAGAATTCTCCGCAGGATTATTCGTGATGTCAAAGAGCGTGGGCGCGATATGGAAGGTGTTGTGGAGCAATATCTTACAACTGTCAAACCGATGCATTATCTCTATGTAGAACCGACAAGGAGTACTGCAGATATCGTGATCAACAGCGGTATGAATCCGATCGCCTTTGAACTGGTGAAAAATACGATTCAGAAGATACTGGACGAAGAGGCGTAGATACAGATCTGTAAAAAGAATGTGGAAACAGATGAAAAAGAGTAAATGGGAAAGATTTATACAACGAGGTGGACAATGGGACGGGGAATATTTTATACGATGATCGGGTATGTTTCCGGGAGTGTGTTATATGCAAAGGTGTTTGGGAAGCTATTCTGCCAGAAAGATGTGACGGAAGATACGATTGACGGGAATCCCGGAACGACAAATGCATTTCTAAATGGAGGAATATGGTGTGGCATCTGCACGTTGTTGTGCGATCTTTTAAAAGGAATTTTGCCGGTGTATGCTTACATGCATGGACTGCCGGGGGCAGATATCTGGATTACGTTTGTGCTGGCAGCACCGGTTGCCGGACATATCTTCCCGGTATTTCATCGTTTTCGTGGAGGAAAAGGGATTGCAGTTTCTTTCGGGGTGCTGCTTGGACTCTATCCATATATGAAACCAGTGCTGCTGCTGGCATGCTGTTTTCTCTTATTCTCCTTTGTGATTGTGATCACGCCGAATTATCATAAGACATTTGCGACGTATCTTTTTGCGACGATTCTCGTATTGTTTTTTGGAAAAAATTCTTACGTCAGCCTGGGAATGATTCTGATCTCTGCGCTGGTACTTGGCAAGCTGATGCTTTGCCGGGAAGAAAGAGAGGAAATTAAGGTGAAACTATTATGAATGTACTGATTTTATCTTGTGATACCGGTGGAGGACATAATTCTGCTGCCAGATCCATCCAGAAAGAACTGATCCGGAGAGGACATCAGGCGGTCTTTTTAAATCCATTTGAACTGTCCGGAAAGCGTGTTGCGGGAGCGGTAGGTGGAGCTTATGTAAAATTGGTCCAAAAGCATCCGCGGGCATTTGGGATGCTGTATAAGCTCGGGGCATTTGTAAGCAGACTGCCCGGCAGATCTCCGGTTTATTATGCGAACAGCCTTGTGGCAAGGCATCTGGCAAAGTATCTGGAACAGAAGTCTTACGATGCCATTGTGATGCCGCATCTGTACCCTGCGGAGATGATCTCCTACTTAAAAAGAAAAGGGTGGAACTGTCCGAAGTCGGTCTATGTGGCGACGGACTACACCTGTATTCCTTTTACCGGGGAGACGGAGTGTGATTATTATGTGATCCCCCATGAGGAGTTAGAACTGGAATTTGTCCGAAAAGGGGTAAAGAAACAGAAGCTTCGCGCATTTGGCATTCCGGTAGATGAGACATTTTGTTCCAAGGAAACAAAGCAGCAGGCGCGAGAGAAGCTTGGGATGAGCGAGGATGGCATCTACTATCTCGTAGCAGGAGGAAGCATCGGTGCCGGGAAAATCCAACAGTTGCTGGATCTGATGCGAGAAGCACTGGAAGAGGTGGAGCAGGCGGTGGTGATCTGTGGAAGGAACAAGAAGCTGGAGAAGAAGCTTCGCAAGCGCTATGACGGTTATAAAAATATTTCTATTATAGGAAGTACTGACCAGATGGCAACCTATATGCGGGCATGTGACGTTCTCTATTCGAAGCCGGGAGGACTTTCCTCCACCGAAGCGGCTGTGATCGGAATACCGTTGATCCATCTGACACCGATTCCGGGGTGTGAGACAAGAAACCGCATATTTTTCCGGAAACATGGCATGTGTCTTGCTCCCCGTATGATCGAAGATCAGTTGCTTGCGGGGCGGAAACTGATGAAAAATACAAGACCGACAGGAAGGATGATCGAAAATCAACAGAATACTGTACCGGCAGATGCTGCGGAACGCATTTGTAATTTGCTGGAACAGATATAAAAAGAATAAGAGAATCTCCCATAGAAGATCAAGCATGTACGGATCTTCTATGGGAGATTCTCTTTTGTTATGATTTTACGATCGTGGAAAACCGCTGCTGTAATGGAGTTTGTAATCTTCCGTAATAAATACTGCTTCCGTATCCGGAAGATCTTCGATGAAGTTCATACCTTCTTCGAGACCAAGGGAAAAGCAGGCAGTGCTGAGTCCATCTCCATCTACGGATTTTTCGGACAGGATTGTGACGGACACAAGTGAGTTGTCATAAGGGTACCCCGTTTTTGGATTTAACAAGTGATGGTAGAACTTGCCGTCTTTTTCAAAAGAACGCTCGTAGATCCCGGAGGAGACAATGGATTTGTCCCGCACCTGGATTGTCGACACGGTCTCGCTTCGTTTTGCAAAAGGCTTCTGGATTCCGATTCCGAAAGCATCTCCATCTGGCTTTTCTCCGACACAGAGGACGTTTCCACCAAGGTTGATCACGGCGCTTTTTACCCCATGCTCCAGCAGAAATTCTTTTATTTTGTCAGCGATGTAGCCTTTGGCGATCGCTCCCAGGTCAAGCTGCATTCCCTCCTGCAAAAACCGGACACGGTTTTCTTTTACAATGACCTTTCGATAATCTACCAGCGGAAGTGCAGCAGAGATCTCAGCATCCGACGGCACCACCTTTTCTTCAGAAGTAAAATCCCACAGAGCAGAGACCGGACCAATGGTGATGTCGAAGGCTCCGCCAGATTTCTCACAGTAGGAGAGTGCGGCAGTGAGCAGTTCTGTCATCTCCGGTGAGATACAGAAAAAACCGTCCTCCTGTGGAAGAAGACCATGATTGAGCTGGTAGAGCTCGCTTGTCGGGCGTGTGCGGCTGAACAAGTTTTCGTATTTGTCGCAGAGATCGATCGCTTCTGCAAGCAGGTTCTCATCTGTAGAGTCATAGAGCGTTACAGTGACAACGGTATTCAGTTTAAAAGCAGTGTCAGAAATAGGAGCTTTTGCAGTTTCATCCGTTCCCGAAGATTGCTTTTTCTGCTGCTCAAAAGAGAAGAACAGGAGCAGCAGGAAGACAAGAAGCACAATTCCTGTCTGAAATATTCGTCTGTGAAAGTTAGTCATTGCTTCTATGAGCCTCCTTCCATGAGTAGAGGAGTGCATCCGAAGATTGGATCGCATAGTCAGCAATCTGTTCATAAGGAATCTTTAGCCCATCGTGGAACCATTTCCGGATGATTCCAATGATTCCGCAGACGCGGAACGTATAGAGATAATCAAAAGAGTCCGGATCAAATGCATCGCAGCTTTCTTGCATCAAAGTGCGACTGACATCGTATTGCAGTGCGAACAGACGCTCGAGAAATGCATCTTCCGAATGAAGGATCAGTACACGGCAGGAGTCCATGTTTTCATAGAGAAAACGAAAGATATCACAGATCAGTGCACGGTTGTCCGCATAAGGTTTCTGCTGTTGGGTAAACAGTGCCATCTGTTCGAGAAAATCGTCCTGGACCTGCCGATATAATGCAAAGATATCTTCAAAGTTCGAATAAAATGTAGTGCGGTTGACGTCGGCAGTCTCACAGAGCTTCTGTACGGTAATCTTAGAGAGCGGCTGGTCGACCAGTAATTTGAGCAGAGCTTCCTTTAGTACTTTTTGGGAGTAAGCTCTCTTTCGATGTAATTTTTCCTGTTGCATAAAAACACCTTTCTATAAACATTCAAAAATGGTTTATTTGTAAATCATAACACAAAGAAAGGAAAACGACAAAGAAAAATAGAAGAAAAACAACAGATATAGGGAAAGTGTCGGTTTCAAAACGGAATGTCCATGATTGTTGATTGAACGGAAAAATCGGATATGCTATGATAAAACAAATTGATAGGAAAAGGAGAAGATATCATGAGAACTGTAATGGAATTAAATAAAAACTGGTATTTTCAAAAAGAAAATGTCGGACTTCCGCAGGAACTTCCTTGCGACTGGGCAAAAGTAGATCTGCCTCACACATGGAACGCTGTGGATGGCCAGGACGGAAGAGGAGAATACTACCGCGGAGCATGCTGGTATGCAAAAAGCTTTGAGACACCGGAGTGTATGGATGGATACCGTGTCTATGTAGAAGTGCTGGCAGCAGCATTGTCTGGACGCGTGTATGTAAATGGACAGGAAGTGGCATATCACGAAGGCGGATTCTCTACTTTCCGTGCGGATGTGACAGAAGCATTGCACGCGCAGGGAGAAAATCTTCTTGTGATCGAAGTGGACAATGGAGAGAAGAGCCACATCTATCCACAGGTTGCAGACTTCACATTCTATGGCGGATTGTACCGCGGTGTCAATCTGATCCTTGTGCCGGAAGTTCATTTTGATCTGGATTTTTATGGGGCTCCGGGACTGAAAGTAACTCCGGTTGTCAAAGGAAAAGATGCAGAGATCAAATTGGAATCCTGGGTGAAAAATGCAGACGAAAATTATACTGTCAGATACCAGATCAAAGATGCAGATGGAAACGTTGTAGCAGAAAGCTGGAGACCGGCAGAGCAGCCATCAGTCGTTCAGTTCCTTCCGGATGCACATCTGTGGCAGGGTGTGGAAGATCCATATCTTTACACATGTACAGCAGAACTGGTACGCCGCAATGAAACGGTCGATGAGGTTACTGTACGTTTTGGTATCCGTGAATTTTATGTCGACAAAGAAAAAGGATTTTTCTTAAATGGAAAACCGATGAAACTGCGTGGAGTTTCCAGACATCAGGATAAGCTGTATCAGGGAAATGCACTGACAAAAGAAGATCACCGTCTTGATGCAGATCTGATCCGGGAAGTTGGAGCAAATACGATCCGTCTTGCACACTATCAGCACAGTCAGGATTTCTATGATGTATGTGATGAGTATGGATTTGTCGTATGGGCAGAGATCCCGTACATCAGCAGCCAGAGTGATGATCCGGCGGCACATGAAAACTGTCGTCAGCAGATGAAAGATCTGATCTATCAGAACTACAATCATGCATGTATCTGCTTCTGGGGAATCTCAAATGAGATTACGATCCACGGTGAGAAACCAGGGCTTGTGGACAACCACAGAGATCTCAATGCCCTTGTCAAAGAGCTGGATCCGACCAGACTGACAACGATGGCACATGTGACATTGCTCTCCCAGGACAGCGATCTTCACAGTGTGACAGATGTAGAAAGCTATAATCACTATTTCGGATGGTACGGCGGGAAATATGAGCAGAACTCTGTATGGTTTGACGATTATCATAAGAAATATCCAGATCGCTGCATCGGACTTTCTGAGTATGGTGCAGAAGGAATCATTACTTATCAGCCGGATGAGCCGAAGTGCAGAGATTACTCTGAGGCATATCAGGCAGAGTACCATGAATTCATGGTGAAAATGTTGATGGAGCGCGACTATATCTGGAGCAGCCATGTATGGAACATGTTCGACTTCGGTTGTGCAGCCAGAGATGAAGGTGGAGTGGCAGGAAGAAATAACAAAGGTCTTGTCACTATCGACAGAAAGATCAAAAAGGAAGCATTCTACTTATACAAAGCATACTGGAGCAGCGAACCATTTGTATACGTTTGCGGTCGCAGATACGCACAGAGAGCCGGGGAGACTACAACGGTAAAAGTGTACTCGAACCAGCCGGCAGTACAGCTTTATGTAGACGGAGAATTATTTGCAGAGCAGAGCGGAGAGAAGATTTTTGTATTTGAAGGAGTTCCGCTTCACGAAGGATTTACACAGATCACTGCAAGATACAACGACTGCACAGATTCTCTCGCACTTGAAAAAGTAGCAGAAAAACCGGAGATCTACACACTTCCGAAGAATGAAGATGAGGAAGGAATGGAAGGAGCAGCCAACTGGTTTGATCAGGCGGCAGCAGAAGCAGCAAACGCAGGCGAGATGGTATTTCCGGAAGGATATTTCTCTATCCGCGACAAGATCACAGATATCATTGAAAATGATGAGGCGGCTGCAATTCTCAGCGGAGCTTTATCTGCAATGTCTGGTATGAAATTAAACAAAGGAATGTTAAAGATGCTCGGCGGAAAGACATTAGAAGAAATGATCCAGATGGTAGGACAGATGGGACAGGAAATTCCGGAGCAGGGCGTAAAAGTCTTAAATCTTCAGTTAAATAAAATCAAAAAATAAATCAGAATTCGTGAAATGCATTTGCGAAATCAGAAAGAGATGCCGGTGGACAAAAACAAGACCGGCATCTCTTTTTTAATCTGTTTCATAGATTCTTGTTTCTGTGCAGGAGGTTTGCACAGGAGAAAGAAATAAGAATTGATTTGCAGGCGCCGGACCGTTATAATAACTGTATAAAAAGCGGTAACAAACCGGCAGAAAAGAGGTAAGATTTTATGTGGGAATTAGAGAAGGCGGTGCTGATCACAAACAATGACAGAGTGTATGAAAAATACAAAGATCAGTTGCAGGTGATCTTGCTGAAGACGTATGAGGAAGTGCTGATCAAGGTGCGAGATATGGTATACGACCGACACCAGCTGCTGACACATCCGCAGGCATCCAGTCTGAAGCCAAATCAGACGCCGTTTCGTTCTGTTGTCGTATATCCGAAGGGCGAGGAAGACAACATGAAAGATATCATGCTGATTGAGAAGTGCATTGAGACATTCCGTCAGTGGCAGGAGATTGCAAAGACACCGGAAGATTATGAGGAAAAAGTGGCAGAGGACTTTAAAACGATCGATCTGTCTGTCGTAGATAATATCATTCCGAGAATCTGTTAACAGACAGCAATTTTTGCAGCAGCAGATAGAGCCGTATGGCAGGATTTTAGAAAATCGCCGAATATCAGTCAAAAAAGAGGGGGAAGAAGCGTGGCGCAGGAAGAGAACAAAAGCGGATATTTCAAAGGGCTTTCCAGACAAGACTATATTAAGAAGACACACGAGATCATGAAGAAGGAAGGGGTGGAAGCTGTTTCTATTCGCAGGATCGCAGCAGAGTTAGGCTGTTCTTCGGCAAGTCTGTACAGACATTTTGAAAATCGAGAAGAACTTTTATATTACGCAGAACTGCGGACATTGAAAAGTTATATTGACAGCCTGAATCGGGCGGAACGCACCTGGTCCAACATGTGGGATATTTATGTCGGAATCTGGGATTGTTATGCGCGGGAGGCATTTGCACATCCGGAAGCATATAACCTTTTGTTCTTTATCTATCCAAACAAGAAGCTAAACAAAGCGATCCGGGAATATTATGAGATTTTTCCGGAAGATTTGAAGCGTACAAACCGGTTCTTTCAGGAAATGCTAAAGACACCGGATTTTATGTCAAGGGATTTTGAGATGTGTAAAAAATGTATCAACGATGGAGCCGTTACCTATGAGAATGCGATCCGTCTCAATCGGATGGTATGTATGTTGTTTGCAGGCTATTTTAAAAAGGTGTTGGATGAAGGAATTGAAGAATATCAGATAGGAGAGCGTGTGGATCAATTTATTAAGGATGTGGACACGATCGTGAAAGCGCTGGCAAAAGATCTGAAGGGCTACACAGGATATAAGCAAAGGATTCATTAATAAGAAGAACAATGAAATAGAGGATTTTACAGCCGATGAGTAGGTGGGAGCGAGATGCTCCTCGTTACTTGTCGGCTGTTCTTTTTGTAGCAACTTTATATTTTTATAGAAAGAGAAGAAAATTATTTTGTACATAATGAGAGTGTTTTTTGACATATCATTTATAGATAAAAAAATATTTATAAAAAACTTGAATGTTATCGCGATTAGATGTATAATGTGAACAACAAGTTATCACGATAACAAATCGAAGGAGGGATTTTATATGAAACTGGAACTCGGTAAAATTTTTATCAAAGACATCCAATTTTCAGACCAGACTTGTGTCAAAGATCACGTTCTTTATGTGAACAAAGAAGAGGTGGAGAAGCTGGTGCTGGAAGATGACAAATTGTTAGAGTGTCATCTGGATATTGCCCGCCCGGGCGATTCTACAAGAATCACACCGGTAAAGGATGTCATCGAGCCACGTGTCAAAGTAAGCGGCGGAGAGATCTTCCCGGGGATGATCGGAAAAGTAACCCCTCAGGTGGGAGAGGGAAGAACACACGCGCTTGATGGCTGCTGTGTTGTGACAGTCGGAAGAATCGTTGGATTCCAGGAAGGTGTCATCGATATGAGCGGACCGGCAGCAGACTACTGCCCATTTTCTAAGACTGTGAACCTCTGTGTAGTGATTGAACCAAAAGAAGGGCTGGAGACACATGTTTATGAGAAGGCAGGACGTATGGCAGGATTGAAGGTTGCCACATACCTCGGAGAAGCAGGAAGAAATGTAGAGCCAGATACGTTAGAGACATTTGAGACGAAGCCGATCTTTGAGCAGGCTGCAATGTACCCGGATCTCCCGAAAGTAGGCTATGTACACATGTTACAGTCACAGGGACTTCTGCATGACACTTACTACTACGGCGTAGATGCAAAACAGTTTATCCCGACATTTATGTATCCGACGGAGATCATGGACGGTGCGATCGTATCCGGTAACTGTGTGGCCCCATGTGATAAGGTTACTACTTACCATCACTTCCACAATCCGGTGATCGAGGATCTTTACAAACACCATGGAAAAGATGTCAACTTCATGGGCGTCATCCTCACAAACGAGAATGTATTCCTCGCTGACAAAGAGAGACATTCAGATATGGTAGCGAAACTGGCTGAGTGGATGGGATTAGACGGTGTTCTGATCACAGAAGAAGGATACGGAAATCCAGATACAGACTTAATGATGAACTGCCGCAAGGTAGAACAGAAAGGAGTCAAAGTAGTTCTGATCACGGATGAGTTCCCTGGAAAAGACGGAAAGTCACAGTCGCTTGCAGATACTTGTGAAGAAGCGACAGCGCTTGCTTCCTGCGGACAGGGAAATGCGACACTACAATTCCCTGCAATGGATAAAGTCATTGGAACAATGGAATATATCGAGAATCAGATCGGCGGATGGGCAGGATGTGTCAATCCTGACGGATCATTTGAGGCAGAACTTCAGATCATCATTGCATCTACGATTGCAAATGGTTTCAATAAGCTGGCGGCAAGAGGTTACTAGAAATCGTCGGTAAGAAAAGGAGGAGCGGGTATGGCAACATATAAAATTGTTCATTATATCAATCAGTTCTTTGCCGGAATCGGTGGAGAAGAGAAAGCAGATATCGTGCCGGAAGTAAGAGAAGGCGCAGTAGGACCAGGTACAGCACTGGAAAAGGCACTCGGTGAAGAATATGAGATCGCAGCAACTGTGATCTGTGGAGATAACTATTTCGGAGAGAACCTTGACACGGCGACAGATACGATCGTCGAGATGGTGAAACAGTATGAACCAGATGTATTCGTTGCAGGGCCGGCATTTAACGCAGGACGTTATGGTGTGGCATGTGGTACGATCTGTAAAGCAGTAGAAGAAAGACTTGGCGTTCCGGTACTGACAGCAGAGTACGAGGAAAATCCTGGTGTAGATATGTTCCGCAAAGATGTCATCATCGTGAAGACCGGTGACTCTGCAGCGACGATCCGCAAGGCAGTTCCTGTGATGGCAGCTTTGGTGAAGAAGATGGCGACAGGCGAAGAAATCCTCGGACCAGATATCGAAGGTTATCATGAGAGAGGTATCCGTGTGAACTATTTCGCAGAAGAGAGAGCTTCCGAAAGAGCGATCCAGATGCTCACAAAGAAGATGAAAGGCGAAGAATTCCACACAGACCTGCCGATGCCGAAGTTTGACCGTGTAGATCCGGCAGAGCCGATCAAAGACATCAAACATGCAAAACTTGCTGTGGTAACATCTGGCGGTGTTGTTCCGACAGATAACCCGGATCACATTGAATCATCCAATGCGACAAAATATGGAGTATATTCCATTGCAGGTATGGATACTATGTCACCGAACGATTTCACAACGATCCACGGTGGATACGACAGACAGTTTGTTATGGAGAATCCAAACTTAGTCGTGCCGCTTGACGTACTCCGGGAGATGGAAAAAGACGGAGAGTTCGGCGAACTTGTCAACTATTTCTGTACGACAACTGGAACCGGTACTGCAACCGGATCAGCAGCAAAATTCGGTGATGAGATTGGAAAACGTCTCGTAGAGGATCATGTAGACGGCGTTATCCTCGTCAGCACATGAGGTACCTGTACACGTTGCGGCGCAACGATGGTAAAAGGTATCGAAAAATATGGTCTTCCTGTAGTTCATATGGCAACGGTTGTTCCGATCTCACTGACAATCGGTGCGAACAGAATCATCCCAGGTGTTGGTATCCCGTATCCTCTCGGAGACCCGACACAGGGCGAAGTAGATTCTAAGAAAATCCGAAAACGTATGGTCAGACGTGCGCTGAAGGCATTGCAGACACCGGTGGATGGTCAGACAGTATTTGAGAAAGACGATTTTTAAATCTGCTCTGCAAGGGGGACACCGCCGGCGTGCATACCAGAAGCGATGACATTTCCGGGAGTGTCCCCCATAGAGAGAGACAGGAGGGTATCTTATGGGAAATGGCGGCGAAAAAGTTAGTTGGAAGAGAGTTCTCATTTTAGCAGGAGCCGTGATCGCTTTTACGATCGGCTCGGGATTTGCAACCGGACAGGAAATCATTCAGTACTACACTGCATATGGAGTACAAAGTCTTCTTGTCATCCTTGTATTTGCGGTTGCGTTCCTGTATTATAACTTCAATTTTGCAAAAGCAGGTGCAGAGCAGAAGTTTGAAAGAGGAAACGATGTCTATAAATATTTCTGTGGAAAATACGTCGGTACCTTCTGCGATTATTATTCCACATTGTTCTGTTACATGTCCTTCTTCGTAATGATCGGGGGAGCGGCCTCTACACTTCATCAAGAATACGATCTTCCTACCTGGGTGGGTGGCGTGATCCTTGCTGTGCTGGCAATTTTGACGGTAGTCGGCGGGTTGAACTCACTTGTAGATGCGATTGGTATCGTAGGTCCGGTTATCGTTGTGCTCTGTATTGCGATCGGTCTGATCACTTGTATCCGTGATGGTGGAAATATTGCGGCAGGTCTTGATATTATCGAGCAGGGAGCATACGAAGGAGCAAAAGCAGGGGAGACGATGAAGAATGCAGGTGCAAACTGGTTGATTTCAGGACTTTCCTATGCGGGATTTGTTCTATTGTGGTTCGCAAGCTTCACCGCAGCGCTCGGCTCCAAGAATAAGAAGAAAGATTTAAACTATGGTATTATCGGCGGAACTATCGCAGTCTGCGTTGCCATCGGCTTAATCGCATTTGCACAGATTGCAAACGTCAATACCGGAGCAAATGGAACTTACATCTGGAACGCGGATATTCCGAATCTGATCCTTGCTACAAAGATCTGGAAACCATTCTCTGCAATCTTTGCAATCGTTGTATTTGCAGGAATCTATACAACAGCAGTTCCGCTTCTTTACAATCCGGTTTCCCGGTTTGCAAAAGAGGGAACCCCGAGGTTTAAGATCCTTACAGTCGTTCTTGGTGTGGCAGGTCTGATCGTTGGATTATTCCTTCCATTCAGAGTACTTGTCAACATCATTTACGTGCTGAACGGATACGTAGGTGCGGTTCTGATCCTGTTTATGATCTGGAAGAATATCAAAGACTTCAGAAATAAGAAAAAAGCATAATGGAAAGGGATAGATCAGATAGACGTTACGTTACGATATCGATACAAACAAATCCCTGAAAAGGTCCAAACGGAAGTGATTCCGGGCGGACCTTTTCTCATGGTAGTATAAATCACCGTTTATGGGAATGGAAATATTTACCATAAAAGCAGGAAAATACTTTTAAATTATAATCATTTAAAACAAACTTTTTCATGTCAAAACAAAACCGGGTAGGGGTACTTGAATTTCGTGAAATAATGTGCTATATATAATGTTATATATTATAATAGGAAATTACAAATGAGAAAAGAGTGGAAACATGAAAAAAACAGAAAAACATGCATTGACAGTCCGGATAGCTCTGCTTGTGATGTTAGACATTTTATTTATGCAGGTGGCATCTTTTGGCAGTCTGTGGATTCGACATGAGTTTGACTTTCAGGCTGTAGAAGAGACGTTTATCCATACCGTATGGAGATATATGCCGCTGAATATTTTGGTGACACTGGCTGTATTCTCCATGTTTCATCTATACACCAGCCTTTGGAAATATGCGAGTATCACAGAGTTATCCTGTATCGTTGCTGCTGTGGCGATTTCCAGTCTGCTGCACGTTCTGGGAATGGCAGTGATGGGACTTGAGATGTTTAAAAGCTACCTGTTGCTATACTTTTTACTTTTCTTATCCATGGTTGTGGGACTGCGGTTCTCTTACCGGTTTTTCCGGTTTGTAAGAAATAAGTGTAACCGTGGAATGGCGGAGAAGAGGGAGAATGTCATGATCATCGGAGCCGGTGATGCGGGGGCTGCGATCATCAAGGAGAATCGCCTGAGCAAAGCAGCTACGAGAAAGGTCTGCTGTCTGATTGACAAAGATCCGAAGAAATGGGGAAGTATATTCTTGGATGTCCGGTTGTCGGTGGGGCGGACAAGATTATGGAATCTGTAGAAAAGTATAAGATCCAGAAGATCGTCATTGCAATTCCTTCGGCGACAAGCCAGCAGATCAAGGAATTGGTGGAAATCTGTAAAGAGACAAAATGTGAGCTGAAGATTCTCCCTGGAATTTACCAGTTGATTGACGGAGAAGTCAGCATCTCACAGTTGAGAGAAGTTGAGATCGAAGATCTGCTCGGAAGAGAACCGGTCAAGGTGGATCTAGAGGAAATCTTAGGATATATCCAGGGAAAAACAGTGCTTGTCACCGGAGGAGGCGGATCGATCGGAAGTGAGATCTGTCGTCAGCTTGCGGGACACGGCGTGGGAAAATTGATCATCTTTGATGTCTATGAGAACAATGCCTATGCGATCCAGCAGGAATTAAAGAGAAAATATCCAAAGCTAGATCTGGAAGTTCTGATCGGCTCTGTCAGAAATACAAGCCGGATGAACGATGTGTTCGCCACGTATCACCCGGAAATCGTATTTCACGCAGCGGCACACAAGCATGTCCCATTGATGGAGGACAGTCCGAACGAGGCGATTAAGAATAACGTGATCGGTACTTATAAGACTGCGAAGATGGCAAGCGATTACGGAGTGAAAAAGTTTATTTTGATTTCTACAGACAAAGCGGTCAATCCGACCAATATTATGGGGGCGAGCAAAAGACTCTGCGAGATGGTCATTCAGACGATCGGAAAGAAGAGTCAGACAGAGTTTGCGGCAGTCCGTTTTGGCAATGTCCTTGGAAGCAACGGAAGTGTAATTCCGCTTTTCAAAGAGCAGATTAAAAACGGAGGTCCGGTCACTGTCACACACAAAGACATCATCCGGTATTTCATGACGATTCCGGAGGCAGTCAGCCTCGTACTTCAGGCCGGAGCTTATGCTAAAAACGGAGAGATCTTCGTATTAAATATGGGAGAGCCGGTGAAGATCGTTGATCTTGCCAGAAATCTGATCAAGCTGTCGGGATATGAACCGGATGTAGATATTAAAATTGAGTTTACCGGACTGCGTCCCGGAGAGAAGCTTTACGAAGAGCTTTTGATGGATGAAGAAGGAATGCAGACGACGGAGAACAAGAGAATCTTCATCGGAAGACAGATTGACGTAGATGAGGAGACCTTTGAGAAAAATATCGAGGCATTGGATGAAGCGTCCCGGAGAGAAGATAAGAACATTCGCGAACTTGTACACAAGATTGTTCCGGAATACCGATATCAGGCATCCCCAAAATAGAGCGCTTCGTGTGCAGGGCAACATGTAGTAAAAAAGTGGGCAAAAGGATATTTACAAACAGAAACAGATGCGATATACTGTTTTCGTATATAGAAATTATAAAGCAATTCATATTTCGAATGAAATATCCGTGTAAATATGAGATGTGTGTGATGTTTGGAGGGAAAGAATATGAGGAACCAAAAGAAATTTGCTGCAGTATTGGCCGCAGGTGTACTTAGTGCCTCTATGTGCATGCCGGCATTGGCAGCCTCAGGAGTCAGCGCAGAAGAGCAGAAGATTCTGAATAAGATGGAAAGCTCTGCAGCTGGATTTGGAGTGACAGATGTTTCTCTGTATGCAAGTTATTACAGTCAGGCAGAGAGCTGGCTCGCTTCCGGAGAAGTGGATCTGACAGCGAGTCAGGTAGATGCAGTGTTAAAAGCAATCGATCAGGCAGCTGGCCTTTTACAGCAGGCGATTGATGCGAATGGCGCTGCAAGTGCAAAAGATTTGTTAAATATTATCGGAAAAGATGGTATTATGCAGATCGCACAGCAGATTGTAGATGCGATTGCACCGGGACTGAAAGAAGTCGGAATCATTATCACAGCGGACATGCTCGCAGGAGACAACGGTGTGATCAATGTAAAGCTTGCAAAAGACGGTACAACTATCGGATCTTCTGACAAGGTGATCAAGAAGACTGGTATGAATGCCGGAGCGACATATGCGGTAGCAGCCGGATTTGTGATGGCTTTGGTAGGATGTGCTGCTGTGGCAAAGAAGAACAACTATAGAGAGACTGCAGAGGAATGCTAGATTGATGAAACAGCGTAAAAGCAGAATAGTGGCATATGTGATCGTGCCACTATTCTTTACCATGATAGGTTACGGAGTTGTATATGTTGCGGCATCCCCGTTTATAAATATAGTAACGACTGCAGGCAGCATGTTTATGACTGAGAGCCTTCCTGAATTTTCTGAGGAATTGGGCTCTATTTTTTCGGAACCAGATAAAGATGCAGAGGCGGAAGAGATTCCGCTTGCGGATGTAACCTGGCCGAAGTTTGGGGAGCATTATGCAAATGTGACTTGTGAGCAGATTGGTCTGGATGTACCGCTCTACTACGGTGACAGCATGGAGATCATGCGTGTGGGAGCCGGACAGTACCAGGGCAGCTTTATCCCAGGGTATGGCAAGACGATTTTACTCAGTGGCCACAATACAACCTACTTTTCTCCGCTGCAAAAGATTGCGGTGGGAGACGAAGTGACAATTAAGACAAGTTATGGGATCTACCGCTATCAAGTGCGGGAGACAAAGGTCTTAAACGAATCTGATCCGCAGGCAGTAGACCTGCTTCAGAAGAAAGAAGAACTGGTCATGTATACCTGTTATCCGTTTGACATGCTGTCAAGTACGGATCAGCGTTTCTTTGTCTATGCAGACAAAGTGAGTGGACCAGTATTAAAATAGGAGGAAGAAAGATGGAATATCAGAAAACAAAGAAGCAGTCTTCCTCCAACAGAAAAGGAAGAACGATCGTGAGCATGATCCTGTCCTTTTTGATCGCGGTGACACTGACAATGGCAGCGCTTCTTGGAAGCCTTCGGTTAGGATTCCTGAATGAGAAGATGATCGTTCGCAGCTTGAATGTGAAGGATTATTATGGAGTAGTCTGTGATGATTTTTACGAGCGAGTGGAAGATTTATCCATTCCTCTTGGGATTCCGAAAAGTGCACTGGAAGGAATTGTAGATACGAACAGTATGTACAACGATATCCGGGCGAGTCTGGAGGCGTCTTTGACCGGACAGACTTATCAGCCGGATACCGGGAAGCTTCGAACAAAGTTAAAAGAGAATGTAGAAAACTATGCAAAGTCCAGGGAGATTGAGCTGGGGGAAGCACAGCAGACGGTACTGAATACTTATCTGGAACAGGCAGCAGAGCAATATGTAAGGGCAACGAAGATTCCTTTTATTGAATATTATGGAAGAATTCACAGTTTTGCAGAGAAAGTAATTACAGTTGGCATTCTCGGCTGCTTAGTCTTTGCGGTGCTGGCAGGAATTGTATTGTTTCGGATGTATATTTGGAAACATCACGCGATGCGCTATCTTGTGTACAGTACACTGGCATCGGGGATGATGATCGGTCTTGTTCCGGCGTATTTGCTGCTTGCACAGGACTATCGGCGGCTTGTGATCGAACCGGAATATTTGTACCAGTTTATGGTGACTTATGTGACGAACGGTCTGCTGATCTTTGAGGGATTTGCGATGGGATTCTTTGGAATTGCCGCATTATTACTACTGCGGATTGCAAGTTTGCGAAGACGGCTGATCAAAAACAGCAGAGGATAGAAAAGGTGAGGTGAACATAGATGAAAGGGCTGATTGATATTCATGCACACATCCTTCCGGGGGTGGATGACGGAGCTTCGGATTTTCAGGAAAGTGTGCGGATGTTAAAAAGTGCATATCGGCAGGGGGTACGGTGCGTGATTGCAACGCCCCACTATCATCGGAATCACTTTCACCGCAACCCGGAACGGACCATGGAAGCTTTGCAGAAGATCCGCGGATGGCTGCGAGAACATCTGCCGGATATGATCGTACTTTTGGGGACAGAGATCTATTATACAATCGATTTTGCGGAGGAGATTGCCGCGGGGAATATTTTCCCAATGGCAAAGAGCAGATATCTGCTTGTAGAATTCTCGCCACTGGAAGATTATGCGTATATCCGCAATGCAGTTCACGTTATGGTCAACAGAGGATACTGCCCGATCATCGCACATGCCGAGCGGTATCGTGTCTTCCACCAAAATGTCAGCAGAATTTCTGAAGTGATCCAGTTGGGAGCTTATATCCAACTCAATGGCGACAGCATCGTAGGGAAAAACGGTCTGCGGATGAAGCTTTTTGCTCAGAAGCTGATGAAAAAGGAACTGGTGCACTTTGTGGCATCGGACATGCACCATATGGAATCGCGCAGACCGAATCTGAAGGAATGTGCCGAATATATGGAAAAAACATATGGATTTGCGCGTACAAAAGAACTGCTGTATGACAATCCACGGAAATTGATCGAAAATAAACTCATAGAGGAACTGTGACAGAGAAAAGAGAACATATAGGAGAAAATGAATGAGACAACGAGAAGAACAGATAGAAGAAAACGGGATCGATCTGCTGGAGATATTAGCAGTCCTGTTAGATAAAGCGTGGGTCATTATTCTGGTCGGTGTACTGACAGCCGGAGCTGCATTCGGTTATACGAAATTTATGGTTACACCAATCTACCAGGCGACCACACAGGCATATGTATTGACAAAAGCGGAGGATGCAGCGGTGACATCGGGAGACATCAGCCTCAGCAATCAGCTGCTCGGTGATTGTGCCTCTCTCTTAAAGAGCCGACCAGTCACAGATAAGGTGATTGAGGAACTTGGACTGAAGATGTCCAGTACTGCGCTTGCCAATGCAATTACAGTGACAAATCAGGAAAATACATTGATTCTAAATATTTCTGTCAGCAATCCGGATCCATATCTTGCAAAAGAACTTGCGGATAAAGTAAGAGATGTGGGAGCAGAACATGTGACAGAAGTTATGAACTTAAAAGCGTTGAATACGGTACAGGAAGCACTGATTCCATCCAGCCCGGCAAGTCCGAACATTATGAAAAATACTGTAATCGGTGGAGCGGCAGGAGCCGTGCTGACAGCTGGAATCATTTTACTGATCTTCCTGATGAATGATAAGATCCGCAGTCAGGATGATGTAGAAAAATATCTTGGAATCGGAGTACTTGGAGCGATTCCGTCCACGGAGGACAAGACAAAGACGAAGAAAAAGAAATAGAACACAAGGGAGAAAGCGATGCAGAAGATTAATTTGGTCATACCAGACAACATGGACTACAGAACAAGCGAAGCATATCGCACCTTGAGAACAAATGTATTGTTCTGCGGGGAAGAGATCAATGCCATTGCAGTGACAAGCTGCACCCCTGGAGAAGGGAAATCAGAAGTATCATTTCGGTTGGCAGAAAGCCTTGCCGAGACAGACAGAAAAATTCTTTATATCGATGCGGATCTTCGCCGCTCGGTATTCTCAAAACGATATCAGGTCACGCAGGAAGTAAAAGGGCTTTCCCATTATCTGTCCGGACAGGAAGAACTGGGGGCAGTCGTATGTGCTACGAATATTTCCAATCTGCATGTCATCCTTCCGGGGCCGGTACCGCCAAATCCATCCGAATTACTCGGGAACGAACATTTCAGACAGCTAATGGAAAAGACACACGCACTTTATGACTATATTATTATTGACACACCGCCGCTTGGAAGTGTGATTGATGCAGCGGTCATCGCGAAAGAATGTGACGGGGCAATGCTCGTCATTGAAAATGATGCGATCAGTTATAAAATGGCACAGAAAGTAGAACGACAGCTGGAAAGATCCGGATGTCGGATTCTCGGGGCAGTGTTAAATAAAGTAGATGTCAGAGCAAAAGGGTATTATGGAAAGTATTACTATAGTAAATATTATGGTGGGGATTATAGTAGTGTTTATTATCAAAAACCAGAAGAAATTAAGTAGGAAGTGTAGGATACATAAGCAGATTTTGGAATGAGTAAGCCTGATATCTATTGGGGACATTAACACTCCGTATGATGTATCGATATGTGTATAAATGACGAAACCAAGAAACAAAAGAAGAAAAATCTTTCTATATAATTATATATCCTTTTAGGAATCAAAGCAGGAGATAAAAAGGAAACACAGAGAATTAAGATTGCAATCATCACCCACAGCTTACCATCAATGCCGTTGCCCACAAGAATGTACCATTGATGGAGCATAACTGTGTAGAAGACATTTACAACAATGTGGTTGGTACACAGAATCTTGTGGAGCTTTACTAAGAATATAAGGTGGAGCACTTTATGATGATTTCTACAGATAGATGGTTAATTCGGTTGATGTCATGGGCGCAACCAAGAGAATGTGTTAAATGATTATACAGGGTGCTAGCACACATGGGAATGTGAAATACTGTGCCACTCGGTTTTGGAAATGTGTTGAGTAGTGCTGGATTAGTGGTATCGTTTTTTTAATTCTAGGTTGTGAATAACAGACCGGTTACGGTAACAGATAAGAGTATTATCAGATACTTCATGACACAATGCCAGAGCAGTATAGCAGGAGTTGGATGGCTGTTGGAAGCAGTGTACAAGAATAAAGGTGATATAAAAGAAAGGGCACAGAAGGTGGTTACAATTTATTATCAGGCGTAAAAATAGAGAATATTTTGATATCGAAAGCGAGGACTAGGAAATTATGAGGTGAGAAATATTAAGAATTCAAAAGGATAGTATATTGACTTGAAAGATAAAATATAAGAGGGAGATAGATAGTATGAACTATTTAGTAGTTGTGGCACACCCAGACGATGAAGTTTTGGGAGCGGGAGCAACAATTCATAAATTGATTTTAGAAGGACATAGGGTTGCTGTGGCTATTATGGTTTCACAAGCTGAAGCTAGAAAAGATTTGTCTTTATCATTATCTGATGACGAGGGTAAGGCGCTTTCTATAGTTGGTGTAGAAAAGACTTACCATGCAAACTTTCCTAATATTAAGATGAATATAGTTCCGCATCTTGACTTGGTTCAGTTTGTTGAGAGATGTATTGAAGAATGGAAAGCTGAGGCACTTATTACACATCATCCTTCTGATACTAATAATGATCATGTTCAGACTTCTTATGCAGTTCAGGCTGCAAGTCGTCTGTTCCAAAGGAGAGATAACATCCCAGCGTTAAAAGAGTTACTTTATATGGAAGTTCCTTCTTCAACAGAGTGGTCTTTTGATACTTCTGCAAATCGTTTCTCTCCAAACTATTTTGTTGAAATTGGTAAGAAGGGTGTTGAATTGAAAATAAGAGCGCTTTCGGCATATAAGGGCGTAATGAGACCTTATCCTTACCCACGTTCAATCGAAGCACTAGAAGGTTTGGCTGCATATCGTGGTGTTCAGGCTGGTTGTAATTATGCGGAAGCTTTTGAGTGTGTATTTAAGAGGGAGTAGGAAATGTATAAGTTGTTTATTAAGCGATTGTTAGATATTGTTTTATCTGGTATTGCAATTATTGTATTGTCACCAATTTACCTGATTATTGCCATTGTTGTAAGAGTACAGATGGGAAGTCCAATTCTTTTCTCACAAGATCGAATTGGTAAGGACGAGAAGATATTTAAATTATATAAATTTCGTTCAATGACAAATGAAACGGATGAGAATGGAGAATTACTTCCAGAAAAAGAGAGACTTACTAAGTTCGGAATTGCTTTACGGTCCACATCTTTGGATGAACTTCCAGAATTATTCATGATCTTTAAGGGAGATATGAGTATTGTAGGACCAAGACCTCAGCCGTCATTCTATCTTCCGTATTATACAGAAAAAGAACGTAAAGGACATAAGGTAAAAGGAGGATTAATTCCGCCTGATTGTCTTAGTAAAGAAATACAATGTGACTGGGAAACTCAGTTAGAAATTGAAGCATATTATGCAGAAAATCTTTCATTTATTATGGATGTTAAGGTGATATTATGTACTTTTGTTATTCTATATAAACGAATGAAGAGTAATTATGGCGAAGATGATAGACCAATGCTTCATGATTATCGTCGTGAAACAGTAGATGAAAAAACACTCAAAGAATGGGAGAAAAAGGGAGTAGAGATTAAATGAGAGAATATATAGTTCTTGTTACAAAAGAACATTACAATCCATTGGGAATTGTAAGAACGCTTGGCGAGGCTGGAATTAGCCCAATTGTTGTCGCCGTCAGAGGAGACTTAAAATTTGTTGGACAAAGTAAATATGTAAAGGAAAAGTACTACGTAGACTCTACAGAAGATGGGATAGAACTTATTATTGATAAATTTGCAAGTACAAGAGAGAAATCATTTATCCTTACAGGTGATGATGTGACTGTTGCGATGATTGATAAGTATTATGATAGATTGAAAGATTATTTCTTTTTCTATAATGCAGGAGAGTCTGGACGCATTGCTCATTATATGGATAAAGATGTGATGATGAGTATTGTTGCTAAGCATGATATTAAGATTGCAAAAACATGGAAAGTAAAAGTGGGAGAAATTCCTAAAGATATAGTTTATCCGGTTATGACTAAGGCCATTAATTCGATAGGTGATGAATGGAAAGATATTGTATATGTTTGTTACAATGACATCGAACTTAATGAAGCTTTCAGTCATATGAGGAGTGAAAAAGTCCTTGTTCAGCAGTATATTGAAAAAGTTGATGAGTTGTCTTTCGATGCCATTAGTGTAAATCATGGTAAAGATGTTTGGGTAATAACGGAGGCTAGTCAGGTGTATAATATGCCAGATAAGTATTCGCCTTACTGGTTTATTAAGAATTCTGAAAATAAAGAAATGCAGAAGAAAATTGCAAAAGTTATTGAGGATATTAGATTAGAGGGGATTTTTGAATTTGAATTTTTGAAAGACAGAGATGGGAATCTTTGGTTTTTGGAAATCAACTTTAGAAATACTGCCCTTGGATATTCTACCACAGTAGCAGGAATGCCTCAAGTTGTCTATTGGTGTGAGTCTATGGAAAAAGGGTTTATTGATAAGGAAAAATATTATAAAAAAGTTCCCGATGGTTTAACTGCTATGGCTGAGTGTTTTGATTATGACGTTCGTGTTAAAACAGGAATTATTTCAAAAGAGGAATGGCTTAAGGAATATATGACGGCTGAATGCAAGATGTATATGGGGAGAGATGATTTTAAACCATTTCAGCTCTTCATGGAGTATAAGCAAAAATATATGCATTGATTGTGAGTGTTATATCTCTATTTGACGAGTGAAAGTTAAACATAAACTCAAGAAAGAGGAGAATTAATGGAAAAGAAGAGCAGAGAATTAAATAAAGTATTAAACACCGGTGATGTCTTAGTTACAGCTTTTGGAGCAATGATTGGATGGGGATGGGTTGTTTCATCTGGTGATTGGATTAAAAAAGCTGGAGTTTTGGGAACAATGCTTGCGTTCCTTTTAGGTGGTATAATGATTTATTTTGTTGGATTAGTATATGCTGAGTTGACAACAGCGATGCCAGAAAGTGGTGGGGCTAAGGTTTTCACTCAAAGGGCATTTGGAACTATTGGATCATTTATCTGCACATGGGCGATTATTTTTAGTTATATCGGTGTTGTATGTTTTGAGGCATGTTCTTTACCAACTATTATTCAGTATATTTTTCCAGGTTTTTTGAAAGGTTATTTATATACAATAGCTGGATTTGATATTTATCTTTCATGGTTAATTGTAGCAATTGCGTTTGCTATATTGATTACATGGGTTAATATAAGAGGTGTTAAAGCAGCAGCTATGCTTCAGAAGATTCTTACAATTACGATTGCAACAGTTGATATCAGCTTAATAGTTATCTCAGCAATTAAGGGGGAAAAGTCAAACCTTACTGGACAGCTTTTTATTGGAAAAGATATTAGTTCAAATGTAAAGAATATTCTTTCTGTGGCTATGGTGACGCCATTTTTTCTTTTCGGTTTTGATGTTATACCTCAGGTAGCAGAAGAAATCAATATTCCTCTAAAAAAATTGGAAAGATGCTGATATTTTCTATTGCATTTGCGGTTGCATTTTATGGATTTGTTGTATTAGCCGTTGGTTATGGTATGAACGCTGATGAAATTTCTGATTCGATTTGTAAAAGTGGACTTGTTACAGCTGATGCAATGGCAAAACTGTTTAATAGTGCAGTGATGGCTAAGTTGCTTATTGTTGGTGGTATGTGTGGTGTTGTTACAAGTTGGAACTCTTTTATGATTGGTGGGAATAGAGCACTTATGTCCATGGCTGATTCATACATGATTCCGCATATGTTTGGAAAGATACATACCAAATATAAAACTCCACATCTCTCATTAATTTTGATTGGAGGGTTATCAATTTTATCACTTTTTTTTGGAAGAGTGATGCTTGTATGGATTGCAAACAGTGCCAGTTTTGCTTGCTGTATTTCATACTGCATGGTTGCTATAGCATTCGTTAAGATAAGAATTAAAGAACCTAATATGAAGAGACCTTATGAGGTCAAAAATTATAAATTAGTTGGATTTATGGCAATAGTGTTGTCTGGGTTTTTGTGTGTTATGTATTTGATTCCTAGAACGGGGTGTACATTAACAATTCAAGAACTAGTAATTACAGGTGGTTGGGCTGTGATTGGTGTAATATTTGCAGTGATTTGTAAATCAAAATATTAAGAAAGATTTGAAGATAATTTCGCTTCTAAAAACGGATTAATATGTAGATTAAAGATGGTTGCTATAAAAGCAAGTTGATTAACAAATGAAGTTAACAGAATAGTAGATGTTAAACAAGTAAAGAGATTTTATTGAGAGTATAAGATTTAAATTATATGTATTTGATTGGTGTTAGAATATAAATAGTACAAGTCAAAATGAGAATTCCTTATAAGAAAAATCATGGTACAATGTAGGTACCGCACTGAAGGAGGATCTCATTATGGCAAAACACTATGACAAACAATTTAAGCTGGATGCAGTCCAGTATTATCATGATTACAAGAACTTAGGACTGCGGGGGTGTGCTACAAATTTAGGAATCAGTCAGCAGACATTATCACGCTGGCAGAAAGAACTGCGCGAAACAGGTGATATTGAAAGTCGTGGTTCCGGTAACTATGCTTCTGATGAAACAAAAGAAATCGCACGATTAAAACGAGAATTACGAGATGCACAGGATGCCCTTGAAGTATTAAAAAAAGCAATCAACATTCTGGGAAAATGACAGAAGCCATTTATCTCGAAGTTACGGAGATGGCAGAAACTGCCCATAAGGCGAAGCGCCGAGTTTCTGTCTCCGGAATGTTGAAACATCTTGGCGTTTCCCGTTCTGGTTATCATGCGTGGCTAAAACGTGTTCCTTCTAATACGGAAAAAAGACGTGAAGCCGTAAAAGCTAAAATTCAGGATATTTACGATGAATCCAAACAGAATTATGGTGCCCCTAAAATCACCAGAGAATTGCGTAAATCAGGAGAAATCATCTCCGAACGTACTGTTGGTAAGTATATGAAGCAAATGGGCATCAAAGCCCAGTGGGTCAAGCCATGGACTATCACAACCAAAGATTCTGACTTCAGCAGCGAATTAAAAAATATCCTTGATGAACAGTTTAATCCAGAACGTCCAAATGCTGTTTGGTGTTCTGATATCACTTATATCTACGATAGACGGATTTGTTTATCTGACCAGTATCATGGACTTATATTCCAGAAAAATCATTGCCTGGACACTTTCCAAAACATTGGAGGTATTCTGCATGATTGAAACAATAAAGAAAGCCAAAGCAAGACGCAATATCGATAAGCCTTTAATTCTGCATTCAGACCGGGGAAGCCAGTATGTATCAAAAGAATACAAACGTGTAACCGCAACCATGCAGTGTAGTTATTCTAAAAAGGCATATCCATGGGATAACGCATGTATTGAGTCGTTCCATTCCCTGATTAAGAGAGAATGGCTGAATCGGTTTAAGATTCGAGATTATGATCATGCATATCGTTTGATTTTTGAATATTTGGAAGCATTCTACAATACGAAACGAATTCATAGTCACTGTGATTATATGTCACCAAAAGATTATGAAGAGCTGTATCGTAGGCTTCAGCAAGACGAATTGCAGCTGGCAGGTTAAGATGAGGAAAACCTCATTTTAACTTGTGCTAAATCTTGACATAGGACCAGATAATTATTAGAGTTTAAAGATAAACTGTTTTGATAATATAAGTGTAGTAAATTGAGGAGTTAATAAATGAGAGTATATGTTATAACATTATTATTGGCTGGCTTTTTTGCTTTAGTTGCCCAAAACAATAAAATTCGATTATTAAATAGAGAGTGTAGTTCTAATAGTTTGTTTAAATTTCATTTTTTTGTAATTCTTACAGCAATTGTACTTATTTTTGTTGCAGGTTTTAGATATAGAGTTGGAGCCGATTACATGAATTATGCATTAGGATACGAACAAGTAAAATCAACTTTTTGGAACTCGTTGAAGACTCTCGATGAGCCGGGTTACAAACTTCTAACAATAATCGGAAGTTGGTTTTATGATGATTATGCATCAATGTTTTTTATTCTTGCGTTGTTTACAATTGGAAAAAATATAAAAACTATGAGTAAATATTCAGATGACTTTTTTTGGGCAATTATTACTTATATTTTTATAGGTGCATGGCATGGATCATTTGGAGCGATGAGACAATATGCAGCTAGTGCAATATTATTTGCAGGACATCATTATATATATGAAAAAAAGTTTTGGCATTTTTTACTAACTGTTATGCTTGCGTTTTTCTTTCATCGTACTGCAATTGTATTCGTGGTAGTATATTTTATTGCAACAGATAAAATTTCGGTAAAATCTATATTTTGGATGGTAATTATCGCAGTTGTAGCAGCGTTGAGTCTAGATAAAGTATTTGAAGTTATGAGCTATTTTAAAGGAACAGATCAAACAGAATTTGTTTATATGACAGCAGACGTAAACCCTTTTCGGGTAATGATGGCCTTTTTACCATTATTGCTTATATTTCTTGTTCCTAAACGGGACAGAAAAAATCCTGAGTTAGCATTTTATTATAACTTGTTGATTATTAATGCATTATTTATGTTAGTTACATCATCAAGTACTTATCTTGCTCGTATAGGAATTTATACAGATATTTATGCCACAATTGCTTTTCCAAAGTTAAAAAGATATATGTCTGAGAATAATAAAAAAGCTTTTTTATTTTTGATGATTATTTTATATGGCTTTTTTTGGATTCACGAAATACAAGCTCGAGATACATTACAAAATTTTCAATGGATATTTTATAGATAAGGAGAAAATATGGCAGTAACAGTATGGGAAATGAATGGGGTTATGAACTCGGGAGGCACTGAAAGCTTAATAATGGAATTTTGTCGAAATAAGCCAAATGATATAAATCTTATTTTGATTATTCATTCTGAAACCACTAATTTTTCTGGTATTCACGATAAGGAAATTCATAGTTTGGGAATTAAAACTTATTTCTTACCTTCTGTTGGTTCCGTAGGAATAAAAAAATATGTTGGAGAGTTCAAGGGTTTATGTGATAGAATTGGAAAACCAGATATTGTACATAGTCACATTAACGGAATTGGGGGGATTATTTCATATGCCGCATATTTATGTGGGATTGATACAAGAATTATTCACTGTCATGCAGATATTAAATTTCGAGGTTCTTTTTGGTATATTGCAAAGGAAGAAATATTACTATATGTAATGAAGCTATTTGTAAAAAGATATGGAACAGAGTTTTGGGCGTGTTCAAAAGCGGCAGGTGAGAGATTATTTGGGAAAAATAAAAAATATAAGATAATAAAGAATGTAATTGATGTCAAAAAGTATAGATCATCTGTTCAAAAGCATATAGAAGAAAAAGAAAAGTTAGGGTTTTCAGAGGATACCATTGTTGTTGGTGCAGTGGGCCGAATTTCATCTATAAAAAATTATGAGGTTATTATAGAAGCAATTAATAAAATCAAGAGTAGAAATGTCGAGTTTTGCTGTTATGGACGAGTAAATGATCAAGAGTATTATAAAAAACTAATTATTATGGCTAAAGAATTAAATGTTTCCGATAGAGTTCATTTTTTAGGAAATAGTAGCAGTATTTGCGATAGAATTGCAGCATTTGATTTATTTGTGATGCCTTCAATTAGTGAGGGGTTAGGGATTGCAGCATTAGAAGCACAAGCGGCTGGAATTCCTAGTTTGATATCAACAGGTGTTCCTGAAGAAACGGATATGGGAATAGGTCTTGTTGAACGAGTGGATCCGCATAATGCAGAACAATGGGCTAATGCGATGTTAAATTTTAGGTTAGATACGATACCATATTCAACTATTCTTGATGCATTTCAAAATAAAGGATTTGATTCTAAAGAGCAATGCTCTGTAGTATTTCAATTATATAGAGATTATGTAGGGGGACACGATGATGAAGCAAAACGTTAGAGTTCTTTTTGTTGCTAATGTTGCTAAAGAGCATGTGCTAAAATTTCATGTGCCAATGATTAAAAAGTTAACTGATTTAGGATGGACGGTAGATGTTGCTTGTGGTGGTGATGAAGATATTCCATATTGTAGTAGTCAGTATAAATTAGCATATACGAGAGCAACAGTAAATATCAATACATTCAAAGGATTTAAACAGGTAATTGATATTGTAAAAGAAAATGAATATGATATTATTTATTGCCATACTACTGTTGGTGGAGCTGCTGGCAGAATTGCTAGCATATTTTCTAAAAATAAAAATGTAAAGGTGGTATTCTTTGATCATGGATTTGATTTTTGTAAGGATGCACCATGGTATGTTTGGATTACATTTTATCCTTTCGAAAAAATTATGGCAAAATTAACAGATGCAATTATATGTATTAATCAAGAGGATTATTACAACTCAAAATACAGATTAAAGCCTAAGCATCGGTCGTATTTTATAGAAGGTGTTGGAGCAGATTTTTCAAAGTTTGATGTAGATAATAAGATGGTTATACGAGCACAGTATAGAAAAAATATGAATATTTCAGATAATGCTACTGTTTTGATTTATCTTGCAGAATTGACACCGAATAAAAATCAGAGATTATTAATTGATGTTCTTGAAGTAATAAGAAAAAAAAATCCGGATACATATTTAGTACTTGCGGGTTTTGATCATTGTGATGGTTATTATATGAAATATGCGAAGTCAAAAGGCTTAGACCAATATGTTAGATACCTAGGATGGCGTGAAGATGTTGGAAATTTGTATGCAATGTCTGATATTTGTGTTGCTTCTAGCATAGTTGAGGGATTAGGATTAAATCTAGTTGAAGCGATGTATAGTGGATTACCTGTTGTAGCAACAAATAATAGAGGACATTCTACTGTAATAACCGATGGTGAAACAGGATTTTTAGTAAATCAAGGGGATGTTTTAGATTTTGCAAACAAAGTGAGCATGTTGATTGAAAATGAGCATTTAAAAAATTCTATAGTAACAAAGGGGTTGAGTGAATGCAGAAAGTATTCGACGGATGCTGTTCTGGAAAAATTATATAGTATTCTGTTGAATTATACACCATATCCATTTATAGAGTATTAAAGAAGGAGAGATAAAAGTGAGTTTTATTAAGGAATATGTAATTAGTGAACTACATATAATAGAGTGTTTTTTTTTACCAAAATTGATTTCAGATGAAAAAGCAATTAAAAGATATTATCGAAAGAAGTCGAAGGGAAATATGTTGAATCTTGATAATCCGAAACGTTTTAGTGAAAAGTTACAATGGTACAAATTGAATGGGAAAGATCCGCTCATGCAGATTTGTGCAGATAAAAATAGGGTTAGGAAATATATCTCTGATTTGGGATATGGATATTTATTAAATGAACAGTATGGCGTTTTTAAACATGTGGAGGATATTGATTTTGACAGTTTACCTAACAAATTTGTTATGAAAGCAGCTCATGGTAGTGGATGGAATATTATTGTTAAGGATAAGAACAAGCTTAATAAAAAGAAGGCAAAAATGTTAATGCGTAGTTGGCTAAAGCAAGATACATCTTGGAGTGGAAGAGAATGGGTGTATAAAGATATGCCAAGAAGTATTGTAATTGAAAAGTATCTGGAAGATGAAACCGGAGAGCTCAGAGACTATAAATTTTTCTGCTTTAATGGTCAGCCTCGTTTTATGCAATTAGAAGTTGGTAGGAATACAGCACATAATACTAGAAATTTTTACGATATGGATTGGAAATTAATGCCATTTGGTAAAGAGCTTCCGCATAATCCGAATTTGAATGTTCCAAAACCAACTTTGTTTGATGAAATGAAAAAAATTGCAGAGAATTTGTGCAAGCCGTTTCAGTTTGTTCGTGTAGATCTTTATCAGGCAAATGGGAAAGTTTATTTTGGAGAATTAACATTCTTTCCAGCTGGAGGTGCTCCTGATTTTGTTCCAGATCAATACGATGAAATTGTAGGAGATATGTGGGAGTTGAAAAGATGATTATGAATACAAAAAGTAATAGAAATTTGAATATTGAAATATTGCGAATCATCGCTATGTTTTTGATAATTATGGGGCACTCTATAGGGCATACATATCTTTTGGAATCGATTCCTCAAAATTCTATTAATTACTATTTAGTTTCATTGCTGCAGATTATATCTTATCCTGCAACAAATATTTATGTGATGATTTCTGGATATTTGCTTTGTGAGAAACAATTTAAGGTAAAAAGAATTTTTACGATATGGTGTCAGGTGTTCTTTTATTCAATAGTATTAATGTTGGCAGTTGGTATTATTGACAGAGGACTATTTTCAATAACATCGTTTATTAAAGTATTAATGCCTATTTCTGGAAATCAATATTGGTTTGCAAGAGTTTATATTGGACTATATTTGTTGATGCCATTTATCAATAAATTTATATTATCTTTAAACAAAAAGAACTACCAAGCTTTTTTGTTAGTATGTTTTATTTTATTTTCGCTTTGGAGAAGTTTTATTCCTTTTGCAAAAACACTTAATGGTGAAGGCGGAAATAGCATTATTTGGTTTGTGGTTTTGTATTGCTTTGGAGCATATCTTAAGTTGTATGGGTTTTCAGAAAAATTAACAATAAAGAAACAGTTGATATATGTGAGTGGATTATTGCTATTTTCATTTAGTTCCAGATTGGCAATAACTTGGATATCCAATTTAATTGGACTGAATGGAGCAGGATCTAGTTTGTTTACGGAGTTTACTTCATTTCCAATGTTGTTGACAGCATGGCTAATTACAAATTTTGTTGTTAAGTCCTCTAAAAATTTAGGGGGGGTATTCAAGGTATATTCTATGGTTTTCTAATAGCACGTTTAGTGTATATTTGATTCATGAAAATCAATATGTAAAAAAATTTTTGTGGAATTTTATTGATATGCCTGAAAAAGCAGAGAGTCAAGCAATAGTTTTAGTTACTATTGTTGTTACTTTAGGAATCTTTGTCATATGTACGATACTAGACAAAATATTATTTGTTCAAGCATCAAAATTTCTAAAGTATATAAAATTTGAAAAGATACAGGGAGTTGTTGAGTCATATCTCTACAAAAATTAAAGGGTGATAAGATGAGTGGAAAGATAATAATATTTGGAGATATTTGTCCAGATAATAATTATAGAAAAATATTTGATAAAGGCAGTTGTGCACTTTCGGAAAATATCTTGGCGGAGATAAAAAAAGCAGAGTATGTTGTTGCAAATCTTGAGTGTCCAGCAACAAATGAAACGAATCCGATTGTTAAATGCGGTCCAAATTTGAGGGCTAAACCAGGGGATTTACAGGTTTTGTCTAAGGCAGGAATTAATGTTCTGTCTTTAGCCAATAACCATATTCTTGATTATGGAGTAGATGCTGTGTCTGATACATTGAAAGCATGTCATGATAATGGTTTCTTTGTATTTGGTGCGGGGAAGAATCAAAGTGAAGCAGAGAAACCTCTTATTATTGAGATAAGTGGGAAGAAAGTAGGGTTTATTAGTTTTGCAGAAGAAGAATTTAATATTGCAGGACAAACAACACCAGGATCGGCGTTATTTGATCCATACTATTCCTTTGATAAAATTACAGCTCTCAAAAAAGATGTTGATATAGTAGTTGTACTTTATCATGGTGGTATTGAACATTATGTATACCCGACACCGCTGCTTCAGAAAAAATGTAGAAAAATGGTAGAAGTGGGTGCAGATTTGGTTCTGTGTCAGCATAGTCATTGTATTGGGACAATTGAAACATATCATGAAAAGACAATTCTATATGGGCAGGGAAATTCTGTGTTTGGTTATAGAGAGGGAAACGAAAAGTGGAATGAAGGACTACTCGTTGAGTTGGATGCATTTTCATCTAATACTACTTTCAAACTAATGAAAGCTACGCCGGAAGGAATTGTATTTGCAGATACAAAGGATGAAGATGCGAGGATTGATTTAATGAGAAAGCAGTCAGAAATTCTCGACGATGTAACTGCTATCAAGGATTCCTGGACTACATTTGTTGAAGAAAACAAAGCACTATATTACTCAATGTTGCTGGGGAAAAATAGGGTATTTAATAAGATGAACAGAATCTTAAAAAACAAGTTGATTGATATTATATATAGAAAAATGAAGCAGATGATTACTATGAATATTTTGCGTTGTGATGCACATAGGGAGGTGCTTATTACAATGCTGGAGGAAAAAGTTTATGGAAAATGATTTGATTACGGTTGTAGTTCCGATTTATAACATGGGATCATACTTAATGAAAGCAGTTGATAGTCTTCTAAAACAAAAATATCGTCATTATGAAATCATTTTGGTAGATGATGGATCTACTGATAATAGTTCTGAACTTTGTGATGAGCTGGCGAGCAAGCATGAAATAATTCGCGTCATTCATAAGAAAAATGGTGGACTTTCATCCGCAAGAAATTGTGGTATAGAGGGAGCTAGAGGAAAATATATCATATTTCCTGATCCAGATGATTGGGTAGATGAAAATTATCTTTCTGCTTTAGTGGAACAACAGGCAGATGAAATTGATCTTGAAATATGTGGAAATTATATTGTGACACATACGAAGCAAGTGATTCAAAATAATGGTGCTAAAAAAGAAATATTTAATAAAAAAGATGCCATTTTGCATCTATTGGCGCAGACGGAATATTGTGGATTTGCATGGAATAAATTATATCATTTAGATATTATTTATAGAAATAATCTAAGGTTTGATGAAGAATTGGGAATGGCTCAGGATCTCCATTTTGCCTTTAGATATATACTAAAATGTGGGAAAATTTCATATAACCCAGAACCTCATTACTTTTATGTTCAGCATAAAGCCGGTGTGACAAACATTAATCACCCACTAAGCCAGAGAAAAATAAGTGGTTTGAAAACATATGATAAACTTTTGGAATTAGCAAAAGTTTATGTACCAGAGGCTGTTCCAATTATTGGAGCGACTATAGCAAATCAGAATTTAAGTTTCCTATATATTTATTATAATTCTGGAATGAATGATGAAGTTCTTAAAGAACGATTGTATACTAATTTTAAGAAATATAAACATTACTTTTTTAGAAATAGAAAATATGGATTTTCGCATAGGATATTAGGTTTGATAGCATTGATAAATCCGGAATTACATTATAAATTGAAGAAGATGAAACATAGAGGAGACCAGTAAGATGAATAATCCAATTATATCTGTTATTATGGGAACGTATAATTGTGCAGATACTGTAAAAAATGCAATAGATAGTGTTGTGGCACAGACATTTGAAGATTGGGAATTTATTATTTGCGATGACTGTTCGACAGATAATACATATCATGTTTTAAAAGAAATTGCGGAGGGGGATAAAAGAATAAAAATAGTAAGAAATGAGAGTAATAAAAAACTGGCATATACACTAAACCATTGCTTAGAAATTGCAAAAGGAAAATATATTGCAAGAATGGATGCAGATGACATATGTTTTCCAGATCGCCTATCAAAGCAGGTGAAGTTCCTTGATCAACACAAGGAGTATGCTGTTGTTGGAGGTGGAATAATTCCATATGATGATAGTGGAGAGCATAAGGCTAGAATTGGGAAGGAAATACCAGAAGTTAGAGATATGATTAAAGATGTTCCATTTTATCATCCAACAATTATGATGAGAAAAAGTGTTTATAAAAAGTTGAATGGGTATACTGTATCAGAGCGAACAATAAGAGGACAAGACTTGGACTTATGGTTTCGTTTTTTTTCAAAGGGATTCAAAGGGTATAATTTGCAAGAACCAGTTCTGAAATATCATCAAAGTATGAGTGATTATAAAAAAATTGGAATGAAAGTTTCGATTAATATTGCAAAAACAAGATTGATTGGCTTTAAAATTAATAGATTTCCAATTTGGTTATATCCATTTGCTATTAAACCAATTATTACGGAACTGATACCCAAAAGAATTATGTATATATATCATCACAGATAATGAGCATCGTTTTCGTTTGCAAATTATGTAGAGTGTAGAAAGATGATAATATGTTTTGTGGACTAGCAACAATTCAATATTAGGATTTTGTGCTTTGCAATAGAGTGATATTATTATGAAAATAAATAGGTACAGCTATGGTTGTTAGAAGTGCTGTTTGAATAAATATCTTATGAATCTATAAATGTAAAGTAGGGTATGAGTGAATAAGATTATTCATATAATAACGTATTGGTGGAATGCAATTCTGATACGGCGAAAAATGATTTCATAAACGAGTATAGATTAACCCCGGAAGAAGTACTTTATTAAATGATGGATAAATTTGCATATGCTAATTTGTACATTATCATAGTTTCAATGATTATTACACATCGATTAATGCAAAAATGTACCATGGTTGATTTTGGGGCTAACAAAGAATTTGATTAAAACAATGTAACTATTAACCATTCAGAAAAACTAGTGAAATCATAGTTTTTTGTTTAAATAATTAATTAGGAAAGAATAGAGAGTATGTCATTTTTACATAATTATCCATATGTTTTAGGTATTTTTAAATTGGTATTTTATAAATTATTTATGGGAAAGAACTTAGAAATGCATGGAAAGCAAAGACTTAGTTTTAAAGCAAGTTTTAGAACTAGAAAAAATAGTAAGATAATTCTACAAGATCACGCACATTTTGCTGAGGGCACATTGCTGCGAGTGACCGATAATGCTATCTTTAAATTAGGGAAAAATTCGGGTTTCAATTCTTATTGTGTTATTACTTGTAGAGATAAAATTATAATTGGTGATAATGTAATGTTTGGACCTTTTGTAACAATTCATGACCATGATCATATTTTTGATACAGATAATAATATCAATGAGGAAGGGTATAAAACGGCTCCAATAATAATTGAAGATAATGTGTGGATAGGAGGTAATGTTGTGATTTTAAAGGGGGTTACGATAGGTACGGGATCTGTGGTTGCGGCAGGAGCAATTGTAACAAAGGATGTACCTCCATATTCAGTAGTATACAACAAGCGGAATGTTGTTATAAAAAAATTGAAATAAAACTAGAAGAGGGAGTAATTGTATTATGAACAGGAATAGAATGGTAGTATTAAATGGGATAATTGTATCAAGCACAACTATTCTATGCGCTGTTTTGGGCATGGTTGAAGTTTCACTATTTATAAAATGTTATGGAGCAGATATCAATGGCTTAATACAGACTGGAAATCAGGTCTTAAATTATATAGTTTTAATAGAGGCGGGGTTAAGTGCTGCATTTTTATATAAAATGTATAAACCAATAGCAGAAAATGATAATAAGCAATTATCAGCATTTTATAATGGTTTTCGAAAGAGTATGAGCAAGGCAGTAAATATAATGCTTTATGTTGCAATATTAATTTCAGCTATTTATCCATTGCTTATTAGAAAAAGTGATATAAAGTACTTAACTGTTTTCTCTATATTTCTATTACTTAGCCTAAAAGTAATTTTACCTTATAAAATCACAATGGTTCCTAAGTATATGATAATAGCTAAGGAACAAAAGTATAAAGCAGAACTTATAGGTGGTTTAACAAGGGGAATAACATATATAACAGAGATAGTGCTTCTAACAGTAATAATTAACTTTAATTTTGTAATTTCAGTGCAAGTTGTTTTGTTGGTTAGTGTGATAATATCTTTGATCGATGGTATATTATTTCATATTGTAATGCAGCATATCTATGGTAATACCCTTGATAAAACCGTAGCGCCTAATAATACTCCCAATAAGATGTCAAAAGATTTATTGGTTCATAACATATCGAGAATAGTTTTCAGTAGTACAGATAATATAATTATTTCAACAATGGGATCATTGGAGGCTGTAACTGTTTATAGTTCATATAATATGGTTGTCGGACAAGTAATAGAGATGGCACAAAAATTTATGGATGGCGTTACAGCAACTCTTGGAATTAAAATTGCGCATGAGGATAAAAATTCATATAATGTATTTAAAGAGATGTTGGCGGGGAGTTATTGGCTAGGAGGTATAATCGCTTCGGTTTTTATTTGCATGATAAATGAGTTTGTTTCTTTGTGGATTGGAAAAGAATATTGTGTAAATATTATCAATATAATTCTTTTTTCTATGGTTTTATACTGTGGTATTATTCTTCCTTGTATTCAAGTTGCAAGAAACGCATGTGGATTGTATAGGGAAAGTAGAAATTTTACTGCAATTCAGGCTGTAATAAACTTATTGATTACGATTCTCTTGGTTCCTAAACTAGGGATTATGGGTGCTCTTATTGGTACGGTGTTTGCTAGAGTTGCAATAACAGTTCCTTGCAATTATAAGTTGATATGTAAAAAAGTTTTCCCAGAGTTAAAAGCTAGCTGGTTAGAGATGTATACTAGTTATGTGCTTGTAATAGGAATAGGAATTTTAAATAAGTATTTAGTGATATATGTGGGGAAAATGCTTCAAAATGGAGTCGTAGGTTTTATCGTAAAAACATTGCTTGCATCATTTGTGTCATTTGTGATATACACAGTATATTATTACACATTTGATTTAGGATTTAGAGACCTTTCAAAGAGATTATTAGGAATAATAAAAAAATAAAGGAGAACGTAAGAAATGCGTAAGAGAATACTTTGTCTCGATATTGTAAGAGTAATATGTATGACATATATTGTTGGCTTTTGGCATATGTCAAATTATACAGAATACTCAAACTTTATAGCAGAATCAAAAGTATTAGCTGATATTACACTTGGGATATTGGGGGGATTTATTTTTTTGTCTGGATTTTTGGGGGGAGGGAAGCACTTTGAATGTGTCAAGGAAATAATGGTATATTATAAAAAAAGATTTATTACAATATATCCATTGTTTTTTGTATCTTGTTTTAGCTTGTTTTTTATTACTAGAATGGGGATGGGGAATTATATTGTTGATTTAAAACAATTGGGGTTAACACTAGTAGGAATGGCATGTTTTATTTCTGTTCCCCCAAAAACAGTTTGGTTTATTAGCATGCTAATTCCATTATACATTGTAACTCCGTTATATAATAAATTGAGCATGAAATTAAAGATAATAGTAATATTTGCTTGTTATACTACTATAGTAATGAAACCTGGCAGAGCTTATAGTGATGTCAGAGTATTCTATTTATTACCAATATATTTTATTGGATTAATGTTAGGAGAAATTTTTTTTGTAAAAAAGTATGAGTGGACAAAAAGAAAAAATACACTTTTGCTAATGACAAGTAGTATAGTGGCGGTAGTGTCAGAAAATTTAAGCTTAGGTATAGGAAATGAGTTTAAGATAGAAAAGATAATTGTAAAGAGTATATATATGTTGTTCTTTATATTATTTCTTTTTACGTTAAGTTATGAAGTAGAGGTGCGGATTAAAAACAATAAATGGGTTAGTATACTTGAAAATATTAGTGTAGCATCATTAACATGCTATTTATTTCATAGACAGATTTACTTTGTATTGAACATATTATTTGGTGAATATAATAGCTTTTTTGAGTGTATTACTTTTTTTCTTCTAGTGTTGATAATTTCCATTTACATTCAAAAATATTATGATAAAGTGATAATGTTACATAAAAAAAGAAAACAGTAATAGCAAGTGTTAGAGATTAATCAAATTAAGTACAAAAGGGATTTTGGTAAATGAAAAATGTCAAGATATTTGCTATGTTGTATCTTAAAACAGCAAAAATGTAAGCACTCAAATACATGTACCGTAAGCGATGAATAACAACACGGGTATCCAAACCAGGGAACCCTAAATTGGCAGGTTCCCACGATTTTCTGGAAGTTCCAGGCTATCATCTATGATTCCGGAACACTTATCCTGTACAAATGTACTCCACGGTAGCAACTGTTCTATGCCTGCGGGCTCATTTTTGTAGTCCGGCATATACAAAAGCAGGGTGTACAGATACTTGTAAGCATTTAGGTTGTTTGCTTTTGCTGTCTCCACAAGACTCATAACAATTGCGGTTGCTTTCGCATCGTCAACAGAGTCGTGAAACAGGAAGTTTTTACGCCCGGTGGCGTAAACCTTTGCCTTTCGCTCAGCGGAATTGTTTGAGATTTCACATCTTCCATCCAGAAGATAATTCATTAACGATTCCTTATGGTTTAAGGCATACTTAACCGCTTTCTCCAGATTGCTTCCGCCAGATGGATCCAGCGTGTCAATCCAGGACCAGAATTCATCCCAGATTGGTGTTTCTTCTTCAAGACGTTTTGCTTTTCTGTCTTCTGGAGATAACTCCTTATACATACGTTCCTTGAAGAACAGACGATTGCAGAAAGCAACTCCTTTTTCGGCTGGAAGCAGATTTGCATCTTCCTCTGAGGAAAGGGGTTCATCCAGTGCCTGCTCCGAGTTGATATCCAGAAGCCGGATTCTTTTTTGCCTTCCTTTTGGAACTGCATCAAAGAATTTACGGCGTGCATGTGCCAGACAGCAGATAAGGATTACATCTTCAATGCATCCGTATGCCGCATAACCATCGCACTGTATCATTCCATGAAATCCTTTCAGGAATTCAATCGGATAGGCACTTGCCCGGCCCGGCTGATATTCATACAGCGCCACAGGAGGTTTCCCATCACTTCCGCTTTGATAAATCCACATGTAGGATTTCTGAGTCGCCTTGCGGCCATCCTCGTGCAATACCTGACAGGGAACTTCATCTGCATGGATAAGGTCTCTCCCTATAAGTTCCTCATGCAGCTGACTGTAAATCGGTTCAAAATACTCAAGAGCACCTTTAATAAACCAGCGTGCTTGCGTTTCACGAGGAATCGGAACACCACTCATGCCAAAATCCATTTCCTGCCGGTAAAACGGAAGATAAAGTCCTGCTTTCCGGTACATGATCATTGCCACAAGGGATGGTGATGCCGGACTGTGGGGAAACAGAGACGTTGGAGCAGGTGCCGCAACGATCGTTGTTTCATCTTCTTCATGACAGCCGGGACAGCGCATCTTCTGCTGAAGGTAACGGACCCGAAACAGTTTTGCGGGGATTACCCTTAATTCCTCTCTGACAAATTGTATCCCATAGGTTCCAGCGGGGTACCACAGTCCGGACAAAACTTCTGTTCATCCGGCAGTGGACATTTGACTTCACAGACCGGAAGCGAAGCATAAAGCTCTTCTCAGGATGCCTTTGACTTACGAGGTTTTGAACTCTTTTTACTTTTCGCCGGAGTCTCCTTTACATCATCCTCTGATACATCTTCCGCCACATCAGACTTTTTACCGTCTGCTGGCAGAGAGATATTTTTGGAATGCTCGCTTGAAATGCCAAAGAATCTCCGGTTTAACTCGGCAATGGTTTCTTCTAGATTCGCAATGGTCTGGCGCAGATCCCGGATGGTATCCTGCATGTCCTCGCCATTTTTTGTGAGGAGCGCAATCGTATTATTCTGTTGTTCAATGATTGTCAGAAAAGTGCTGATATCACTTTGCCGGTTGCTATTGTTTGACATGATTTACCACCTGTTTATTTCTACTGTTATTATAAAAATAAATCAGGTTTTTCGCAAACCGGCTGATTTTATGCATGGTCATTTTGACCAATAAAATCCTGTGGATATCTAACCTGAGAACCTGTAATTCAATGGATAATTCCGGATTTTCAGGTTAGATATCCACCGTGGAATAAGAAAACGGAAGGAATCCGTCCGGTATTCCACAGATGGAGCAAAAATAGAAAAAATGCTGTTGATAAGTCTGGAAAGCGTCGTTTTATGACCGGAAAAAAGTTTTTATTTTTCTCTGTTTTGTACAAAACTCAGAAGTCTTTTTTCCTGCTTCCTGCTTTGATTGCCTTGGGCTGATCGATTGACAGACCTTCCATGAGCCATTGGAATTCCTGTCTTGTAAGCAGGCGTGCTTCCGAGGCATTGCGCGGCCACTGGAAACGACCGCTTCCATCTAATCTTTTTTGCATCAGGACAAAACCGTCCTTGTCGAAGTGCAAAGCCTTGATTTTCCGGCAGTCTCTTCCGCAAAAAAGAAACAGAGCATTGGAGTATGGGTCGAGGTCGTAGCTGTCCCGCACGATAGCCATGAGCCCATCAAAACTCTTTCTCATATCGGTGCGGCCGGTGATTACAAAAATCTTGGAAACACCGGGCAGGTCGCCTAACATAACTTTTGCAGAGCCGTTAGTGTTTGAACGATTGTAGACTCTGCCGCAGCATTGGTGATTTCAATCTGAATCCCATGCATTGAGATTTTAATAGCAGTTGCAGCAATCTCCTCTGAACTACAATTCATTGGTAATTCAGATACAGGATTGAAATTCAGTTCTACAACTTCCTGCTTCTGGCAGGGAATCACGGTACCGACAGTAGCTGCCGGAATACTGCATGCTTTATTGCGAAGTCGTTTGACATGGTAATAAAAAGTACTGATACCGATTTGATGCTCCATGCACCAGTCCTTGTCAGAAAGCCCGCTTGATCGGCATTCGCTAATTAGGTCAAGCCACTTTTCATCAGAGTAGTGCAGTCTTTTTGAACTCATAGTAATTCACTCCTAAAGGTTATTCAGAGTGAATTCAACCGGAATCAATCACAGTTAGAGTAAACAGCTCCAAATACAAATGCAACTGTTCCAGAGATATCCTCACTCCTGAAGTGATTATCTCATGAAAAGTTGGTGGCGACAAACCGTGTGATTATACATCGCTTACACTTTGACGGCATTCCATGATGAGACGGTATTGTTCTTCGGCAGGTATTCTTTTGCTTCTCATGAGTACACCTCCATAAATCGGATAGAGTAAAATGCTTGCATCTATCATTTCTAGCAAGAGAAGATGAAGTAAAATGCTTGCATTTTCTATTGATTATTATGGATGCATTTTTAGGGCAACACAATCCGTTGAATTATTTTGCGCTTACGAAATATAAATAAATACCATCGTTTTCTTCATGATGAGATCAAGAAATTTGAAGGAAAAACTGAAGAAAAGACTGCTTAGAAAAAGGGTGCTTTCAAAAATGCAGTCAAGGGGTTTTTGCGTCCTAAAATACATACAGAAAAGAAAAAATACGAATCTCCTAAAGAAGTTCAAGTATTAAAAATACTGATTTCTATGGGAGATTCGTATTTTAAGATTTAGAGCCTAAAAATCGGTATTAACCGATTTCTACTTTTAAAAAGTCTAACTTTTTAGGGTCGCCCCAATTTAAAATCATCCCCAACATTTATTTTAGAGACGAACCAAACTTTATTTAAATTTTATAAAACGTTTTATACCATTCCGCGAAGTTACGAAGCCCTGCTCTTAAGGAGGTATTTGGTTTGAAACCATAGTCTTTTTCCAGTGCGCTTGTATCAGCATATGTTACTGGCACATCACCGGGTTGCATGGCAACAAGTTCTTTGTGGGCTTCAAAGTCATAATTTTCAGGAAGTACGTCTGCACGGATCAGCTCTTCCTGAAGGATGGTGACAAAGTCTAGAAGATTTTCGGGATTACTGTTTCCAATATTGTATATAGCATACGGAGGGATTGGAAGACCGTCTTCTCCGTTTTTCTTTTCCGGAGCGCCCTGCATGACACGTTTTATTCCTTCTACAATATCATCAACATAGGTGAAGTCACGTTTGCAATTTCCGTAGTTGAAAATTTGGATTGTTTCGCCTCTGAGCAGTTTGTTTGTGAATCCGAAGTAAGCCATATCTGGTCTTCCTGCCGGTCCGTATACAGTAAAGAAGCGAAGTCCAGTGGACGGAATATTATAAAGTTTGCTGTATGCATGAGCCATAAGCTCGTTTGATTTCTTTGTGGCTGCATAAAGGGAGACCGGATTATCTACTTTGTCCTCTGTACTGTATGGAATTTTTTTGTTGGTGCCGTAAACAGAAGAGGAAGAAGCATATACCAAATGCTCTACCCCTTTAGCCCCATTATCATAGGAATGGCGGCAGGCTTCCAAAATATTGTAAAAACCAATCATGTTTGACTGAATATATGCGTCCGGGTTGCTAATTGAGTAACGCACACCTGCTTGGGCTCCTAAGTTTACTACAATATCTGGTTTATGTTCTTCAAAGATTTTATCAATAATTACTTTATTTGAAAGGTCGTTTTTATAGAATACATAAGTGGAATCAGTGTGTTCATTGACACATTTTTCAATTTCCTGTAAACGCCATTCTTTGATGTTGACATCATAGTAGTTGTTCATATTGTCAAGTCCGATAATACAGATGGGTGATTGCGTTTTTAAAAGTTCAAGAACAAGGTTGCTGCCGATAAATCCGGCAGAACCTGTAATGAATATTGTTTTATTTTTTAAATCTATATGCTTCATATTGTTTCCTTTCATGTTAATCTCTTTTGAAGATATCTCTTGTATAAACCTTATCTTTTACATCATCGAGGCAGGAAGCATATCTATTGGCAATGATTGCCTGACTTTTCTTTTTGAATTTCTTTAAGTCATTGACGACTTCAGAACCATAGAAAGTTTCTCCATTTTTTAAAGTTGGTTCGAAAATAATAACTTTGGCACCTTTTGCCTTGATTCGTTTCATAACACCTTGAATGGAAGACTGGCGGAAATTATCTGAGTTACTTTTCATCGTTAGGCGATATACACCAATGACTTTTTCCCCTTCTTTGGTTGGATCCCATGAACTGTTTGCTTCATAGGCTCCAGCCATTTCTAGAACCTGATCTGCAATATAGTCTTTTCTTGTTCTATTACTTTCTACAATAGCAGAAATCATATTCTGAGGTACATCATCAAAGTTAGCCAGAAGCTGTTTCGTATCCTTCGGCAGGCAATAGCCACCGTATCCGAAGCTTGGATTGTTATAATGAGAACCGATACGTGGATCCAGACATACACCATTGATGATTTCTTGTGTGTTTAATCCTTTTGTTTCTGCATAGGTATCCAGCTCATTGAAATAAGAGACACGGAGCGCCAGATAAGTGTTGGCAAACAGTTTAACTGCTTCCGCTTCTGTGAATCCCATGAATAATGTATCTATATTTTTCTTTATAGCGCCCTGTTGAAGAAGGCCTGCGAAGATTTCAGCCTTTTTTCTGGAATCTTCATCACAGGAGACGATGATTCTAGATGGATAGAGATTATCATAAAGTGCCTTGGATTCACGAAGGAATTCCGGACTAAAGATGATATTCTTTGTATGCCATTTTTCTCTGACAGATGCAGTATATCCCACAGGTATGGTGGATTTAATGACCATCGTTGCATCTGGATTTACTTTTAGTACCAGCTCAATTACAGCTTCCACAGCGGAGCAATCAAAGAAGTTCTTTTTACTGTCATAATTAGTTGGGGCTGCAATGACGATAAAATCGGCATTTTTGTATGCTTCTTCTCCATCAAGCGTAGCGGTAAGATCAAGCTCTTTTTCAGCAAGATACCGTTCGATATAATCATCCTGAATAGGTGATTTTCTATTGTTGATGAGGCCTACTTTTTCCGGAATGATATCAACAGCCGTTACGTGGTTGTACTGTGCAAGGAGGGTGGCGATGGAAAGACCTACATAACCGGTACCGGCAACAGCAATGTTATATTTTTTATGAAGAACCAGTTTATCGTTTTCTGGTCGGATTTCCTCAAAAAGATCTATTACTTCAAAATGAAGCGCTTCTGCAATCGTATGAAGCTGGTCGATGGAAGGGATATAATCGAGGCTTTCAATACGGCTGATCATCCCTCTGTTGATGCCGGTCATTTTTGCTAGCTGTGCCTGAGTGAGTTTGAGTTCTTTTCTTTGGGTGATAATTGTATCTGCCATTTTTGCATAAGATATTTTTTTCATATCAAATCTCCTAATGTTATTATCTGTCACATGAAGTGTGAGTTTTTTTTTATATTCCAATAAGAAGATGCTATCAGAAACATATGTAAATGTCAATAAAAATAACTTAAAAGTAAGTGTAAAATAATTTAACAGATTGTGTGCCCTAAAAATCGGTTCATAAGTAAATGCCCATGGTGGGTGCGTAGACAGGACACTAAACATTTGAGATAATCTCTTTGCCAAGTATAAAAAGTTTAGAATCAACTTTTAAGACTAGACTAGAGGCGGTAGAGACCAGGAGTTCAATTGCAATCACTGTCGCACAACAAATATCGTCTTCAAGAATGAGCATCCCAGATCAGAGAATGTCAAAGACGTCCGCAAAATCTTACTGTAAAAGACTGGTGTGTTCAACATCAGATTACAGTTGAGAATTATTACCAGCGTTTGCGCTAGGTTCGGGAAGCGTGTCTGAAGGGAATGACTTCTGAAGTTGCACCACAAGCGGTTGTCGCTGTTCCAGTGACATTGATGGAACGTGCGAGTTCAACATCAGATCCATGCACTTTAGAAATCTAGATTAATTCTATGAGGATTTATGTTTCTGAGAATACATCTCCGAATTTACTGAAAATGGTTTTGCAAGTGGCTACTGATGTTAAATGATGCTACACGCTTTAAAAATATCTTTATAGCAACTGGATACACAGATTTTCTACTTGGTTTGGATTCACTTACAGCGATTATTGAATCAAAACTTGGTAGAAATTCCATTGAACCTGACGCTCTGTATATGTTTTGTGGAGGGCAAACAGATTGCATTAAATGTTTGGTCTAGGAATCTGATGGCTATCTGCTTTTATATAATTGGTTAGAATAAGGTGAATTCCAATGGTCACGTTCGGAATCGGAAATAAAAACTCTTACTCAGCAACAATTCCGTTGGCTTATGGAAGGATTATCTGTGATGCCTAAACGGCTTAGACTTTTTATAAAACAAAGGGATGAAAATTATTCAGAGGCAGTCCGTGAAAGCTGACTTGCGGAAATCAAGAATGAATCACCACGACAGAAATCTGCTGTATGGGTGCAGTATACATATCAGTTGGAGAAAATGGACTCTACAGGGACTATGTCTAATCGTGGACTTTATCTTAACTGGTCAAACTATGCTAAACCACCTGGGCTCCAGCAAAAGAATCTTGATGCGTATCTTGCTGATTGTGGAAATCTCTATACCAGCAGGACATTAGAAGTGTCCCGGATTTACTGTTCAGAGGGATTGATTTTTCTAGAAGGCATGGGAGTACATACCATTTCTGATATTACTTATGAAGCTGTCATAAAGCTGGTAGAAACAAAAATGTATTGTTCTGATGATACAAAGGTCATGATTCCGAATAATACTGCACATATAACCCGGTTCTACGGCGAAAAAGGACTTTGTTCTTTGAACTACAGTCTTGTGCTAAATCGGCAGATTTATCCTCATATAGAGTTAGTATCCCAGTTCTCGGTTGAAAATTGTGGAGAACTAGATAAGATAATGGATGTAACCTTGTCAGTGGATGAAGTCTACAAATCAATTATATGTGGACTTCTATGAGAATTAACTCTCATTTGTATCGGAAATAGCGATGAGAATGAATAAAGTGTTTTAATTTCAGTAGAAAAATGCGATTTTTCTTGAAAAAAATGATAAAGATGGTAGAATTGAGGAGAAATGGTGCTAGAATATAAATAGTACAAGTCAAAGTGAGAAATCCTTATTAGAAAAATTATGATACAATATAGATACTGTACGGAAGGAGGATCTCCTTATGGCAAAGAACTATGACTAACAACTTAAGCTGGATGCAGTCCAGTACTGTCACGATTATAGGAACTTAGGACTGCAAGGCTGTGCTACAAATTTAGGAATCAGTTAGCAGACATTATCACGCTGGCAGAAAGAACTGCGTGAAGCCGGTGATATTGAAAGTCGTGGTTCCGGTAACTATGCCTCTGATGAAGCAAAAGAAATCACACGATTAAAACGAGAATTACGAGATGCACAGGACACTCTTGAAGGATAAAAAAAGCAATCAACATTCTGGGAAAAAGATGGAAGCCATTTATCTCAAAGTTACGGAGATTGCAGAAACTGCTCATAAGGCGAAACGCGAGTTTTTGTCTTCGGAATGTTGAAACATCTTGGTGTTTCTTGTTTTGGTTATCATGCATGGCTAAAACGTATTCTTTCTAAACACAGAAAAAAGGCGTGAAGCCGTAAAAGATAAAATTAAGGATATTCATAATAAATCAAAACAGAATTGCGGTATTCCCAAAATTATCAAAAAGCTACGAAAAACGGGAGAGATTATCTCCGAGCGTATCGTTGGTAAGTATATGAAACAAATGGGTATCAAAGCGCAGTGAATCAAACCATGGATAATCACAACCAAAGGTTCTGACTTCAGAGCAGCGAATTAAAAAATATCCTTGATGAACAGTCCAAAACAGTGGAAGTATCCTGCGTGATTGAAACAATAAAGAAAGGCAAAGCAAGACGTTGGTGTTAGAATATTTTATGCAATGAGTGTTGAGGTGTATTAATTATTAAAGATATTTGACAATTGCCATGTAAATAAATGTTCTAATCAATCTATGACAATATATTTATTACATTGACCAATTGTTTATTCTTTTAGTACTTGGGGCTTTGTTGGACTGGTGAGAAGATACGATAATTTTTCAGTATAATATTGGATTACATTAGGTGTTACGGTTAGTGTTTTGGAAATTATAGTATATTGTTGCAGCAATGTGTTTGATCGGGGTAGTAATACTCTTTTAAATACAATTACATAAAAGGTGATAAAAATGAGATTAATTATTATTGGTGCGGGAGGCCATGGACAAGCTGTATGTGAAGTTGCTGGCGCATTACAAAAATATAATACTAGAGATGAAAATAAAAATATTATATTTTTAGATGACAGGTATAGAGATGTTGCCAATAGAGAACAGAAATATGGGACTGTAGTTTATAAAATAGTAGGCATGTGTGATGAATATTGGAAGTATATAAATCAAGACACAGAATTTTATCCGGCGTTTGGAGATAATAAAATAAGATTAGAATGGGAAGAAAGAATTGCTCAAGCAGGTGGTAAACTTGCAACAATTATTCATCCTACGGCATATATTGCGAAAAGTGTGGTAATTAAATCGGGTACAGTTATTTTCCCTAAGGCAATGATTAATACGGGCTGTATGGTTGGAAGCGCATGCATCATCAATATGGGAGCGATTGTGGATCATGGATGTGTTTTAGATGATGCATGCCATATCAATTCAGGAGCTATAGTTATGGCAGAAAATTATGTGCCTAAATATACTAAAGTGGATGGTGGGGAGGTAATTGAAATTCGAAAGTGGAAGGGTTAGACAAAAATCAAGTCAGTTAGCAATAAAACAAAAACAACAAGAAATGAAAGATGCAAGAGAAATGGCATTAGCGGGATATTCTATTGAGCAAATCTCTTCTCTGATGCATCGTTCCTATAAAGCTATACAAAATTATTTAAATCCTGATTTTTCAGTTATAAAGAGGCACTATAGTGTTAGGATTCTAGGGAAATTAGCTCCATACGAAAAAGAGGTAATAGAACTTAGGAGTCAAGGATTAACCTATCCCCAAATACATGGAATCATTTGCGAAAAGGGATATGTTAGACAGTGTAGCTTTGCTATGAATGTTTATGTAAAAAGAAAGAATAATGCATGAGCAGAAAGAAAATAAGAAGTCGCATTCTGAAGAAGTGCAGAGGTAAATCCTTATGCAGTAAAGCAGACAAAAGAAATTGAAGATAACAGCCAACTTAAGGATGACAGAAAAGATCCAAAACTCATAGCAAATCTTGTGAAAGATGGAAACTTTGGAATGCCGTATCTGCCAGAAAAGCTTTATGCTGATATTAGATGGTTGTCGATGCTTCAAGACCAGATAAACGAGGATCGGATAAGAGATCTTAACCGACTTCACAGAGAAATGAAAATCTATTTTCCAGAGTATAAGGACGCATTCGGAAAAATAGATGGGGCATTTTGCTTGGAAGTACTTAAGGTTGCACCGTTTCCAGAGGATCTGGTTACACTTGGTGTAGAAGTTATCAGACAGATTTGGCATGAAGCAAAACTGCGGGGACGTGGTTATGTAAATGCAACTTCCATCTTTGAAAATGCCAAGAAAAGCATAGGGATTCAGGATGGAGCGGAATCGAGCAAAGTTGCTGTCAAGTGGTTGGTTCATCGAATGCTTGAATCAAATGAGCAGCTAGCAGACATAGAGAGCTGTTTGCATCAAATGTGTATGGATATTCCATATGCAGAAAACATTCTGGCAATATCCGGAATAGGAAAAAACACGCTTTCCGGGATACTTGCAGAAATGGGTGATATATCAAGGTTTGATGATGTAAAGGAAATACAGAAATTAAGTGGACTGGGTTTGGTAGCAATAAATGTATAACAATGAATTTTTGTAAGGATTAACAATTATTACTTTGCTTATAGGTAATTATTTGTTTGTTTTGTAATATGTCTGGATAAGAGCATGCAGTATAAATGATCAACAGATAATTACTAAATAGACATGATTTCATGTTAATGATGAGAGTACAGACTTTCGCAGAAGGAACAAGTTTTTCAGAAGGAAAGAGTCAGTATCATTTTTGCCAAGAGCAAAAGATATTTAATGCTTTGATGTATTTTAAGGAGTGACTAACTGTATTCTTCGAGATGCTATAATTGAAGAAAATGTTTTGCTTACTAAGATTTAGACTTTTAACTTCGAAAATCTCTCAATCTTTAGCTATGGTAGTGACATTCACAAAATGCATTTACACCACCTAGAGTATAATTAAATTCTAAGGATATGTGATAAAGGTTTCCTAAAGCCGGGAAGCAGAGAGAAGGAAGAATTATTCTTCATTTTCTATAATTTTACGGGGCATAGATTTTATGGAAAAGTTTGTGGAAAAATTTAATATTTTTGATATCTTCACAATGTTAGTGCCTGGTATAGTTATTTCCTGCTTATTTAGTATCTCTCTATCATTCAAATATTATGACATTTGGAAAAATTACGGAAATGAAAAGTACGTTCTATTTTTTGTTTTTTCTTATGTTTTGGGAGTGGTGTTTCAAGAAATAGGAACAATATTAGATGAAAAATATTTATGGAAACACTTATGTGGAGGAGAACTACGACATATTTTTTTGTCAGAAGATTGCTATAAGAATATTTTCGATACTGAACTTGCTTATAAAAACGCATTAGATATTAAAGTATATTTTAAAAAATATATAAATTCGGAAATCTACGAAAACGCAAGTGAGAAAGAGAAAAATGCTCTTATATTTGAATATTGTTTGAATATATGTGAAATGAAAGGTATAACATACAAGGCTGACAAAATGCTTATAATTTCTGAAATGAGTCGATCGATATTTTTGGGGTGCATTTTCACAATAGTTATAAACATGTATCTGATATTTGTTTGCTCATATTGTTCCACATTCCTATACTACGAAATTCCATTATTAGTAATTAGTGCAATTATATTCTTCTATCGAAAAATAAGATATGAAAAATATAGAATTAGAATATTGATTAGAATGTTTTTGATTTATGTACAGCAACAAACTATTGAAAAATGAATATTATAGTACGATGGAGACATCAGTTTGGAGTGACCTAGAATAATCGGCGAGAGTATGAAACTTTTTCTGTAAATAATGTTTTAGAAGGTTTGCTATGTGTTAGCTTCCAGGTAAATATTTGAGCGTTTACGAATCTTTTCCAAGAGATATACGAAGTAATTTTTGCCGTGTATTATATGATCAGGAACGAAGCAGGATACTTCATGCCATTTATTTTGATAAACGGTATACATCTGTGAGAGCTGAGATTAGAAGAGACCGTAAAATGGAAGAATTACAGGCAACAGACTTTGAATATATTTTTTCCGGTAGTGCGTTTGGTGATCGCTTAGCAGTGCTCGGAGATGCTGTGCTGCATGGATCTGCCATTGCTTTTCAAGGGCGAGGCGTGATATTTTCTGCAATCAGTGGAGTTGGAAAGTCTACTCATACGGGACTTTGGAAAGAACGGTTTAAAGAAAAAGTGGAGATTGTGAATGATGATAAACCGGCGATTCGCTTTCGGGATGAAGTGCCTTGGATTTATGGAACACCATGGAGCGGAAAAACAGACTTAAATCGGAATATGTCAGTACCGCTTGCGGCAGTTGTATTTTTAAAGAGAGATATAAAAAACTGGATAGAACCGATGAACATTTCAGAGAGAATGTATAATATTACAAATCAATTGATGGTTCCATTCTATGATGAGGAAGCAGGAAGGAAGTTAACAGCGTTTGCGGCGAGGCTGGCACAGAGTGTTCCAATGTATTATTTGCATTGTAATATTAGCCAAGAAGTAGTGGAGATTGTAAGAAAAGAAATATTTTGCGATAATTAGTAGAAAAATAGAAGTGGAAATGGAGAAAATAGGATGAAGATTAAAGATACTTTTCAGCTTGTAACAGTAGCAGGGGAACATATGGTCATTCCGATTGGAGAGCAAAGTGTGGATTTTCAGGCAATGATCACACTAAATGAGACAGGCGCCTTTTTATGGGAAAAATTGCAGGAAGAAATGTCAGAAGAACAATTGGTTTGTGCGTTGACAGACGTATATGAAGTTGGAAAAGAAATAGCAGAAGAGGACGTTAGAAAGTTTCTTTCTATTTTAAGAAGGAAAAATATTTTGGAATCATGATGGAAGAAAGAACAGTAATACTTTCTTTGGAAGAACTTTCTCCGATATTGAATAGCCTGTTAGAACAAGGACAGACCGTCACTTTGCAGGTGACAGGGACAAGTATGATGCCGTTGTGGATGCATAGAAGAGATCAGGTTGTTTTAGAACATTGTCAGGAAGGAAGTTTAAAGAACGGAGACATTGTTTTATATCGGCGAGAAAATGGTCAGTATGTCTTACATCGGATTATAAAACTTTATGATCGACAGATGAGTTTATGTGGGGATGCACAATCAAAGCTTGAGAAAAATGTTTCAACAAATGCAGTGATTGCAAGAGTTGTGAAAATCTGCAGGAAGGGGAAATGGTTTTCCTGTGATCATAGGGGATATTTATTGTATGTGTATCTGTGGGGAATAATGCGACCTGTTCGAGGGAAGGTGCTTGGAATTGCAGGCAGAATCAGAAGTCTTAAAAAAAGCAGGAAATGAGGATGAATATGAATACGGTGCAGACAGCTGTCATACAGTTATTGCAAATTTACATGGGAATGGATGATTGCGTAGACACATTCCCAAAGCAGGTAGATTGGGCGGAAGTATATGAATTGGCAGTCAAACATAATATAGGCGGAATCTTATATACAGCGATCAGAAAACTTCCGGAACAGGAGTGCGTACCGAAAGACATTCAGAAAGATTTGCAAGTGCACTTTTATGCATCGGTTAGCCGAAGCAAGGAGCAGGATATGCGGATGGTTCAAGTAATGGAATGCCTAAACCAAAATAAAATTTTTCATGTTTTAATGAAAGGGTGGGTTTTGAAACGATATTATCCTATTCCGGAATTGAGGACGATGGGGGATATTGATTTTCTCATTCGGGAAGAGGATAGACAGCGTACACATGAAGCACTTTTGCAGCTTGGATTTCTCTGTACATCCGATACGGGGTTTGTGTGGTGCTATGAAAAAGGAAATACTCTTTTAGAAGTGCATAGTCGAATTGTTTCTCAAAAAGTTGGAAGAGGAGCAGATACGGAGCAGTACTATTTAGATGCTGTTTCTCATACAGAAAAGGTTCGGGGAGAATACACACTATGTTTTATTAAAGAGTATCATCTTGTATATTTGTTTGTGCATGCAGCGAAGCATTTTCAATATGCAGGATATGGATTGCGCGGACAGTTGGATTTTGCATTGTTTATGGAGAAATATGGAAATGAATTGAACTGGGATTATATTTGGCAGGAACTAGAGAAGTTGGGACTATCTGCGTTTGCAAGAGCAACTTTGACTTTGTGCAAAGAGTGGTTTGGTACGAAAATAGACTTTCTTCCAATGCAAATGGAGACAGAGAACTATGAAAAGATGAAGGAGATTATTTTTGCGGGAGGGGTGTATGGCTATTGTGACAGAAACATGGAGGCATCCCAAGTGCGTGATCAGTTGGAGGGAGCAGAGAAATCAGATTTAAAAACATTGAAATGGAAAGCGATGATAAAGATGATTTTTCCAGATCGACAGTATATGAGAATGTACTTAAAGAATGTCGAGAAGCACCCGTCACTTCTGCCGGCAGCGTGGGTAATCCGCTGGTACCAGGCTATATTTAAAAGAGGAAGCAGAAATACACAGAGAATGAAGCAGTTTCTGTCAGTGGATGAAGGGGTTCGAGAAGAATACACACTTTTGAAAGAACTTGATCTACTTCAATAGTGAATGCATAGAAGATGAGGGGAAGGAAACATATGGGTAGATTTTTTCGGGATATAAAGAAATATTATAAATATGCCATTTACTCTGGCAGAGCGGGATTGAAGGCAGAGGTGGCAAATTCCCGCTTAAGTTGGCTCTGGTGGATTTTAGATCCTCTGTTATTTATGATCATATATTGGTTCCTGTCGCAGATTGTTTTTGGGCAAAGAACAAGATATTATATGGTCTTTGTATTTATCGGATTAAATATGTGGGACTTTTTTCAGAAGAGTATTGTGACCAATGTAAGAGTTGTGACGAATAACAGTTCGATTGTAACGAAAGTCTATCTGCCGAAATTCATTCTCGTTTTGATTGAGATGTTTAAATACGGATTTCGAATGGCAATTGCATTTGGACTGGTAGGCGTGATGATGATATTGTATCGTGTCAGAATCACTTGGAAGATTTTATTTGTGCTTCCCATTTTCTTTACACTATTTCTGCTTGTATTTGGAATCTCCTGTATAGTGGCGCATTTTGGTGTATTTATCGAGGACTTGCAAAATGTGGCGGCAGTAGGGATGCGGCTTTTGTTTTATATATCAGGAGTATTTTATGAAATTGAGCCAAAGCTGAAAGGAATCAGCCGGATTCCGGGAACGCTTGCGGACATTATGATACAGTGGAATCCGATTTCTTTTTTGATTACGCAATGTCGTGAAGCACTGATTTATGCAGGAAATATAAATCTGACGATGCTGTGTTTTTGGATGGCTGTTGGATTTTTATTATCTGCAATCGGTGTTTTTTTAATCTATAAATACGAGAAAGATTATGTGAAGGTGATTTGATGGACGATAGAAAAAATGCAATTGAGGTGGAGGACGTTCATCTTTCTTATCAGTGCCTCCAGGCTTTTCCTCTGCGGAAGAGTATTTTTAGTTTGAAAAAGAGTAAGGTAGAAAAATATGAGGCGCTCCGCGGTATTTCTTTTGGAGTTAAAAAAGGAGAGATTGTAGGGGTGATTGGAAGAAATGGGAGTGGAAAATCTACTTTGTTAAAAGCAATTGCAGGAATTTTTGCACCAGATCAGGGAACAATCACACTTGCAACCCCATCTGTTTCGCTTTTATCTATTGGAGTAGGATTTCAGCGTAAACTGACAGGGCGTGAAAATGTGATGCTTTCTGGAATGTTGCTGGGCTTTAGTGAGCAGCAGATTTTAGAAAAGATGGATGAAATCATAGAATTTGCAGAAATTGGTTCTTTCATCGACCGCCCGGTGAAGACGTACTCAAGTGGAATGTTTTCCAAACTGGCATTTTCCATTACTGCAGTTCTGGAGACAGATATTATGCTGATCGATGAAATCCTGAGTGTAGGAGATACCAAATTTAAGAAAAAAAGTTATGAGAAGATGAAAGAACTGATTTTTGATAAGAATCGAACGGTAATGATCGTCTCTCATAATCCAGATACTGTTAGACAACTTTGTACAAGTGTATTGTGGATCCACGAAGGAAAGGTTAGGATGCAGGGGGATGTGGAGACGGTGTTGGAGGCATATGAGGGGGAAGCATAAGGATTTTCAATTGCGGAACAGCACAGAATCTGCTATGATAATCTCATAGAATTCCTCTGTCAAATGGAGGAGTATCATGAGAAGAAAACATCGTTTAAAGGAACTTACGATCAAAGATAATTTCATGTTTGGTGCAGTGATGATGGATGAGAATACTAAAGTATGTAAAGGCAGACCTTGCAGGAAGTATTTGATGATTCCTATGTGGAACAGCTGCAGAATTTTATCCACAAGATCAAGGGAAGCCGGGAAATGGAGGTGCGCTTTATGATTTTTGAAGAGATGTTGCGAGAAGAGCGTGAAGAAGGATATGCAGAAGGATTTGCGGAAGGATATGCAGAAGAATTTGTAAAAGTATTTGCAGAAGTACTTGCAGAAGGACGAAGTGTTTTGAAAGAACCCCTGCTTTTGTGCTTGAAAAGATTCGGAGACATTCCGGATGAGATTTTGGAGCAGGTTCAGTCTCAGCAGGATATGGAAGTGTTAAAGAATTGGATACAGACCACCGTTCGGTCAAAGAAGTTGGAAGAGTTGGCACGGAAGATGTAAGAATTTTCAATTGCGTAACAGCACAGAATCTGCTATGATGAATTCATAGAATTCCTCTGTCAAATGGAGGAGTATCATGAGAAGAAAACATCGTTTAAAGGAACTTACGATCAAAGATAATTTCATGTTTGGTGCAGTGATGATGGATGAAAATAACTGCAAGGGACTTTTAGAAAGAGTGCTGGAGATACCGATCGATCGGGTGGAAGTCAGCCGGGAGAAGAGTATCGTATATCATCCGGAATACAAAGGTGTCCGATTGGATGTTTATGCGAAAGATGAGTGCCAAAGTCATTATAATGTGGAGATGCAGGTGAAAAGAAAGGCAGCGCTCGGGGAGCGAAGTCGTTACTATCAGAGTCAGATGGATATGGAACTATTACTATCAGGAGAAGATTATTCAGAACTTCCAGATACCTATGTCATTTTCATCTGTGATTTCGATCCATTTGAAGAAGAAAAATACCGGTATACCTTTAAGATGAATTGCAAAGAGTCCGGTCAGACGAATCTGGAAGATGGAAGGACTATCGTATTTTTGAACACACATGGAAAGAATGAAAGTGAAGTTCCAAAAGAACTGGTAACATTTCTAAAGTATGTAAAGGCAGATCTTGCAGGAAGTGAGGAAGCATTTGATGATTCCTACGTGGAACAGCTGCAGAATTTTATCCGCAAGATCAAGGGAAGCCGGGAAATGGAGGAGCGCTTTATGATTTTTGAAGAGATGTTAAAAGAAGAGCGTGAAGAGGGACGTGAAGAAGGACGAAGTGTTTTGAAAGAAACCCTGCTTTTGTGTTTGCAAAGTTTCGGAGACGTTTCGGATGAGGTTTTGGAGCAGATTCAGGCCCAGCAGGATATGGAAGTGTTGAAGAATTGGATGCAGACTGCCTTTCAGTCAAAGACGTTGGAAGAGTTTGTACAGAAGATGTAAGAAAAATCTATTTCTGATCGATGATCAGATCTAAATCTTCGGAGGTTTCATTGTTCTTGTGAAATCTCCGAGATAGGAAACAAGTCGATGCCGTTTCAGGCAAGTATTCAAGAATAGACAGAGGAATTCTAGAATAATAGATAATGTGGAAGAGAAAGTTTTGGGGAAATTGTACAATTACTTTATATGGAAACTTCCATATTTTTTGTAGCAGCCTTCCGGTAGATGTGGTATGATAAGTTTATATCTTACATAGGAAGGAGGGGTATGTTTCCAATTTGGATTCATACAAAAGAAGAAGTGAAACGTTTATTGATTTTAGGTGCCGGTGGTTTTGGCCATATGATCCAGGAAACAGCAAGATTGTTGGGGTACGAAGAGGTTGTGTTTTTAGATGATGCCGTAAAGGGAGCGGATGTAATTGGAAAGTGCTGTGACTATAAGGCATTTTTAAATGAGTACGATACGGCAGTGGCAGCTCTGGGAGACAGCGGAATGCGGCTATACTGGACAGAGAAATTGATGGAAGCGGGCTATCAAGTTCCGGCGATCATTCATCCGTCAGCGGTCGTTAGTCCTAGTGCGGTGATCGGCAATGGAAGTTTTATTATGCAGAGTGCGATTGTCAATACCAATACAGTTGTGGAACATGGTGTGCTTGTCAACAGTGGGGCAGTTGTAGATCATGATTCTCGTGTTGGATGTGGAGCACATATCGGACTGGGCAGTGTCGTAAAGGCGAACTGCGTAATCCCTTCCAGAAAGAAGGTTGAAGAGGGAGAAGTGATCTTCTCTACGAGAAGAAAGATTGACGGTGTGACAAGCAGAAATCTGGAGGATGCACTGTATGCGTTTGGGTTCGGTCTTCAGTGCAGCTATGTGAAGCCGTTTGGAGAGGGACATATTAACGAGACGTATGCGGTCTATATGCCGACGGAGGAGGGCGATGAATTTGCCTATATTCTTCAGCGGGTGAATAATAATGTCTTCAAGGATCCGGCAGGTGTGATGGAGAACATCTTCGGGGTGACAGAATATCTAAGAAATGTCATTCGAGAGGAAGGGGGAGATCCGGACAGAGAGACACTTTCCTGCATTAAGACAAAGAATGGATGTACCTATTTCGAGGACAATGAGGGACAGCCGTGGAGATGTTATAATTATATTTCGAATTCGGTATGTTATCAGCTTGTAGAGGATCCGGAGCAGTTCTATCAGTCTGGAAATAGTTTTGGACACTTCTTAAAACAGCTTGGAAATTATCCGGCATCCAGCTTAAAGGAGACAATCCCAGATTTCCACAATACGGTGAAACGGTTTGAAAATTTGGAGAAAGCTTTGAAGCGAGATATCAAAAACAGGGCGATCACTTGCAGACCGGAGATTGCATTTGCCCTTGATAGAAAGCAAGATTGTAAGGTGTTAGTAGAACAGCAGGAGAATGGAACGTTGCCGCTTCGAGTGACACACAATGATACGAAGCTGAACAATATTTTGTTTGATGCAGAGACTGGAAAGGGACTTTGTATCATTGATCTGGATACGATCATGCCAGGGCTTGCTGCAAACGATTTCGGAGATTCCATCCGGTTTGGTGCGGCGACAGCGGAGGAAGATGAGCGCGATCTGGATAAGATGCATTTTGATATCTCTCTATATGAGCTGTATGTGAAAGGATATTTGGAGGCGACAAAAGATGTGTTGACACCGGAGGAAGTCGAGAGTCTTCCATGGGGAGCGCGTCTGATGACATTTGAGTGTGGAATTCGGTTCCTGACAGATTATCTGGAAGGAGACACTTACTTTAAGACGGCTTATCCAGAACACAACCTTGTCCGTGCGCGGACGCAGTTCCGTCTGGTGGATGAGATGGAGCAGCAATTTGCAAAGATGCAGGAGATTGTAAGAGAGTACGCATAAGAAAAGAAAGCCGGGGTGGAAGAAGCTCCGGCTATTTGATTGGAAAGAGAAACGACAGATCGGAGGTGGACGATGAAGAAATTTGGAAAGATAGTTGTATTTAGTTTCTTTTTGCTGACAGGAATTCTTTTGGTCAGTCTTATCTTATCACAAAAATGTCTCATTGTTCGGCAGTATACTTACCGGAATCCAAAGATTGCAGCTCCAATTAGAGCTGTGCAGCTTACAGATCTTCACAATTATCAGTACGGCAGGGATAATCAAAGGCTGATTGCGAAGATTCAGAAGCAGAAGCCAGATGTAATCTTTATGACGGGGGATATGCTCAATGAGGATGAAGACCGCACGGATATTCTTCTGCATCTGGTTCGGGAAGCGTGCGCGATTGCGCCGGTGTATTTTTCGCTGGGAAATCATGAAGTGGGTTATGAGAAAACTTATGGTGAAGGCGATCTGACGGAACAGCTTGAAGCTGCCGGGGCAGTTGTGCTAGAGAAAGAATATGTGGATACCAAGATTGCCGGACAGGAAGTAAGGATTGGGGGAGCCTACGGATATTTACTGCCGGAAGACTGGAAAGATGGATCGGAGCAACGATTTCTGGAAGCGTTTGTGCAGACGGATCGGCTGAAGATTTTGCTGAGTCATGTACCAGAAGGCTTACTGTTGTGGAAGAGCATGGAATACTGGGATGTAGATCTAGTCTTCAGCGGACATGTGCATGGTGGTCAGGTAAGAGTTCCGTTTGTAGGAGGACTGTTTGATCCGGAGGAAGGATTTTTCCCAACGTATACGAGAGGAATGTTTTCCTGCGGAAATGGAACGATGATCTTGTCGGCGGGTCTTGGCAGTTCCAGAGGGATTCCGCGAGTTAATAATCTTCCGGAGATCGTTGTGTGTGACATCGTAAGATAAATCAAAAAGAAAGAGAGAAGCAGATGAGAAGAGAAAAAGAACAGAGGGCACTCTTTCAGTTGATCAAGAGTGTTTTGCAAGTATCAGAAGATTGACAATCTAGTATCCTATGGAATTTTACCACTGCAGGAACAGGAGAAAATCCCTGCGGATGTGGTCTGTGCAATGCAAAAGGCGCAGCAGAAAGGGATTGCGAGAGAGGCTACCCAGTATTTTTCTTTGCAGGAGATCCAACAGAAGTTTGAGGAAGAACAAATCGAGCATCTCCCATTAAAGGGAGCTCAGTTGAAAAAGGAATACCCTTCTCCTGATATGCGTTTTCTCACAGACCTTGATATTTTGTGTCAGAAAGAGCAGCAGGGCAAGATTCAGGAAATTATGGAGTCGCTTGGATATACTTTGGAACATGGAGGAGGGCATCACGATGTCTATGTGCGGAATCCTTTTATGACGGTTGAGATTCATTGGGACTGCTCAACGGAGAATCGGGAGCTAGACGTACTTTTGGAGGATATCTGGAGCAAATGTATCCGAAAGGAAGGTTTTGCGTTTGCGTATCAGATGCCTTGGGAAGAGTATTATGTATATATGATCGGTCATATGGCAAAGCACTTGAAGTACGGAGGAATTGGAATCCGGATGCTGTTGGATCTTTTTGTGTTTGCACAGAAGAAAAAAGACAGTTGCGACTGGAAAAAGGTCGAAGCGTATCTGGAGCGAGGGAGACTTTTGAAGTTTTCCGAAACGATGCAGCGCTTTTTACAGCAATGTATGGAGGAAGACGAATCGTTTTTTGAGGGAAATATTCTTTTGGAACATATCATTGGCAGTGGGGCATACGGCACGATGGAAAATCATATGGGAGCGAGACTCTTAAAAGAGGGCGGGGAGAAAAAGCAAATCCGAAGGACACGCATACGGTTGGTGCTGACAATGCTTTTCCCGCCTTTGGAGGCAATGAAAGAACTTTCTCCGGCAGTGAGACGGCATGCATTTTTATTGCCGGCAGCATGGATCTGGCGTTTGGTCACGAAGACCATTTTTGCAAATAGAAAAGGGCGGGAGGCCTTAAAGAGCGCTGCGGTGACCGAACAGGTAGACCAGATGGATCGCGTATGCAGGGCGGCAGGACTTTACGAGTAAAAACATCTGTGAAAAAGAGCGAAAAATAAGAAAAATAGGAAGAAAAAATGGTGAAAAACACGGATGAAAAATAGTTGCAGAGATGTAAAAAGATAATGTATAATTTACCGGAAACTAAAATAAAAAGGAGCGTAAAAATAATGAAAGAAAGATATGAGGCATTAGAACTGAACATTGTAAAGATTCCGGTGGAAGATACGATTATGATGAGTGGGATTGATAATAATGGAGATGTAGGTGACTGGGGAGAGGAAGATCTAGGCTTTTAGGACAGCGACTCAGAGGTAGTATATGAAAAAGAAGACAATCATAACTGTAATTGTAATTCTTTTCCTCTGTGCCATCACATGGCTGTTATCTGATTCTTTTTCCGGAAGGAGTTCGGATCAGGCAGGTGATGATTCTAGAAAAGCTACAGCGAACGGGCAGGCAGAGGATCTGGATACCGATTCCGAAGAGAAGAAAGAATTGGGAGCAAGCGATGAGCATGCAGGGAACTCTTCATTAGAGAAGCCAGGGGAAAGAAGTACAGAAGATTCATCAACAGACACCGAGATGGATATGGGAACGGAACAACCGTCAGAGAACCTTGATAATGAGGTGACAATTCCAGAGGACTGGGAAGAATAAAGACTAGAAGGAGAAAAGGAATGCTAAAAAGACTAAATAAGATATGCAAAGTATTGTTATTAGCCTTAACATTCGTATTGGGCAGCACAGGGTTCGCGTTGGCGGCAGAGAATGAAACACATATTTCTACAGAATCTATGGAGATTCGAACAGAAGGAAAGACAGGACTTCGGACGATTTCGGCAATTGATAAGGCTTACCTGGAGCAGCTGAAAGCAGAAGGGAAAGAAGTCACTTACGGAACGGTGGCAGTACCTGCGAGTGCGTTGGAGGCAGCCGGAGGAGAACTTCAGATTGGCGGAAGCTATGCGTTAAAAGGGAAAGCTTACAAAGCTCTTGAGATTCCGGCAGAGAAGAATTGGAAGACAACAGAGGAGAAGGTTTACTATACCGGAGTTCTTACCGGAATCAGTGGAGCAGGGTTTAACACCAGATATGCAGTCAGATCTTATATGAAAGTAGACGGACAGATATCCTATGGGAATACACTTGTACAGTCTGCTTATGTGACGGCACAGGAGATGCTGAAGTCTTCGGAAGTGTCAACGGACCAGAAGAAATGGCTCGCCAAAAATGTGCTGGATGCGTGTGACACTGCGAAGAAGGTGACACAGGATACACTGACAATTACGGCGGAGCAAGTAAAGGACGGTATTTACACAGTGAATGCGACTGAGAAAGTGCGAAATTATAACAAGGTCGTTGTGGACAGCTCTGTACAAGGTGGAGAGATCGTATTGAATCAGCTTCGTGTAAAAAATTTGGAAGTGGCAGCAGATGCGGACTGTACTGTGACAGCAAATGACACAGTATTTGATCAGATCGGGAAAAGTGCTGCCGGTGCAGGCCGGGCAGCGGGGAATTTCACCCTGAATCTTGGAGCTGGATCCAGTGTTGCGAAACTTGTGGCGGGAAGTAATATGACGGTCAATGGAGCATTGAAAATTGCAGAAGTGGAAGTTGCAGAAGTGGTACAAGGATTTACAGTGAATGTACCTGCGGAGGAATTACTCGTATCTGAGGCTGCAGGTGGATCTATGATCACTGTCAATGGAACCGTGGAGAATGCTATTTTAAATGGAGACAATTCTACGATTGGCGGAAGCGGAAAGCTTGATAAAGTGCAGGACAATGGAAATAATCAAGTAGAAGTGGAAGTTGGGGAAGAGATCTTGACCAACAGCATTGTATCTGTGGAAGTACGTGGAATGAGTCGGATGATCGTTACTTTGGAGAAAGCGACAACACAACCGCTCGCAGTAGAAGATATGAGAATTATCTGCCATGGCGGGAAGGAAATGACACTTTTAAGCGCAAAGACGGAAGACAATCGCGTGTACGAAGTTTCTACTTCGGTGTTTGCAAAAGACGATACCTACACATTCTCGATGGAGATTGCACCGGGCAAGATCATTTCCAAATATTTCAGTTACAAAGTAGACTGCCCGACTGTCAGCGATGCAACAGTACTGAGAAGTGAGGCGACAAGAGCAGAATTTGATTTGTTTGATGTGGATGAGGGAGGATATGTATATGTATACCTTCCGGGGCATACACAGGTCAGCCGTGCGGCAGAGGAAATTCCTTCTGTGGATACGGTGAAGAAGGGATACCGGAAAGAGATGAAGACGGGATTCAATAAGGTGCTGATCAGTGGACTGGAGGAAGGAATCTCCTACCAGTTGTATTATGTGATGGAAGCTCACGATGGAAGAACATCGGATGTTCTGGGGCCGATCACCGTCAGTGGAAATGTGCAGGAAGATCCGAACATTTCATCCGAATATCAGATCGTATCTGTCGGAGAGAAACCGAAAAACACAATTACCGTAGAGTTAAATAAAGCTCCGGCAGAAGAGTTGACACTGGACAATTTCTCCTTTATCTGTCCGACCGGTTCACCGATCACAACAGATAAAGCACAGCTTTTTGTCAGCGAAGACAGAAAAGTCTATACGATTGTGATTCCGGAAAATTATGGACATAAAGATAATCAGTATATTGCAAAGGTGACATTTTCTGATGGAACCGTTGCAAAGAAATCTTTTGTGGTGGAATACAATCCGCCGCGGATTACAGAGCAGAAAGTAGAGCGGATCTCGGAGACTTCTTTCCGATATAGTTTTGTATCGGACGAGAGTGGAACACTTTACTACGGAACATATAACTTTAACGGCTCCTATAACTGGGAGAACAATACACCGGCCGGAGATCAACTGGTAGGTGGCGAGATCGCTTCGTCGCAGATTCAGATGCACAGTGGATACAACCAGGTGGAGATCTCCTATAATGGAACCGATAAGGATTACTTTGCGCTGCCGGTAGATGTCTATGGAAACTATGCGGGCTATACAGAGCATGATAGAATTCCGGCATATGTGCCGCAAGTTCCGGAAGAACCGAAGCTTGCAATTGAATCGATTTTCTATAATAAAGAAGAGTCGGATTATGGCACCTGTCTGGATGTTACGTTTACAACAGCAATCGATGACTTTCCGAATCAGGCACTGATTAAGTTTACAGTGATCCAAGGGACATCTGTAGGGAAAGTGTTGTTGGAGACAAGCTTTTTAGATGAAAGCCATACAAAACTTCGCATGCGTACACTGAATGGAGCATTTGGTCCGGGGACTTATAAAGTCAGCATGTATGTATCGAAAGATGGACAGCTGCAAAAAGTAGAAAAAGAATTTATCATTGACTGATCACAGGAGGATCTGGGAGCAATACTTCCAGGTCCTTTTTCGGAAAGGAGAAGAGGAATGCGATATCAGATTGCGGATTGCATTGTAGAGTATGAGCCGATCTATGAGTTTCTGAGAAAGAAGATGGAGTCATACCGCTTTGATGGGGATGCGAAGACGCAGATCACACTGACGATGACAGAGGAACTCTGTATACAGAAACAGGCAGAGCAGTCTCATCTGACATTAGAAGAGTGTGAATATATTTTTGTGGGATTGGAATTTTACCGCAAGCTTCTTTTGCAGGGCGGGATGATGATCCATGCATCTGCGGTGGAAGTGGATGGCAGAGTTTATCTGTTTTCTGCGGACAGTGGAATAGGAAAATCTACACATACAAAACAGTGGCAGAAATATTTTGGAACCGAGCGGGCATTGATCATCAATGACGATAAGCCGGCAGTCAGAAAAGAGGCGGATGGCTGGGTCGTCTACGGGACACCGTTTAGCGGGAAGACCGATGAGCAGTTGAACCGCAAGGGGAAACTGCAGGGAATCTGTATGCTGGAGCGTGGGAAAACAAACGAGATCAGGCGCATGGATCCTCAAGAAGCGGTGCTGCTTTTGATGCGGCAGACACTTGTTCCGCGCAGGAAGGAGATGGCAGAGAGGCTGTTAGAGATGCTGGATGAACTTTTTAAAGAAGTCCCGGTCTATCAGATGCAGTGTACGATTTCAGAAGATGCCGCAAAGATGGCATATGAAAGTATGAGAGGAGAAGGAATATGAGAATTAAAAATGGATTTTTTATGCGGGAAGTGGCAGGAAAATATGTTGTAGTCCCGGTTGGAGCACAGACAAATGAGTTCAAAGGAATGATTCAGATGAATCAGACGGGGGCTTTTCTCTGGAAAGCGCTTGAGAGGGATCTGACAGAAGAAGCACTGACAGAGAGGATGTTGGATCAATATGAGATGACAGAGGAACAGGCGAAAAACGATGTACATACATTTGTCACCAGACTCTTAGAGGCTGGCATTCTAGAAGTGTAGGCGGAACATACGATGCGCAAGAAAATGGAGCAGATTCTTTTAGAAGACGGGGAATTATTTACAGCGGCATCTGGGATCAGTATGCTTCCCTGCATCAGACCGCAGAAGGATATCTTGCATCTCGTTCGGCCGGAGGGAATCGTGGAAACCAGTGAGGTGATTCTCTATCGAAGGAAGAATGGATCTTATATTCTTCATCGAGTCATCGGAAGAGACACAGAAGGGTATATCCTCTGTGGGGATCATCAGTGGATACCGGAGCATGGAATCCAGGAGGAACAAGTGCTTGGAGTGCTGCGAGGATTTTACCGGGGAGAGGATTATGTCGATTGCAGAAAGGATAGGAGATATCGGATTTATGTAAAGATTTGGTGCAGTTCAGTCCGAGCGAGAAAATGGATCATAAGACTGACAGATCTAGTGTGGAGAGGATGGAAAGGATTGAGAGGGAAATGGAACAAAAACCGATAAGCTGGATCTATCGATGCAGCAAAAACCATCTGTGGGCGGTTGCATTGCTGGCAGGTGTCAGTGCAGCCATTGCGGGAAGTTTTCTTCTGCTTGCACTGATCTCCAGCGCACTTCTTGATGTGGCATCCGGCAGCCGACAAGGAAGCCTTTGGAGAGATTGTCTGATCCTTGTAGGGCTCATTGGCCTTCAGGCGATTCTGAATATCGTAAACAGTAATATCCGTGTCCGTGTCTCAGGCAAGCTGGAGATGGAACTGAAGCGCAGAATGTTCGCGGCGATTTTAAGGAAACCGTATCTGGAGATCAGCGGTATTCATTCCGGAGAGATTATGAATCGACTGACAAGTGATGTAGAGCTTGTCGTTGCAGGGATTGTCGGTATTTTGCCACAGTTGATCTCTCTTGGGACAAAACTGTCTGTGGGGCTGCTGATTCTATTTCGGATTGATTTTCGATTTACGCTTGTGATCTTGCTGATCGGGGTTGTGGTATGTATCGGAAATAGGATTTACAGTGAGAGATTTCGCCATTTTCATAAGGAAGTGCAGGAAAGTGGAGGGCAGGTGCGTGCATTTTTACAGGAATGTATCGAAAACCTTATGGTCATCAAGTCTTTTTCCAATGAAGAGATGATGGAACAAAAACTCACCAATTATCAGGAGATCCATTATCAGATAAAAAAGAAGCGGAATGCAGTCAGCAATCTGGCGAATACCATCGTCTATGTCATGTTTACGGCAGGATATTATGCGGCTCTGGCATGGGGTGCGATTCAGATTTCCAGAGGATTGCTGACCTTTGGTACATTGACAGCTTTTCTGCAGATCATCGGGCAGATCCGGGCGCCGTTCCGAAATCTTTCCGGGCTGATTCCTCAATATTATAGTATGATCGGATCGGCGGAACGATTGATGGATTTGGAGCAGATCGAGGAAGAAGAGGCATTTTCCGTGGAAGAGGAGTTTGAAAAAATTTCTGAAGAGATGCAGGCGATTGTCTTTGAAGAGGTTGGATTCTCCTACGAGAACCGAAGCGTGCTGGAACATTTTTCTGTACGTTTGGAAAAGGGAAGTCTGACGGCAGTTGCCGGTCCTTCTGGTGCAGGCAAAAGCACGATGATGAAGTTGCTGCTTGGTTTGCTTCAATGTGAGGAAGGACAGATTTATTTTGATCTTGGGAAGAAAAAGATACCGGCGGATGCCGGGACAAGAAAGATGTTTGCCTACGTGCCGCAAGGGAATATGATCTTATCAGGAACCATCCGTGAAAATCTTGTTTTTTCCGGAAGACAGGTATCGGAAGAGGAGATTTGTACGGCGGCAAAGATGGCATGTATCTGGGAATATATTCAGGAGCTCCCGGATGGATTGGATACGGTGCTGCGGGAAAGAGGAAATGGGCTTTCCGAAGGGCAGATCCAGCGGATCGCAATTGCGCGGGCACTCTTAAGTGATGCGCCGGTTCTTCTCTTGGATGAATGCACCTCGGCGCTGGACGAGAAGACAGAAGAACAAGTGTTAAACAATTTAAAACAGATGAAATCAAAGACCATTTTATGCATTTCCCATAAGGTGGCAGCATTTACATGTTGTGATCATAAAATCGTATTAGACGGATCCGGCAATGCTGAGGGAAATTAGACAATCTTTTGGATGGGAAAGAAAAGTGATAAGAAGGAGAGACAACGAATGCAGAGAAAAAAGAGGATGGCAGGTGCAATCGCCGGAATTGGCTTTTGCATACTGCTTGGAAGTGGGATCGCTTTGTGGGAACACTTCCAGGGGGATGAGAAAGAACAGCAGAAGAAAACACCGGTGTCGGATGAGGTGGCAGAGATTGAGAATCTCAATGCACGTGACCATGTGTTGGATCTAAATCATCTTTTTGAAGAAGAGGATGTTACCTGGAAAGAAAAGAGAGCGCTGAAGAAAGATGCACAGAAGCAGGCAGAAATGTCTGACGGAAAGAAAAAATCAGCGGATAAAAAGAAAGACACCAAGAAAGATACTGAAAAAGAAACAGAGGGAAAATCAGAGGTGCCACAGAAGCCGAATGAGGAACCGCAGCAGCCGCAGGAGCCAAATGGGGAACCAGAAGTGCCGCAGGAGCCGCAGGGACCAAATGAGGAACCAGAAGCACCACAGGAGCCGCAGGGACCAAATGAGGAACCGGAAGTGCCACAGCAGCCGCAGGGACCAAATGAGGAACCGGAAGCGCCACAACAGCCACAGGAGCCGGAAGTGCCGCAGAAACCGACACTGCCGCAAGTGAGTGAGCCGGGGTGGATTACAGGAATATACTAAGGAAGGATTAGAGTATGAAACAGAGGAAAAAGAGTTTAGGCATCTGGATTTTTTTGCTGCTTTTGTTCTGGGGACAATGGGTAGTTCCGGTCAAGGCATCCGGACCTGAGCTGCGGGATGTAGATATGCAGATGTTGGGTGGACAAATCCGCACGATTACTCCGATGGGATTAAGAATGATCGGGTGTATCAAGAAATCTTATCTGCAAGAATTAGAGAGCAGCGGTGCAGTTGTAGAATATGGAATGGTTCTGCTTCCTAAAACATATCTAGGGGAGCAGGAACTGGAACTGGACCGCAAATATCTTTACAATGGTGCAGTGTACAAGCCGGCTAAAGTAACGGCAGTTAAAAAGTTTTCAGAAGATGACGACAGAATCTATTTTACAGCGGTTCTGGCAAATCTTTCGAAAGAGCGATATAAAAATGATTATGCGGCCAGAGTCTATGCAAAGATTACAAGAACGATTTCCAATGAAGAAGGATCTTCGGAGAAAAAGACAGAGATTGTATACAGTGACGATACGGTCAACCGCCAAGTCTATCAGATTGCACAGGCGGCAGTGGACGGGACGACAGAGACAGAGGAAAATAAGGAGTGGCTGCGGGAAAATATTTTGAATCCGGTAGACCAGCCGGAACAACCGCAGGAAGAAGAAAAGAAAATTCCATTTGAACTCGGAACCGTTTCCGGTGTTACGCTGTATCACAAGACTGGAATCGGAGAAGAAGTGGGGGAAGTAGAAGAGGTCTCACACTTCCGTGTAGAGGAGTTTAAACCAGAGCAATATATTGTAAAGGTTGAGATGGAAGATCAGCCAGAAGTATTTTCTGAGATTACAAAGTTGATTGTCTCGGAGGATGGGAAAGTCAGCTTCGGGTTGAAACTGGACAACTATGTGATGCCGCAGCAAGGGCAGTCGCAGGCAGAGGTTGTTGTGGAGTTTGGAACTTTATCGGAAGGACAGGCATCCACGAAATACATTACGATGCAGGCACTGGTAGATCGAATCAAGGCAGATCCGAATGGGACTTATACACTGGAGCATGATATCGATGCCGGCATGGTGCAGGGAGAAGACGTGCTGATCCCGGAATTTCGCGGGACTTTTGATGGAAAAGGATATAAGATCAAAGGGCTGACGACAACTTTGTTTGGAACGATCTCAGGTGGTACGGTAAAGAACGTGAAGCTGGAAAATGTATCCATTACAAAGCAGGGATCCTATGGAGATGCCGGCGGCGGAACGCTGGCAAACAAAGCGATGGCAAACGCAAGTGTGGAAGATGTCCATGTAAGCGGAAGTCTGAAAACACCGAACAGCAGACAGCTGCTTGGAGGTCTGATCGGTCGTATGGATTATGCAGCGGTCAGAAGATGTTCCGCCAACTTGGAGATTACCGGTACGTTTAATACGACAGGTGGATTGATCGGACAGATGTCAAATCTGAGAAACGTCAACAATGGGAATGGCAGCAATATTATAGAAAATTCCTATGCAGTTGGAACGATCCGTGGAAACCAGACAAACGGTGCCATCGGAGGATTGATCGGATGGCATAATTCGAACTGCAGCACTTCGGTCACAAACTGTTATACAAACGTAAGTATGGAAGTGGCAAAATCCAATCAGAAAGAGTCTGGTGGATTTATTGGATACATTGGAAATGCAGATGGAACGGGTATATTGAAAAACAATGTTTCTTACAGCAGCGGAACCCAGGGCTATAAATTTGACGGAGCATCCGAAGACACAAAGTATAGTGCAGAAGGTGTTTCTGGATTATATTCTATGAAAGAGAGCCGATTGAAAAGGGAGAGCAGCCGAACCGGGGCAACAGCATTGACAAAGATTACAGAGAGTTCCGTCGATACCCTTTCCAGAAAAGAATTTTACACGGCAATGGCATGGTCGGAAAACGTATGGAATTTTGCACCGCTGCAGGAGGGAAAGACACCGATATTGCAGAATGGGGATTCCAATATGACAACGATGCTGCAGATGAAAGAGATTTCATCGGTGGATGACCTTCGGAAGATCAAGGATGACCTGGGCGGCGCTTATGTTCTGACAACCGACCTTGATGTATCGGAGATCACAGAAGGCAATGCGATCATTTCGGGTAGCTTCCGAGGCCTGTTGCGGGGAAATGGACATCAGATCATCGGAATGAAGCTTCCGTTGTTTGAGACATTGGCAGGAGCTTCGGTAGAGGAGCTGAAGTTGACGCAGGGATTGATCGGGAAGAAAGATACCGATCAGGTTGCTGCACTGGCTAAAGTTTCCGAGAGCGGAACGATACTTAGACATGTCTATGTAAGAGATATGAGCATCACAGGAAGAACTACGGTAGGTGGTATGATTGCAGTGATGAAGCAGACGACGGCAGAAGCTTGTTCCGTCAATGCGGAGGTGACCGGAGGGAACGCAGGCGGATTTGCGGCGGAGATTTTGGAAGGCTCTGTCATTTCAAACTCTTATGCAAAGAGAGCGGCAGATCCGGACAGCTTCCAGACGGCAGAGGGTCCGCAGGGCGGATTTGCGGCAATCGTGAAGCGGTCACAGCTGAGTAAAAACTTTGGACAGCTTTCATGGAAAAAGACGGAGGAAAAGAATGAGACTCCGGCTGCGGCAGGTGTTGTCGGAACTTTTATCGGGGAAAGTGGTACGGGAGACCAGACTCCGACAAAGATTGAACACAATATCTCCTTCGGACCGGCTTCCTATACATTTGTAGGAAATCAGCAGGCGATTGCCGAAGGAGAGAACTATGTAGGAAACTACGAATATCGTGAGGGAGATCCGGTATCTTCGGTATTGCCTGGAAAAATCGAACAGGCATCTGAGGCGCAGATTCAAAGCAAGGAATTCTATTTGCAGACACTGGAATGGCAGGAAGACATCTGGTATTTGGATGATGTTGTCGGAGGAAAGAGACCGCGTCTGCAGGCAGAAGGAGATGTGTACGGGACGGAAGAAAATCCAGTTTCGGTGGAAGCGCCGGAGATGATCCAGGAAGCGATCGCAGTGCGAAGTCAGGAAGAGGCTGCTTTGTCAAGATCACTGGAAGGAATTACAGGGTATCGGGAAGACCGAAAATTACTGTATGAAAATTTACAGTTATTTATGCCGTTCTACCAGAGGGAACAGATCGTTCTGGATGGAAATCACGTAGATGTGTCACACATTTTAAATCAGAAGAGAGTGCTGGCAGTCTATCCGATGGATGAACAAGGGAGAAGGATTGTAGCGCTGTCAGATAAGACCGTGAATCAGGTAAAGAAACTGAGAATTCAATTTGCGGATGAAACGACACCGCTGATCTACAATATGTCTTATATAGATACGCGGGCGAACATTGCTTCTTATAAGGTGTCACAGATTCCGGTACACTTTAACTTTAAAAATTATGTAGTGAATACAACATCAGCGCAGTTCCAGAAGTTGCTGGAAACAGCAAAGACATATGAATTTGACCGGGATATTGAGACAAGAGTGGCACAAAAGGACAGTGGTTCTGTTTTGGATGTATATCGGAGAAATTATAATGAAGTTGTCAAAACGGAGATGGAGCAGGTTCTTGTTTCGATGTCGGCCACAAATGCACAGTATCCGATAAATCTGGAAAATGAGATGGCAAAGAAGATCGTGACCGATCACTTCCTTACCAGCGAGTATCTGAAAGATTTCCTCTATGCGTATAACTATCTGGATCGCTGGTATGACTTTGAGATCGGAGGTATCAATCTCAGGGATGTCGTCCTGTTTGACAATTCTATCTTAAAGACAGGGAAAAAAGTGCGAAATCTTCCTACAGAGATTGTGAAACTCAGCAGCAATGGCGGGCGTCAGGGGAATAATACGCCATCGTTCTATATTAACCGCCTCTCAGCTTATACAGGGATTTCTAACGTGGCGTCGTTCGTGGAATACTTTATGAAAGAGTATGCTGGCTATGCGGACGTCAATGATTGGATCATCGACAATTTCCAGAGTGGATTTATTGTAGAGGCGCGGGCGAACAACCCGAAGATTCAGTCTAGATTATGGAAGATTTTGAAAAATAATACGGTGCAGCGGAATCATGAGCTGATCCTTCCGGTATTATCGTATAAAACTTCCAAAAACTTGTATCTGGCATCGTTCCCATCCGCGCTGATTTATGGAAATCTGGAAATCTACAGTGGATATCAGGATACAGAAGCATGGAGACAGCAGAAAAAGCAACAGGTGATTACGCAGGTGAATCACTTCAAGACAAGTTATGATAATTTTGTTGATGTTGCAGAAAATGGGGCAAATTCCATTAACAACAGTAAGTTTTTGATCGTGGACTCTTCTTCCAATAAGAATCATAATCAGGATGTGTTCAAGGAATTTTATAGGCCGCTGCAGACACTTTGGCAGCATAGCAGTGGTGCGGTAGCGGTGATTTTCGGAGATCCAAATCGGGATTACATTTATTATAATGGTTCGAATTTCATCGGAGATCTGACTGTCTTAAACCACGAGATGGGACATGTGACAGATATGTGGATCTGGATGGAGAACAAAGGAAAACGACCGGGACGAAATGGCGAGGACTATTCCAATGGATTTGCCAATCAGGCGAACGTAGACTATAATATGAACTTTATGAAAACCTATGCGAGAGACGGATCGATGATGACAAATCTGACACCAGATCGGATCAATTCTCCGGAGGAGTTTCAGAGCTATTATAAGGAAGTGTTCGATGTCATCTATACGTTGGATTATTTGCAGGGGAAGGCGTATTTACAACTGACTCCGGAGCAGCAGGCAAGGATTACACTGCAGCACCGATACGGAACAACCAACAATCACCAGAAGTGGAACAGTGCAAACAGTACCTGGCGGACGATTGGCGCCGGAGAATTAGAAAATATGAATCTGAAGACATTGGATGATCTGTGGGACAATCAACTGACGATCCGGCCGGGACATCGGTTGGATCTGAGAAGTTTCAATGAGGTAGGAGTCAACAATTTAGGTGCTTATCAGATCGACAGAGCATGTTATGCGAGCTGGTATGTCCCGTATGTAGATAATGGTACACCGAATGCACAGACATTTCGTCGAAATGGGTATGAGCTGGCTGGCTTGTATGGATACAGCAACGGTCTGGTAGAGTACCTGAGTGGAAGAACAAGAACGGGGGATCTGCAATATTTCCGGCAGAAAACAGGAAATGCAGACTTTACGTTTGAGTCCTATCGAAAAAATAAAAACACAGAAATCGAGACAAAGATCCACGAGCAGAAAGAGCAGGGGAATGCGTACTTTGATGAAGAAGCTTTGATTCAATATCTAAAGCAAAACATGATCAATTATGGAAATGAGATCGGAAGTGGAGCTTCCAACGGAAACAATACACTGAATCATATCAAGGAATCCAGAGAGAATGTCTTCCGTTATCTCCAGAGGATTACCGATGAGTTCCGGACTCCGGTTTACGGTGGGACAGAGACGAGAAATGCCGTATCCATTTCTACAGCAGAAGAACTTGTCCAAAAGCTTAGAGAGAATCCAAATGGATTTTATGTGTTGGAAAAAGACATTTCCATGAAAGGCATCCAGGCAAGTGGAGAGGTGTATGTGGACACGACTTTCATCGGGAAACTGGATGGCAATGGACATAAGATCACAGATGCAGCAGTGCCACTTTTGCGCAGAACAGCCAATTCGTACATTGCTGATATAGAGATCAGTGATACAACAGGGACAAAGAAAGACTGGGTTGCACAACAGAAGCAGTTTACGATTGTTGTAAAAGAAGAACAAGAAGAGACCGTACAGGAGATTAGAACATTAGAAGAGCTCCGGACTCTGGGAGAAAATCGTTATACGAAATATGTGCTGAAAAATGAGATTGATGCTTCTTCGGTGACAGATGCTGCTGTGATCCAAGGTACATTCACAGGAGAGCTGGACGGAGGAGAGTATGCGATCACAGGTCTTCAAGTACCGCTTTTTGAAAAAGTACAAAATGCGACGGTTCGTAATCTGAAGCTTACTTCTGTAAACATTGCAAACAGCGAAAGCAAAAATGCCGCAGTGGCAAAAGAATCGAACCATTCGACGTTTGCACGGCTGAGTCTGGAAGATATCAAGATCAGTGGAAAAAGCTACAATGCTGCTGTCGTAGGATACGATTATACTGGTTCTGACTTTTCACAAATCCAGATTCGAAATGCGCAGATCCAAGGAACCGGAAATTACAATGCGGTCTTTGCAGGGCGCGCTTCTGGTTCAGAGATCAGTGAAATTGCAGTGATCGACAGTAAGGTGACACTGAGCGGAACGGATTGTGGAGGATTTATCGGAGCTGGGAAAAGCTTAAATATCCGCCAAGTGTACAGTGGTGCAGATATGGTGGCAGAGAACTATACGGATGAGAAGAATCGGACGAATAGTGCGGGATTCATTGGAAATCTCGGAGGAAAAAGCAATGTGGAAAATGTATTTGCGGCAGGAAAGGTAGACAATCGAACAGAGACGCCTCTTTATAACTTCCTGGGAACACCGGAAGTGTTAGAGTCGATGGTGAAGAATGCGTTTGTGCTTGAAACTGCCGGGGGAATCTCTCACACGACAGAAACGATAGGAATCCTTTCTGCAATTTCGGAAGAACGCACAAAAGAGGAAGAATTTTACAGGGCTTCTATGAACCTTTCGGAAGAAATCTGGAATCTCAGCTTAGTAGCTATGAAGGGATATCCGGAATTAAGAGGCATGGAGAAAAAAGAAATTATAGAGATCCATACACCGGAGGACTTTCTGAAGATGAAAGCATTCCCTGGACAGGAATATCATCTGAAAGCAGATATCGATCTGACGGGAGCAGAAGGCGAACGCGGTGTCATACCGGAATTTACAGGCGTGTTGGATGGACAGCACTATAAAATCACCGGATTGCAAAAGCCGCTGTTTGATCAACTGAAGGGAAGTGTCCGGAACCTGGCAATAGAGGGAAGCACTGTGGAGCTGTCAGACACTCCGGAGACAGCGAGCGGAATTTTGGCAAATACAATGGAGGATGCTGTTGTAGAACAAGTGCTGCTTCACGGGATCCGAGTGAACAGTGCAGCAGGAAAGGCTGCGGCGGTTGTAGGAACTGTACGCAATACAACGATGAAAAATCTTTTTGTAGAAGGTGCTGTTCAGGCGGCTTCTACGGCAGCCGGAGTTGCGGTGACGACAGAAGGAGCTGTTTTTGAAAATATTTATCTCAATGTGGATGTGACAGGGGCAGACGGAGCCGGGATGGTAGGAAACGGTGTCGGCGAAAATACCTACCGCAATATTTGTTCGGTAGGAGATGTGGCAGACCATATGCAGAAGCTTGGCGGAAATACTGCACAGTATAGCAATGCATATGAATTTGCAGCCGGAAATGGAATCAGTCAGTCTGGCGAAGGTGATTTTATAAGACCGATAGGCAAAGAGGTGTGGACAGCGGAATTTTATACAGAAACACTGGGACTGGATGCTTCTGTGTGGGATGCGGCGCAGGCAGCTGAAAGAGGATTTGCTTCGTTGAGAGAGTTTGCAGTCGAAATCAATCCAATGCGGTCGGAGATCCATACAGTGTCAGATCTCCAGAAGATGAACCGAGTGCCGGAAGGAAAATTTGTGTTGACAGCTGACCTAGACTTTGCAGAGGTAGAAACTGCTTATGTGACAGAAACCTTTACAGGAAGTCTGGACGGGCAAGCACATGGCGTGAGTGGAATCAGAGGTCCGCTGTTTGCGGTACTGTCAGGAACCGTAGAGAACCTTCGTTTCAGAAATATTTTTGTGAAAAGCGAAGATGCCGGCGCAAATGTGCTGGCGGCGGAGACGAAGAATGCCACGGTAACAAATGTACATTTCAATGGAATTACTTTAAACGGTCAGAGTTACACAGGACTGGTTGGAAAAGATCAGGGATCCACCTTTGATCGAATCAGTGTACAAGGTATGGATCTGACGGCAAACGCGGCTTATGCAGGGGGGATCACAGCCCAAGCAGCTGCATCCAGAATGTCCAATCTGCTTGTAGCAGAGACAAAGATACATACATCCGCAAATGAGGTGGGTGGACTTGTCGGAAGCGCAGATGCGGTGACGATTCAAAAAGTATTTGCAGATGCAGAATTGCACATGCCATATCAGGCGGCTCCGCAAAATACAGCGGCATTTGTCGGAAGCGTGACAGGAGAAAGTGCAATTTCAGAATGTGTGGTGGCTGGCGGTGTGTACCCACAAGATCCGGGAAGCACTCGTTACAAATTGATGTATATGAACAACCCGGATGATATTAATGAATTGAAGGCATTTAAAAACTGTTTTGTCAATACGGACACACCGGGATACCAGATTGTAGGTACAGATCCGCAGGGAGTGACTCAGGATCGTCTGCAAAGTGAAGCATTCTATCAGTCTGATCTGAAACTGGATCCGAACATCTGGAACTGGGCTGATGCAGCAAAGACGGGTTGGCCGAGACTTCGTGAGATGGATGCAGAGGGAATCAGACCTCCGGGTACAGAAGGAACACCGGCAGAAGAAACCCCGTTACAGACGACGGTTCCGCCTGGATATGAGCCGATCCATACGGCCGAAGAACTTCTGGCGGCGAAAAACAGTTCCGGAAAATATATTCTGATGCAATCGATTTCTCTTTTTGGGAAAAAGGCTGAGGATGGCTCTTTCCTTGGAAACTTCAGTGGAGAGCTGGATGGAAATGGACTGACGATCCGTGAAATTTCCGGGGCACCGCTATTTGACCGATTGTCGGGAACTGTGAAGAACTTAAAGGTGACAGACGTAACAGTAGAACGGTGGAAGAGTGACCAAGGGGCGAATGCGCTTGCGAAGTCTTTACAAAATGCGAAGATTTCGAGATTGCAGTTAAAGAATATCCTTCTTGCAGGAGGAGATAATACAGGTGCACTTGCAGGAACGGCACAAAACACGACGATCAGTGAAGTGTGGGCAGAAGGATTGAATATCAATCCATATGGACCGGCTTTTGCTGGAAAGACAGATTTGATGGTCGGAGGCCTGATCGCGCAGTTGAATGGAGGAGTTCATGTCAACGACAGCTATGCGGCAGGAGAAATCACTGTTCGCTCCAACACGCAGGGTGGTGTGTTTGGCTACAACAACTACGGAACGGAGAACACTGTCAAACAGGTCGTTTCAAATATGCGGACAAAATCCACATCACCACAGACCGATGGAGCCGGCTTTATAGGAATGGTCGGTTTTGACGGAAGTATGACAACGTGGATGGAAAATAACATTGCAATCGGGGAAGCAGGAGAAAACCGGGCACAGGGAAGTGTCGGGGAGGCTTACCGATTTGCAACAAAAGGAAATTCGAACACCGCGGTGGAATTCGGCTTGAAGAACTGCTATGAGGCAGCGGTGAGCGGAAGAAGCGCCGCAGTTTCGGGATACTTGACAGAAACTACCGAGTATAAAAATCCGGATTTTTATCGGGATACTTTGAAATTTGACAGTACTAAATGGAACTTTTCTTCTGTGGCAGAACATGGATATCCTTCCCTTGTATGGATCGCAGGAGAAGAACCGCTTCCGCCATTGCCGGAAGGATCGGCAGTGACCGAACATCCACTGCGCACCGAACATCCATCTGCGGAATATATTCAGATTCGTACACCGGAAGACTTGATGAAGATTTCAGAGAATCCGGGTGGAAAATATATTTTGATGAACAATATTTCCATGGAGCAAGTGAGATTGCCGGAAAATCAGACCTCCTACATTATGAAAGAATTTTCAGGAGAACTGGATGGAAACAATCAGGTCATCCACGGCTTGCGTGCCTCTTTGTTTGACCTGATTCGAGGAAGGTCAGTCAATGCCAAGGCGACTGTGAGAAATCTCCGTATACAAAATGTCTTTGTAACTGCAGGCGAGAAGACGGAGTGGGGATATACAAGGAAAGCAGAAGCCAATGGACTTGCACGTTCGGTAGAGTATGGTCATCTGGAGACGATCTATATGAATCATGTAAAACTGAATGGAGGAACGAATACTGCGTCACTTAGCGGGCTTGTGTATGAATCCTATGTCGGAAAAATCTGGTTAGAGGGAATTGACATTAACCGGGAGATTGCTCCGGCAGACCTTTCGAATTTCAATCTGGTCGGAGGAGCCATCGGGCAGCTGTCAGGGTATCGTTCCAAATTTGAAGATTCCTACGTGCAGGGGGAAATTGTTATGGATAATAACCAGCAAGGCGGTGCTGTGGGAGAGATTAAGGCAGCCCTGATAAGAAATGTCATCAGTAACATGGAGGCGAGATCCAACCAACCGGCGACATGGAGAGATAAGAGTGGATTTTTAGGAAGCATAGATACTTTTGGTACCAACGGGAAGAATTGGTGGGTAGACAGATGTATTGCCATCGGAAATGCAGGAGCCAATTATAAGTTTTTAGGAAAATATCAGATTGAAACAATAGAAGCGACAAATCTTACAAAATGTTACGAGCTTTCCAGCGCGACAGGAACAAGTAATGTTTCGGAGGCGACGATTGCAAAAGGAACCTTGTTGGCTGCTGAGGAACAGCAGAAATACGACGTCTCGTTCTATCGCGATGTCTTGACTTTCAATGGCAACGAAGGGGGAGCCGATTCAGACGCGTGGGATTTCGGTTCGGTATCCACAAAAGGGTATCCGACATTAAAATGGCTTTTGACCTATGACAATTTGCCGATTACTATAGAGGAACCAGAACATTTGGAACCATCAGAAAATCAGGCGGAAGCGCAGCCGGGAGAAGGGCATACACTGGAACTGCCGGAAGCTGTACTTCCGGAAGAGCAGCCGGTATTGCCAGAAGAGGAAGTGCTGCCGGAGGAGCTTTTTGGAGAAGAAGAGATACTTCCAGAGTAGGAAGAGATACAATCAGTAGAAAGGATGAAGCAGGATGAAAAGACAGTATGAAGCACCAGCATTAGAAATTATCGAGTTTGACGGAGAGAGTATCATCACGATGAGTGGAGTAACAGGGGATGAGACTTCGTCACAGAATGATAATATGCTTGATGTTGGAGGAACTGGCTGGGGAGAATAATCCTAGTCAGGAAGAGATGACATAAGAAGGAAAGTGAGACGGCGGCAGACTTTTGTCTGTTGCCGTCTCTTTCTGTGAGCGGCAGGAGAACACCTCACAAAATTTTCTTCGATTGATTTTCTTCTTTTCTTATCGTATAATGTTTTATACGAGTGAAAACAGAGAAAGAGAGTGCAGAAGGAATATGAAAGCAGGAAAACAAAGGATGGCATTGCTGAGGATTGTGGCGGTAGTAGTCACCGTCATCGGGATCATTGGCATTGCTGCGGCGCTGTGGGCAGAGAAGAAAAAGGAGCAGCAGTGGGTTTCGAGCAATGCAGAAATTACCGCACGGATTAAGCCGTTTGAGGAGGAGAAGCGTGTATTAGAGAAGCAGGATAAGGAATGGCTGCAGCGGTTGGAGAACACAAGAAATGGAGGGACTTGTGTTCTGCTTGGCTTTGCAAATGCAAATCAAACGCTTACACAGGATACACTCCAGATCATGACAGAATATGGATATCGAGGAACATTTCCGCTGCAAAATGGGTTAGTACCGGGAAGTTCGCCGGAACTGATGAGTATGGAAGCGTTTCATGGCATGCTTGGAAGCGGATGGGAATATGTGTTCCAGACCGAGTCTCCGGGAGGAGAAGATGAGGAGCAGTGGGTACAACAACTGGATGCCCAGATTGCAGCATGGAATGGTGCGGGGATTGGGACACCGGGGGGATATTTTTTCTCTGAGGGGCAAAGTTCCGAGAGCAAGGAGGAAGATCTGAAGGCGCGAGGATTTTCGGTATGGGCGGTTCCGCAGCAGTCCGGAGGCTATATTGGGAATCTGGAAGATGGTGTACTTCCGGTGAAGACTGTGGTAGTGTCAAAGCATGCAATGACGATGGAGTCTGCCCTCACGAATGCGATAAGCAAAAAGAAGTCGGTGGCATTTTTGTTTCCGGAAGTGACTTCTCAGATAGAAGGTGACGGGGAAGCCATTACACCTGAGACGTTTCGAAAGCTTCTGTCAGAGATCAAAGAAAAGGAGATGGCAGGAGCTTTGCAGGTGATGACCTATTATCAGTACTACCAGTATCGCGTGCAGTGCCAGGCGGAAGCAGAAGCATTGAAATTGGAGTATGAGATTTTTTGCCAACAGAAAGATGCAAGAATCAAAGAGCTGGATGAGGAAATCCGAAACGTACTGGAAGAATATCGATAAAATGAGAAATCCCGTCGGGAAGAGATTCCATTTTTGATAAAATTATGATATACTGGTAACGTAAGAGTCCTGGTATGTCTATATATCAATGACAAAAGAGAATAAGGAGCGAGACAGATGAAGAGAGTATTACTGAAGCTCAGCGGAGAAGCGCTGGCAGGAGATAAAAAGACAGGTTTTGATGAGGCGACCTGTATCGGAGTCGCAGAGCAGGTAAAACAGCTTGTAGATGCAGGAATCCAGGTTGCGATCGTGACCGGAGGAGGCAACTTCTGGAGAGGAAGAACGAGCGAGACGATCGACCGCACGAAAGCGGACCAGATCGGGATGCTGGCGACAATCATGAACTGTACTTATGTATCTGAGATTTTCCGCCATGTGGGAATGAAGACAGAAGTATTTACTCCATTTGTATGTGGAGCATTCACGACTCTGTTCTCCAAGGATGCAGCTGTGGAAGCGCTTGAAGAAGGAAAGGTAGTTTTCTTTGCCGGAGGTACCGGACATCCGTATTTTTCTACGGATACAGGTGCGGTTCTGCGTGCGATTGAGATCGAGGCAGAGGCAATGCTCGTTGCGAAGACGATCGATGGCGTATATGACAGTGATCCGAAGGTGAATCCGGAGGCTGTGAAGTACGATGAGATTTCGATCAGTGAAGTGATCGAGAAGAGACTGGCCGTGATCGATCTGGCAGCATCTATCTTATGTATGGAGAATCAGATGCCTATGCTCGTGTTTGGTTTGAGCGAGGAGAATAGTATCGTAGAGACGATGACAGGAACATTTACAGGAACGAAAGTAACTGTATCATAAAAAGAAGCGGAGGAATATAGCAATGAATGAAAGACTGAATGTATTTAATGAAAAAATGGAGAAATCTTACAACAGCCTGACAAGTGAACTGGCAACGATCCGTGCAGGACGTGCAAACCCACATGTACTGGATAAGCTGACAGTAGACTACTACGGATCACCAACTCCGATCCAGCAAGTGGCGAATGTATCTGTGCCGGAAGCGCGCATGATCCAGATCCAGCCATGGGAAAAATCAATGGTAAAAGAGATCGAGAAGGCGATCCTGACTTCTGATATCGGAATCAATCCGACCAATGATGGTACAGTCATCCGTCTTGTATTTCCGGAGCTGACAGAAGAGCGAAGAAAAGAACTTGTGAAAGATGTTAAGAAAAAAGGAGAAGCAGGAAAGGTTGCAGTTCGTAACATCAGACGTGATGGAAATGATACGTTTAAGAAATTAAAAGGAACAGAGGTTTCTGAAGATGAGATCAAGGATCTGGAAGATGAATTACAGAAACTGACAGATAAGTACATCGCACAGATTGATAAAGCTGTTGAGGCAAAATCAAAAGAAGTGATGACTGTCTAAGAAGAAATTCTGTGTGAGGCACACAGTGTTTCATTTCTGATCTGAGACAACAGAAGAAAAAAAGGAGGATAAGCAAGGGGGATGAAGTGACGTCTGACCTTGCTTATCCTATTAGAGAGGAGAATTTGATTAGATGAACGTACCACAGCATATTGCGATCATCCTGGATGGGAATGGGCGTTGGGCGAAGAAGAAAGGAATGCCGAGAAATTACGGGCATGCTCAGGGAAGCAAAAATGTAGAGCGGATCTGTGAGGAAGCATATAAGATGGGTGTCAAGTATCTGACGGTCTATGCGTTTTCTACAGAGAACTGGAACCGGCCGAAAGGGGAAGTAGATGCGCTGATGAAGCTTCTCAGAAATTATATGAAGACTTGTTTAAAGACTGCCGAGAAGAACCGGATGAAAGTGCGCGTGATCGGAGACTTGACAGGACTTGATGAGGATATCCGCACAAGGATCTTAGAACTTGAGGAGGCTTCGAAGAATAACGATGGTCTGAACTTTCAGATTGCGATCAATTATGGAAGCAGGGATGAAATCGTCCGTGCAGTGAGAACTCTTGCCAAGGACTGCAAAGAGGGAAAGATAGAGGCGGAGAAGATCACAGAAGAGGTGCTGGAGTCTTATCTGGACACACATGGGATTCCGGATCCGGATCTTTTGATCCGTACAAGCGGAGAATTGCGGCTCTCCAACTATCTGCTCTGGCAGCTTGCCTACACAGAATTTTATTTTACAGATGTGTTATGGCCGGACTTTACGAAGGAAGAATTGCGAAAGGCGATTGAACAATATAATCGCCGTGACAGACGTTTTGGAAAGACAGGGGAGGAAGATACAAATGTTTAAGACAAGATTGATCAGCGGGATTCTGCTTGTGATCGTGGCGCTGTTTGCGATTGTCAGCGGAGGAGATATTCTGTTTGGAATCCTTCTCGTTCTCAGTCTGATCGGAATGAGTGAACTTTATAAAATTGCAGATGTGCATAAAAAACTGCTTGGTGTGACAGGCTATGTGGCAGCAGCAGCTTACTATATTTTGCTGCACAGAGTAGCGGCGGGAAAAGCGCCGGGAGCATTTGCAGCGGGCCAGATCAATGAGATTACCTGCATCGGAATACTCTTTTTGATCGTGTTGATGGCAGTTTATGTGTTTTCTTTTCCGAAATATCGCTCAGAGCAGGTGATGCTGACTTATTTCGGAATGTTTTATGTGGCAGTGATGCTTTCTTACATCTATCAGACAAGACTGCTCCCACACGGGGCATTTCTCGTAGGACTTGTGTTTATCTGTTCCTGGGGATGTGATACTTGTGCGTACTGTGTCGGAATGCTGATCGGTAAACATAAGATGGCTCCGAAGTTAAGTCCGAAGAAGTCTGTGGAAGGTGGTATCGGTGGGATTGTAGGCGCTGCACTTCTTGGAGCGCTCTATGCTGCGGCAATCAATTATTTCGCGCCGGATGTGCAGGCAAGTGCATTCGCGTATGCATTTATTTGTGCAGTGGGCGGTATGATCTCACAGGTGGGAGATCTTGCGGCATCTGCAATCAAACGAAACCATGATATCAAGGACTATGGCAAGCTGATTCCGGGGCACGGCGGTGTGCTGGATCGGTTTGACAGTGTGATTTTTACAGCGCCGGTGATCTATTATCTCGCTGTGACGATAATGAAGTAGGTGAATAAGATGAAAAAGATAGCAATTTTAGGTTCGACAGGCTCCATCGGCACACAGACGTTGGAGGTTGTGAGAGAAAATAAAGATATCGAAGTATCAGGACTGGCTGCGGGGAATAATATAGAACGACTGGAAGCGCAGATTCGGGAATTTGCACCGAAAGTTGTGGCAGTCTGGAGTGAAGAGCGCGCAAAGGAACTGGCAGATAAGGTCAGAGATCTTGATGTGAAGATTGTATCTGGGATGGAAGGGTTGATTGAAGTATCCACACTTCCGGAAGTGGAGATCTTAGTGACTGCAATTGTAGGAATGATCGGGATTCGACCGACGATTGCGGCAATTACGGCCGGCAAACATATTGCGCTTGCAAATAAGGAGACACTTGTGACTGCGGGGCATATTATCATGCCGCTGGCAAAAGAACACGGAGTGTCGATCCTTCCGGTGGACAGTGAACACAGCGCCATTTTTCAGTCTTTGCAGGGCGGACAGGAGCGGGCGCTCCATAAGATCCTGCTCACAGCTTCCGGGGGACCATTCCGCGGAAGAAGATGGGAAGACCTTCAGAACGTCCAGGTGGAAGATGCCTTGAAGCATCCGAACTGGGAGATGGGAAGGAAGATTACGATCGATTCTTCTACGATGGTCAACAAAGGGCTGGAAGTGATTGAGGCAAAATGGCTCTTTGGAGTGGATGTAGATCAGATTGAGGTTGTTGTGCAGCCGCAGAGTATCATTCACTCCATGGTAGAATATGTAGATGGCGCGGTCATCGCCCAGCTTGGCACACCGGATATGAAGTTGCCGATTCAGTATGCACTCTACTACCCGGAGCGCAGATATCTGCCGGGAGACCGGCTGGATTTCAGAGGGCTTGCACAGCTGACCTTTGAGGAGCCGGATTTGGAGACCTTCTATGGGCTGCGGCTGGCATACGAGGCAGGAAAGGCAGGCGGAAGCCTTCCGACGGTGTTCAATGCTGCAAATGAAAAGGCAGTGAGTAAGTTCTTGAACCGGGAGATCAGATTTTTGGAGATACCGGAGATGATCCAGGCATGCATGGAGGCGCATAAAAATATCGCCAATCCTTCTGTGGATGAAATACTGCAGACAGAGGCAGAAACATATGACTATATAGAAAGCAGGTGGTAACAGATGGGCATTCTTCTTGCCTTGTTACTTTTTAGTTTCATTGTAATTGTCCATGAACTTGGACATTTCTTACTAGCAAAGAAAAATGGGATTGATGTATCAGAATTTTCTCTTGGAATGGGACCGAGGATCCTAAGCTTTGAGCGGGGAGGCACGAGATACTCGTGGAAACTTTTGCCGTTTGGAGGATCCTGTATGATGGGCGAAGATGAGATTGACGATCAGTCGGCGGGAAGCTTTAACAGCAAATCGGTTTGGGCAAGGATTTCTGTCATAGCGGCAGGACCGGTGTTTAATTTTATTCTCGCGTTTATCTTTGCGGTGATCCTTGTTGCCTGGGTTGGTTATGATCCGGCCGTTGCAGACGATGTGATTCCGGGGTCAGCGGCAGAGGAAGCCGGATTGCAGAAGGGCGATGTCATTGTGAAGATGAATCACAAGGATATCAATCTCTGGAGAGAGGTACAGGTATATAATCAAATGCATCAGGGGGAGACAGTCACGGTCACTTATGAGCGGGATGGAAAAGAACATCACGTAGATATCAAGCCGCGGATGGATGAAGAAACGGGGATGTATCTGCTTGGTCTGACCGGAAAGGCACAAAATGAGAAGGCAGATGGACTGAAGGCGCTTCAGTATGGAGCCTATGAAGTGAAATATTGGATCTGTACGACATTGGATGGCTTGAAGATGCTTGTCACCGGAAAAGTCGGTCTTGACCAGATGGCCGGCCCGGTAGGAATTGTAAACCTTGTAGATGATACTTATGAGGCTGCGAAACCGGCGGGAATGGCAATTGTATTCCTGAATCTGATGAACATCGGAATCTTGTTATCGGCAAACTTAGGGGTGATGAATCTGCTTCCAATTCCGGCGTTAGATGGTGGAAGACTGGTATTTTTGATCCTGGAAGTGATCCGTGGCAAGCGGATTGCGCCGGAGAAAGAGGGAATGGTCCATTTTGCAGGATTTGTGCTGCTTTTTGGATTGATGATCTTGATTTTATTCAATGATGTGAAAAATCTGTTTCTGTAAGATTTTTCCAGATCAAAGGATATGTGCAGGCGCTCTTTTATAAGAGCGCCTGCTGTGAGAGAAAATTAGGATTTTGTAGGAATTGGTCCTATGAAATAAAAAAAGAAGTAATCACATGACGGTATGATTACTTCTTTTTATTTCTATTTGATTAAGCTTTCTAATTAAGCAATTCCGTTAACAGCTTTTGTTAAACGAGAAACTTTTCTAGCACAAGTGTTCTTGTGGTAAACACCTTTAGAACCAGCTTTGTTGATCTCAACGATAGCAGCTTTTAAAGCTTCTTCAGCAGCAGCTTTGTCGCTGTGAGCAACAGCAGTCTCTACTTTTTTCACGTAAGTTTTTACTTTTGATTTAATTGCTTTATTTCTAGCAGCTTTTGTTTCGTTTACTAAAATTCTTTTTTTTGCAGATTTAATGTTAGCCAAATCGTACACCTCCAAATATGTGATTTTTTATTTTCTATTCGTTAGGGTAATTCGGCAGATTCGGACACGGACGTTCTGTCGAACACACTTATTTAGTTTAATGGATAGAATCTGTTCTGTCAATACATATTTCCCATTTTTTTGTAAAAACTATTAAAAAACAGAGTGGAAATGAGGGGAAGAATGTAATGTTGGAAAATTATAATATTCGTACAGACTTGGCGCTGGAGACAAGGGAACGGTTTGTGTCGGATCATGTGGAGATTCCGGGTGTGAGTGTGGAAGAGACTTACGACGAGGAGAGAGAGATCCGGACGACCCGCGTCGTTGTTGAGACAGAGAATGGAGCAAAGATGATGGGAAAGCCAGTCGGCACATATCTGACCATCGAGGCGCCGAATATGGCTGTGCCGGATGAAGATTATCACAGGGAAATTTCAAAAAAGCTGGCAGAGGATATCAAAGAACTCATACCGGAACGAAAGGAGGAAGTATCTGTTCTTGTGGTAGGGCTTGGAAACCGCGAGGTGACACCGGATGCACTCGGACCTTATGTGGCAGATCATCTGCATGTCACACGGCACATCGTAAAAGAATATGGAAAATATGCGATGGGAAAAGATCAAGTATATCTTGTCAGTGCTGTAGTGCCCGGGGTTACGGGGCAGACGGGAATGGAGACGCTGGAGATTGTGAAGGGGGTTGTGGAGGAAACGGAGCCGGATTTTGTTGTGGCGATCGATGCACTTGCGGCGAGAAACAGTAAAAGATTAAACCGGACGATTCAGATTACAGATACCGGAATCTGTCCGGGATCTGGTGTGGGGAACCATAGGCTGGCATTAAACAGTGAGACGTTGGGTGTCAAGGTGATCGGGATCGGTGTTCCGACTGTGGTAGATGCGGTGACGATCGTCAATGATACGATGGAAAACTTCATTGTAGCGTTGGAGTCTTCTGAACTGCTAAAAAGTGTAGGGGAGACACTGCGCAGTTACAACGAGGCAGAGAAGCAGGAACTGATCCGGGAGCTGATCGCTCCGCATCTGAATGGGATGTATATGACACCAAAAAATATTGATGACACTATCAAGCGGGTGAGTTTTACAATCTCGGAGGCATTAAATATCTTGTTTTCGGAAGGGACAGCCTCATAAATTTTTTGTTTGGCTCATATAGTTTAAAGGCAGGGCGATTGTGGCAGGATGGACAAGAGCAGCAGAAAATAGTGGGGAAGTGGATGCGTGAAAAAGAGATGGAAGCTGACAGGGACAGGAAGTATGACTGGAAAGATCGCAGTCTTTCTTGTGTTTTTATGTATTTTGCAAAATATGGGGACAGTTTTTGATAAAAAGGCAGTGGCAAAAAGTGTGCAGAAGAGGGCAGAGGAGCGATACCTGCCTTCTCTCTCTTATTTAAAAGCGGAACCTGTTCTTGCTCCGGGGGAGTGGATCGCAAAGCAGGCGATGCAGATTTTGCCTGCCGGTGGATATCTGCGGCGCCAGAAAGTTTATCGGGCATCGCTGGAGGATGAAGAAACGTACGAGATGATCTTGAAAAAGCAGGCGGAGGATGAAAATGAAGTGGGGGCAGATGGAAAACTGGTGAATCCAGAGAAAGCGGTAACGGTAGAGGAGCCGCCCAAGATGGCTCAGGTTCCCCCGGAGATGTCTATCGAGAAGCTGCGGGATTTTGATTATCTGCTCAGCAATTTTTATACGGTGGACAGTGCGACTATGATTGGGCCGGATCAGTTGAATGCGGATGACCTCCTGTCAAGGAGCATGAAGATTGAAAAGCAGGGAGATGCACCGAAAATTCTTATTTTCCATACGCATTCGCAGGAAGCTTTCATCGATTCCGTGGAGGGAGATACAGACACAACGATCGTCGGGATGGGGAAGCTTCTTGCAGAGCGGTTAAATGCACTTGGGATTCCGACGATCCACCATCCGGGTGTCTACGATCTGATCAATGGACAGTTGGACCGGAGCGCAGCATATGAGTATGCGGAGGCGGGAGTACGGCCAATCCTTGAAGAACATCCAAGCATCGAAGTTGTGATCGATCTTCACCGGGACGGCGTGGGTGAGGATACGCATCTGGTGACAGAAGTAAATGGAAAACCGACTGCGCAGATTATGTTTTTTAATGGGTTGAGCCGGACAAAGGATAACGGAGATATCGCATACCTTCCAAACCCATACATACAGGACAATCTGGCATTTTCACTTCAAATGAAGCTGGCGGCAGAACAGATGTATCCTGGATTTACAAGGAGGATCTTTCTCCGTGGGTACCGCTACAGTCTGCACATGCGCCCGAAGTCGCTTTTGATCGAGGCAGGGGCGCAGACAAACACGGTAGAGGAAATGAGAAATGCGATGGAACTGCTTGCAGTGACACTTCAGAAAGTGATTGTAGAAAATCCATAAAAACAGGAGTTTAGAAGCGGAAAGAACAGCTGTTCGAAAATAAAGTTGAAAATCCTGAACATTTGTGGTAGAATGTGTGAAGCTTTGATAAAGAACGTGAAAGGACAGGGGTAAATGGCTAAGAAAAATACATATGATGCAGATAGTATTTCGGTGCTCGAAGGGCTGGAGGCGGTCCGGAAGCGTCCGGGAATGTATATAGGAAGTGTGTCTACAAAGGGACTGAATCATCTGATCTATGAGATTGTGGATAATGCGGTGGATGAACATCTCGCCGGATTCTGTAATAAGATCAGTGTTTTTTTAGAAAAAGATGGTTCAGCTACGGTGGAGGACAATGGACGAGGAGTTCCAGTCGGCATGCACCAGAAGGGAATTTCTGCAGCGAGGCTTGTCTACACGACCTTGCATGCGGGAGGAAAGTTTGATGATTCGGCTTACAAGACAAGCGGTGGACTCCATGGTGTCGGATCTTCCGTAGTCAATGCGTTGTCAGAATATATGGATGTGAAGATCAGCCGGGACGGCGGGGTACACCATGACCGGTATGAGCGGGGGATTCCGGTCGTAGAGCTGGAAGACGGCCTTCTCCCGGTGATCGCAAAGACGAGAAAGACCGGTACACTTGTGAATTTTTTGCCGGATGGAGAGATTTTTGAGAAGACAAAGTTTAAGGCAGATGAGGTGAAGAGTCGTCTGCATGAAACGGCGTATCTGAATCCGGAACTGACGATTATCTTTGAGGATCGGAGACGAGAGCAGACAGAACATATTGAGTTTCATGAGCCGGATGGGATCATCGGTTTTATTAAAGATATGAACCAGAAGAAAGAGGTCATCCATGAGCCAGTCTATTTTAAAGGGGAAGCAGAAGGCATCGAGGTGGAAGTGGCATTTCAGTATGTCAATGAGTTCCATGAAAATGTGCTTGGTTTCTGCAATAACATTTACAATGCGGAGGGCGGTACGCACCTGACTGGATTCAAGACGACGTTTACTACAGTTATCAACCAATATGCGAGGGAACTTGGAATTTTAAAGGAGAAAGATTCCAATTTTACCGGAGCAGATATTCGAAACGGGATGACGGCGATCGTCTCGGTAAAGCATCCGGATCCTAGATTTGAAGGACAGACGAAGACGAAGCTTGACAATCCAGATGCATCCAAAGCTACCGGAAAGGTGACCGGGGAAGAGATTGTTCGCTACTTTGACCGAAATCTTGAGACGTTGAAGAAGGTGATCGGCTGTGCAGAGAAAGCGGCGAAGATCCGCAAGACAGAAGAACGTGCAAAAACGAATCTGCTGACGAAGCAAAAATATTCGTTTGACAGCAACGGAAAGCTTGCAAACTGTGAGAGCCGTGATGCATCAAAGTGTGAGATCTTTATCGTTGAGGGAGATTCGGCGGGAGGATCCGCAAAGACGGCGCGTGACCGGATGTATCAGGCGATCTTGCCGATCCGTGGAAAGATTTTGAATGTGGAGAAGGCAAGCATTGATAAAGTGCTGGCAAATGCGGAGATCAAAACGATGATCAATGCGTTTGGGTGTGGGTTTTCAGAAGGATATGGGAATGATTTTGACATCAGTAAGCTCCGCTATGATAAGATCATTATCATGGCAGATGCAGATGTGGACGGAGCGCATATTTCTACATTGCTTCTGACCTTATTCTATCGCTTTATGCCGGAGTTGATCTTTGAGGGACATGTCTATATTGCGATGCCGCCGCTTTACAAGGCGATGCCGAAGAAGGGTGAGGAAGAGTATCTGTATGACGATAAGGCACTCGAACAGTACCGGAAGCGTCAGACCGGTCCGTTTACTCTGCAGAGGTACAAAGGTCTCGGGGAGATGGATGCAGAGCAGCTTTGGGAGACCACATTGAATCCGGAGACAAGAATGTTAAAATTGGTAGAGATTGAAGATGCGAGAATGGCATCTAGTGTGACAGAGATGCTGATGGGAAGTGATGTTCCGCCGAGACGTGCATTTATCTATGAGAATGCGGCAGAGGCAGAACTGGATATATAGTTAGGTGAGGTAAAATATGAACGAGCAGCAAGTGATAAGAACCGAGTATTCGGATGTGATGAAGAAGTCTTACATTGATTATGCGATGAGTGTCATCATAGCAAGAGCACTGCCGGATGTCCGGGATGGTTTAAAGCCGGTACAGAGAAGAACGCTCTATGATATGTATGAACTTGGGATCAGATATGACAGACCATACAGAAAGTGTGCCCGTATCGTCGGAGATACGATGGGTAAATATCACCCACACGGTGACAGTTCCATCTATGAGGCGCTGGTTGTTATGGCGCAGGATTTTAAAAAGGGAATGGTGCTGGTAGACGGTCACGGGAATTTTGGGTCGATAGAAGGGGACGGCGCTGCGGCGATGCGTTATACGGAGAGCCGTCTGGCCAAAATCACGCAGGAAGCGTATCTGGCAGATCTTGATAAAGACATTGTAGATTTTGTGCCAAATTTTGACGAGACAGAAAAAGAGCCGGAAGTGCTTCCGGTCAGAATTCCGAACCTCCTTGTCAATGGTGCGGAGGGAATCGCAGTCGGTATGGCCACGAGTATCCCGACACATAACCTAGGTGAGGTGATCGATGCAGTAAAGGCATACATGAGGAACAATGAGATCACAACGGAAGAACTTCTGACATATCTGAAGGGGCCGGATTTCCCGACCGGGGGCATCGTAGTCAACAAAGATGATCTGCCATCCATCTATGAGACCGGTACAGGAAAGATTAAACTTCGCGGAAAAGTAGAGGTAGAGAATGGAAAAGGCGGAAAGAAACGTCTGGTCATCTCTGAGATTCCTTATACGATGATCGGCGCAGGGATCGGAAAGTTTTTGAACGATATCTGTGCACTGGTGGAGGCAAAGAAGACAAATGATATCGTAGACATCTCGAATCAGTCTTCCAAAGAAGGGATCCGTATTGTTCTCGAACTGAAAAAAGATGCGGACATTGAAAACCTGAAAAACATGCTCTATAAGAAGACGCGTCTGGAAGATACGTTTGGGGTGAACATGCTTGCAGTTGCCGATGGAAGACCGGAGACGATGGGGCTCCGCCAGATCATCGAACACCACGTAGATTTTCAGTTTGAACTGATGACGAGAAAATATAAGACATTGCTTGCAAAAGAACTTGCGAAAAAAGAGATTCAGGAAGGTCTGATCAAGGCGTGTGACGTCATTGACTTGATTATTGAGATCTTAAGAGGCAGCAAGTCGATCAAAGATGCGAAGGAATGCTTGATCCACGGAACTGTGGAGAATATTACGTTTAAGACAGCGGCATCCAAGAAAAAGGCAGCAAAACTGTGCTTTACCGAGAAGCAGGCAACAGCGATTCTGGAGATGCGCCTCTATAAACTGATCGGTCTGGAAATCGAAGCGCTGATGAAGGAACATGAAGAGACGTTGAAAAACATTGAAAAGTATGAAGATATCCTGAATAATTATGATTCGATGACGAATGTGATCATTGATGAACTGGAAGGATATAAAAAAGCTTACGCAAGAGAACGCCGTACTGTGATCGAGAATGGAAAAGAGGCAATTTATGAAGAGAACAAGGTGGAAGAACAGGATGTGATCCTGCTTCTGGATCGCTTTGGATATGCAAAGACTGTGGATGTAGCAACGTATGAGCGGAATAAAGAAGCCGCAGACAGCGAGAACAAGCACATTGTTCCGTGTAAAAATACTGGAAAAGTTTGTATTTTTACGAATACCGGAAAGATGCATCAGGTAAAAGTCTCAGATATTCCATATGGAAAGTTTCGAGATAAGAGTGTTCCGATCGATAATCTGGGGAACTACGACAGTGCGCAGGAAGAGATCGTATATCTCTGTGCGGAAGAAGAATTAAAAGATGCGAAACTGCTATTTGTGACAAGGCAAAGTATGCTAAAACAAGTGGCCGGAGAAGAGTTTCTTGTATCAAAGCGGACGACTGCGGCAACGAAGCTTCAGGAAGCGGACGAAGTCGTTGCGGTTATAAAGGTTTTGGAAGAGCAGAATATCGTGCTTCAGACGGAAGGAGGATATTTCCTGCGGTTTCTTCTTTCGGAGGTGCCGGAGAAGAAAAAAGGTGCAGTCGGTGTGCGCGGAATGAAGCTGCAAAAGAGTGACCGGATTGAGCAGATTTATCTGTTTGCAGACGGGGTTGACACAAAGGGAAGTTATCAGGAAAAAGAAGTTTCCTTAAACCGGCTCAAGTTAAATAAGCGGGATGGAAAAGGGACGAAGACACGATTATAAAGCGAAAGCGGCAAAAAGCGCTTGCTTTTCCCAGAGAGTTGTGCTATGCTCTTTAATAGATTGATATGTAACTGACAGAAGAGTGGGCAAGACGTCCACTCTTCTTTGTATCATGCAGATTTGTCAGAGACGAAAGAACAAGAACAGAAAGGAAGAGATGATTTGTCAAAAAGAGAAGTATATGAACAGAAAACAGAAGAACTGATTCTGCCGATCGTGGAGGGCAATGGATTTGAACTGGTAGATGTGGAGTATGTAAAGGAAGGAAGCAACTGGTACCTGCGCGCTTATATCGATAAACCGGGAGGAATTGCAGTAGATGACTGTGAAGTAGTCAGCCGTGCATTTTCAGAGATTCTGGACCGGGAAGATTATATCGAGGATACTTATATTTTTGAAGTCAGCTCTCCGGGACTTGGAAGACCGCTAAAGAAAGAGAAAGATTTTAAACGCAGTCTGGGAGAAGAAGTGGAGATCAGAACGTACCGTGCGATCGACAGACAGAAGGAATTTACCGGTATTTTAAAATCGTATGACAAAGACACTGTCACTATCGAATATGAAGATGGTGAACCGAAGACATTTGAGAGAAGCGAGATCGCATTGATCCGTCTTGCACTTGATTTTTAAACAGTTAGGAGGAAATAGAAATGAACACTGAGTTATTAGAAGCGCTGACGATCTTAGAAGAGGAAAAAGACATCAGCAAAGAGACCATGTTAGATGCAATTGAGAATTCATTGATGAATGCCTGCAAGAACCATTTTGGAAAAGCAGATAACATTAAGATCATCATGAACAGGGAGACATGCGATTATTCCGTATTTGCGGAGAAAGTCGTTGTGGAGGAAGTAGAAGATGAGGTGATGGAGATCAGCCTTGCAGATGCAAAGATGATCGATTCAAAATTTGAACTTGGCGACATTGTCCAGATTCCGGTAGAATCAAAGGAATTCGGAAGAATTGCCACACAGAATGCAAAAAACCTGATCCTCCAGAAAATCCGCGAGGAAGAAAGAAAAGTGGTTTATGACCAGTATTTTGAAAAAGAAAAAGATATCGTTACAGGTATTGTTCAGAGATATGTTGGCAAAAATGTAAGTATTAACCTTGGTAAGGCAGATGCGATGCTGACAGAGAATGAACAGGTCAAAGGAGAGGTATTTAAGCCGACAGAGCGTATCAAACTGTACGTGGTAGAAGTAAAGAATACGACAAAAGGACCGAAGATCTTAGTTTCTCGTACACATCCAGAACTTGTAAAGCGTCTGTTTGAGTCAGAAGTTGCAGAAGTCAAAGACGGAACAGTAGAGATCAAGAGTATTTCCAGAGAAGCAGGTTCTCGTACAAAGATCGCTGTATGGTCCAATGATCCGGATGTTGATCCAGTTGGAGCATGCGTCGGAATGAACGGTGCAAGAGTCAATGCGATTGTCAACGAACTGCGCGGGGAGAAGATCGATATCATCAACTGGAGTGAGAATCCGGCAATCTTAATTGAGAATGCATTAAGCCCGGCAAAAGTTATTTCTGTTATGGCAGATCCGGATGAGAAGACAGCAAGTGTGATTGTTCCAGATTACCAGCTTTCTCTTGCAATCGGAAAAGAAGGGCAGAACGCAAGACTTGCAGCGCGTCTGACTGGCTATAAGATTGACATTAAGAGCGAGACACAGGCCATTGAGGCAGGAGATCTTCCGGAAAACTATATGGATATGGCGATGGAAGCAGCAGAAGTGGATGAGCCGGAGCAGACAGAGGACTATCTGGCAGATGAAGAATAGAAACGGAGTGATTGTTTGGGCAGCGTAAAGAAGATTCCTATGCGGAAGTGCGTAGGATGTGGTGAAATGAAAAGTAAAAAAGAGATGATGCGCGTACTGAAAACGTCAGAAAACGAATTCATTCTGGATGCGACCGGCAAGAAAAACGGCCGCGGGGCATACCTTTGCTTTTCACGGGAATGTCTGGAAAAGGCAGTGAAAAACAGAGGGCTTGAGAGATCTTTCAAACAATCCATTCCGGCAGAGGTATATGAACATTTAAAAGAGGAGATGGATGCGATTGAAACAAAGTAAAGCACTTTCGCTGATCAGTCTGGCGACCAAGGCGGGAAAGACAGTAAGCGGAGAGTTTTCAACTGAGAAAGAGACAAAGTCAGGAAGAGCAGAACTTGTCATTGTGGCAGAGGATGCTTCTGACAATACAAAAAAGAAGTTTCAGAACATGTGTGATTTCTATGAAGTACCAATTTATTTTTATAAGGATAAAGATACGTTGGGGCATGCAATGGGAAAAGAATTCCGGGCATCGCTTGCCGTGCTGGATGCAGGATTTGCAAAGGGAATTAAGAAGCAGATAGAGGATGAGAGGCAGACAATGGCATAGAGGAGGTAGAGCGTATGACAAAAGTCCGGGTACATGAACTGGCAAAAGAGTTAAACAAGTCAAACAAAGAAATTTTAGATTTTTTACAAGAGAAGAAAGTAGAGGTGAAAAGCCACATGAGTTCCCTTACAGATGAACAGGAAAACATGGTGAAAGATGCTTTTGGAGGAAAGAAGGAAGCATCGTCCGAGGAGACACCAAAAAAGAAAAATATCGTGCAGGTATTCCGTCCGCAGAATACACAGAATGGAAAGCGTCAGGGCGGACAAAGATCGAACAATGGCGGCAATAATCAGAGAGGAAACGGTACAGGACAAAAGGATCGTCAGAACAACAATTACCGTTCCGGAAATGGCACAAACAGCCGTGGAAACAACAATAATCAAGGATCCAGAAATGGCGATAACAGAGGAGAACGTTCCGGAAACCGTCCGTTTAACAGAGGAGAGCGCTCCGGGGAGAATCGTGGTGAGAACAGAAACTACAATAACCGTGGAGACAATCGTCCGGATGGAAGAGGAGATCGCCAGGGTCAGAAAGGCGGATTCTCCGGTCAGGGAAGAAGAGATGACCGCGGACAGGACAACAGAAGAAATAACGGAAGAAGAGATGACAGAAGACAGGAGAATGGAAGAGGAACTTCTCCGTCCATTCCTGCACCAATTGTTCCGGAGCAGAAACCACAACGCCAGAAGGGCAAGGAGAACTATAAAAAGAAAGATTACCGGGATGACGACAGAGAAGAAAGACTTCCAAAAGGGAAGAAACAAAAACCGATGTCACAGCCGGTAAAACCACAGCCAAAGCCAGTGGAAAAAGAGGAAGAAAAGATCAAAATGATCACAATTCCAGAGACACTTACTATTCAGGAACTTGCAGATAAGATGAAGATCCAGCCATCGGTAATTGTCAAAAAATTATTCATGCAGGGCAAGATCGTGACAGTGAACCAGGAAGTAGACTTTGACACTGCCGAAGAGATCGCAATGGAATTTGAATGCCTTGTGGAAAAAGAAGAAGTTGTCGATGTGATCGAGGAATTATTAAAAGAAGACGAAGAGGATGAAAGCACAATGGTGAAACGTCCTCCGGTTGTATGTGTCATGGGACACGTAGACCATGGAAAGACTTCTCTTCTTGATGCGATCCGTAACACAAATGTGATCGATCGTGAAGCAGGTGGAATCACACAGCACATCGGTGCGTATGTGGCAACGATCAATGGAGAGAACATTACATTCCTTGATACACCGGGACATGAAGCATTTACAGCGATGCGTATGCGTGGAGCGAGCTCAACAGATATCGCGATCCTTGTTGTTGCAGCGGATGACGGTGTGATGCCGCAGACGGTAGAAGCGATCAACCATGCGAAAGCGGCAGGCATCGAGATCATCGTTGCAGTAAATAAGATTGATAAGCCAAGTGCAAATGTAGAGAGAGTCAAACAAGAATTGACAGAATACGGCTTGATTGCAGAAGACTGGGGCGGAAGCACAATCTTTGTTCCGGTATCTGCACATACACATGAAGGAATCGATGAACTGCTGGAGATGATTCTTCTGACAGCAGAAGTATCTGAGCTGAAGGCTAATCCGAATCGCCGTGCAAGAGGAATTGTCATCGAAGCGCAGCTTGACAAAGGAAAAGGTTCTGTGGCAACAGTTCTTGTGCAGAAAGGAACACTTCATGTAGGAGATCCGATCGCAGCAGGCTCTGCATACGGGAAAGTAAGAGCGATGATGGATGATAAAGGAAGACGTGTCAAAGAAGCAGGACCGTCTATGCCGGTGGAGATCCTCGGATTAAATGATGTTCCAAATGCTGGTGAGATCTTTGTTGGATGTGAGTCTGATAAAGAAGCAAGAAGCTTTGCAGAGACATTTATCTCTCAGAACCGTGTGAGAATGCTTGAAGAGACAAAATCAAGAATGTCCTTAGACGATCTGTTCAGCCAGATCCAGGCAGGAAACTTAAAAGAACTTGGAATCATTGTAAAAGCCGATGTACAGGGATCTGTGGAGGCGGTAAAACAGAGTCTTCTGAAGCTGTCTAACGAGGAAGTTGTCATTAAGATCATCCACGGCGGTGTCGGCGCGATCAATGAATCTGATGTCAACCTTGCATCCGCATCCAATGCGATCATCATCGGATTTAATGTCCGTCCGGATGCGACTGCAAAGGAAATCGCTGAGCGCGAAGGTGTTGATCTTCGTCTGTACCGTGTCATTTACGATGCGATCGAAGATGTGCAGGCAGCGATGAAGGGAATGCTGGATCCGGTATTTGAGGAGAAAGTGCTCGGACATGCGGAAGTACGTCAGACATTCAAGGCATCTGGTGTTGGAACAATCGCAGGTTCCTATGTGCTTGATGGTACATTTGAGAGAGGATGTTCTGTCAGAGTATCGAGAGATGGTGTTGTGATCTTCGAGGGTGCTCTTGCTTCGCTGAAACGTTTCAAAGACGATGTCAAGGAAGTTAGAGCCGGATATGAATGTGGTCTTGTATTTGAGAAGTTTAACGATGTCAAAGAAGAAGACCAGGTTGAAGCATTCAAGATGGTAGAAGTGCCAAGATAGGCAAAAAATAAGATAGAGAAGTTGGGGAAACTGCATTTTCAGACTAAGGAGGTTGATCAATGTCCGAGAGATATAGTCTGAAAATCGCAGTTTCCGGCACATCTAAGCATGGAAAGGAGAACAACGATGAGAAAGAACAGTATTAAGAATACAAGAGTCAACATGGAAGTACAGAGAGAATTAAGCAGTATCCTTCGTGACGGGATCAAAGATCCTAGAGTGGCACCGATGACATCGGTTGTTGCTGTGGAAGTAGCACCGGATCTGAAGACATGTAAAGCTTATATCAGCGTTCTTGGGGATGAGAAGGCACAGCAGGATACTGTTGCAGGACTTCAGAGCGCAGAAGGATACATCCGCAGAGAGTTGGCACATCGTCTCAATATGAGAAATACGCCGGAAGTCAAATTTGTTCTGGATCAGTCCATTGAATATGGCGTGAGCATGTCTAAGAAAATCGACGAAGTGACAAAGGATATCAAATAGAGGGAAGCGAAAATATGGAATTAGAAAGATTATTGCAGGGAGTCCGCCGTGTGGCGCTAGGCGGACATGTCCGCCCGGATGGAGACTGTGTCGGTTCTACACTCGGATTGTATCAGTATCTTCAGAAAAATTACCCGGAGATTACAGTGGATGTTTACTTGGAGCCGGTGCCGGATTCTTTTCGGTTTATCGGTGCGGCAGCAGATATCCGTTCGGAAGTCACAGAGACAGAAACCTATGATCTTTTCATTCTTTTGGACTGCGGCGATTCGGATCGTCTTGGATTTTCCAAAATGCTCTATGAGCAGGCAGGACGGACAGCGTGCATCGACCACCACATCAGCAATCAGGCATTCGCTGATGAAAATGAGATCGACCCGGATGCAAGTTCTACTTCGGAGTTGGTGTATCGTCTGTTAGACAAAGAAAAGATTACAAAGGAGATCGCAGAATGTCTGTACCTTGGTATTGTACATGACACTGGGGTATTTCAGTATTCCTGCACTGCGCCGGAGACGATGGAGGCGGCAGCCGAACTGATGCGGAAAGGCATTGACTACTCCGGAATCATTGACCGTACTTTTTATCAGAAATCTTATGTACAGAATCAAGTGCTTGGGAAGGCACTGCTGGACAGCAAACTGCTTCTTGATGGGAAATGTATCGCATCCTTTTTGACAAAAGAAGAGATGGATGTTTATGGAGTAAAACCAAAAGAATTGGATGGGATCGTCAGTCAGCTTCGCGTGACGAAAGGGGTTGAAGTGGCGATTTTTCTCTATGAATTATCTCATCATGAGTTTAAAGTCAGTCTGCGGGCAACGGGTGAAGTAGATGTCAGCCGGATCGCACAGCAATTTGGCGGTGGTGGTCATAAGAAAGCGGCAGGTGTTACCATGAAAGGAAGCGCAGAAGAAATTCTTTCCCGGTTGGTAGAAGAAATCCAAAAACAGCTCTAGAAACAGACAAAAGAAAATGGAGAAAAGAAAGGCAGAAGACAGATGATACACGGAGTGATCAATGTATATAAAGAAAAAGGGTTTACTTCTCACGACGTCGTGGCAAAGCTCAGAGGGATTTTAGGTCAGAAAAAGATCGGCCATACCGGGACACTCGATCCGGATGCGACAGGAGTTCTGCCGGTATGCCTTGGGAAAGGGACAAAACTCTGTGATCTGTTGACGGATAAGGATAAGACATACCGGGCGGTGATGCTGCTTGGGACTGTCACAGATACACAGGATAGTTCCGGAGAAGTGCTGGAGAAAAAAGATACCGCATCGCTTACAGTCGAAGAGGTAACTGCATGTATTCAGAAGTTTGTCGGGAATTATGAGCAGGTTCCGCCGATGTATTCCGCATTGAAAGTCGGGGGAAAGAAGCTTTATGAACTGGCAAGGGAAGGAAAGACAGTTGAGCGGAAGGCGAGACCGGTCCAGATCCACAGCATTGAGATCATGGAGATAGATCTGCCTCGAGTGACGATGGAAGTATCTTGCTCAAAGGGGACTTACATCCGCACACTTTGTCATGACATTGGGGAAAAACTTGGATGTGGGGCTTGTATGGAATCACTGCTTCGGACAAAAGTAAGTCGTTTTGAGCTGGGAGATAGCCTGACGTTAGGTGAGATTGAAAAGAAGAAGCAGGACGGGACGCTGATGGAGGCAATCATTCCCATCGATGCCATGTTTCCAGAATGCAGGAGTGTGGATGTGAAAGAGGCTGGAAACCAGTATCTGTACAACGGCAATCCATTTTCCCTTTCTTTTGTAAAGAAAAGAGAGAAGTATGAGCCGGAAGAACGGGTGCGGGTGTACGATGCGCAGGGAGTGTTTGTCGGAATTTATCGCTACCGTCAGGAGGAAAAGATGTTCCGGCTCGAGAAGATGTTCTACGAAAAGTAAAATCTCACAATACGGATAAGGATAGAAGAGGAAATGACATGCAGTATGTAAGAGAACTAGAATGCTATCAGGAACAGAGAAAAGCTGCAGTGACACTGGGGAAATTTGACGGCCTGCACAGAGGCCATCAGAAACTGGTCAGCCGTGTGAAGGCACATGCATCCAAAGAGGTGGTAAGTGTTGTCTTTGCATTTGACATGGCTCCGCTCTATGAACGACTGGGCAAACAGAAGAAAAGTCTGATGACCGGGAAAGAACGGTATGAGCATCTCGATGGACAGACAGATTATCTGATTGACTGTCCATTTACGGAGGAGATATCCGGCATGGAAGCAGAGACGTTCATCAAAGAAGTGCTGGTGGATCAGTTCCATGCAGCGTATATTGCGGTCGGGACAGATTTTCATTTTGGACATGAGAAACGCGGAGATATTCATATGCTGAAGCAGTATGCAGGGATATATGGATACGAGCTGGAAGTCGTGGACAAAGAACTGTATCAGGGCAGAGAAATCAGCAGTACTTATATCAAAGAAGAAGTCCGCGCCGGACATATGGAAGTGGCAAGAGAATTGCTTGGATATCCGTATGCAATGAGTGGTGTGGTGGAGCATGGCAGAAAGCTTGGGAGAAAGCTTGGGATTCCGACGATGAATATCACTCCGGATATCGGAAAGCTGGCGCCGCCAAACGGCGTCTATGCGTGCCGTGTGCGGATTGATGGGAACTATTATCAAGGGATTGGGAACCTTGGCAATAAGCCGACTGTGGATGCGGATGGAAAATTGATTTTAGAAGTCAATGTTTTTTCGTTCGACAGAGAAACCTACGGACAGACCATCCAAGTAGAACTGCTCTCGTTTGTGCGGCCGGAGCGCAAGTTTGCCTCTGTGGAGGAGCTGAAAAGCCAGATGGAAGCAGATATTGCAGCGATTAAACGCAGGGAACTGTGAATTGTGCATAGTGACGAAAACTGAGAAAAGAAAAGAAAATTGAAAATAAATCTTGAAAAACAAATTCAATTATGCTAATCTAACTAAGGATTTACGAGCCGATATCCGGTAACTGGAAGACTCCAACCGTTACTTAATATCTGGCGCTCAAATATTAATAATAAGAAAGAATAAAGGAGGATCATCACATGATCGCAAAAGAAAAGAAACAGGCTATTATTGCAGAATACGGAAGAACAGAAGGAGATACAGGTTCACCGGAAGTTCAGATCGCAATCTTAACAGCAAGAATCAATGAATTAACAGATCACTTTAAAGCAAATCCAAAGGATCATCATTCAAGAAGAGGTCTTCTTAAAATGGTAGGTCAGAGAAGAGGCTTACTTGCTTACTTAAAGAAAACTGATATTGAAAGATACCGTTCTTTAATTGAACGTTTAGGACTTAGAAAATAATCAAAGTGATTTTAGCAGGGGATGGTTATTCGTGCCATCCCTTGTTTTCAGTTACAAGTGCCGGATGAAAAACATTCGGTGCAGAAGTTTATGAAAAACGGCAGGAAAGTATGAGCCGAGACCACTGAAAAGCATATTTCCGCAGGAACTGTCAGCAGTGTTGACAGCGTCCAAAGCAGAAATGTATTTTTCAGTAGTTTCGGTACAGCCTGCCGGCGAAGAAAAGGAGAACAGTATGTTTAAAAAATTTGAAATGGAATTAGCCGGAAGAACTCTGCGTGTCGATGTAGGCAGAGTGGCAGCACAGGCCAATGGTGCGGCTTTGATGCACTATGGAGAGACGGTTGTATTATCGACAGCGACAGCATCTGAAAAACCGAGAGAGGGCATCGATTTCTTCCCGCTCTCCGTTGAGTATGAAGAGAAATTATATGCGGTAGGAAAGATCCCGGGAGGGTTTAACAAGAGAGAAGGGAAAGCGTCTGAAAATGCGATCTTAACATCTCGTGTCATTGACAGACCGATGAGACCTCTGTTTCCAAAGGATTACAGAAACGATGTGACATTAAATAACCTCGTATTGTCTGTGGATCCGGACTGCAGCCCGGAACTGACAGCAATGTTAGGTTCTGCGATCGCCACAGCAATCTCTGACATCCCGTTTGATGGGCCTACTTCTACTACACAGGTAGGACTGATCGACGGAGAGTTTGTATTCAATCCGAATGCGGCACAGAGAGCGGTTTCTGATCTGCAGTTGACAGTTGCTTCCACAAGAGATAAGGTCATTATGATCGAGGCAGGTGCAAATGAAGTGCCGGAGGCGAAGATGATCGAGGCGATCTTTGCGGCGCATGAAGTGAACCAGGAAGTGATCAAGTTCATCGATACGATCGTGGCAGAGTGTGGAAAAGAAAAGCATGCATACACAAGCTGTGCAGTGCCGGAAGAATTGTTTGAGGCGATCAAAGAGATCGTGACACCGGAAGAGATGGAAGAAGCGGTATTCACAGATGAAAAACAAGTCAGAGAAGAAAATATCCGCGTGATCCGTGAGAAGTTAGAAGAAGCATTTGCAGAGAACGAAGAGTGGCTGGAACTCTTAGGAGAAGCATTATATCAGTATCAGAAGAAGACTGTCCGCAAGATGATCTTAAAAGATCACAAGCGTCCGGATGGAAGAGCGATCGATCAGATCAGACCGCTTGCAGCAGAGACTGATTTGATTCCGAGAGTACACGGTTCCGCAATGTTTACAAGAGGTCAGACACAGATCTGTACTATTACAACACTTGCACCGCTCTCAGAGGCGCAGAGAATTGACGGTCTTGATGAGGCAGAGACTTCCAAGAGATATATGCACCACTATAACTTCCCGTCATACTCTGTTGGTGAGACAAAGCCGTCAAGAGGACCGGGACGTCGTGAGATCGGACATGGTGCGCTTGCAGAGAGAGCGCTCGTACCGGTACTTCCAAGCGAGGCCGAGTTCCCGTATGCGATCCGTACAGTATCAGAGACATTTGAATCAAATGGTTCTACTTCCCAGGCAAGTGTATGTGCATCCAGCATGTCGCTGATGGCAGCAGGTGTTCCGATCAAATCAGCAGTGGCAGGAATTTCCGCAGGTCTTGTGACAGGGGAGACAGACGATGACTATATCGTTCTGACAGATATCCAGGGACTCGAAGACTTCTTTGGAGATATGGACTTTAAGGTTGCCGGAACACATAAAGGTATCACAGCAATCCAGATGGATATTAAGATTCACGGATTGACAAGACCGATCATCGAGGAAGCAATTGCATGCACAAAGAAAGCAAGAACTTATATTTTAGATGAAGTAATGAGCAAGGCGATTGCAGAGCCGCGTGCTTCTGTTGGACCGTACGCTCCGAAGATCCGTCAGATGCAGATTGATCCTGCAAAGATTGGTGATGTTGTCGGACAGCGCGGAAAGACGATCAATGCGATCATTGAACAGACTGGTGTGAAGATTGATATTACAGATGACGGTGCAGTGTCTGTATGCGGTGTAGATGCAGAGGCGATGGAAGAAGCGATGAAGATGATTGCGATCATTGTCACAGACTTTGAAGCCGGACAGGTGCTGGAAGGAAAAGTCGTAAGCATCAAAGAATTTGGAGCGTTTGTAGAATTTGCTCCGGGTAAAGAAGGAATGGTACACATTTCCAAGATTTCCAAAGAGCGCATCAAAAATGTAGAAGATGTTCTGACACTTGGCGATAAAGTCAAAGTAGTCTGCTTAGGAAAAGATAAGATGGGAAGAATGAGCTTCTCCATCAAAGATGTAGCAGAATAAGAAGTTGAATTTTATAAATATACGAAAAAGACTCCGTACAGGGAAATCTGTGCAGAGTCTTTTTTGCATAGAAAAGTTCTTCGGACTCTTATCGAAATACATTCCGTGTGAGAATCTGGTTCTAAACAGACAAGTTTCTCATATACTGTTTTAAGAGGTGGACAAAGATGAACAGAGCAATCGGAAAAAACAGTCAGGTGCTGCAGATTCTTGCAAGAGAGATTCAGGAACTGATCAGCCAGGAAGAGATAGACATGGAAGGACTTCAGGAGATCCGTCTTCGTGTAGGAAGTCCGGTAATCTTAAATATCCGTGGAAAAGAGAGGATTCCAAAGCGGAATGGAAAACCGCATCTTGTCACGAAGACAGAAATGCGCGAGACGGTAGATTATATCAGCAGCTATTCTTTATATGCTTTTGAAGAGGAGCTGCGACAGGGATTTCTGACAGTGGAAGGAGGACATCGGGTAGGAATGGCAGGAAAAGTGATTATGGATCAGGGAACGATAAAGAATATCCAGTATATTTCATCCGTCAACATCCGGGTGGCACATGAGGTAAAGGACTGTGCAGGGAAAGTATTGCCGTATCTTACATACGATCAACAGCTGTACCACACGCTGATCATTTCCCCTCCGGGATGTGGGAAGACAACATTGCTGCGGGATTTGATCCGTCAGATTTCAGACGGAAATCGATGGATTCAGGGGGAAAGTGTAGGCGTGGTCGATGAACGCTCAGAACTGGGGGCATGTCATCTTGGGATTGCACAGAATGAGCTTGGGATCCGCACGGATATTTTAGATGGATGTCCCAAGGCAGAGGGAATGCTCATGTTGATTCGGTCGATGGCTCCCAAAATACTTGCAGTCGATGAGATCGGGGCGCCGGAGGATATTCATGCGATGGAGTACGCAATGCATTGCGGATGCCGTATGCTGGCAACTGTTCATGGCACATCGATGGCAGAGGTGCAAAAGAAACCTGTGCTGCAGCAGCTGATTCAGAAAAAGAGGTTTGGTCGTTACGTTGTTTTGAAAAATGGGATTCATATCGGAGAGGTAGAAGGAATTTATGATGAAAGAGGAACACTGCTTTACCGAGAACAATACGAGAAGGGGGCATGCATGTGAAAGGAATCGGAATTATCTTGATCGTTCTTGGGACGAGTGGAATCGGGTATCTGACGGCGGCTGATCTCAAACGACATCTGAACGATCTGAAATGGCTGCGGAGGATCCTTTTGTTGTTAAAAGAAGAAATCGCATACACGCACGCACCGCTTGAGGAAGCATTTGCCCGCATTTCAAGAAAAGTAAAGGCGCCGTACTGCTTGTTTTTGACACAGGTATCCGGACAGCTTGCAAGACGTGCGGGAAGTTCCTTTGCCGAAATATGGTCTTGTGCGGTGGAAGAGCGACTTTGCACAACAAAGCTTACGAGGGAAGAGTTAGAAGAATTAAAAGAATTTGGAAATAGTATCGGGTATCTCGGCGGACATGCCCAGGAAGGGGCGATCGATCTGTATCTGGAACAACTGAAGGTGGAAGTACAAGACGTGCGGGAAGGACTGGCTGCGAAGCAGAAACTATGCAGCTGTCTCGGTGTGATGAGTGGGATTTTTATTACAATTTTATTGATCTAGTGGGAGGAGTACATGAGTGTTCAGCTTATTTTTAAGATTGCGGCAGTCGGGATCCTCGTCTCGGTACTATGTCAGGTATTAAAACACAGTGGCCGGGAGGAACAGGCATTTCTGACAAGTCTTGCAGGGCTTCTGCTCGTACTGTTTTGGATTCTTCCCTATATTCAGGAACTGTTTCATTCCATTGAGCAGCTATTTTCCTTATAAGAGATGGAGAAGGGGGATACGAGTTGAATGCAGTACAGATTGGACTTGTGGGTGTGGCGGGCGCGCTGCTTGCGATTCAGTTTAAAAATGGAAAATCTGAGTATGGCATCTACCTGAGTGTGGCGGTCAGCATTTTCATTTTTCTGAATATTGTAGGGAGACTGGAGATTATCCTTGAGACGCTTCGTGCAATTGGAGATATGATCACCATTGACCGGGCGTATATTGGTACACTGCTAAAGATGGTGGGAATCACTTATGCAGCGGAATTTTCCTCTGGAATCTGCAAAGATGCCGGCTATCAGACGGTGGCATCCCAGATTGAGATTTTCAGTAAACTGACGATATTGGCGCTTGGCATGCCGATCCTGCTGGCACTGTTGGAGACGATTCATGCATTTTTAACGTAGTGAAAATGGGAGTTGGGAGGAGGCACATGAAAGAGCAGAAACCGGTATGGGACAGAAAAAAAGCATGGTGGACAAGAATTCTGTTTGCGCTGCTGTTGCTTTTTTTGTCGACAGCGCATGCAGAGGCATCGGAGATAGAAGAAGAGCAGGCGCTTAAGGATGCAAAGGAAGCTGTGGAGGAGGCTCTTTTCGGAGAGTTTGGCTTTGAGGAAGTGACGGGGGCGCTCGAAAGCATGTTCCCGGAAGGGAAGATGGATTTTTCCAAGATGGTGAAAGAGGTTGAAAAAGGAGATCTTCCGATGTCGTTTGAGGCGGTCGGACAGTTTGTGAAAGATCAGGTTGCCTATGAGTTTGGGCAGAGCAAAAAGAGTCTTGTGTATATATTGATGCTTGCAGTGATTGCGGCTGTATTTGCCAATTTTTCCGGTATATTTCCAAACCGCCAGATTTCAGAGATTAGTTTTTATCTTTTGTATCTTTTATTATTTACCGTGTGCTTAAATGGTTTTCGGATGATGACAGATCTTACGGCGCAGAGACTGACCATTCTGACTTCATTTATGAAGGTGCTTGGACCGGTCTACTTTCTCGCAGTAGCCGTTGCAAATGGGGGTATGACATCGGCAGCGTTTTATAATCTGGTTTTATTTTTGATCTTTCTTGTGGAGCTTTTGATCCTGAATGTCCTGCTTCCATTTGTACAGGTCTATACCATATTGGAGTTATTGAATCATCTTTCTTCCGAAGAATATTTATCGAAAATGGCAGATCTGATCCACACGGGAATCGATTGGAGCATTAAGACACTTCTTGCATGTGTCGTTGGTCTGAATCTTGTTCAGGGAATGCTGCTTCCGGTGATCGATTCTGTCAAGAGAGGGGTGGTGACAAAGACTGCAGAGGCAATTCCCGGTATCGGGGATGCAATTGGAGGAATGACGGAGGTTGTTCTTGGGACAACCGTTCTTATCAAGAACAGTATCGGGATTACCGGCGCCATCATCTGCGTAGGAATCTGTGCGGTTCCGTTTTTGCAGGTCGCAGTGGTCGCATTTCTCTACAAACTGGTGGCGGCGGTAATCCAGCCGGTATCGGATCAGCGGATTGTCGGCTGCATTTCTGGAATCGGCAAAGGGTATCAGCTTCTGCTGAGGATAATCTTTACGACGGGATTACTGTTTCTGCTGACGATCGTGATCGTCACAGCATCGACAACTTAATGCATTTGAAGGAGAGAAAGATGACAGAGGGACTGTATCAATGGGTGGAAAATATTGCGTTTTATATGGTGCTTATGACAGCGGCACTTCATTTGATCCCCGGTGATGGATACCGGAAGTATCTGAAATTTTTCACAGGACTTTTATTGATCTTGCTTGTGATCAGTCCGCTGCTAAAGGTTGCCGGAATGGAAAAAACTTTTGAAGAAGTGTTTCAGAAGCATACTTATGAGGAGGAATTGCGAAAGATCGAGGAGCAGACAAAGTACCTTAAGGAAATCTGCCCGGAAGATTATCTTCCAAAAGACTATGGCGGCAACAATCCACAACAAGACAGAATGCAGGAAGAAGAAATCGCTGAGGAAAGAGAAAAAGAAGGAGGGGAAGAGTACAGTGAATAGGGAACGGTGGGACTGGAAATTTCCAGAAGGATTTCCGAAGAAACATCAACTGCTGGTCGTGCTTCTTGTCGGGATCCTTCTTGTGATCATTGCAATTCCGACTCCGAAACCGGGTGAAAGCTTGGAAAAAGAAGGAACGAGTGAGGCAGATGATAGAAAGACGACGGATTTGGATACGTATCGGGAAACGATGGAGCGAGAATTGGAAGATATTTTAAAACGGACCGAAGGTGTGGGAAAGGTGCGGGTGATGATTACGTTTCGCACATCGGCAGAGAAAGTCGTGGAGAAAGATTTGGAGAAAAGCGAGTCTGCAAGACGAGAGGAAACAGTGTTTGAAGATACTGCGCAAGGAGCGCATACACCGTATGTGCGAAAGGAAGTACACCCTCAGGTGGAAGGAGTGCTTGTAAGTGCAGCCGGAGGGGATGATGCCGTCGTGCGAAAGGAAATCACGGAGGCAGTGCAGGCATTATTTGGTATCGAAACGCATAAAATTAAAATAATGAAGCAGAGTGATTCAAAGAAGGAGGGTTCATTTTGAAAAAACTATTTAAGAAGAATCAGGTAATCATTGCAACACTGGCAGTTATGATCGCGGTGGCGGGATACTTGAACTATTCCGGAAAGCTGTTTGGAGGAGCAGAAGGGAAGGAGACGAGCGGAGAACTGGCGAACAAAGAATTGCTTGATATCTCTGAGCAGGAGCTGGCTGAGACGGCAGGAGATATTGAGAGTACAGACAAGGAGGCAGCGCTGGAGGATTCGGTAGATGGAACACCGGGGGAGGCAGTACTTACAAGCGGGGAGGCGAATAAAGTAGTAGCGGAGGCAAAAGTTTCCAGAGAACAAGTGCGCGCAAAGAATAAGGAGACGCTTCAGGCGATCATTGATAATGCGGAGATCGGTGAAGAGCAGAAGCAGCAGGCAGTCAATGAGATGATCCAGTTGACGGATCTGTCTGAGAAGGAAGTGGCAGTGGAGACACTTCTTGCATCGAAGGGATTTTCAGAGACGGTCGTCAATCTGACGGTGGACAGTGCAGATGTGGTTGTAAGCAACGCAGATCTGACAGATGCTAATCGTGCACAGATTGAAGATATCGTCACAAGAAAAACAGGGATTGCCCCGCAGAATATCGTGATCACACCGATACATAGTGGGGAAGAAGAGGCAAAGGCAGAAGAAAAATAGTTTTTGTTGATAAACAAAAAAAGAGTTGCTATAATAGAAACGTTGAAAAAAAGCAAAGCAGGAGAACATTATGTCAAATATTACGAATGAAATAAAGAAACGAAGAACATTTGCGATTATTTCTCATCCCGATGCCGGTAAGACGACATTGACCGAGAAATTTTTATTATACGGCGGCGCGATCAATCAGGCAGGATCTGTCAAAGGGAAAGCGACCGCAAAACATGCAGTATCAGACTGGATGGAGATTGAGAAAGAGAGAGGAATCTCAGTGACTTCCTCCGTGCTTCAGTTTAACTACGATGGATATTGCATTAACATTCTGGATACACCGGGACATCAGGACTTCTCGGAGGATACTTATCGTACACTGATGGCTGCGGATTCTGCGGTGATGGTGATCGATGCATCCAAAGGTGTGGAGGCGCAGACGAGAAAGCTATTTAAAGTCTGTGTAATGCGTCATATCCCGATCTTTACCTTTATCAATAAGATGGATCGTGAGGCGAGAGATACGTTTGAATTGCTGGATGACATCGAGAAAGAATTGGGGATTGCAACCTGTCCGGTCAACTGGCCAATCGGTTCCGGGAAGGCATTTAAAGGTGTCTATGACAGAGAACATCGGGAAATTGAACTGTTCTCAGACACACAAAAGGGAACAAAAATGGGAGAAGTGAAGAAAATTTCATTGGATGATCCGGAGCTGAGTACACTGATCGAGGAAGATGCACTTTCTCTTTTGGAGGAAGAAGTGGAACTGTTAGACGGAGCAAGTGCTGAGTTTGACCAGGAACTGGTAAGCAAGGGAGAACTTTCTCCGGTATTTTTCGGCTCTGCGCTCACGAACTTCGGCGTGGAGACATTTTTGCAGCATTTCCTTTCTATGACTTCTTCGCCGCTTCCGAGAAAGTCAGATAAAGGAGAGATTGACCCGATGACTGAGAAGGATTTCTCTGCATTTGTCTTCAAGATCCAGGCAAATATGAACAAGGCGCATCGTGACCGTATTGCGTTCATGCGGATCTGTTCCGGTGAGTTTGAGGCGGGCATGGAAGTATATCACATGCAGGGAGGAAGAAAGGTGCGTCTTTCTCAGCCGCAGCAGATGATGGCAAGTGAGCGGAAGATGGTAGAGAAGGCTTGCGGAGGAGATATCATCGGTGTGTTTGATCCGGGAATCTTCTCGATCGGGGATACTCTTACGACTTCAGCAGAGCGGTTCTGCTATGAGGGAATTCCGACCTTTGCACCGGAACATTTTGCCAGAGTACGTCAGGTGGATACGATGAAGCGTAAGCAGTTTATCAAAGGAATTAATCAGATTGCTCAGGAAGGTGCGATCCAGATTTTTCAGGAGTACAACACCGGGATGGAAGAAATTATCGTCGGAGTTGTCGGTGTGCTTCAGTTTGACGTATTAAAATACCGTCTGGAAAATGAATACAATGTGGAGATCCGCATGGATCAGCTTCCATATGAGCACATCCGCTGGATTGAGAATACAGACATTGATCTTGATAAAGTAATCGGAACTTCTGACATGAAGAAGATCAAGGACTTAAAGGATCGTCCGCTTCTTCTGTTTGTCAATAGTTGGAGCATCCGTATGACACTGGATCGAAACGAGGGACTCGTTCTGTCTGAATTTGGCCGTTCTTAAAGTTTTTTGTTTGCAAATAATGAGAAATTTGTTATAATAACTACAACAGACAGCAAACCAGACAGGAGGTTTTAGAAATGGTAAAAGACGAAAGAAATACGTATACGATACATCAGGATCCGAATCTCGGGGAAGTAAAGATCGCCGATGAAGTAGTTGCGATCATTGCAGCTCTGGCAGCCACAGAGGTAGAAGGGGTTGCTTCCATGGCAGGAAATATCACAAATGACCTGATCGCACGACTGGGAATGAAGAATTTATCCAGAGGCGTGAAGGTGGATGTACTGGAAGGAATCGTGACAGTATCTCTGGCACTTGTCCTGAAATATGGCTATAACATCATGGATGTGTCAGCAAAGATTCAGGAGAAAGTCAAAGCGGCGGTGGAGAATATGACCGGGCTTACCGTTGCGGATGTCAATATCCGTATTGCGGGTGTAGACATGGGTGAAGAATAGATTTGAAAAAATCACGGCTCACAGGGAGATTATGAAAGGTTTTTCATAATCTCTTTTCGTGTGCTGAATTCTATTTTGCAATATGGAAGGTTATGTAGTATAATAGAGCCTATCGAAGAGATAACCTTTGAAAAAACAGACAGTGAGGTATACAATGGGAAGATCAGAACTTAGAGAACACATTTTTAGAATATTATTCCGCATCGAGTTTCAACCGAAGGAAGAGATGGAAGAGCAGCTTGCACTTTATCTGGAAGAGCTGGAATCGGCAAAGGACACAGAGAAAGAATACATTCGCATAAAATATGCCGCAATTGCGGAGAAGGTGGAGATGATCGATGAGAAGATCAATGCTTCCGTGACAGGATGGAAGACATCCCGAATGGGAAAAGTAGACCTGACTATTCTTCGTCTTGCAGTTTATGAGATTGAGTGGGATGAGGAAGTGCCGCAGGGGGTTGCGATCAACGAGGCAGTAGAACTGGCGAAGCGATATGGTGGTGAAGAGAGTCCGTCTTTCATCAACGGAGTTCTTGGAAAGATCGTCAATTCGAGGTAGTGCCATGCGCAGTGTATATTCCGTCGGTCAAGTCAATTCTTACATTAAGAATATGTTTACACAAGATTTCATGCTTGGACGCATCTATGTGAAAGGAGAAGTGTCAAACTGCAAATATCACACTTCCGGACATATTTATTTTTCTCTCAAGGATGAGACGGGGACGATCGCCTGCGTGATGTTTGCCGGACAGAGAGGCGGTCTTGCTTTTCGGATGCGAGAAGGGCAGCAAGTCATCGTTCTTGGAAGTGTCAATGTCTATGAGCGCGACGGCAGATATCAACTCTATGCGAAAGAGGTCATCTTAGATGGGGCTGGATTGCTATATGAGAAGTTTGAGAAGCTGAAGCAGGAATTGGAAGAGATGGGGATGTTTGAGCAGGAATATAAGCGGCCGATTCCTCCATTTGCCAGCACGGTTGGTATTGTAACAGCGCCTACAGGGGCGGCAATCCGGGATATCATTCATATTGCATCCAGGAGGAATCCTTATGTGCAGCTGTATTTGTGCCCTGCACTTGTGCAGGGAGAAGACGCTGCAGAAAGCATTGCAGACGGGATACGAAGAATGGATGCATTCGGCGTAGATGTGATCATTGTAGGAAGAGGCGGCGGTTCGATCGAGGATCTCTGGGCATTTAATGAGGAGATTGTTGCCCGGGCGATTTTTGCATGTCAGACTCCGGTCATTTCGGCGGTGGGACATGAGACCGACACAACAATCGCTGACTATGTAGCAGATCTTCGTGCGCCGACACCTTCTGCTGCTGCGGAACTTGCGGTTTATGAATACGATGTTGTCCGCGTATATTTGGATGAGACGGAAAGGAAGCTAAAACGTGCACTTTCGCACGCGGTGGAAGAGAAGCGAAATCAGGTTATGCAGCGGGCCCAGAGGCTTTCTTACCTGCATCCGCAGGTGAAGCTAAATGAGAAACGGCAACAGGCAGTGGATTTGGAAGAACGGTTTAGGCAGAAGATGCAGGAGCGGTTAAAGGAAGCAAAACACGGTCTGTCTGTGCGCGCAGAGCGTCTCAACGGACTTTCTCCGGTCAGAAAATTGGGACAGGGATTTTCTTATGTGCAGAATGAGATTGGAGTCAATATTCGAAAAATCGAAGATGTCTGCCCAGGCGAAATCCTTTCCATTAAAGTGACAGACGGAACGATACGCGCACAGGTGACGGAAGTGGAAAAGGAGGCAGAAGATGGCGGAAAGCACAGTCAAAGAGAATAGAACACTGGAGGAACTGTTTCAGGAACTGGATGGAATGATGCGGCAGATGGAAGAGCCGGGACTTTCTTTGGAACAGTCTTTTTCACTTTATCACAGAGGAATAGAACTCTTGAAGTCATGCAATGACAAGATCGATACAGTGGAGAAACAGATACAGATATTAGAAGAAAATGGAGAATGCCATGAATTTTAGAGACGAGAAAAGAAAGAAAACAGAGGAGATCGAACAGATCCTAAAGGAGTATCTTCCTGTGCAGGAAGGAAAGCAGCAGGTCATCATGGAGGCGATGGAATACAGTCTGATGGCAGGAGGGAAAAGACTCCGTCCGATGCTTCTTTGGGAGACCTTCCGGATGTTTGGAGGTGCCGCAAAGACCGTCAGACCGTTCATGGCGGCAATCGAGATGATCCATACTTATTCGCTCGTACACGATGATCTTCCGGCGATGGATGATGATGATTACCGGAGAGGAAGGAAGACGACACACATCGTATACGGGGAAGACATGGGGATCCTTGCCGGAGATGCATTGTTAAACTATGCGTTTGAGACAGCATGCACCGCATTTGAGGAAGCGCCGGAGGAGGCGATCCGGATCGGGAAAGCACTTCAGGTGCTTGCAAAGAAAGCAGGTATCTACGGGATGATCGGAGGCCAGGTCGTAGATGTCAGTGCTTCTGGAAAGAATATCACAGAAGATATACTTTCTTTTATTTATGAGCTGAAGACAGGAGCGCTTTTAGAAAGTGCCATGATGATCGGTGCGATTCTGGCGGGAGCAGAAGAAGAGGAGGTTGCAGTGATCGAGCAGGTCGCAAAGAAGATTGGGATCGCATTTCAGATTCAGGATGACATTCTTGATGTTACAAGTACAGAAGAAGTGCTCGGCAAACCAGTTTTCAGCGATCAGAAGAATGAGAAGACGACTTATGTGACGCTCTTCGGATTAGAGAAAGCAAAAAAGGATGTAGAACAGATTTCTGAGGAGGCGATTGCTCTGTTAAGGAGTCTGCAGAGAGAGAATGCCTATCTGGAGCAGCTCTTGCAGGAGTTGATACATCGGGAGAAATAGAGGGAGTGCCTATGGTACTGGAAAAAATTCAGAAAGCAAATGATATAAAAAAATTAAAGCCGGAGGAGCTTGAAGTGCTTGCCCAGGAGATCCGGGATTTTCTGATCGAGAAAATCAGTGTGACTGGCGGACATCTGGCTTCTAATCTTGGCGTAGTAGAACTGACGATGGCGATGCACCTGATTTTTGACCTGCCGGAGGATAAAATTATCTGGGATGTGGGGCATCAGGCGTATACGCACAAACTGCTTACCGGCAGAAAAGCCGGGTTTGATGATCTGCGGAAATATGGTGGGATGAGCGGGTTCCCAAAGCGGAAAGAAAGCGATTGTGATGCGTTTGATACCGGGCACAGTTCCACATCCATCTCGGCAGGACTTGGGTATGTAGAGGCACGGGAGATCCTAGGACAAGATCATAAAGTCATCTCTGTTATCGGGGATGGCGCCATGACCGGCGGGATGGCATATGAAGCACTCAACAATGCGGCAGGATTAAAGAGTAATTTTATTATTGTGCTCAATGACAACAATATGTCTATCTCAGAAAATGTGGGAGGCATGTCGAAGTATTTGGATGGTCTTCGAACAGCGAGTGCTTACACCGGACTGAAAAAGGGTGTGGAGGCGGCATTAGGGAAGCTGCCGTATATTGGAGCGAGAGTGACAGGACATATTCGGAAAGCGAAGAGTGGAATCAAGCAGCTGTTTGTTCCGGGAATGTTTTTTGAAGATATGGGGATCACCTATCTTGGCCCGGTGGACGGACACGATCTCAAGGCATTGTGCCGGGCTTTTAGAGAAGCAGAGAAACTTCAGAATGCCGTATTGGTACATGTGATTACAACAAAAGGAAAAGGATATCTCCCGGCGGAGAAATATCCGTCCCAGTTTCATGGGACAGGTCCGTTTGATATTGAGACCGGACAGGCAAAGGAAAAAGCAGGGGAAGATTCTTACACCGATGTCTTTTCCAAAGTGATCTACCGAGAGGCGAAGAAGGAGCCAAAGCTGGTGGCGATCACCGCAGCGATGGCAGGCGGGACAGGATTGGTTCCATTTTCCAAAACCTACCGGGATCGATTTTTTGATGTGGGAATTGCAGAAGAACACGCAGTGACATTTGCGGCGGGACTTGCAGCGGCAGGGCTTAAGCCGGTGGTTGCAATCTATTCCTCTTTTTTACAGCGGGCGTATGACCAGCTGATCCATGACGTCTGCCTGCAGAATCTCCCGGTTGTATTTGCAATCGACCGCGCAGGGCTTGTGGGGAGTGATGGAGAGACGCACCAGGGTGTGTTTGACTTGTCATTTTTATCGACAATCCCAAATATGACGGTGATGGCGCCGAAAAATAAGTGGGAACTTGCGGATATGCTCCGTTTTGCAATCCAGTATCCGGGGCCGGTCGCAGTCCGTTATCCAAGAGGAACAGCGTATACCGGACTGGAAGAGTTCCGCGCGCCGATCGAATATGGAAAGAGTGAAGTGATCCAAACGGGAGAAGGAATAGTTCTTCTCAGTGTCGGACATATGATGGAGACGGCCTTGCAGGTGAGTGATTCCTTAAGAGAGAGAGGAATTCAAAGCACACTGGTCAACAGTCGATTTGTCAAGCCGGTGGATGAAAAACTTTTGGAGGAACTTTCTAAGTTACATACACTTTACGTGACGATTGAGGAAAATGTACTGGCCGGAGGATATGGAGCTCAGGTGCTTGCCTATGTGGAGAAGAAAAGACTTCCCGTTCAGGTAGAGTCCTTCGGAATTCCAGATGAGTATGTGGAACATGGAAATATAGAAGTATTAAGAAAAGAAGTAATGCTGGATGCGGATACGATCACAGAGCGGATCCTGTCCGTGTACCAGAAAAGACAGCAGGAGTAGAAATAGATGAAAGAGCGTTTAGATGTATTACTTGTAAAGCGGAATCTTGCAGAGTCAAGAGAGAAGGCGAAGGCGATCATCATGTCCGGCAATGTATTTGTAGAAGGACAGCGGGAGGACAAGGCGGGAACAACTTTCTCAGATGAGGTTCAGATCGAGATCAAGGGGCACACAATGCCGTATGTCAGCCGCGGCGGATTAAAGCTTGAGAAAGCAATCGCCAATTTTGATGTAGATCTGGAAGGAAAAGTCTGCACGGATGTTGGTTCTTCTACAGGGGGATTTACAGACTGTATGCTCCAGAATGGTGCGAGAAAGGTGTTTGCGATCGATGTAGGGAGAGGACAGCTTGCGTGGAAACTCAGACAAGATGACCGGGTTGTATGTATGGAGAAGACAAATATCCGGTATGTGACACCGGAAGATCTTGGAGAGGAAATTGATTTTTCTTCCATTGATGTGTCTTTTATCTCGCTGACAAAAGTGCTGGAACCGATCCGCAACTATTTAAAACCGGATGGGGAGATTGTTGCCCTGATCAAGCCACAGTTTGAGGCCGGAAGAGAGAAAGTAGGGAAGAAGGGGGTTGTCCGCGAGAAGAGTACTCACCACGAGGTGATCGAACTGGTCACTTCCTATGCGGCATCGATCGGATTTCAGATTCTCGGCATTGAATTTTCGCCGATCAAAGGACCGGAGGGAAATATTGAATATCTGGTACATTTAAAGAAAAGCGAAGTGGGAAGCAATCTGCCGGATATGGAGGATGCACTGTATCAGGTAGTGGAGGCAGCGTTTGAGGCGCTGGCAAAATAAAAGCGAGAGAGGTACGTTATGGAAACGTTTTACATCATTACGAATTACAGTAAAGATGAAAATTATGAGGTGACAAGGCAGATACAAGATTATATAGAAAAGCGCGGCAGAACTTGTATCTTATGTGAGCGAGATGAAGAGGGCAATCTCCTTGCAGACCAGATTCCAAAAGAGACAGACTGTGTCCTGACGCTGGGAGGAGACGGAACGTTGATCCAGGCGGTCAGGGAATTGAGGAACAAGCATCTTCCGTTGATCGGAGTGAATATGGGGACACTCGGATATTTGACAGAGATTGAACTTCCGAAGATCGAAGAAAGTCTGGAAAAGCTGTTTTGCGGGGCGTTTCTTCCGGAACGCCGGATGATGTTGCAGGGAAAGCTTGAAGGAAGAAAGGAAGATATCGCGCTCAACGATATTGTTGTGGCGCGTGCCGGAAGTATCCGTGTGATCCATTTCAATATTTATGTCAATGGACAGCTTTTAAATTCTTACCAGGCAGATGGAGTGATCATCTCGACGCCGACAGGCTCTACCGCGTACAACCTGTCAGCGGGCGGACCGATCGTGGAACCGACGGCAGAGATGTTTGTGATCACACCGATCTGTTCACACGCTTTAAATACAAGCAGTATCGTACTTTCGGCGGAAGACGAGATCGTGATCGAGATCGGAAAAGGAAAAGGAGATACGGTTGAGGAGGCGAGCGTGACGTTTGACGGAGCGGATGTGATTCCGGTCTATACAGGGGACCGTATTACGATCAGCCGTTCTGAAAAGACTGCCAAACTTTTAAAGCTGAGTGAGGAGAGTTTTCTGGAGACGCTGCGCAAGAAAATGAAAGGAAATTAAATAAGATGAAAGTAAGTCGGCATGCAAAGATTGTAGAATTAATCAACCAGTATAATATTGAGACCCAGGAAGAGCTGGCAGAACAGCTGAACAAAGCAGGTTTTCAAGTGACGCAGGCGACTGTTTCAAGAGATATCCGTGATCTGCGGCTTACGAAAGTTGCGGGGGAAAATGGAAAACAGAAGTATGTGATCCTTCAGGTTCCGGAAAAGGATATGAAGGAAAAATACATGCGGATCCTAAAAGACGGGTATGTTTCGATGGAGATGGCGCAAAATATACTGGTAGTCAAAACCGTATCCGGAATGGCGATGGCGGTCGCCGCATCCATTGATTCGATGCAGTGGTACGAAGTCGTCGGCTGTATTGCGGGAGATGATACGATCATGTGTGCAGTCCGCAGCACAGAAGAGACGAAAATTGTGATGGAAAAAATAAGAAAAATTGTATTGTAACGGCAGGAGAAACAGATGTTACAAAATTTACATGTAAAGAACCTGGCGCTGATCGATGAGATCGAAGTAGAATTTAAAAAAGGATTTAACATTCTGACAGGAGAGACCGGTGCCGGAAAATCAATTATTTTAGGCTCTATCGGACTGGCACTTGGCGGGAAGTATTCTGCTGAGATGCTGCGAAAAGGAGCTGCTTACGGATTAGTAGAACTGGTATTTACTGTGGAACATCCGTCCCAGGAGGCACAGCTGAGAGCACTTGATATTTATCCGGAAGAGGGACAATTGATCTTAAGCAGAAAACTGATGGATGGACGAAGTGTCAGCAAGATCAATGGGGAAACAGTAACAACACGGATTCTAAAAGATGTGGCGACGATTCTGATCGACATTCACGGACAGCATGAGCATCAGACATTGATCCACCGGAAGAATCATCTTGCTTTTTTAGACTTGTTTGCAAGAGAAGAGATCGGAGATCTGAAAGATAAGGTCAAAGAGGCATGGAACAGCTGCAAGGCGAACGAAAAAGAACTTGCACTTGCGATCAAAGATGAGGACAGCAGGAGGAGAGAGGAAGATTTTCTTTCTTTTGAGCTGGAGGAGATCACAAAGGCAGAGTTAAAACCTGGTGAAGATGATTTGTTGGAGGAACAGTATAAGCGGATGCTGACCGGGAGACGGATGGCGGAGCATATGGAGGAAGCTTATGCTTATACAAGTGACAATGGCGGAGGAAATGCTGCAGACTGCATTAGCCGGGCAGTTCGTATTTTTCAGGAAATTTCCGGCTGTGATCCACTGGCAGAAAGTTTGTATGAGCAGTTGTCAGAGATAGAGAATCTGTTAAATGATTTTAACCATGAACTTTCTGCGGCGAGAAACTCTGTAGAATTTTCCCCGGAAGAATTCCAGGAGGTGGAGATCAGGCTCAACGAGATCAATCGTTTGAAATCCAAGTATGGAAATTCTGTGGAAGAGATCGAAAAATACGCCGGTCAGGTGGAGGAAAAGCTGGAAAAGCTTCATGACTATGAAAATTATATTGCATCCCTCCAAAAAAAATATGAGGAATCCTGTAGAAAACTGGAAGTTCTTGCGGAAGAACTGTCGGAGATTCGACAAAAACAGGCACAGATTTTTGTGGAGAGGATCCGGCTCGGCCTGAAAGATTTAAATTTCCTCGATGTGCAGTTTGAAATGAAGTTTACCAGACTTTTGGAATGCAGGGAAGATGGGATCGATGAGCCAGAATTTCTTGTGTCGATGAATCCTGGAGAGCCGCTGCGGCCACTGGGCATGGTGGCATCCGGAGGAGAATTGTCGAGGATCATGCTTGTGATCAAAACAGTTCTCGCATATCGAGAAGAGATTGCTACATTGATCTTTGACGAGATTGACACTGGAATCAGTGGGATTACTGCTGGAAAAGTTGCAGAGAAGATGGGAATGCTTGCAAAAGAGTATCAGGTCATTTGTATTACACACCTTGCGCAGATTGCAGCGATGGCAGATGCCCATTATGTGATCGAGAAGACGGTACAGGATGGGGTGACAAAGACTGCGATCAATGAGTTGACGGAGGAAGAGTCTGTGGCAGAACTTTCCAGATTGCTCGGAGGATCTGCAGTGACAGAGTCGATCCGGCAAAGCGCTGTTGAATTGAAAAAAATGGCAGAACTTTCCAAAAGAAAATCAGAGTGAATCAGATAAAATTCCATATACTAAGGCAGACATGAAAGTGTCTGTCTTATTTTTTTCCAAAGGAAGGTTTTGGAATCTTGCGGAAGAAAAAATATACTGTGAGGAATGTACAGTCGTGCAATCTTTTTATGTTGGGAGGAATGAAGTGTGAGAAAATACTGGTATCGGAGGAGTCTGATGATCCTTCTTCTGTTCACGGTGCTGGTAGGCGGCGGCGCCTGCATCGTAAAATATCAGACAATCTCGCAGAAAAGAGAAGTGAGTACGGAGGAAATCAGCGAGGAATATCTGATTCCCGGGGGAATGCCAATTGGGATATATATGGAGACGAACGGTGTGATGGTGCTGGGAACAGATGCAATCGAGGGAACAGATGGAGATAAATATAAACCGGCAGATCATATCGTTCGACAGGGAGATTATATTACAGGGATCAATGATGAGGTGATCACAAACAAAAAAGAATTGATTGCGGCAGTAAAAAAGCTTGATGATGAAAATGTTGTGCTTCATCTTCGCAGAAAAGACCAGCCCGTAGATGTGCGGCTGAAGGCAGTGGAAAGCAGTGAGGAAGAATATCGTCTCGGAATCTGGGTGAGGGACAATGCCCAGGGACTTGGCACAGTGACTTTCTTAAATGGAAATAGTCAGTTTGGTGCACTTGGGCATGGAATCCACGATGTAGATACCAATGAGCTTTTGGAAATCGCCAAAGGAAGTCTCTATGAAACAAGTATCAGTGCAATCCAAAAAGGGGAGGATGGAAGTCCAGGCGGGATGGAAGGCGTGATCGTGTACAATCGATATAATATTCTCGGGGAGATCACGGAAAATACAGATGCGGGAATATTCGGTACGGTAGACCGGATCCATGAATTATTTGCGGATCAGACACCGCTGAAAGCAGGGAGAAAGGCAGAGATCCAAAGAGGACCGGCAAAAATCAGGTGCTGTGTAGATGGTGTTGTCAGAGAATATGATGTCAATATATTGAAAGTGGATCTCTCGGAGCGGGAAGTCAATAAGGGGATCGTGTTGGAAGTGACAGATAAAGAACTTCTTGAGAAGACGGGCGGGATTATCCAGGGGATGAGCGGAAGCCCGATCATCCAGAATGACAAGATCATTGGAGCGGTAACTCATGTGTTTGTGCAGGATGCGAAGAAAGGCTATGGCATTTTTATCGAAAATATGTTGGAACATGTAAAATCCTGACAGGACTGTCGAATAATGAGGAACCCTTTTTCTTGATTCGCCACCTGTGGCAAGTCTATAATGAATGCTGTGGAATGAAGGCAGAAATTGAAGGAGGATGTAGCCATGGGAAAACTGAATGTAGCTATTGCTGACGATAATGAGAGAATGTTGGATCTTCTTGGGGAACTGATCGATCGGGACAAGGAACTGACGCTGGTTGGAAAAGCGAACAATGGGGAGGATATGTGCAAAATTATAGAACAAAAACAGCCGGATGTCGTCCTTTTGGATCTGATCATGCCGAAAATGGACGGATTGAGTGTGATGGAACAGATCAACACAGATAAAAAAATCAAAAAGCATCCGAGTTTTATCGTTGTGACAGCTGTCGGACAGGAACAAATGACAGAAGATGCCTTTGAAAAAGGAGCGAATTACTATATTATGAAGCCATTTAACAACCGGATGCTGTTAGATAAGATCAAACATGTGAATCGAGTTTACCGCCCGGCAGCCCCGGACCGGGAACTGGAAAGCAGCAGGAAAGATCTGCCGGAGTATGATCTTGAGGAGGAAGTAACCGATATGATTCACGAGATCGGGATTCCTGCACATATCAAAGGATATCATTATCTGCGGGATGCGATCATAATGGCTGTGGAAGATATGGATGTGCTAAATGCAATCACAAAAATCCTCTATCCGACTGTTGCGAAGAAAAATCAGACAACATCAAGCCGGGTAGAGCGGGCGATCCGCCATGCGATTGAGGTGGCATGGACGAGGGGGAAATTGGAGACGATCGATGAAATGTTTGGATATACGGTCAGCAGCGGAAAGGGGAAACCGACTAACTCGGAATTTATCGCACTTCTTGCGGATACTATCCGCCTGAGAGGAAGACGCAGGCAGCTTGTGGAATAAAAAGGACTCAGTTCTATCTTATGTCTTTTCATTTTTCTGAAAATACGATATAATAACAGAAAGTAAAAAGTTTGGAGGGAATCATATGAAAAGGATTTTGTTCGCAGCGTCAGAGTGTGTGCCGTTTATCAAGACTGGGGGACTTGCAGATGTTGTAGGTTCGCTGCCGAAATACTTTGACAAAGAGAAGTATGATGTCAGAGTCATGCTTCCAAAATATATGTGTATGAAAGAAGAGTGGAAAGAAAAATTAGAGTATCGGACTCATTTTTATATGGACTTGAACTGGAGAACACAGTATGTCGGTGTGTTGGAATATGTGCACGATGGCGTGACATTTTATTTTATTGACAATGAATTTTATTTTAATGGGTTTGCCCCTTATGGCAATATCTATGAAGACATTGAGAAATTTGCCTTTTTCTCCAAGGCAGTTTTAAGTACGCTTCCGATAATCGATTTCCGGCCGGATATCATTCATTGCCATGACTGGCAGACCGGGTTGATCCCGATTTATCTTGATAATTTCCGATATTCTAATGAATACTATCGGAACATTAAGACGATCATGACGATACATAATCTGAAATTCCAGGGAACGTGGGATACAAAGACGGTGAGGGATATCACAGGATTGCCGGATTACTATTTTGTTCCGGATAAGCTTGAAGCATACAAGGATGCCAATTATCTGAAAGGCGGAATTGTCTATGCAGATCGCATTACAACGGTGAGTAACTCTTATGCAGAGGAGATCAAGATGCCGTTTTATGGAGAGAATCTTGATGGGCTGATGCGTGCACGGGCAAACTGCCTGCAGGGAATCGTGAACGGAATAGATTATGATGTCTATAATCCAAAGACAGATGAATTGATTACGAATAACTTCTCGGTGGAAAATTTCCGCAAAGAGAAAGCGAAAAATAAACTGGCGCTTCAGGAAGAACTTGGACTGGAGAAAAACGCAAAGACCATGATGATCGGAATCGTATCAAGACTGACAGACCAGAAAGGATTGGATCTGATTGCCTACATGATGGATGAGTTATGTCAGGAGAATATCCAGCTTGTCGTACTTGGAACCGGAGAAGAACGCTATGAGAATATGTTCCGCCATTTTGCATGGAAGTATCAGGGAAAAGTTTCGGCGAATATTTATTATTCAGAAGCATTGTCACATAAGATCTATGCATCGTGCGATGCGTTTTTAATGCCATCACTATTTGAACCATGTGGATTAAGTCAGCTGATGAGTCTGCGCTACGGAACACTTCCGATCGTGCGAGAGACGGGAGGACTGAAAGATACGGTGGTTCCGTACAATGAATTTGACAAGACCGGAACCGGATTCAGTTTTGCAAACTACAATGCACATGAGATGATGGACATCATACGTTATGCAGAACATATTTATTATGATAAGAAGAGAGATTGGAATAAGATTGTAGAACATGCAATGCAGCAGGATTTTTCCTGGGATAATTCTGCAAAACAGTATGAGCAGTTGTACGATGATTTGATCTAAGGCACACCCAAAATAACAGCATGAGAATATTGCAGCTAAGGAGATTACGAGAAGATGAAGATTATAGATAAATTACAGGAGAACAAAATACATATTTCATTTGAGATTTTTCCACCAAAGACGGATGCAGGAATTGAGGCCGTTTTAAGCGCCACAGAGCAGATCGCGAAGCTTGCACCTGCGTTCATCAGCGTCACTTACGGCGCAGGAGGCGGAACGAGCAAGAATACTGTACAGATTGCCTCGGATATTCAAAAGAAAATGGGTGTGACCAGCCTGGCGCATCTGACCTGTGCTTCTTCGACAAAAGAGGAAGTATTGTCGGTGGTAGACCGATTAAAGGCGGAGGGGATTGAAAATATCCTGGCACTGCGCGGAGATATTCCGGAAGGTCTGGAATTTCCGGAGACAGACCAGTATCATTACGCATATGAACTGATCCGAGAGATTAAAAAGCAGGGCGATTTTTGCATTGGGGCGGCATGTTATCCAGAGGGTCATGTGGAAAATGAACACAAAGAAGATGACATCGCTTATCTGAAGCAGAAGGTAGACTGTGGAGTGGATTTTCTTACAACGCAGATGTTTTTTGACAATGCGATTCTCTATAACTTCCTCTATCGTATTCGGGAAAAAGGGATCACTGTTCCGGTACTCCCGGGAATCATGCCTGTCACAAACAGCAGACAGATGACAAGAATCTGCAAATTATCCGGAACGGTTCTGCCGCAGCGGTTCCATGCGATCTTAGACCGTTTCGGGGAGAAGCCGGAAGCGATGAAGCAGGCGGGAATCGCTTATGCGACAGACCAGATCATTGATCTGATCGCCAACGGAATTGATCACATCCATATTTACTCAATGAATAAGCCGGAAGTGGCGGCAGCGATTATGACAAATCTGTCAGAGATTTTGAGGTAATGCCGATGGAAATGCGGATAAAGGAAGCAATCCGCTATCTTGGCTATGGAAGACATGCGGTAGATGATGGAACATTTGCACTGATCACAGAAGTTTTTAGAGAACTTGATCAGATAAAATGTGCGAAGTCAGTCTATCGCATTTTTGATTTGCAGGTCAAAGGAGCGGATCAGATAGAAATTGGCGGATGGACAGTCACAAGCAAAAACCTCTCAAAAAATCTTACGGGATGTGATCAGATTGTTTTGTTTGGGGCGACGCTTGGGACGGAGGTGGACAGATGGATCCGGAGATACTCTCTGACAGATATGGCGAAGGCAGTTGTCGGTCAGGCATGTGCTGCTGCGGAATTGGAAGAGTATTGTGATGACTGTCAAAAGAAAATCGCAGAAGAGTATCAGAGACAGGGAAGGTATCTGCGCCCGCGGTTTAGTCCGGGATACGGAGATTTCTCAATTTCCTGTCAGGAGACACTGATGCGGATGTTAGACTGTGCGAAGACGATCGGTCTTACCCTCACAGGAGGCGGGATGATGACACCGACAAAATCTGTCACCGCAGTGATCGGAGCCAGCACAGAACAACAGCCATGCCATATCAAAGGATGTGAGGCGTGTGAGAAGAAGGATTGTTTATACAGAAGGAGTAGTTAGAGGATGCTGTTAGAACGTTTGGGAAAAGAATTACTGTTTCTCGATGGAGGAATGGGCACATTGTTACAGGAGAAAGGGTTACAGCCGGGAGAACTTCCAGAGAGCTGGAACTTAAAAAGACCGGAAGAAGTCATTGCGATCCACCAGAATTATTTTGAGGCGGGAAGCGATATTGTACTGACCAATACTTTTGGCGCGAATGCGTTGAAGTTTCACAGTGAAGACTGTCCTTTGCAGGAGGTTGTCGCCAGAGCTGTGGAAAATGTGCGGGAGGCGGCACGGCGTGGTGTCAAAGATGGCAGAGAAATCTATGTGGGTCTGGATATTGGACCGACCGGAAAGTTGTTAAAGCCGATGGGAGATCTTGCCTTTGAGGATGCCTATGAGGCATTTGCAGAAGTAATGGAATATGGTGAGAAAGCCGGAGCAGATCTCATTCATATTGAGACGATGAGCGATACTTATGAAGTGAAGGCAGCAGTTCTCGCGGCGAAAGAGCGCACAAGTCTTCCCGTATTTGCAACGATGATCTTTGACGAACGCGGAAAGCTTTTGACGGGGGGAGACGTTCCTTCGGTGGTTGCGATGCTGGAAGGACTTCGTGTGGATGCCCTCGGAATCAACTGTGGTATGGGACCGGAGCAGATGCTTTCGATTTTGGAGGAACTTTTGACTTACACGTCGCTGCCTGTGATTGTAAAGCCAAATGCAGGACTTCCGAAACAGCGGGACGGGCAGACTTACTACGATGTAATGCCGGAAGAATTTGCTTCTACGATGAAACGGATTGTAGAGAAGGGCGCCTGCATTATAGGGGGATGCTGCGGAACAACACCGGCACATATCAGACAGATGACAACACTATGTCAGGGGATGAAGGCAGTTCCACCGGTAAAGAAGCACCATACACTCGTATCTTCTTATGGAACCTGCATAAGTTTTGGCAGAAAGCCTGTCATCATTGGAGAACGCATCAATCCAACTGGGAAAAAGAAATTAAAACAGGCATTGAAAGATGGAGATTTTGACTATATCCTGAAAGAAGGGATCATGCAGCAGGAGAAAGGCGCACATATTCTAGATGTCAATGTAGGACTTCCCGACATCGATGAAGTGGCAGTGATGGAAAAAGTGGTGACAGAACTTCAGAGTGTCACAAGCCTTCCACTTCAGATTGATACGGTGCTTCCGGAAGCGATGGAACGTGCGATGAGAATTTACAATGGAAAGCCGATGCTCAACTCTGTCAATGGGAAACAGGAGTCGATGGACCAGGTGTTTCCACTGGTGCAGAAGTATGGTGGCGTCGTTGTTGCGCTGACGATTGATGAAGACGGCATCCCGGATACGGCAGAGGGGCGTCTTGCAATCGCGGAAAAAATCATCTGTGAGGCGGAAAAATATGGGATCGATCGGAAAGACATTGTTGTTGATGTGCTTGCGATGACGATCAGTTCTGAACCGGAAGGAGCGCTTGTGACATTGAAAGCATTGAAACTCGTGCGGGAAGTATGCAAAGTAAATACGGTGCTTGGCGTATCCAATATATCTTTTGGACTTCCGAAACGTCCTGTGATCAATGCGCATTTTTATACGATGGCGATGCAGCAAGGGCTTACATCGGCAATCCTCAATCCGTTCTCGGAGGAGATGATGAATTCTTATTATGCGTTTTGTGCGCTGATGAACTATGATGAGAACTGTGCTTCCTATATAGAGCGGTACAGTAAAACTGTCGAGGAAGAACAACAGTCTATAGCGGGCAGTCCGACACAGGCCGGGCAGGAGATGTCCCGGGCGGGAGAAATGTCACTGCAGACAGCGATCGAACGTGGATTAAAGGAAGAGGCGGGACATCTTACGAGAGAGCTCGTCAGAGAAAAAGAGCCGCTTGCGATCATCCAGGAACAGTTGATCCCGGCGCTGGATGTTGTTGGAAAAGGATTTGAGAAGGGAACAGTCTTTCTTCCGCAGCTTCTGATGAGTGCAGAGGCAGCGAAAGAAGCATTTGCCGTGCTGAAAGAAGTGCTGGAACGAAGCGGACAAAAAGAGCAGAAGAAAGGAAAAGTGATCCTTGCTACAGTCAAAGGAGATATCCATGACATCGGGAAGAATATCGTGAAAGTTCTGTTGGAAAATTATAGTTTTGATGTGATCGATCTTGGAAAGGATGTGGATCCGGAGGTGATTGTGCATACTGCAAAACAAGAGGGAATCAGACTGGTCGGACTGAGCGCGCTGATGACTACGACTGTTGTGAGCATGGAAGAGACGATCCGATTGCTGCGGGAACACTGTCCGGACTGCAAAGTGATGGTCGGAGGTGCTGTTTTAAATCCGGAATATGCAGAGATGATCGGGGCCGATTTCTATGGAAAAGATGCCATGCAGTCTGTCTATTATGCGCAGCGTGTATTTGCATAAAGACCTCTCATATAAGATAGCAATCTCCTTCCAAATATGGAAGTGGGAGAGTGGAAGCAAGTTACATTGTATCTGAAAGAATGCATTCGAGAACATTGACAAACGATTAACACTCTTTTATGATTAAAGTAATAATGTATCGGAACCGATGTCCGATGGAAAAGCAGCTTGTGACATTGTAAAAATGTCATGGATATATGCTGGAAAGATAAAGGAGGAAGAAGAATGGGAATGCGAGGATTAGAAACACCTGTCAGAAAAATCAGAAGACAAGTATTCCGTGAAGTATCGAAAGTAGCATTTGAGTCAACATCAGAGAATCTGATTGAAGAGATTGAGGAAATCCCATATCGTCTTGTGACGGAGGATGGAGAAAAATATAGGGACAGTATGTATCGTGCGAGAGCTGTTGTCAGTGAGCGTGTACGCCTTGCGATGGGAATGTCTTTGCGTCCGGAAGACCGTCCGGTTCATATTACAGCAGGAGTGGAAGAAAGTAATATTTCTGAGAAGTATTATGAGCCGCCGCTCATGCAGGTTGTGCCATCTGCGTGTGCTGCGTGCGAAGAGCGTGGATATGAGGTCAGCAATATGTGTAAAGGCTGTCTGGCACATCCATGTGCAGAGGTCTGTCCAAAAGATGCGATCTCTATGGTAAACGGACATTCTTATATCGATCAGTCAAAGTGTATCAAGTGTGGAAAATGTAAGTCTGCCTGTCCATACGATGCAATTGCAAAGAAAGAGCGCCCATGCGCGAGAGCATGCGGAGTAAATGCGATTGTCAGTGACAAAGTAGGAAGAGCAAAGATTGACAATGAGAAATGTGTTTCCTGTGGAATGTGTATGGTAAGCTGTCCATTCGGAGCAATCTCGGATAAGTCACAGATCTTTCAGTTGGGAAGAGCGCTCAGAGAAGGCGGCGAGATCATTGCAGAGATTGCACCTGCCTTTGTTGGACAGTTTGGAACGGATGTCACACCAAGAAAAATTAAGTCTGCATTATTGGACTTAGGCTTCAGCGAAGTATATGAGGTCGCACTGGGAGCGGATATTGGAGCTGTTTCAGAGGCGCATCACTATGCGGAAAAAGTAGCTACGGGAGAGTTGCCATTCCTTCTGACATCTTGCTGCCCGTCGTGGTCTATGCTTACAAAGAAATTTTTCCCAGACCTTGTAGACGAAGTTTCTCAGGAATTGACACCGATGGTTGCGACTGCAAGGACGATCAAACAGAAGCATCCAAATGCAAAGGTGGTATTTATCGGTCCGTGTGCGTCAAAGAAATTGGAGGCATCAAGAAGAAGTGTGCGCAGTGATGTGGATTTTGTGATCACTTTTGAAGAACTGCAGGCGATGTTTGATGCGAAAGACATTGATTTTGATAATTATGAAGGAGAATCCTCCTTCCATGATGCAACCGGAGCCGGCCGTGGCTATGCAGTGGCAGGTGGTGTCGCAAATGCGATCGAGCAGTGTATCAATGAGTATTATCCGGATATCGATGTGAAGATCGAACATGCAGAAGGACTTGCAGAGTGTAAAAAATTGTTGACACTTGCAAAGGCAGGCAAGATGAATGGATGTCTGATCGAAGGAATGGGATGTCCGGGAGGATGTGTTGCCGGAGCGGGAACGAATCTTCCGGTGAATAAAGCACAGGCAGAATTGAAAAAATTTGTGTCAACTTCTACTAAAAAGCTTCCTCCAAAAGAACTGGCAGAGATCGAGTTGAATTAGAAGCAGAAGGAAGAAGCTTTGCACGGCTTTACAAATGCAGAGTGCTGTGTTATGATAACAGAAGAAAAGTCGGAGAGAAAGATCCGAATGGAGGGAAGAATATGGCATTTTTTGCAGAACTTATTATCACAGTTGTGAAAATGGTATTTCTGATGGCAGTAGCAGTTCTTGGAGTCAAAGCCGGACATGCTCTGCGTGTCAGAAAAGAAAAAAAATAAGAAGATCCCCTTTCAAATGAAAAGGAGAAGGACACTGCCTACGAGAGAGATTGCAGTAAGTTATCAGGTCTGTCCGGCAGAGAATGCCGCAGACAGACAGCGTATGCGATCTCAGTTGAATAGGCAGTGTTTTTTATTACAGAAGTGTAATCTTTTTGCCGCCTGGATCAGAACGGCATGTTTTCTGCTGTCTGTTCATTGACAAGGCAGGCAAACCTATTTATAATTAGGAAGTATTTAGCAAATAAGTCGATCAGACATGAAATAGTTTGCCTTAGGAGGAAAAGTATGAAACAATACGGAGTAAATGAATTGAGAAAGATGTTCCTTGAATTTTTTGAGAGCAAAGGACATCTTGCAATGAAGAGTTTTTCACTGGTGCCGCACAATGACAACAGTCTGCTCCTGATCAACTCGGGAATGGCGCCGCTGAAACCATATTTTACAGGACAGGAGATTCCGCCGCGCAAGCGCGTGACAACCTGCCAGAAGTGTATCCGTACCGGAGATATTGAGAATGTCGGAAAGACAGCACGCCACGGTACATTTTTTGAGATGCTTGGAAATTTCTCTTTCGGAGATTACTTTAAGAGAGAAGCTATCCAGTGGTCATGGGAATTTTTGACAGAAGTGGTAGGACTTGATGCAGACCGCTTATATCCGTCTGTGTATGTGGATGATGAGGAAGCATTTGAGATCTGGAACAAGGAGATGGGAATTCCGGCAGAGCGTATCTTCAAGTTTGGAAAAGCAGATAATTTCTGGGAGCATGGAGCTGGTCCATGTGGTCCATGTTCTGAGATCTACTATGACCGCGGGGAGAAATACGGATGCGGAAGCCCGGATTGTACAGTTGGATGTGAATGCGACAGATATATGGAGATTTGGAACAATGTATTCACTCAGTTTGACAACGATGGACATGGAAATTATTCTGAGTTAGAGCAGAAGAATATCGATACCGGTATGGGATTGGAACGTCTTGCTTCTGTTGTGCAGGATGTAGATTCTATTTTTGATGTGGATACTGTCAAAGCACTTCGTGATAAAGTGTGTGAAGCAGCGAACGTGACTTACAAGAAAGATGCGGATCAGGACGTATCGATCCGTCTGATCACCGATCATATCCGCTCTGCAACATTTATGATTTCAGATGGAATCATGCCGACAAACGAAGGACGCGGGTATGTACTTCGCCGTCTGATCCGCCGCGCGGCAAGACATGGCCGTCTTCTTGGAATTGAAGGAAAATTCCTTGCAAAATTAAGTGAGACAGTCATCGAAGGTTCCAAAGACGGGTATCCGGAATTAGATGAAAAGAAAGATTTTATCTTCAATGTGCTGACGCAGGAGGAAGATAAGTTTGACAAGACAATCGATCAGGGATTGCATATTCTCTCGGTGATGCAGGAAGAGATGAATCAGGCCGGAGAAAAGGTACTTTCTGGAGAAAATGCATTTAAACTGTATGATACTTATGGATTTCCACTTGATCTGACAAAAGAAATTCTGGAAGAAAAAGGTTATGGAATTGACGAGGAAGGTTTCCAGGTAGCAATGGAAAAACAGAGAGTCCAGGCAAGAGAAGCCCGCAAAGAGACAAACTATATGGGTGCAGATGCGACTGTATATGATGAAATCGATCCGTCTGTCACAACCGAATTTGTCGGATATGACACACTGTCCTGTGATTCTAAGATCACAGTGCTTACAACAGAAAGTGAGATCACGGAAGCGGTTGCAGATGGACAGAGAGCTACAATCTTCGTAGAGAAGACACCGTTTTATGCTACAATGGGTGGACAGGAAGGCGATACTGGAATCATCCATACTGCAGATGCAGAGTTCGCAGTAGAAGAGACGATCAAGCTGCTCGGAGGAAAATTCGGACACATCGGTCGTGTGACAAAGGGAATGTTCCGCACAGGAGATACTGTGACACTTGAGGTGAGATCGAAAGAACGCTTGAATACATGTAAGAATCACAGTGCAACACATCTGCTCCAGAAGGCATTAAAAACAGTACTCGGATCTCATGTGGAGCAGAAAGGTTCTCTTGTGACACCAGACAGACTTCGTTTTGACTTCGCACATTTTTCTGCGATGACAAGAGAAGAGATTGAGGCAGTAGAAGCGCTTGTAAATGAAGAAATCGCAAAGAACAATCCGGTCGTAACAGAAGTAATGAATGTGGAAGAGGCGAAAAAGACAGGTGCAATGGCACTTTTCGGAGAAAAGTACGAAGAAGATGTGCGCGTTGTCACAATGGGAGACTTCTCTAAAGAACTTTGCGGTGGAACACATGTAAGTAATACTGGTCTGATCACAACATTTAAGATCGTGTCCGAATCCGGTGTGGCAGCTGGTGTGCGCCGTATTGAAGCGCTGACTGGGGACGGTGTATTTGCTTATTATAAAGCACAGGAACAGAAGCTTGCAGAAGCGGCAAAATTATTAAAAGCAACACCAGAGAATCTGGCGGAGAAAATCAGTCATCTGCTCGCAGAGACAAAGTCACTTCACAGTGAGATCGAAAGCTTAAAAAGCAAAGCGGCTCAGGAAGCTGTCGGCGATGTGATGAATCAGGTAGAGGAGATTTGCGGAGTGAAAGTGCTTGCAGTCCGTGTGGAAGATGTAGACATGGGAGGACTTCGTGAGCTTGGCGATCAGTTAAAAGAAAAACTCGGAGAAGGAGTTGTAGTGATCGCTTCAGCAGCAGGTGGTAAGGTTAGCCTGATGGCGACAGCTACAGAAGGTGCGTTAAAGAAAGGTGCTCATGCAGGAAATCTGATCAAAGCAATTGCTGGTCTTGTAGGTGGAGGCGGCGGAGGTCGTCCGAATATGGCGCAGGCTGGCGGAAAGAATCCAGAAGGAATTGACGCAGCATTGTCGAAAGCGAAAGAAGTGTTAGCAGAACAGATTCAGTAGATGCGTGCAAACTGGTTGATTTTTTTGAAAAAGTCTGAAAAAAGAAGAAAAAAGTAATAAAAATCATTCCGGAAATTTGCAGGAAACTATTGACGAAATCAAAAAATATGCTATAATCATATGTAGTGCAATAAAAATACCCGAACAGTCGTATGATGCACAATATAGGGCTGGAGGGGAGGTTAGGTGTGAGACTATGTCAAATGTAATCGTAAAAGATAATGAGACGTTAGATAGCGCTTTACGCAGATTCAAAAGAAACTGTGCAAAAGCTGGTATTCAGCAGGAGATTCGTAAAAGAGAACATTACGAAAAACCAAGCGTAAGACGTAAAAAGAAATCTGAAGCTGCTAGAAAACGTAAATATAATTAATGAATATGTGCAGAAGTGAGGAGTGTTTTTACAAACACTCCTTTTTCAATGTGTAAAGATAGAAAGAGCTTAAATGGTTTTATATAAATGAAATGATGAGAAGAATACAAAAAAGAGGAGGAAAAAGATGATAGATACTGTGATTTTTGATCTTGGGAAAGTGCTTGTTGAGTATGACTGGGAATCTTATCTAAAGCAGTTTTGTTTTGACGAGAAGACTTTTCAAGTGTTGGCAGATGCGATTTTCTTAAGTGAGGCCTGGATCCTTGGGGACCAGGGTGCTGTTACACCAGAAGAATGGCTGCAGTGCTTCCTTCAAAATGCACCGCATAATGAGAAGGAGGTGCGGCAAGTATTTGAAGGACTTGCGGGCTGCATACATAAATTCCCTTACACAGATCGTCTCATCGCTCATTTTCGTGAAAAAGGGTGCCGGATCTATTATCTTTCCAATTATTCGGAAGGATTATATGAAATGACAAAAGAGGAACTGGGATTTATCAATAGCTTTGACGGAGGTGTTTTTTCTTACAAAGAAAAATGTATAAAACCGGAAGAAAAGATATACAAAACCCTTCTGACGAGGTATAATATAAAACCGGAGAATGCGATATTCTTTGATGACAGACCAGAGAATGTAGAGGCGGCAAAGATGCTCGGCATCCAGGGCGTTGTTTTTACACCAGAAGTTGCAGAAGAATATCTTGGATAAATGAGAGGAAGGTACCGAATGAGAAAAGTAGTAAAATTTGGCGGGAGTTCGCTTGCAAATGCGGCTCAGTTTAAAAAAGTAGGAGAGATTATCCGGGCGGATCAGACAAGACGCTATGTAGTTCCATCTGCACCGGGAAAACGGCATATTAATGACACGAAAGTCACAGACATGCTCTACCACTGCTATGAACTGGCAGAGAAAGGAAAGAAATTTCTCCCACTGTTAAACGAGATCAAAGCACGCTATGAAGAAATCATTGACGGACTTCAGCTGGAGTTATCTCTTGATAAAGAATTTGAGGTGATCGCGGAACAGTTTTTAAAAAAGGCAGGAAGAGATTATGCGGCATCCAGAGGAGAATATCTGAATGGGATTGTTATGAGCAGTTATCTGGGCATCACGTTTATTGATGCGGCAGAAGTGATCTTTTTTGATAAGCAAGGAAATCTTGATCTGACACGGACCGAAGATGTACTCGCGAAACGTCTTGAAAATGCAAATCGTGCGGTGATTCCGGGATTTTACGGAATGGGAGCGGATGGAAAGATCCACACATTTTCAAGAGGAGGATCAGATATTACGGGATCGATCGTGGCAAAGGCTGCGAAGGCGGATATGTATGAGAACTGGACGGATGTTTCGGGATTTCTGATTGCAGATCCAAGGATTATCCACAATCCTCAGCCGATCGAGACGATCACATACAGAGAGTTGAGAGAGCTTTCTTATATGGGGGCCACAGTCCTGCACGAGGATGCTATCTTTCCGGTGAGAAAAGACGGAATTCCGATCAATATCCGCAATACCAATGCACCGCAAGACCCTGGTACGATGATCGTGGAAAGTACTTGCCGTCAGTCGAAGTATACGATCACCGGGATTGCAGGAAAAAAAGGATTTGCTTCGGTTCATATTGAAAAAGAAATGATGAATGCAGAGATCGGTTTTGGGCGAAAAGTTCTTCAGATTTTTGAAGACAATGAGATTCCGTTTGAACATATGCCGTCAAGTATTGATACGATGACAGTGCTTGTGGATCAGTCTGTGTTTGAGGAGAAAGAGCAGGCTGTAATTTCCGGAATTCAGCGGGCAGTACAACCGGATCATATTCAGCTGGAATCAGACTTCGCTTTGCTTGCCGTTGTTGGACGAGGGATGGCGCGTGCGAGAGGAACAGCCGGGCGCATTTTCTCTGCTTTGGCACATGCAAATGTCAATGTCAAAATGATCGATCTTGGATCCAGTGAGTTAAATATTATTATCGGAGTGAAAAATGAGGAGTTTGAAACTGCCATCCAGGCAATTTATGATATCTTTGTAAAAACACAGATTTAACAGCTAAAGAGAGGACAGATATATGAACATTTTATTTTTTCTAAGACCGAAGAGTGATCTTGCATATGTCTATGACAATCACACATTGCGACAGGTGTTAGAAACAATGGAGCATCATAAATATTCTTCTGTTCCGGTATTGAACCGGGAGGGAAAATATGTGGGAAGCATCACAGAGGGCGATCTTCTCTGGTGGATCAAGGATCATGCCAATCTTGACCTGAAAAAGGCGGAAAATATTCTGATGACAGAGGTCACAAGACGTTATGATTATCAGGCCGTGAATGCAGGCGCAAAGATGGAGGATTTGATCGACCGCGCGATGGAGCAGAATTTCGTCCCGGTCGTAGATGATCAGCAGAATTTTATCGGAATCATCACAAGACGCGAGATCATCAGCTACTGCTATAAGCATATGGAAAGAGGAATAAAAAGTATAAAAAAAATCAGTAAACCTATTGACACAATGAAAAACAGATGATAGTATATAGGAGATGCCGCACAGCGAGGTATAAGAATCTTATTTAAGGTCACCAAAGCTGGCGAGTAATGATAATAGGAGGTGCCATATGTACGCAATTATAGCAACAGGTGGTAAACAGTACAAAGTAGCCGAAGGCGATATCATTAGAGTAGAGAAACTTGGTGTAGAAGCTGGAGAAACTTTCACATTTGACCAGGTGCTTGCAGTTAGCGATGCTGAATTAAAAGTTGGAAATCCGACAGTAGAAGGTGCAACAGTTACAGCTTCTGTAATCGGAGATGGAAAAGCTAAAAAAGTTATCGTTTACAAGTATAAGAGAAAAACTGGATACCATAAGAAAAATGGTCACAGACAGCAGTACACAGCTGTTAAGATCGAAAAGATCAACGCTTAATCAAGACCATGATTCAGGTAACGATTTTAAAAAATGAAAAGCATGCATGTGTTGGTTTTCGTACGAAAGGACATGCCGGAATGAGCGAGGCGGGGCAGGATATTGTTTGCGCAGCAGCTTCGGTACTGATCATTAATACAGTGAATGCAATTGACCGTTACACATCAGATGAGACAAGTTTGGTATCGGATGATGAGGAAGGTGTAATTGAATTTGAACTGCCAAATAGTCCTTCGGAGAGGGCTGCACTGTTGTTGGATGCGATGATTCTCGGTCTTGAGAGCATAGTAGATGACGAAAACTACGAGCAATATATTGATATAACATTTGAGGAGGTGTAAGACCATGATGAAATTAAACCTTCAATTTTTCGCTCACAAAAAGGGAGTTGGTTCTACAAAGAACGGTAGAGACTCTGAATCTAAGAGATTAGGTGCGAAAAGAGCTGACGGACAATTTGTAAAAGCTGGAAATATCCTTTACAGACAACGTGGAACAAAGATTCACCCAGGAGTTAACGTAGGACGCGGTGGAGATGATACTTTATTCGCTTTAGTTGACGGAGTTGTAAGATTCGAAAGAAAAGGAAGAGATAAGAAACAAGTTTCTATCTATCCAGTAGCAGAATAATAAGTATGAAAATAGGCTTCAAATCATCAGGTTTGGAGTCTTTTTTAAATTCTACTATCTATCATTACAAGATTCTGATATAATAATAGCATTCATGGAACAATAGAACAGAGAGATTGACATAGAAAGGAAACAAAAATATGTTTGCAGACAGAGCAAAAATTTATATCCGTTCCGGAAAAGGCGGGGATGGACATGCAAGTTTCCGGAGAGAATTGTATGTGCCAAACGGCGGACCGGACGGAGGAGACGGCGGAAAAGGCGGAGATGTGATCTTTGAAGTAGATGACGGACTCAACACACTTGCAGATTACCGTCATAGAAGAAAGTATGTCGCAAAAGATGGAGAACAGGGTGGAAAGCGCAGATGTCATGGGAAGAATGCGCCGGATATCATCCTGAAAGTTCCAGAAGGAACGATCATCAAAGAGGCAGAGTCTGACAAGGTGATCGCAGATATGTCCGGAGAAAATAGAAGACAGGTAATTCTCAGGGGAGGAAAAGGAGGACTTGGCAATCAGCATTTTGCAACTGCGACGATGCAGGTGCCGAAGTATGCACAGCCAGGACAGCCTGCACAGGAACTCTGGGTGAATCTGGAACTGAAAGTGATTGCGGATGTTGGGCTGATCGGATTTCCAAATGTAGGAAAATCGACGTTCCTCTCTCGTGTGACAAACGCAAATCCGAAGATTGCAAATTATCATTTTACAACATTGAATCCGAATTTAGGTGTTGTAGATTTTAAAGATGGCGGAGATGGCTTTGTAATCGCTGACATTCCGGGTCTGATCGAAGGAGCATCACAGGGAGTTGGATTGGGATATGAATTTTTACGTCACATTGAGCGTACAAAGATGATGATCCATGTTGTCGATGCGGCTTCTTCGGAGGGAAGAGATCCGATTGAGGATATTTATAAGATCAATGCAGAACTGGAAAATTACAACAGCGAGATCGCAAAGCGTCCTCAGGTGATCGCGGCAAATAAGACAGATTTGATTTATGCGGAGGATGAAGATCCGGTAGAGAAGATTCGGGCGGAGTTTGAGCCAAAAGGAATCAAAGTATTTCCGATTTCCGGTGTTTCCGGTGAGGGTGTGCAGGAACTCCTCTACTATGTACGTGAACAGCTGAAGACATTGGATGTACCTCCGGTTATTTTTGAACAGGAGTATTTCCCGGAGGAGGAATTAATTACGATCGATCTTCCTTATACGGTAGAGAAAGAAGACGATGTATATGTTGTGGAAGGGCCAAAGATCGAGAAGATGCTTGGTTACACCAATCTGGATTCCGAGAAGGGATTTGCGTTCTTCCAGAAATTCTTAAAAGATACCGGTATTCTTCAGCAGCTTGAAGATGCAGGCATCCAAGAAGGAGACACTGTGCGGATGTATGGTCTGCAGTTTGACTATTACAAATAGAAAAGAGTTTTTGACAGAGAAACAGAGGTGGATAAAAGATGACAACAAAACAGAGAGCATATTTAAAGAGTCTTGCTATGACGATGGATCCAATTTTCCAGATTGGTAAATCCAGCATGACACCTGCGCTTACTGAGGCGATCAGCGAGGCGCTGGAGGCAAGAGAACTGATTAAAATCAGTGTTTTAAAGAACTGTGCAGATGATCCAAAAGAACTTGCACAGTTGATCGCAGAACGAACACGGGCACAGGTTGTGCAGGTGATCGGAAAGAAAATCGTACTTTACAGAGAAGGAAAAGACAATAAAAAGAAAATTATTCTGCCGTAAAGGAGAATGAGAACAATGAAAATCGGAATCATGGGTGGGACATTTGATCCGATCCACAATGGTCATCTAATGCTCGGAGAGTACGCAGCCAGACAGTTCCGCCTCCAGAAAGTGTGGTTCCTGCCAAATGGAAATCCACCACACAAATCAGGGGAGACCGCAGTCCGGCATCGGATTGAGATGGTGAAACTGGCTCTGGAAGGGCATGACCGTTTTGAATTGAATCTGTACGAGGCAGAGAAGGGAACCGTATCGTATTCTTATGATACGATACGGAACTTAAATGAACTTTACCCGGAACACGAATTTTATTTTATCATAGGCGCGGATTCGCTTTTTTCCATTGAGTCATGGAAATGTCCGCAAAGCCTTTTGTCTGACTGTACGATTCTGGCGGCATGCCGTGATGAGAAAGATCAGTCGCAGGTACAGGAGCAGATTGATTATCTGAAGAAAAAGTATCAGGCGGGGATAGAGCTGCTTCTCACACCGATGATGGATGTTTCCTCAAGTGATATCCGTCAGATGGTCCAGTATGGAATGGATATCAGCAGTCTTGTTCCGCCTGGAGTCAAAGAGTATATTCATGAGCACAGACTGTATCTTACGGAGGAAAAGGGAAAGTGAAAGAAAATGCAAACATTCATGCAATTAAAAAAGAAGTAAAACTACATCTCGACAGTGACAGATATGAGCATACGCTTGGAGTGATGTACACAGCTGCTTCACTGGCGATGTGCTACGGGGAAGATATTGAGAAGGCGATGACTGCAGGGGTGCTTCATGACTGTGCCAAAGGGATTCCAAACAGTAAGAAAATAAAGCTGTGCGAAAAATACCAGATCGAGGTCACAGAGTCTGAAAAGAAAAATCCAGAATTGCTGCATGCAAAGCTTGGCGCTTATATGGCAGTACACAAATATCATGTCGGTGATGAGACGATTGCGCAGGCAATCACATCTCATACGACCGGGCGGCCGGGAATGACACTTCTTGAGAAAATTATTTATATTGCAGATTTTATAGAACCGGGAAGGAAAGAGATTCCAAAACTGGACGAGATCCGAAGGATGTCTTTTCAAAATATTGATCAGGCATTGTTTACAATCTTGGAAAATTCTCTCGCCTATTTGCGGACACGGGATAAGGTGATCGATCCGATCACAGAGAAGACTTATCTATATTACAAAGACTTATTTGAAAAACGGACAGAGGAGGCATAAAAATGGATCACTCAAAAGAAATGGTGCGTCTTGCTTACGAGGCGCTGAGCGATAAAAAGGGAGAAGATATCCGTATCATCGATATCTCACAAGTATCTGTACTTGCAGATTATTTCATCATTGCAAATGGTTCCAGTGAAAATCAAGTAAAAGCGCTGGTCGACAACGTGGAAGAATATCTGCACAAAGGTGGATACGAAGTAAAACAAAGAGAAGGACAGGGACTCGGAAATTGGGTACTGTTAGATTTCGGCGACTTGATCGTGCATGTATTTGACAGAGAAAACCGTCTGTTCTATGATTTAGAGAGAATCTGGAGCGATGGAAGAACGGTAGAGATCGAATCTTTATAAAAGAAAATCAAAAGAACAGATGTCTGAAAGCGGAACAGGACTTTCGGCATCTGTTTTTTTGATTCCGAAAACAGATAAGAAGAAATTTAATTTTTTTCCACACGGCAAGTGATCCGGATAATAAAATCTTCTTCATTCTGCACTGTCAGGCTATCTAAGATGGCATCTTCATAGAAATGTGTACCGAGCTCCAGATTGTTTTGCTCTGCGTAATGGAGCATTGTGCGGTAAGTACTTTCCAGAGTCTTCCAGTCCCCTTTATGATAGGCGGCCATATAATTTCCGGCAGGTTTTTGGACAAAGGCTATATTTTTGGGCTTTCTGTCAAGCATCTGGTAGAAGACACGATAGTTATTGAAGATCCCGTTTCGGATATCGGTTGTTTTTTGTTGATATCCGATTGCATAGGGACTTTTGATTTCGTGTTCTGTACAGTAGTCCAAAAATGTTCCGATTGCAGCTGCCCATATTTGGTCATCGCTCTCTCCTCCGATCGCTGACTGGATCAGATAGCGATCGGGTTCCGGACAGACGGTAATAGTATGTGTATCTTTTTGGAAATGTTTTTCGATGAACTGTCTTTTCGTATGCATCAATTGTTTGAGCATTTTTAATTCGTTGATTTTCTTTTGCAGGAGTTGTTCTTTCTCCTTGAAAAGTTTTAAAAATTGCTGAGGAGTTCGTGAGTCCATGTAACTTTGGATTTCAGCTAATGGCATATTTAGTTCCCGGAGGATGGAAATAACCTCCAGAATTTCGAATTGTGCAACAGAATAATAGCGGTAGCCATTTTCTTCCTGTTTGATTTCAGGAGAGAAAAGCCCAATCTCATCATAGTAAAATAAAGTATGTTTTGTGACCCCGGCAAGCTTTGCAAATTCTCCGGTTGTCATATATATTTTTTTCTCCATAAAAAAATCTCCTCTTGACTATCGGGTTACCCTATACTTTATTATATCTTTTGGTAAAAAAAATACAAGGAGCTTCCTGTATAATTCAAATATAAGGAATTCCAAGAAAGAAGGTTGAGAAAAAAATACCTCAGTGTAGAATAAGATTACTGACTTTGCACG
>NZ_SLZV01000002.1 GCF_004346095.1 Faecalimonas umbilicata | reverse complement strand
TCTTCTGTGTTTAGTTTACCTTTTTGTGACATAGAATTGCTCCCTTCATGATGACAGTTTGTTTTTTCACTGTCTCTCATAAAGGGAGCATATCAGGGTGTCTATCCTGCTGATGAATCCTCAAAATGGAGAAATACTGGCGATGGTGAATGTGCCAGAATTTAATCTGAATGATCCTTTTACACTGACAGAGGAATTTCTGGCAGTAAATGCTGAAAAACAGCCTGCAGCAGATGCGAAAGATCCGGAGAAGAAGCAGGAACTCCTGAATCAGATGTGGAGAAATCGCTGTATTAATGATACTTATGAGCCAGGGTCGACTTTTAAGATCATTACGTCCTCTGCCTGTTTGGAAGCAGGCGTAGTGAAACTGGATGACACTTTTCAATGTCCGGGATATCGGATGGTGGAGGATCGAAAGATCCGGTGTCACAAAGTAGGAGGACATGGAACGGAAACATTTGTGCAAGGAGTTCAAAATTCCTGTAACCCGGTATTTATCGACATCGGTCTGCGACTTGGTGTAGATAAGTTCTGCGAGTATTTTAAACAGTTTGGATTGCTGGATCTGACAGGGGTGGATCTTCCAGGAGAAGCAGGAACAATCATGCATAAGAAAGAAAACATCGGTGCGGTAGAGCTAGCAACGATGAGTTTTGGGCAATCCTTCCAGATTACGCCGGTGCAGATGGCGACAACGGTAAGTTCTCTGATCAACGGAGGGGTTCGTGTGACACCGCATTTTGGCATGGGAATTGTGGATCGGGAAGGAGAAAAGCTGGAGCCTTTTTCTTATCCGGAAAGAAAAGGAGTGGTATCGAAAGAGACGTCGGCGACAATGCGAACGATCCTTGAGAGCGTTGTAGCAGAAGGATCTGGGAAAAACGCATATATTGAAGGATATCGGATCGGAGGGAAGACAGCAACCTCGCAGACACTTCCGAGAAGCGCCAATAAATATATTTCTTCTTTTATCGGATTTGCTCCGGCAGACAATCCACAAATACTAGGAATGGCGGTGATCCATGATCCGCAGGGAATTTATTATGGGGGAACGATTGCGGCTCCGGTAATCCGTGATATTTTCGACAATATTCTTCCATATATGGGGATAGAAAGAGGGCCGGTTAGCGAAACAAAAGAGGAGGAGTAGTTGAAAATGAGAGGGAAATGAAGTATACTATATAAGTTGAATTAAAATGAGAACAAAAGAGTGAAAGGGTGTATCTATGGATTATAAATTAATTGTACCAGTGCTGATTTCTTTTGCATTGAGTCTGCTGATGGGACCGATTGTCATTCCGTTTCTGAGAAAACTAAAGATGGGACAGACAGAACGGGTGGAAGGTGTACAGTCACATTTGAAGAAGGCAGGAACACCGACAATGGGCGGTGTGATCATCCTTGGAAGTGTATTGCTCACTTCAGTTTTTTATATAAAAGAATATCCGAAGATCATACCGGTGCTGTTTGTGACACTTGGTTTTGGATTGATCGGATTTCTCGATGATTATCTGAAAGTTGTGATGAAACGGTCGGATGGGTTATTTCCAAAGCAGAAGATGGCGCTTCAGATTGTTGTGACGGCAGTGTTTGCCTACTATCTTGTAAAAGTGACAAATGTTCCAATGACACTACTGATTCCATTTTCCAGTGGAAAATATCTGGATATCGGATGGTTTTCGATTCCGCTGTTGTTTGTTGTCGTGATTGGAACGGTCAATGGAGTGAATTTCACGGATGGGCTGGATGGCTTGGCCTCCAGTGTGACGGTGCTTGTTGCCACATTTTTCACTGTAGTGGCAGTGGGGACGAGAAGCGGTATCGAGCCTGTGACCTGTGCGGTTGTGGGAGCGCTGCTTGGCTTTTTACTCTTTAATGTCTATCCGGCGAGTGTGTTTATGGGAGATACCGGATCGCTTGCGCTGGGAGGATTTGTGGCATCCACAGCATATATGCTCCAGATGCCGCTCTTCATCGTGATCGTAGGGCTGATTTATCTGATTGAAGTGCTGTCGGTTATGATTCAGGTGACATATTTTAAGAAGACAGGCGGGAAAAGAATCTTTAAAATGGCGCCAATTCATCATCATTTTGAACTTTGCGGCTGGTCTGAGACACGGGTTGTAGCAGTGTTCGCTGTTGCAACAGCAATTTTATGTCTGATTGGCCTGATGGCGCTTTAGGAGGGTATTATGGATTTAAGAGGAAAAAAAGTACTTGTATTTGGAACAGGAATCAGCGGAATTGGCGCAGGAGCGTTGCTTGAGAGGGCGCAAGCGTCTGTGATCCTGTACGATGGAAATGAAAATTTAGACAAAGAAAACTTAAGAAAACATTTTGCGGCAGAGAGCTCTGTTGAGATCTTGCTCGGCAGCCTTCCGCTGGAAGTGATGGATCAGCTGGAACTTGTTGTGTTAAGTCCGGGGGTTCCGACAGATCTTCCGCTTGTAAATCAGTTGAGAGAACGAGAAATTCCAATTTGGGGAGAAGTGGAACTGGCATACCGCTTTGCAAGTGGAGAGGTACTTGCAATTACCGGAACAAATGGAAAGACAACAACAACTGCATTGCTGGGGGAAATCATGAAAGCGTACAGAGACAGTGTTTTTGTTGTCGGGAATATCGGGACACCGTACACGGGAGCATCGTTGGAGATGAAGGAAGATTCTGTGACGGTTGCGGAAATGAGCAGCTTTCAGTTGGAGACGATCGATACGTTCCATCCAAAGGTAAGTGCAATCTTAAATATTACACCAGATCATTTAAACCGACATCATACGATGGAGGCATATATTCAGGCGAAAGAGGAAATCACAAAAAATCAGACAGAGGAAGATGTCTGTGTACTCAATTATGAGGACGAAGTGCTGCGTGCATTCGGAGAAAAACTTCATACGCAGGTTCTATATTTCAGCAGCAGGCGTAAACTAGAGAGAGGGATCTATCTTGAAGACGGAAAGATCATTTATGCAGATGGAAAGCCGGAAGTGCTCTGTAAGGTAGAAGAACTAAAGTTGCTTGGTACACATAATTATGAGAATGTGATGGCGGCTTCTGCGATGGCAGCGGCATATGGAGTCCCGCTTTCGAGTATACGAGAGACGATCAGGAATTTCGGCGGAGTTGCCCACCGGATCGAATTTGTGGCGGAGAAAGAAGGGGTTGCATACTACAATGACTCCAAGGGAACAAATCCGGATGCTGCCATCAAGGCAGTGGAGGCGATGAATCGACCGACGATACTGATCGGAGGAGGATATGATAAGAACTCTTCTTATGATGAGTGGATTGATTCTTTCGGGGAAAAAGTAAGATACCTTGTATTAGTTGGAGCAACAAAAGAGAAAATCGCTGAGACCGCAAGAAGAAAAGGATTTGACAATGTTATCCTCGCAGATACTTTTGAAGAGGCTGTCATGGAGAGTGCGCGACTTGCAAGAGAGGGAGATGCAGTACTTCTTTCCCCTGCATGTGCAAGTTGGGGCATGTTTAAAAATTTTGAAGAACGTGGAGATAAATTCAAAGAACTTGTAAATCATTTATAAGGAGTGAAGAATTGTGGGCAGACCCGGAAAGAAAAAAGGGTATGATTACACATTGCTTGCGGTTGTATTTCTGCTCGTGTTCGTAGGATTGATGATCTTGTACAGTACGAGTGCCTACAATGGTGAGTTAAAATTCCACGATCGTTTTTACTATTTAAAAAAACAGTTGTTTGCAACGATTTTAGGAACGGTTCTGATGCTGATCGTGGCAAATATCGATTATCATGTCTGGGAACCGCTTGCAGGCATTGGCTATCTTGTTGCAATCGGGCTGTCTGTTGCGGTGATTTTTATAGGAGATGAGTATAATGGGTCCAAAAGATGGCTGTCTTTGGGACCTTTATCTTTTCAACCGTCAGAGTATGCAAAGGTGGCGCTGATTCTATTTCTTGCATGTATTGTGACAAAAAATGTAAAAGAGATGGGAAAGATCAAGACTTTGTTTAAGATCATGCTTATGGTACTACCGGTTGTCGGTCTTGTCGGGGCAAGTAATTTAAGTACTGCAATCATTATTCTTGGGATTGCGGTCATTCTGATTTTTGTGGCAAGTCCAAAGTATGCACAGTTTATCTGGATGGGGCTGCTTGGATGTGGATTCCTTGGTATTTTCCTCGGGGTGGAGAGCTATCGTCTGGAACGTCTTGCAATCTGGAGAAATCCGGAAAAGTATGAGAAAGGTTATCAAACATTGCAGGGACTTTATGCAATCGGTTCCGGAGGACTTTTTGGACGGGGAATGGGAAACAGTGTACAGAAACTCGGATTTGTCCCGGAGGCACAGAATGACATGATTTTTTCCATTGTCTGTGAAGAACTGGGACTTGTGGGAGCGGCATTGATCATCCTCTTGTTTTTGCTTCTGATCTGGCGTTTCTTTGTCATTGCAGTTCATGCGCAGGACCTGTTTGGAGCGCTGATCGCATCTGGAGCAATGGCGCACATGATGATACAGGTAATTTTAAATATCGCGGTAGTGACAAATACGATTCCCAATACAGGAATCACGCTTCCGTTTATCAGTTATGGAGGGACGTCGGTTCTGTTTCTTTTGATGGAAATGGGACTTGTGCTGAGTGTGTCCAGTCTGATACAATAAAGAGAACATCCGGCGCGGAAGGACGCGACGGCAACAAAGTTGTTAGGAGGATAGGATGACGACATTTAAACATCGTAAAGTACAAAAGAAAAGAAAATATGGACTTTATGCATTGCTTGTAGGTTTGATTGCGGCAGCAATCCTTGCGCTGTCTGTATTTTTGCTGTTTCATATACAAAAGATCGAAGTGACGGGAATAGAGATGCTGACACAGCAGGAAGTGTCAGACTGGGTAAAAAGTGATACAATGTCCGGCAATTCCCTATACGTTCTCTGGAAATCTAAGTTTCGTCCGGACGAATTACTTCCTATGATGAAAAGTGCAGAGATCAGTATGAAGAATCCGTGGACGATCAAAGTAAAGATTGAAGAGCATAAATTGCTTGGCGGAATTCTTTATGAGAATGAATATGCCTATTTTGATGAGGAAGGAACCGTCTTAAAGAAACAGACAGAGTCCATTCCGGGGATTCCGCTTGTTGAGGGGCTGGGTGTGAAAAAGGTTGTCTTAAATCATAAAGTAAAAGCGGAGAATCGCAAGGTATTCAGCTATGTCATCCAGGTTGGAAAAGTTGTGGAAAAATGGGAACTTAGTCCAGAGAAGATTGTGTTTAACGGAACAGAGGCCACACTTCATTTTGGGACGATTGCAGTTAACATCGGCGATGAGAATTTTGATGACAGAGTTGCTCAGATTGCTCCGATTTTAGAAAAGCTTCAGGGAAAAAGCGGAACTGTTCATTTGGAAAACTTTACAATGCAGTCAACGCTGATCAGCTTCCGGCCGACAGTGGAGGCTGAAGATGGAACTGTGACAGAAGGGGAAGATCAGATACTTGATGAAACCGGAGCGACAGACAGCGGTGAGCAGACAGATGCTGACAGTTATAATGAAGACTGGGAAGCAGAACCACAGTATGATGAGAGCGTGACTTATGGCGATGGAACGGAAATCTATGATGACGGAACCGGAAGTTATGAGGATGGAAGCGGCACATACGATGACGGAAGTGAAAATTATGATGGGACAGGCACTTATGATGACGGAAGCGGAATGGGGTATTAGAAAATGATACTGCATCTGCTTTGAATGGAGAGCGCCATGACAAAAAAATCGGAAAATCTAAAAAAGGCTATTGATTAATTAGAAGAAAAACTATATTATATATCTATATGGCAGAATCTATATAGAACCAGAGGGATGTATAAGAAGTAGATCGATAAAGGAGGAAAAACTCTTGTTAGAAATTAAAACAAATGAATCTGAAGCAGCAGCAAAAATTATCGTCATTGGTGTCGGTGGCGGCGGAAATAACGCAGTGAACCGAATGATCGATGAACAGATCGCCGGTGTGGAATTTATTGCTATTAATACAGATAAGCAGGCATTACAATTATCGAAAGCTCCTACATTGATGCAGATCGGTGAGAAGCTTACGAAAGGACTTGGAGCAGGTGCTAAACCTGAGATTGGTGAGAAGGCAGCAGAGGAAAGCTCAGAAGAAATCGCAGCAGCAATCAAAGGTGCAGATATGGTATTCGTTACTTGTGGTATGGGAGGCGGAACCGGAACAGGTGCGACTCCGGTTGTAGCACGTATCGCAAAGGATATGGGTGCACTGACAGTCGGTGTAGTTACAAAGCCATTCCGTTTTGAATCCAAGACAAGAATGAACAATGCGCTTGCAGGAATTGAGAAGTTAAAAGAGAGCGTAGATACGTTAATCGTTATTCCTAATGATAAATTACTGGAAGTAGTAGACCGCAGAACAACAATGCCGGAAGCACTGAAGAAGGCAGATGAAGTTCTTCAGCAAGGTATCCAGGGAATCACAGACCTGATCAATGTACCGTCTCTGATCAACCTTGACTTTGCAGATGTGCAGACAGTTATGATTGACAAGGGAATTGCACACATCGGAATTGGTCAGGGCAAGGGAGATGACAAGGCATTAGAAGCTGTGAAACAGGCAGTGGCAAGTCCGCTTCTTGAGACAACTATTGCAGGTGCTTCTCATGTTATTATCAATATCTCAGGAGATATCACACTGATGGATGCCAGTGATGCAGCAGAATACGTACAAGAACTTGCAGGGGAAGATGCAAATATCATCTTCGGTGCAATGTATGACGATTCAAAGTCAGACGAGGCAGTGATCACAGTTATTGCTACCGGACTTCATAACGTGGAAGGACCGTCATCCAGACTCAAATCCAGACTGGATGGACAGAAGACAGGCAGTGTGCTTCCAAATACTAGTCACACAGCAGCTTCAGCAGCAGGAACAGCATCTTCTGTAAGACAGGCAAGACCAGAATTCAGCGTAATTGGAAATAACACCAATACATCAGCTGGCCAGAGAACTTATACAGGGACAACACCGGTGACACCGAGAGTTCCGACAAGTACAGTCAGAGAGAAATCCATCAAGATTCCGGATTTTTTTAAGAAATAGAACGATAAAATAGCAAACACTTATCTTTTATAAATAGAAGCTCACCGAAGAGAACTATAGCAAAGGGACGAGATCCACTTGTTATAGTTCTTTTTTTGTCGAAAAAATCCCGGGATAAGAAACAAATATTTGACAAATTCTGCAGAAGTATGCAGATATAATAACAAGTACGGAAATGAAAAGATATAAGGAAAGCGGAGCGGAAAAGAGGTGGGAAATGTATTACGAAGTGTACATAGATGTGTTGTTTCTCATAAATTTTATGATGGATTACCTGCTGCTTCTGATTGTGCGCAGAGTATTGAAATGTACTGCCACACATGGAAATATTTGCGTGGGGAGTATTTTTGGAGCGGCAGCGGTCTGTATTTGCATGCTTCTCCCGGTAAGGAGTACACTGATTCGCTTTCTTTTGTTTCATTTATCTGTGAATGCAGCTATGATCTGGATCGGGTTGAAAATCCGAACACTCAGAGAATTTCTAAAGGCATTTGCGGCATTATATGCCAGTGCATTTCTGCTCGGGGGAGTATTTACATGGCTGCAGCCGTATGTGCGTGCGGGAAGTCTTTTTTTTGGCGCAGCAGTCGGAAGTTATTATCTGGTGATCGGGATCTGGAAATTTCTTTTGTATCTGCAGCGCATGAATAAGTATCAATATACAGTTACAGTGTATACTTCCGGGGAGAGCTGCACGATACATGCGCTTTTAGATACCGGAAACAGCCTGTGCGATCCGGTTACGGGGAAGCCGGTCTGCATTTTAGGAAAGAGACAGGCAGGGGAAATTCTAAAAGAAAAGGAACTTCAGACACTGCGCTATATCCCGTATTGTTCAGTTGGAACAGAGAAAGGGGTACTTCCGGTAATCAGAGCAGAAAAAATGTGCATTCATACCGGGCAGGAGTGTTGGGTGGAAAAGCCGCTCATTGGAATTTGTGAGGAAGATAGTTTTACAAATGGGGAATATCAGATGATTCTGAATCCAGCAATATTAGGAGGAGTATAAAATGGTAACAAATGCAATGCTGCCAAAGCAGTTTCGGATGAAGTTTTTGTCACAGTTTCGTAAGATCGTGATAGGGACAAGGAGAGAAATCCATTACATAGGAGGGTCAGAGGTGCTCCCGGCGCCATTGGAGATGGAAGAGGAGAGCGCAGTCATCAAGGAACTGGCAACAGAATATAATGAAAAAGCAAAAAAGGTGTTGATTGAACACAATCTCAGACTTGTTGTTTATATTGCCAAGAAATTTGATAATACGGGAATTGGGGTGGAAGATCTGATCTCAATTGGCACGATTGGTCTGATCAAAGCCATCAATACCTTTAATCCCACAAAGAAGATCAAGCTTGCAACCTATGCGTCCAGATGTATTGAAAATGAAATTTTGATGTATCTGAGAAGAAATAATAAAACAAAGCTGGAAGTGTCGATCGATGAGCCACTGAATGTGGATTGGGATGGAAATGAGCTATTGCTGTCAGATATCCTTGGAACGGAAGAAGATACAATCTACCGAGATCTAGAGACGGAGGCAGAACAGAAAATGCTGCGCAAAGCGATTGAAAAATTGTCTCCGAGGGAGAAGACGATCGTAGAGATGCGTTTTGGGATCAATCGTTCCGAAGGGGAAGAAAAGACACAGAAAGAGGTAGCGGATCTTTTGGGAATTTCTCAATCTTATATTTCACGTCTGGAGAAGAAGATTATGCAGAGATTAAAAAAGGAGATTGTACGCTACGAATCTTAAAAGAAAAATAAAAAAAGTATAAATAAAAGAATAAAGACTGAAATATATGCCACTTTGATTGAAAATGTGTTATAATATAGTAAATTTTATGACAGCAGTTGCGAGGTGTTCCTGCATATTAAACAAAGAATATACAGCGGGGAACTGCCGCAATCAGAAAGGAGACTTGCATATGAAACTTACATTTATCGGTGCAGCACATGAAGTGACCGGAAGCTGCCATCTTCTGGAAGTCAATGGAAAACACATTCTGATCGACTGTGGTATGGAGCAGGGTCCAGATCTCTATGAGAATCAAGAGATTCCGGTTGCCGTCGGGGAGATTGACTATGTACTTTTGACGCATGCACACATTGATCATTCCGGTCTGATTCCTCTGCTTGCCAAGCGAGGATTTCAAGGGCAGATCGTAACGACTTTTGCGACAGCAGACCTCTGTCAGATCATGCTCCGTGACAGTGCCCATATTCAGGAGTTTGAGGCTGAGTGGAGAAATAGAAAGGCGAGAAGATCTGGTGCAGAACTTTATGAGCCATTGTACACGATGGAAGATGCTGTCAATGCACTGCAATATTTTGTACCGTGCGATTACGATCAGAAAATTGAGCTTTGCGAGGGCGTATGGGTACGGTTTACAGATGTGGGACATTTGCTCGGCTCTGCGAGTATCGAAATTTGGATGTGTGAAGACAATGTGGAGAAGAAGATTGTATTTTCGGGGGATGTCGGAAATATCAATCAGCCGATCATCAAAGATCCAAAGACTGTGCGTGAAGCGGATTATGTAGTAATTGAATCTACCTATGGCAACAGGCTTCACGGAGATGAGATTCCAGACTATGTAGGTGAATTTACGAGAATACTTAGGGAAACTTTTGCAAAAGGCGGAAATGTGGTGATTCCATCTTTCGCGGTCGGACGTACACAGGAATTACTTTATTTTATTCGTGAGATCAAAGAGAAGAAGCTTTTGTCAGATTTTCCTGATTTTGAAGTGTATGTGGACAGCCCGCTTGCAATCGAAGCGACGAACGTTTTTCAGAAGAATACAAAAGGATGCTTTGATGAAGATGCACTGAAACTTGTACAACAAGGAATCAATCCTCTCGTGTTTCCGGGCTTGAAGCTTTCCACGACGAGCGATGATTCGAGGCTGATCAATTATGATAGTAAGCCGAAGGTGATTATTTCAGCGTCAGGTATGTGTGAAGCCGGAAGAATCCGTCATCATTTAAAACACAATCTGTGGAGAAAAGAATGTACAATTCTGTTTGTCGGTTATCAGGCGGTAGGAACGCTTGGAAGAAAGCTGATCGAAGGAGTACCGTCTGTCAAGCTGTTTGGTGAGACAATCGAGGTATGTGCAAAGATTGAGACGTTGAAAGGTATCAGCGGACATGCGGATATGAAAGGCTTACTCAACTGGCTTGGTGGATTTGAGACGAAGCTTTCCCATGTATTTGTTGTACATGGGGAGGATACAGTGACAGATGAATTCGCAAAGACGATTGAAGAACAGTTTGGATGCCAGGCATTTGCACCATATTCCGGAGGATGCGTGGATCTGATGACAAATGAAGTGCTCACAGCTGGCGCGAGAGTTCCGAAAAAGGCAAAGGAAAAACCGATGGCGGTACGTGCTGCGACTGCATTCCAGAGAGTGGTTTCAGCAGGAAAACATCTCATGGAAGTTATTTTCAAAAACGAAGGACTGTCCAACAAAGATCTGGCAAAATTCGAATCACAGATTCAGAATCTTGCAGAAAAATGGGATCGTGATTAGAGAAGAAAGTAGCCGGAATGAAAAATAGTAGAAGGAAAGTGGTATAACTGCCGGAGATTGTGAGAATCCTCTGACTAGAAAATGTTCTAGGAGGAAGGCAGTCATGGCATTAAGTAAAGTTGAAATATGTGGAGTCAATACAGCGAAGCTTCCTCTCCTAAGCAATGAGGAGAAGGAAGCTTTGTTTGTGAAGATCAAAGAAGGGGATGAAGCGGCAAGAGAGCGGTATATCAAGGGGAATTTAAGGTTGGTCCTGAGCGTGATCAAGCGGTTTGCAAGCAGCAATGAAAATGTCGATGATCTTTTTCAGATCGGTTGTGTCGGGTTGATGAAGGCGATTGATAATTTCAATACAGATCTTCAAGTAAAATTTTCAACCTATGCGGTTCCGATGATCATAGGAGAAATCAGGAGATATCTAAGAGACAATAATTCTATCCGTGTGAGCCGTTCTTTAAGGGATACTGCGTATAAGGCAATCTATGCGAAAGAAGGCTATATGAAAAGACATTTAAAAGAACCGACAGTAGAAGAGATTGCAGAGGAGATTGGAATTGCGAAAGAAGATATTATCTTTGCACTGGATGCCATCCAGGCACCGATGAGTCTGAATGAGCCGGTGTATAATGACAGTGGAGATGCGCTGTATGTGATGGATCAGATTAGTGACAAGAAGAACCGGGAGGAATATTGGGTGGAAGGTCTTTCTCTGGAAGCGGCGATGGAACGTTTGAATGAAAGGGAGCGTTTTATTATCCAGCTTCGTTTTTTTGAAGGAAAGACACAGATGGAAGTGGCGAGTCAGGTGAAGATCTCACAGGCGCAGGTAAGTCGTCTGGAGAAAAACGCACTAAAGACAATGCGGCAGTATTTGGCGGGGTAAAAGAAGCATTGCGAAATCCATCTAGGATAGGGCAAAAGATAGGTAGTGTTATTCTGTGAAATGCCGGAAGAAAAAAGAAAAAAGAAGAGGGGAAGACGGTGGAGCAGAGACGAAAAACAATGAAAACACTGCTGATTCTAGTGCTTGTAGCAGTATGTACTTTGCTTTGTACAGCAAGTGAGTCCGGAGAAGAAGAAAATTTCTTGTTGAAATTTGAGCCTATTCATACTATTATATGGATATAAAGGAGAGAGACAATGTATAAAGCGTGCATATTTGACTTAGATGGAACATTGACAAATACGCTGGATTCCCTTGTAAGATCCGTGAATCTGACGTTGTGTGAGATGGGACTGCCAGAGATTACAAGAGATCAGTGCAGGCAGTTTGTAGGAAATGGAGCAAGAGTGCTGATGGAGAAAGCATTGATGGCTTCCGGGGCAAGAGATCTTTCAAGAATAGAAGAGGCGATGGAGATTTATGGAAGAATATTTCATGAGAACTGTATGTATCATGTAGAACCATATGCGAAGATCCGAGAGCTTCTGGAAGGATTAACGGAACATCAGATTGAGAGGGCGGTTTTATCGAATAAACCGCATGTCCAGACGGTTCAGGTAGTGCAGGATGTATTTGGGAAAGAGTTATTTTCCTACGTGCAGGGGCAATGTGAAGGGTATCCGAAGAAACCGGATCCGACGATGGTATTTGCGATTGCCAGAAAGCTGGGAAGGAAGATAGAAGAATGTGTCTATATCGGAGATTCCGAGGTAGATATCAGAACCGGAAGTGCAGCGGGAATGCGGACGATCGGAGTTACATGGGGATTTCGTTCTAAGGAAGAATTGCTGGAAGCAGGAGCCGTGGAGACGGTGGATGATCCGCTGGAAATATTGGAACTCATATCATAAGAAAAACATGCATAGAAATACAAAAAGAGGAAATGAAGGAGGATATATGCGATGTACGAATATGATGAGGATTGTTTAAAGGTGTTTTTAAAGAACCAGTCACAATTATTTGATGAGCCGGTGGCAGAGACACTGGAGGAAGCAGAAGCGTTTTTAGAGGACTGTATGGCAGTAATCGTAGACTCTTTGCAGGAAGTAAGAGAGTATTTTGAAGAGAATGGTGCAGACGTTGATGGAATGTCAGACGAAGAGCTTGAGGAGGCTTCTGAAGTGTTTGCATTGCCGGGCGGACAATATCTTGTCGTAGAAGGGTAGCATATTGGTCTGTTTATATGGAAAAATAACTGCTTTGTTGATTGATAAGATCGTACAAGACCAACTAAGAGGGCAGAACATTATAAAAGCCGCAGTCATTTGACTGTGGCTTTTTTGAGTGCTTCTTCGATGGTATCTAAGATGACTTGGGAAGTATAGGGATTCTCTTGCGGCAGAGAAATATTTTCAAGAGACTGTGTGTCGTATACTTGCTCTGCAATATCTTCGATCGCCGGTTGGATCAAAGGAAACATAGTAGTTACCGTGTCATCTAGATTTGAGAAACGGATAGAATTGATGTGGGAGGCGTCGACGGCGACTTCCACTTCCAGATCGGTGTTGTTCAGTGTCAGTGTGGAAGTGTATATGCCGGGTTGATATTGCTTAGCTCCAGGACTGCCCTCTTTCTTTTCAGGAAGAAACATAAAAAAGAGAAGGAGCAGAAGCAGGATGCCAAGTACAATGAAAATAGTAGTGTAGATGATTTCCTTCATGTGAAGGACGACGATTTTTGTTTTCGAACTCATATATGCCTCCTGTGAATGTATGCTTGAAAAAGAACTATGAAATAATTGTTTTAATATACTTTATGATACGGCAGAAGGAAATATGCGTGACAAACAGGGGCGTATCCTGTAAAATGGGAACGGAGGTGACAATGTATGTATATTATTATTGGATTAGGAAATCCGACAGCACAGTACGAAGGAACAAGACATAATGTCGGATTTGATGTGATAGACCGACTGGGAGAGAAATATAATATAGCTGTGGATACAAAGAAACACAAGGCATATATCGGGAAAGGTATGATCGATGGTCAGAAAGTGATCCTCGTAAAACCGCAGACCTATATGAATCTGAGTGGAGAGAGTGTGAGGGAACTTGTAGACTATTACAAAGTGGATGCAGAAGAGGAAGTTCTTGTGATTTACGATGACATCAGCCTGGATGTCGGACAACTTCGAATTCGGAAGAAAGGAAGTGCGGGAGGACACAACGGAATTAAGAATATTATCGCACATCTCGGCACACAGGTATTTCCGAGGATCAAAGTAGGAGTTGGGGAGAAGCCAAAGAATTACGATCTGGCAGATTATGTGCTGGGACACTTTTCCAAGGCAGAGAGAGCGCAGATGGAAGAAGGGTATGATCGTGCGACAGAGGCTGTCCGTCTGATTCTTGCAGGAGAAATTGATGCTGCGATGAACCAGTATAACAAAAAGCAGACGACGGTATAAAAATGAAAGGAGTAGGTGTGTATGGAAGCTCTTTTGGAGCCTTTGAGGGAACTGGCAGAGATTGAAGAGATTCAGAACGAAAAGAAAAAAGAAGTAGGATTGATTCAGATTACAGGATGTGTCGGTTCACAGAAGACACATCTGACCTGTGCACTTGGCAGCGACTGCAAGTATAAGTTGATTGTAACTTCCGGAGAATCAAAAGCAAAGCAGATGTATGAGGAGTATCGTTTCTTAAAGGAGACTGTATATTTATATCCCGCAAAAGATTTGCTGTTTTATCATGCAGATTTGCGAGGAAAACAGCTTGTCAGCAGCAGGATGGAAACAATTCAGGCACTTCTCCTTGGGGAAGGGTGTACAGTCATCACAACATTTGATGCGTTTATGGATTCTCTTTTGCCGATTGAGACGATCCGGGAGAGAATTTTTTCTCTGAAGGTAGGAGATATTATTGATTTTGAGAAAGTTCAGAAAGATCTGGCGCTTCTTGGATATGAAAGGGAAGTGCAGATTGAAGGGCCGGGACAGTTTGCGGTGCGTGGGGGAATCTTAGATGTCTACCCGCTCACTGAGGAGGTTCCGGTCCGCATAGAACTTTGGGATGATGAGATTGATTCGATCCGCACATTTGACGTGGAGAGTCAGAGATCGATTGAAAATCTAGAAGAGATTACAATCTATCCGGCGTCCGAGTTCATGGATGAGAAGACAAAGCGCGTTTCATTTCTAGACTACTTTCCGCGAGAAGATACTCTTTTATTTTTGGAGGAGCCGGCACGGCTGATAGAGCAGGGGGAAGCAGTCGAAGCAGAATTTATCGAGAGTATGAAGAAGCGTGTGGAGACCGGGTGTGAAGTGTCAGACGAAGAAGTGAAGCTGTTTGCACCGAAGGAGATTGCATCGAAGATGAATCAGTATCCGGGAATCGGGCTGTCGATTCTGGAAGGAAAAAGAAATTTGTTTCATGTAAAGAAAAGTATTCACCTTCAGGTAAAGGGAGTGAATCCGTACAACAATAGTTTTGAGACACTTACGAGGGATCTGGCGCGGCTGAAACGGAGCGGCTACAGAGTGATCCTTCTATCTGGATCCAGGACGAGAGCAAAGCGTCTGGCAGAAGACTTGAGAGATTATAGTTTGAGCAGCTTTTACAGTGAAGAGATGGATCGGGAAGTGCAGCCGGGAGAGATCATGGTCGCCTATGGGCATGTAGATGAGGGATACGAGTATCCACTGTTAAAGTTTATTGTAATCTCGGAGACAGATATTTTTGGAAAGAAAAAGAAGAAAAAGAAACGGAAAACTTATGAAGGACAGAAAATCCAGAGCTTCTCGGATCTGAAGGTCGGAGATTATGTCGTTCATGAGAATCACGGACTTGGAATCTATCAGGGAATTGAGAAGATTGAAGTCGATAAAGTTGCAAAAGATTATATGAAGATTTCTTATGCAGATGGAGGGAATCTTTACATTCTTGCGACACAGCTGGAACTGATCCAGAAATATGCAAGTGCCGATGCAAAAAGACCTAAGCTGAATAAGCTCGGGGGACAGGAATGGGCGAAGACGAAGACGAGAGTCCGCGGGGCAGTCAAAGAAATCGCAAAGGAACTTGTGGAATTGTACGCAGCAAGACAGAAGGAAGAAGGGTATGTCTACGGAGAAGATACTATTTGGCAGCGTGAGTTTGAGGAAATGTTTCCGTTTGAGGAGACCGATGATCAGTTAAATGCGATCGAGGCAACTAAAAAAGATATGGAAAGCAAGAAGATCATGGACCGCTTAATCTGCGGGGATGTCGGATATGGGAAGACAGAAGTGGCAGTCCGCGCCGCGTTTAAGGCAGTGCAGGAAAGTAAGCAGGTGGTGTACCTCGTTCCGACGACGGTGCTTGCCCAGCAGCATTATAATACGTTTGTACAGCGGATGAAGGATTTTCCGGTGAGAGTAGACCTGCTGTGCAGATTCCGTACTCCGGCACAGCAAAGAAAGACAATCGATGATGTGAGGAAAGGTCTTGTAGATATTGTGATCGGGACGCACCGCGTACTTTCGGATGATCTGAAATTTAAGGATCTTGGCCTGTTGATCATCGATGAGGAGCAGCGGTTTGGGGTACAGCACAAAGAGAAAATCAAGCAGATGAAAGAAAATGTAGATGTGCTGACACTGACAGCAACTCCGATTCCGAGAACGCTTCACATGAGTCTGATCGGAATCCGTGATATGAGTGTGTTAGAAGAGCCTCCGATGGACCGAATGCCGATCCAGACATATGTCATGGAGTACAATGACGAGATGGTACGTGAGGCGATCGAGCGGGAACTCGCAAGAGATGGACAGGTGTATTATGTGTACAACCGGGTGCAGGACATCGATGAAGTCGCAGACCGGATTCAGAAACTTGTGCCTGAGGCAAATGTGGCATTTGCACATGGACAGATGAGGGAACATCAGCTGGAGCGGATCATGTATGATTTTATCAACGGAGAGATCGATGTATTGATCTCGACGACGATCATTGAGACCGGGCTTGATATTTCCAACGCAAATACGATGATCATACACGATGCAGACCGGCTTGGACTTTCTCAGCTGTACCAGCTTCGCGGGCGTGTCGGGCGGTCAAACCGGATGGCATATGCTTTTTTGCTCTATAAGAGAGATAAGCTGTTAAAAGAAGTGGCAGAAAAAAGGTTGTCCGCGATCCGTGAATTTACAGACCTCGGTTCTGGATTTAAGATTGCCATGAGAGATTTGGAAATACGAGGAGCGGGAAATCTTCTTGGGGCAGAGCAACATGGACATATGGAAGCGGTTGGATACGATCTGTACTGTAAAATGTTAAATGAGGCAGTGAAGCATCTGAAGGGCGAAGTAGAGGAAGAACCATATACGACAACGGTTGACCTAAATGTGGATGCATATATTCCTGCATCGTATATTCCGAATGAATATCAGAAGCTGGATATCTATAAGCGGATCGCAGGAATTGAGACAGAGGAAGAGATGGATGATATGATCGAGGAACTGATCGATCGCTTTGGAGATATTCCAAGAAAAGTTCAAAAGCTTCTGGCGATTGCGAACCTGAAAGCGATGGCACACCGACTGTATATTACAGCAGTAGAACAAAAGGGAGAAGAGTATCGATTTACCATGTTTGAGCATGCCAGAATTCGGACAGAAAAAATTCCGAAGCTTTTGGAACTGTACAAAGAAGAGTTGCATTTCAAAATGGATACGCCCCCATATTTCCTCTATCATAAGAAGAACAGAAACCGAAAAGGCAAAGAGGAAGATCCAATTGAAGTTGTGAAAAAAGTGTTAATTGATATGAAAACATTGCTAGAATCATAGTCAGAGAGTATAATGAGAGAGTTAGAAACACGAAGGAGGGCAATTATGAGAAGGACAGGAAAAAAAGCGGCAGCGCTTGCTGTGACAGCAGCACTGGCAGTTTCCGCTGCCGGCTGCGGGTCTGTCAAAGACAGCGATGTGGTAGTTACGATTGGTGGAGAAAAAGTGACTGTAGGTGTTGCCAATTTTTTTGCGCGCTATCAGCAGGCAGAATATGAAACATACTACTCAGGAGTGATGGGAGAGGACATGTGGTCTACAGAGATTTCCAAAGGGAAATCCTATGAGGAGACGGTGAAAAATCAGATCTTAGAGACACTGGAAAATATGTATGTACTCGAAGACCATATGGGCGATTACAAAGTCGAGATCACCGAGGAGGAAAAGAAGAAGATCAGTGAGGCAGCAAAAGCGTTTGATGAGGCAAACGGACTGGAAGAAAAGGAAGCTGTTTCCGGAACAACAGAAAATGTAGAGCGGATGCTGACACTTGTGACGATTCAAGAGAAGATGCAGAAGGCGATGGTCGCAGATGTGGATACAGAAGTGTCTGATGAAGAGGCGGCACAAAAGAGTATGCAGTATGTCAACCTTTCTCTGACAAAGACAAAAGAAGACGGAAGCACAGAGCAGATGACCGAGGAAGAAAAGGCAGAGGCAAAGAAAAAGGCAGAAGCATTCCAGAAAGCAGTTAAGGAAGGGGCTGACTTTGCAAAGACTGCAAAGGAGAAGGAACTGGAAGTAAAGACAATGACTTTTGACGAAGAGACGACAACTCCGGACGAGGGATTGATGACGAAGGCGAATAAACTTGGCGAAGGGGAAGTCTCAGAAGTGATCGAGACGGACAGTGGCTACTATGTGTTGAAAGTGACAAGCCTTCTTGACCGGGAAGCGACCGATGCAGAAAAAGAATCTATCGCAGAAGAGCGAAAGGAAAAACAGTACAAAGATCTGTGCGAAGAGTGGAAAAAAGATGTAAAGATTGAAGTCAATGAAAAGGTATGGGATAAGATCAGTTTCGAGAAAAAAGGGATTAAGATGAAACAGCAGGAAGAGATTCCATATGCAGAAGGATCTGACACAGATAAAAGTGACCAGGAATAATCGAAAATAGGAGAATGGAGGAGATTTGATGAGTAAGATTGAAGAAGTAAGAAGTGCGATGGTAAGTGCGATGAAGGCAGGGGACAAGGAGACGAAGGAGTCCTTATCACTGCTTTTATCTGCGCTGAAGAATAAGGCGATTGACAAAAAAGGAGATCTGACACCGGAAGAAGAGACACAGGTTATCCTAAAAGAGATCAAGCAGACAAAAGAGACGTTGGAACTTGCACCGGCAGACCGAAGTGACATTGTGGAAGAATGCCAGAAGAGAATTGCAGTGTTGGAACAGTTTGCACCAAAGATGATGTCAGAAGAAGAAATCCGCGGAGTGATCAAAGAGGTGCTTGCTTCTCTGGCGCTGGAGACACCGACAGTAAAAGACAAAGGAAAGATTATGAAAGAACTGATGCCGAAAGTAAAAGGAAAGGCAGATGGAAAGCTTGTAAATGACATCGTACTGTCTTTTCTGAACTAGTTCGGGAAAACGGAAGATCTCCCGAAAAAGCGATGAGAGAATGTGCTAAAAAAGTTCTGAAAAAGATGTAAAAAAAGATTGTTTAATTGCAACGGCTGATATAGTATAGAGGTAACAAAAAGGAGAAAGGGCGGAGGTATATGATGAGCATTGTATGGTTGGCGTTGATTGTGATTTTTCTGATCGTTGAGATCGCCACAGTAGGACTGACTTCCATCTGGCTTGCAGGAGGTGCACTGGCGGCACTGGTGGTAGAACTTCTTGGACTTGGAATCGTATGGCAGATCGCAGCTTTTCTAATCGTGACTTTTATACTGTTATATTTTACGAGACCTTGGGCGCAGAAATATTTGAATGCGAAATCAGTGAAGACAAACTATGAGAGTCTGATCGGACAGAAGATTAAGATGACAGAGCGGGTAGATAATTTGAGTCAGACGGGGAAAGCAGTCGTCAACGGACAGGAATGGACGGTCAGAGCGGAAGCAGATGGAGACATTCTGGAACCGGGCGATTTCGGAGAGGTACTCAGGGTCGAGGGTGTAAAGCTGATCGTAAAGAAAATTTGACAAAAAAAGAAAGTATGGTACAATGCTATATGAAATGACAAATTTCATATAGCATTTTGCTAGGGGAGCCCAGGGCTGAGAAATCACATTGCGTGATGACCCTCACTACTTGAACCGGTTAGTACCGGCGGAAGGAAGCAGTACCAGAATGGTTCCTCCTGTAAAAAAATAATAAAGGAGGTTTTTTTATGTCATTTTTTGTAACAAAAGCAGATGGGGCATACAGTCTGACAACGGCAGGTTATGTGGCAGTTGCTGTGATTCTTGTGGCGTTGATCGTTGTAGCTGCGCTGTTTGCAAAACGGGAGAAGAAAGAAAAAAAGAAAATTGGAACAAAACAGCTTGTCGTATGTGCGATGGCAGTTGCACTTGCGATGGTGACATCGATGTTAAAGATTTATTCTTTTCCATTTGGTGGATCGGTAACATTATTCAGCATGTTGTTTATCTGTTTTGTTGGCTATTTATATGGACCGGCGACGGGGATGCTGACTGGGGCGGCATACGGGGTACTTCAGCTTCTGATCGAACCATATATTTATTTCCCGCTTCAAGTACTTGTAGATTATCCGCTCGCATTCGGGGCACTCGGACTTTCAGGATGTTTCAGCAAATCCAAACATGGTCTTGTAAAAGGATACTTGTGTGGCGTTCTTGCAAGATATGTATTTGCGGTAATTTCCGGATGGCTCTTTTTTGGAGAATATGCGTGGGACGGTTGGGCGGCGCTTCCATATTCGCTTGTATATAACGGATGTTATATTTTTGCGGAGGCAGCGCTTACAGTTCTCGTTTTATCGATTCCGGCAGTCTCCAAAGCGATGAAGAAAGTGAAGATAACAGCGGTCAACTAATCAATCGGATAGAATTAAAAATAAAAATGTCATAAATTCCTTCATTTTACAGATACTATTTCCAGAAATGGAAAACAAAGTAAAATGGAGGAATTTTTTATATGAAAGCAACAGGAGTCGTAAGAAGAATTGATGATCTCGGGAGGGTTGTAATCCCAAAGGAAATCCGACGGACACTCAGGATTCATGAAGGAGATCCACTTGAAATCTTTACCGATCGAGAGGGAGGTGTCATTTTAAAAAAGTATTCTCCAGTCGGAGAAATGACACCGCTTGCCATACAGTATGCGGAAAGTCTTGCCCAGGTAGCAAAATGTACTGTCTGCATCACCGATCATGAGACGGTAGTCGCAGCGGCGGGAAATGGGAAAAAAGAATTTGCGGGGAAACGAGTCAGTGAGGCATTTCAGACCTGTCTAAGTGACAGAAAGGAGAGATGTGCAGCCAGAGGGGAGAAAGGATTTGTTTTATTAACAGAAGGACAGAGCGCAGTCTTTACGGAGGAAATCATCAGTCCGATTGTGGCGGAGGGAGATGTGATCGGTGCGGTTGTACTTTTGATGAAAGAGGAAACAAAGAGGACGGAAGATGGAGCAGAAAAGCTTGCACTTGCAGCGGCAGCTTTTCTCGGGAAACAGATGGAATTTTAAGATGGTCATAAAACATTGTGGACGGGCATAGATTAGAGTGTACTTATTATTTGGTGCAAATACGCTTGAAATCTGGGAGGGACGACAATGGAGAAGACAATCAGACAGGAAATGAAAGTCACATGGGTGTTAAAGGCGCTGATGGCAGCTTACGTTGTGACCGGCTTACTTCTTTTGCTGCTGACGCTGCTTGTATACAAGATGGAGTTCAGTGAGGAAAAGGTGACGGCGGGGATTACAGCGATCTATGTGCTGTCCACATTTGTGGGCGGACTTGTGATCGGGAAGCTTTCCAAAATGAGAAAATTTTTGTGGGGACTTGTGGTCGGAATTTTATATTTCGGGTTATTGCTTTTGATTTCCTTTGGGATTTATCGTACCTTACAAGGAAATGGGACGAATATTTTGACGTCGTTCCTGCTCTGTGCGGCAGGTGGAATGGCGGGTGGAATGATTTCTTAAAAGAAAGTCTTTTAAATCTTACATGCATGTGATATAATAAGCTAAGTTAATGCTAATTTAAGGAGGAATGTAAGATGAAGCACATTAAAACATTAAATACTCAGACATTAAACAATACAATGAAAAAAGGCGGATGTGGAGAATGCCAGACATCTTGTCAGTCAGCATGTAAGACATCTTGCACAGTTGGAAATCAAACTTGCGAACAAAAGAAATAAGCTAACATCGCACAGATTGAGATCAGGCAGCGGCTTCGGTCGCTGCTTTGTCTTTGCGTTAAGAAGAAAGGAGCAGAACACAAGTGATTCATCAGTATGTAAATAATGGGTATCACATCGTGCTGGATGTCAACAGCGGTTCCGTTCATGTTGTGGATGAACTTTGCTATGATGTCATTCAGGCGCTGGATACAATGGGAATAGATCAGGCAGAAAATCCTGTGGAAGAATTAAAAAAAGAAGAAACAGCAGCAGGGCTTTTGGAGAAGCTTTCAGCAAAATATGCAGAGAGTGATCTGAAAGATGCCTATGGAGATATCGTGGAACTGACAGAAGCAGGTCAGTTGTTTACAAAAGATATTTATGAACAGTATATCGGGGAAGTGAAGCAGAGAAAGACAGTGGTAAAGGCGCTCTGTATGCACATCGCACATGACTGTAATCTTGCCTGCAAATATTGTTTTGCAGAAGAAGGAGAATATCATGGAAGAAGAGCGCTGATGTCCTATGAAGTTGGAAAGAAAGCGCTGGATTTCCTGATCGCAAACTCTGGAAACAGAAGAAATCTGGAAGTAGACTTCTTTGGAGGAGAGCCTTTGATGAACTGGCAGGTTGTCAAAGACCTGGTGGCATACGGACGTGAGCAGGAAAAGATACATAACAAAAATTTCCGTTTTACGATCACAACAAACGGTGTACTTTTAAATGATGAGGTACAGGAATTTGTCAACAAAGAGATGGACAATGTTGTCTTAAGTCTTGATGGAAGAAAGGAAGTCAACGATAAGATGCGTCCGTTCCGCAATGGAAAGGGAAGTTATGATCTGATCGTGCCGAAATTCCAGAAGCTTGCAGATAGCAGAAATCAAGAGAAATACTATGTGCGTGGGACATTTACAAGAGATAACCTTGATTTTTCTAAAGATGTGCTGCATTTTGCAGATCTTGGTTTCAAGCAGATCTCTATTGAACCGGTCGTAGGGGAAGATTCAGATTTCTATTCTATTAAAAAAGAGGACCTTCCAAAGATCTTTGAAGAGTACGATGCACTTGCAAAAGCACTTGTAGAGAGAGAGAAGGAAGGAAAAGGAGTGAATTTCTTCCACTTCATGATCGATCTCGACGGTGGTCCGTGCGTTGCAAAGAGATTGTCCGGATGTGGTTCAGGCACAGAGTATCTTGCAGTGACGCCTTGGGGAGATCTTTACCCTTGTCATCAGTTTGTAGGAGAAGAAGAGTTCCTAATGGGAAATGTAGATGACGGAATTGTGAAGCCGGAGATCGCAGAGGAATTCCGGGGATGTAGTGTATACTCCAAGGAAAAATGTAAGAATTGTTTTGCGAAGTTCTACTGCAGCGGTGGTTGTATGGCGAACTCTCAGAAGTTCCACGGATCGATCCATGACACATATGACATCGGATGCGAGATGGAAAGAAAGCGTGTAGAATGCGCGATCATGATGAAGGCAGCATTGGCAGAGTAAGGGAAAGAAGGTAACAGGACATGAAAAAATCAAGAGGAGTATGGAGCCTGATTGCGACTACACTTCTGATCGTTTTGCTCGGATTTACGACAATCGTCGGATTCGGAAAGGGAAAGATTGGTTCTGCAAAGAACATCACACTGGGGCTGGACCTTGCCGGTGGTGTGAGTATTACCTATCAGGCGAAGGATAAAAATCCTACTTCAGAGCAGATGAGTGATACAATCTACAAGCTTCAAAAGCGTGTGGAGCAGTATAGCACAGAGGCGACAGTTTACCAGGAAGGTGACGATCGGATCAACATTGAGATTCCGGGTGTGACAGATGCAAATAAGATTCTCGATGAGCTTGGAAAACCGGGGTCATTGGTATTCCAGGATTCAGAAGGAAACGTTGTCTTAGAAGGAACGGATGTGAAAACAGCTTCTGCAAAGACAACGCAGGATGAGATGAACAATAAAGAATATATCGTGGAACTGATCCTCACAAAGGACGGTACAGATAAATTTGCCAAGGCGACAGCGGAAAATCTTGGAAAACAGATTGCGATCGTCTATGATGGAAAGACGATCAGCAATCCGGTTGTACAGTCTGAGATTGATGGCGGACAGGCCTATATAGACGGAATGGCTTCCTATGAAGAGGCAGAAAATCTGGCATCTACAATCCGTATCGGAGGACTTCAGCTGGAACTGGAAGAACTTCGCTCTAATGTAGTCGGAGCGCAGCTCGGAGAAGAGGCAATCAGCACAAGTCTTCTTGCAGGAGCGATCGGACTTGCGATCGTGCTTGTATTTATGTGTATTGTCTATCTGCTTCCGGGATTTGCATCCAGCATTGCTCTGATCATTTACACAGGACTGACACTGGTACTTTTAAATGCATTTAATATCACATTGACTCTGCCGGGTATCGCTGGTATCGTGCTGTCTATCGGTATGGCGGTCGATGCAAATGTCATTATTTTTGCGAGAGTCAGAGAAGAACTGGCAGCAGGAAGGGCTGTGAAATCAGCGCTTCGCATCGGATTTCAGAAAGCATTGTCTGCAATCATTGATGGAAATATCACAACATTGATCGCAGCACTGGTACTTGGATTAAAAGGAACAGGAAGTGTCAAAGGTTTTGCACAGACACTTGCACTTGGTGTAGTTGTGTCCATGTTTACGGCACTGTTCATTACAAGAATCATTATCTTCTCGCTGTATGCGATTGGTTTCCGAGATGTGAAGTTTTATGGAGCGAAGAAGACAACGAAAGTTCGTAACTTCCTCGGAAAGAAAGCAGTCTGCTTTGCTATCTCCGGAGTGATCATCCTCGGCGGACTTGGAATCATGGGATACCATGCAGCAAAAGGGCAGGGGGCATTTAAGTACAGCCTGGAATTTATGGGCGGTACTTCCACAAATGTGACATTCAATGAGGATTACTCAATCAAAGAGATTGATTCCAAAGTGGTTCCGGTTGTTGAGAAGATTACAAAAGATGCAAATGTGCAGACACAAAAAGTTGATGGTTCCAATGCGGTCATTATCAAAACGAGAAGTCTTGACTTAGAGGAGCGTGAAGCATTTAATAAAGCAATGGTAGACAATTTTGATGTGGACGAAAGTCTGATCACTTCTGAGAATATCAGCTCTACCGTAAGTTCCGAGATGAGAAGCGACGCAGTTGTTGCGCTTTTAATCGCGACAGCCTGCATGCTTCTGTATATTTGGTTCCGCTTTAAAGATGTGCGCTTTGCAACAAGTGCAGTCATCGCATTGTTAAATGACGTACTGTTTGTTGTAGTTTTCTATGGAGTGGCAAGAATTTCTGTCGGAAATACATTTATCGCATGTATTTTGACAATGGTCGGATATTCGATCAACTCGACGATCGTTATCTTCGACCGTATCCGTGAGGAATTGAAAGTGCAAAAACGTAATGAAGATTTGGCGACACTTGTCAACCGCTGTATTTCTGAGACACTGACAAGAAGTATCTATACGAACTTTACAACTTTTGTTATGGTTGTAATTCTCTTTATTCTCGGAGTAAGCTCTGTGAAAGAATTTGCGGCACCACTGATGGTTGGAATCGTAGGAGGAACTTTCTCTTCAATTACGATCACAGGTGCACTTTGGTACATTATGAGGACAAAGATTCAGAAGAAAAAATAGAAAAAGACAGGGGCGGGAGAACGAGGAGGTTCTTCTGCCCCTGTTTTTCGATGAGGTATATGATGGAAAAATGGTTTATTATGCGGAAGGGTGCACCGTTTCAGGAAATTGCACAGAAATTTCACATCAGCCCCATTCTCGCAAGACTGATCCGGAACCGGGAGATCACGGATGAGGAAGAGATCAGACTTTATTTAAACGGAACGATCGCAGAACTCCACGATGGAATTCTGATGAAAGATATGGACCGTGCAGTGGAAATTTTAAGTGAGAAGATCCGGGAGAAAAAGCCGATCCGGGTGATTGGGGATTATGATATTGACGGGGTGAATGCAACATATATCCTTTTGGAAGGAATAGAAAAGCTTGGTGGAGTTGTGGACAGCGACATCCCGGATCGTATGAAAGATGGATATGGACTGAATCAGGAATTGATCAACCGTGCGCTGGAGGCGGGGATCGACACAATCATCACTTGTGACAATGGAATTGCGGCGGCAGAAGAGATTGCCTATGCGAAGAAGATGGGGATGACGATCATTGTCACGGACCATCATGAAATCCCATATGAAGAAAAAAATGGGGAAAAAGTGTATGAACTTCCACCGGCAGATGCGGTCGTTGATCCGAAGCGGATCGACTGTGAATATCCGTTCTCTTCCCTATGTGGTGCGGCAGTGGCTTATAAGCTGGTAGAAACACTCTTCAATGTGATGGGGCAGGACGTGGAAGACGTAGATTATCTGATGGAAAATGTGGCGATTGCGACGGTAGGGGATGTGATGGATCTTGTCGGAGAAAACCGCATTTTTGTAAAGCAAGGACTGGAGATGCTAAAGTGTACAAAAAACTATGGACTGGATGCGTTGATCGAATGCACCGGCGTTGACCGGGCACATTTGTCTGCATATCATATTGGATTTGTCATCGGACCATGCCTGAATGCGGGAGGAAGGCTTGACACGGCGAAACGGGCATTGGAACTTTTGCGAGCCTCTAGCCGGAGGGAGGCAGATCTGCTTGCGGGGGATCTAAAAGCATTGAATGACAGCCGAAAAGAAATGACACAGGCAGGGGTCGAGGAGGCGGTGAAGATGGTAGAGACAACAGCGCTTCAGGAAGACAAAGTGCTTGTGATTTTTCTTCCGGACTGCCATGAAAGTCTGGCCGGAATCATTGCCGGACGGATCAGAGAACGGTATCACAAGCCGGTATTTATTCTTACAAAAGCAGAACAGGGAGCAAAGGGCTCTGGCAGGTCGATCGAGAATTATGATATGTACGAGGAGATGAGTAAGTGCAAAGCTTTGTTTACCAAGTTTGGAGGACATAAGATGGCAGCAGGATTATCGCTTCCGGAAGAGAATATCGAAGTATTTCGCAGACAACTGAATGAGAAAACAGTGCTGACAGAAGAAGATTTCTGTGAGAAAGTATCGATCGACATGCAGATGCCACTCCGATATGTGACAGAGGAACTGGTAGAGGAACTGGAACTTCTGGAACCGTTTGGAAAAGGAAATACGAAACCGGTTTTTGTAGAAAAAGATATGCTTGTCCTAAATAGCCGGATCCTAGGAAAAAATCAGAATGTGCTGAAGATGCAAGTGAAAGACTTGGGAGGAACGGTGATGGATGCGATTTATTTTGGAGAGGCACAGGAATGTCTGGAAAAAATCAGGAGAGCAGGGGGAAAAATCACAGCGACGTATTATCCATCGGTCAATGAATTCCGTGGACAGAAGACACTTCAGATCGTGATACAAAATTACAGGTGATTCGATATGATATAAATGTTGTTTCAAAGCAAAAAAAGTGATATACTAAACAATATCGTTTGAAGCAAAGGAGAAGGAGGGATCGAGATGTCAGAAACACTGGAAATCAGACCAAAAGAATTTAAAATGGTGGACGGCCACGCAGTTAAGGAGCCGGAAGACTATCAAGATCCCGAACTGTTGTACCAGTCATTAATCAAGAGGATAAGAGAGTATCATCCATCGGCAGATATCTCTATGATCGAGAAGGCATACCGGATTGCAAAGCAGGCTCACGAAGGACAGAAGAGGAAGTCCGGAGAGCCTTACATCATCCATCCACTTTGGGTAGGAATCATTCTGGCAGAGCTTGAGATGGATAAAGAGACGATCGTTGCAGGAATTTTGCATGATGCTGTGGAAGATACGATCATGACGAGGGATGATATTGAGAGGGAATTCGGCGCGGAGGTAGCACTTCTTGTGGAGGGGGTCACAAAGCTTGGACAGTTATCTTATTCAAAAGATGTCGATAAGATGGAACTTCAGGCAGAGAACTTAAGGAAGATGTTTCTTGCGATGTCCAAGGATATCCGTGTGATCATCGTGAAGCTGGCAGACCGTCTGCATAATATGCGTACGGCACAGTTCTGGCCACCGCACAAGCAGAAGGAGAAGGCGAGAGAGACGATGGATATCTACGCTCCGATCGCACAGAGACTTGGAATTTCTAAAATCAAGAAAGAACTGGACGATCTGGCGCTGAAGTACTATCAGCCGGAAGTGTTCTATGATCTTGTGAAGCAGATTAATGACCGGAAGACAGAGCGGGAGGAATTTGTACAGCAGATTGTAGATGAGGTGGCAAGCCATATGAAGAATGCGGACATTCAGGCAGAAGTCTATGGCAGAGTGAAGCATTTCTTCAGTATCTATAAAAAGATGGTCAATCAGGATAAGACAGTAGATCAGGTCTATGATCTGTTTGCGGTCCGCATCATCGTAGATACGGTGAAGGATTGTTATGCCGCGCTTGGTGTGATACATGAGATGTACACACCGATTCCGGGAAGATTTAAAGATTATATTGCGATGCCAAAGGCAAATATGTACCAGTCTTTACATACAACGCTGATGGGACCTGCAGGACAGCCGTTTGAGATCCAGATCCGAACGAAGGAGATGCACAAGACGGCCGAGTATGGTATTGCAGCACACTGGAAGTACAAAGAGAGCGGGGATGGCAAGAAGAATATTGCCATGCAGGAAGAGGAGAAGTTAAGCTGGCTCAGGCAGATTCTCGAGTGGCAGCAGAATACGGACAATCGTGAATTTTTAAGTCTGTTAAAGGGCGGTCTGGATCTGTTTGCCGAAGATGTTTACTGCTTTACGCCGAACGGAGACGTGAAAAATCTTCCAAATGGTTCGACACCGATTGATTTCGCCTATGCGATCCACTCGGCAGTCGGCAACAAGATGGTCGGGGCGAGAGTCAACGGAAAGCTTGTGACGATTGATTACAAGATTCAGAACGGAGACCGCATTGAGATACTGACATCACAGAATTCTAAGGGGCCGAGCCGTGACTGGTTGTCGATCGTCAAGAGTACGCAGGCAAAGAATAAGATCAATCAGTGGTTTAAGAAGGAGTTCAAAGAGGAGAATATCATCCGCGGAAAAGAGATGCTTCAGGCTTATTGCAAGGCAAAATCTCTCGTGTTGAGTGACCTGACAAAGCCAAAATATATGCAAGTTGTGCAGAAGAAATATGGATTCCGAGACTGGGATGCAGTGCTTGCGGCGTTGGGACATGGAGGACTCAAGGAGGGACAGATTGTCAATCGCCTTGCTGAGGAATATCAGAAGGATCACAAGGAAGAGATCACGGATGAGACGATTCTTGAGAAAGTGTCAGAGGCGTCCAAACATAAAGTGCACATCGCAAAATCAAAGAGCGGAATTGTCGTAAAAGGAATCGATGATATTGCAGTCCGTTTTTCAAGGTGCTGCAATCCGGTGCCGGGAGATGAGATCGTGGGATTTGTGACAAGAGGAAGAGGAATGTCGATTCATCGCACAGACTGTGTCAATATTCTTCACTTGTCTAATGCAGAGCGTGCACGGCTGATCGATGCAGAGTGGGAACAGACAGAAAGCGATGCATCCAATGGACAGTATATGGCAGAGATTAAGATGTATGCGACAGATCGGCAGGGAATGCTGATGGAGATTTCCAAGATCTTTACGGAGAATAAGATTGATGTCAAGTCCATGAATGTGCGTACTAGTAAGCAGGGAACTGCGACCATTGAGATGGGATTTATTGTGCGCGGTCGTGAGGAATTGGCAAGACTGATTGAAAAGATGCGTCAGTTAGAAGGCGTGATCGATATAGAACGTAGTGTGGGGTAACAAAAAGAGATGAAAGTAGAACGTTTTTTAACTGGAATATTAAGTACGAACTGTTATGTTGCATGGAATGAACAGACGAAGGAAGCCGTAATTGTAGATCCGGCGGCATATTCCAAGAAGTTGGCAGAATTTCTCCGAGAAGAGGGATTAAAGCCGCAGGCAGTGCTTCTGACACATGGACATTTTGACCATATTATGGGGCTGGATGCATTGCTTGAGGAGTATCCGGTTCCGGTATATGTCCATGAAGCAGAGAAAGGACTGATCGCAGATCCGAAGACAAATCTTTCTTTGACTTATACAAACGGGTACGTCTTTGAGGATGCAACCTATGTGACGGATGGTCAGAAGATTGCGGCTGCAGGAGTGACATTTGAAGTATTATTTACACCTGGACATACATCAGGCGGATGTTGTTATTACGCGGAGACAGAGAATATGTTGTTCAGCGGGGATACACTGTTTCGGTGTTCCGTCGGAAGGAGTGATCTGCCGACGGGGGATGAGACGACATTGATTCGTTCTATCAAGGAGAAGCTTCTTGTTCTGCCGGAAAATACAGTGGTATATCCAGGGCATATGGCAGCGACGACTATTCAGACAGAGAAGACAGCAAATCCATTTCTGGCGTAAGTGGTGAAAAGATAAAACCAATTCTGTTCAGAAAAATGTCAGAATCATACAAGGATCAGAAAAGGTGTTTTGTGTAAGGTAACTGAGGGCGGGGAAGCATTTTCCCGTCCTTCCTTCGTAAGAGAGAAGAGGAGTGCTGTCTGTGGCAGTGGTGTAAAAAACACAGTGAGAGAATAAATGAGGAAGAGAAGAGAATGATTCGATTACGGATAAAAGACAAAAGTTATATCTATGATGTATTTCATATTGTAAAAGCATTTTTCCCAAATGAGACAGTAGAGCAGGAAATCGATGAGGATCAGGGAATGTTTCTAGAGCTGGAGGTGTGTGTACAGGAGCGCATTTGCAGAATCTGTGCGGAGATAAAGGAACTGGATGCATATGAGACAAAAAAAGAGAAAAAGCAGTATCTGGACCGAAAGATTTACCGGGCGCTTGCAGAATATTCCGGGAAAACGCTGGCATGGGGAATCCTAACGGGGATCCGCCCGACAAAAATCGCAATGAAGATGTTAGAGGAGCAGATGGAGGAAGCAGAGATTCAGAGAACTCTTATGGAACAATATCTGATGAGTGAGGAGAAAGCACGCCTTGGAATCGAGATTGCAAAGCGCGAGAAGGCCCAGCTGGAGCAGCTTGATTATGAAGATGGATATAGTCTCTATGTGGGAATCCCATTCTGTCCGACCACCTGTGCGTACTGTTCGTTTACCTCATACCCGATCGAAGCATGGAAGACGAGGGTGGAGGAATATCTCGATGCACTCTGCAAGGAAATCAGCTATGTCGGGGATATTTCAAAAGAGAAGAAATTAAATACCATCTACATTGGTGGAGGAACCCCGACCACATTGGAAGCAGATCAGTTAGATCGTCTGCTCACACATTTGGAAGAGACATTTTCTTATGAGGAGATAAAGGAGATTACCGTGGAGGCAGGACGGCCTGACAGTATTACAAGAGAAAAGCTGGAAGTGCTGAAGCGCCACAAGATTCCGCGGATTTCGATTAACCCGCAGACGATGCAGCAGAAGACTTTGGATCTCATCGGGAGAAAGCATACCGTGGAGGATATTCTCCGCGTGTATGGGATGGCGAGAGAATTGGAGTTTGAAAATATCAACATGGATCTGATTGCCGGACTTCCGGGAGAGACGGTGAAAGATGTCAAAGACACGTTAAGGCAGATTGAGGAACTTTCTCCTGACAGTATTACGGTGCACTCGCTGGCAGTTAAGCGTGCGTCGAGGCTGGCACAGATGCCGGAATTGAAAGAGGCTGCGCTCCAGGAGGAAAGAGGACGGCAGATGGAAGCGATGATAGATCTCGCAGCGGAGAGTGCTGCGCGGATGGGAATGAAACCGTATTATCTGTATCGCCAGAAAAATATTGCCGGAAATTTTGAAAATGTTGGCTATGCAAAGGTTGACAAAGCAGGAATATACAATATACTTATTATGGAGGAAAAACAGTCTATCGTAGCAGTGGGAGCAGGAGCCTCCACAAAGGCTGTGTTTTCGGCGGCAGAAGACCAGTTAAAGAACGGTCAGCCGGGAAAAGAAGTAAAATTAGAAAAAAGGATTGAGCGTGTGGAAAATGTCAAAGATGTGGGACAGTATATCGCACGGATCGATGAGATGATAGAGCGAAAGGGAGAACTATTATGGCATTAAAGAAAAAGCCCGTAACCGGGATGAAAGATATGTTACCGAGAGAGATGCAGATCCGGGATTATGTGATCCGTCTGATCAAGGAGACATATGGAACATTTGGATTCTCTTCGATTGAGACACCATGTGTGGAGCATATCGAGAACCTGTCGAGCAAGCAGGGGGGAGAGAATGAAAAGTTGATCTTTAAAATTTTAAAACGTGGAGAGAAGTTAAAGCTGGACACAGCAGAATGTGAGGCAGATCTCGTGGATGGTGGACTCAGATATGATCTGACTGTTCCGTTATCCCGTTATTATTCCAACAATGTCAGTGAGCTTCCATCTCCGTTTAAAGCGCTGCAGATGGGAAATGTGTGGAGAGCTGACCGTCCGCAGAGAGGGCGCTTCCGTCAGTTCATGCAGTGCGATATTGACATCTTAGGAGAACCAAATAATCTTGCGGAGATCGAATTGATCCTTGCGACGACGACACTGCTTGGGAAACTGGATTTTAAAAACTTTACTGTTCGTATCAATGACCGGAAAATCTTAAAGGCGATGGCAGCTTACAGCGGATTCGAAGAGAAAGACTATGATGATGTATTTATCATCCTGGACAAGATGGATAAGATTGGTCTGGACGGTGTAGAAAAAGAACTGCAGGAGCATGGATATCCGAAAGAAGCGGTTGAAAAATATCTTCAGTTATTCAAGGAGATTACAAATGATATCGAGGGAGTACGCTACTGCAAAGAGAAATTAGAGGGATACCTTGAGGAAGCGACTGCAGATGGGCTGGAGATGATCATCGCAAGTGTGGACAGTGTGAAAGAAGCAGATTTTAAGTTAAGCTTTGACCCGACACTGGTGCGGGGAATGTCTTACTATACCGGAACAATCTTTGAGATTGCGATGGATGAGTTCGGCGGCTCTGTCGGAGGCGGCGGAAGATATGATGAGATGATCGGAAAATTTACCGGACAGCCGACACCGGCATGCGGATTTTCAATCGGATTTGAGCGGATCGTCATGCTGCTTTTAGAGAGAGGATATGAGATTCCGGACAACAAAGAGAAGCTGGCGCTCTTGATCGAGAAAGGAATGCCGCAGGAGAAGATGCTGGAAGTGCTGGCATTTGCAAAAGAGCAGCGCGCTGTAGGGAAGCAAGTAATGCTCTCGATCATGAAGAAAAACAAGAAATTCCAGAAAGAACAACTTTCTCAGGAAGGTTACACAGAAATTAAGGAATTTTTTAAATAAATATGGAGGAAAAGAACATGGCAGAATCAATGCAGGGCTTAAAGAGAAGCCACAGATGTGCAGAGTTAAGCAAAGCAAATATCGGCGAGACTGTGACCGTGATGGGATGGGTGCAGAAGAACCGTAATAAAGGAGGAATCGTTTTCGTAGATTTAAGAGACCGCTCCGGTCTGCTACAGATCATTTTTGAAAATGGTTCCATCGATGAAGCCGGATTTGAAAAGGCAGGAAAATTAAGAAGTGAATTTGTAATCGCAGTAGTGGGAACTGTGGAGGCACGTTCTGGTGCAGTCAATGAGAATCTTGCAACAGGAGAGATCGAGATTCGCGCAAGAGAGATCCGAATCTTATCCGAGTCAGAGACACCGCCGTTTCCAATCGAGGAGAACAGTAAGACAAAGGAAGAACTTCGTCTGAAATATCGTTTCCTTGACCTGAGAAGACCGGATCTTCAGAGAAATCTGATGATGAGAAGTAAGGCTGCTACACTGACACGTCAGTTCCTTGCAGAAGAAGGATTCCTTGAGATCGAGACACCGATGCTGATCAAGAGTACACCGGAAGGCGCGAGAGACTACCTTGTACCAAGCCGTGTACACCCAGGGAATTTCTACGCACTGCCGCAGTCACCACAGATTTTCAAACAGCTTCTGATGTGTTCCGGATATGATCGTTACTTTCAGATTGTAAAATGTTTCCGTGACGAGGACCTTCGTGCAGATCGTCAGCCGGAATTTACACAGATCGATATGGAGCTTTCTTTCGTAGACGTAGATGATGTCATCGATGTCAATGAAAGATTGCTGGCAAAATTATTTAAAGAAATCTTAGGTGTAGAAGTAAGCCTTCCGATTCCGCGCATGACATGGCAGGAGGCGATGGATCGCTTTGGTTCCGATAAGCCGGATATCCGCTTTGGAATGGAACTTGTGGACGTATCTGAAGTCGTAAAAGACTGTGAGTTCGTTGTATTTAAAAATGCACTGGAAAACGGAGGAAGTGTCAGAGGTATCAATGCCAAAGGGCAGGGAGCGATGCCGCGTAAGAAGATTGATAAACTGGTAGATTTCGCCAAAGATTTTGGTGCAAAAGGGCTTGCTTACATTGCAATCCAGGAAGACGGTACGGTGAAATCTTCCTTTGCAAAATTTATGAGCGAAGAAGAGATGCATGCATTGATCGAGGCGATGGGTGGAGAGAACGGAGACTTACTTCTCTTTGCTGCTGATAAGAATAAAGTTGTATGGGATGTGTTAGGAAATCTGCGTCTGGAGATCGCACGTCAGTTAGAGATCCTTGACAAAGGAGATTACAGATTCCTCTGGGTAACAGAATTCCCGTTATTAGAGTGGAACGAGGAAGCCGGAAGATATACAGCAATGCATCATCCATTTACAATGCCGATGGAAGAAGACCTTGACCTTCTTGATACAGATCCGGGAAAAGTCCGTGCAAAAGCATACGATATCGTATTAAACGGAACGGAACTCGGAGGCGGAAGTGTCCGTATCTTCAATCAGGAGATCCAGAACAAGATGTTTGAAGTGCTTGGATTTACAAGAGAGCAGGCAGAAGAACAGTTTGGATTCCTGTTAAGTGCATTCAAATATGGAGTGCCGCCGCACGCAGGATTAGCATACGGACTTGACCGTCTGATCATGTTGATGGCAAAAGAAGACAGCATCCGTGACGTGATCGCGTTCCCGAAAGTCAAAGATGCCTCCGATCTGATGACAGAAGCGCCGGCAGCAGTTGACAGAAAACAGTTAGAAGAACTTGGACTTGAGATTGCAAAGATAGAAGAGTAGATCGTATTTAAAATTGCAAAGAAAAGAGAGCGCTGTGAAATAGGGAGAGGATTCCTTATTTCGCAGCGCTCTTTTTTGAGTACAAATCAGATTTATGTGGGCCTATGAATGATAACCAAGCTCTTCTTCCAGTTTTTTCTTTGTCTGTAGCATCAGCTTGGAGAGTTCCAGGATACGCTCATCTGTCATGCGGACAGTCGGGCCGGAGATACTGAAAGCATATTTTGGCTTGCCGCTGTAATCCATGATCGAGGAGGCAATGCAGCGAACGCCGTTTTCATTTTCTTCATTGTCAAGTGCATAACCATTTTCCCGCGCTTCTTCCAAAATAATAAATAGTTCATCCAGATCGGTGACGGTATACTCTGTCAGTGCCTCGATCTTACTGTCGCCCCAGATTGTACGCACTTCCTCTGGACGCATCATGGCGAGCAGTGCTTTTCCGACACCGGAACGATACATTGGTGTGCGGCTTCCGACACGGGATACCATTCGCACAGAGTTAGAGCTGGATTCTACCTTGTCGATGTACACGACGTCCAGTCCGTCACGTTTGACAAGATGGACGGTCTCTCCGCTGATATCTGCGAGCTCCTTTAAATAAGGGTGAATGGTAGATAACACATCAATATGCCCTAAAATCCGGCTGGAAATTTCAAGCAGTTTAAAAGAAAGGGAATATTTTCCACTCTCTTCATCTTGACGCACATAATCCATATACATGAGTGAGGTTAGAAGTCGGTGGGTCGTGCTTTTATGTAAACCAAGCGTATTGCTCAGTTCAATCAGTCCGGTCGGACCGGACTTGGAAAGTTCTTCAATGACTGCAAACAGTCTGTCTGCGACCTGAATCGGATTTTTTTGTTCTGCAGTCTGAGTTGTAGTTTGGTTCTCTTTTTTATCGTACACAATCATTTCCTCCTAGAATCTGTGGACTATTGTAACATTTTATGAAAAGAGAAGCAATCCCCTTTCCAGATTCAGGGAGAATGGAAGGAGGTTTCGGGTGATCGGAGAATAAATCCTGCATTTGTTGGAGAAAATCGAAAGAAACATCTTGACTTTCTTACAAGAAGTAGTATAATGCAAATAAAGAGTATTGCATTATGAAACTGAGTTTCACAATGTGAAACAAAATGAAACGTAGAGAGATCCAGTCAGGAGGAAGTTAAATGAACGAAGTATTAGAGAAAATCCAGAAGATCGGAATCGTTCCGGTTGTTGTATTAAACGATGCGAAAGATGCAGCACCACTTGCAAAAGCACTTTGTGATGGTGGACTTCCATGTGCAGAAGTAACATTCCGTACAGATGCAGCAGAAGAGTCTATCAGAATTATGGCAGAGCAGTTCCCGAACATGCTTGTAGGAGCAGGAACCGTTCTTACAACAGATCAGGTAGACCGCGCAGTGGCAGCAGGAGCAAAATTTATTGTCAGCCCTGGATTGAATCCAAAGATTGTAAGATACTGTGTAGAGAAGAATATCCCGATCACACCGGGTACAACAAACCCAAGTGATATCGAGCAGGCAATTGAGTGCGGACTGGAAGTTGTAAAATTCTTCCCGGCAGAACCAGCAGGCGGAATCAACATGATCAAAGCGATGGCAGCTCCATACACAAACATGAAATTCATGCCGACAGGTGGAATTAACGCGTCTAACTTAAAATCTTACTTAGACTTCCCGAAGATCATCGCATGCGGCGGAAGCTGGATGGTAAAAGGAGATCTTGTAGCAGCAGGTAAATTTGATGAGATCGAAAAACTGACAAGAGAAGCAGTACAGTCTATGTTAGGATTTGAACTTGCACATGTAGGAATCAATGCAAATAGCGATGATGAAGCTGGAAATACAGCAAGTGCATTTGAAAAGATGTTCGGATTCACATCCAAAGAAGGAAACTCTTCATACTTTGCAGGAACTGGTGTAGAAGTAATGAAGACTCCATACAAAGGAACAAACGGACACATCGCAGTTTCCACAAACTACATCGACAGAGCAGTGAGCTATCTGGAAATGTTGGGATATGAATTCGATATGTCCACAGCAAAATACGATGCAAAGAACAATTTAAAAGCAGTTTACTTCACAGGAGAAGTTGGCGGATTTGCAGTGCATTTAGTACAGAAATAAGAAATGCTTACAGCTGCACGACATTGCAGCGTATCCGTTAGAAGTTTGTAATATTGATTATAGAAGATAAAATTACAATTTATGATTAAGAGGAGATTAAACATGGCAAAGAAAGTAATTACATTTGGAGAGATTATGTTAAGACTTGCACCGGAAGGATACTACCGTTTCGTACAGGCAGATACATTCGGAGCAACATACGGCGGAGGAGAGGCAAACGTAGCTGTTTCTCTTGCAAACTATGGATTTGATGCAAAATTTGTAACAAAATTACCGGCACACGAGATTGGACAGGCTGCTGTAAACTCTCTTAGAAAATATGGAGTAGACACATCTTACATCACACGTGGTGGAGACAGAGTAGGTATCTACTTCTTAGAGAAGGGTGCTTCCCAGAGACCTTCTAAAGTAATCTACGACAGAGCAGGATCTTCTATCGCAACAGCTACAAAAGAAGATTTCAACTGGAAAGAGATCTTTGACGGAGCAGAATGGTTCCACTTTACAGGAATTACTCCAGCATTAAATGATGAAGTAGCAGCAATCTGCTTAGAAGCTTGTAAAGCAGCAAAAGAGAATGGAGTGACAATCTCTTGTGACTTAAACTACAGAAATAAACTTTGGTCAAAAGAAAAAGCCGGAGAAGTGATGGGAGAATTATGTAAATACGTTGACGTATGTATCGCAAACGAAGAAGATGCAGCAGACGTATTCGGAATTCACGCAGCAAACACAGATGTTACAACTGGTACAGTAAACCACGAAGGATACAAAGATGTAGCAAAACAGTTAGCAGATAGATTTGGATTCAGCAAAGTAGCAATCACATTAAGAGAGTCTATCTCAGCAAACGACAACAACTGGTCTGCAATGTTATATGATGGAAATGACTACTTCTTCAGCAAAAAATATAAAATGCACATCGTTGACCGTGTAGGTGGCGGAGATAGCTTCGGAGGCGGACTGATCGCAGCTTCCTTAAACGGATTTGACTCACAGGCAACAATCGAATTTGCAGTTGCAGCTTCCTGCCTGAAACACTCTATCGAAGGAGATATGAACTTAGTATCTATGGATGAAGTGTTAAAACTTGCAGGTGGAGACGGTTCAGGCCGTGTACAAAGATAGTATATAATTTATTTTTAATTATATAAACCTGTATTTGCCAGTACAGGAAACGTCCAAACAGCTTATACCCATTTGAGCTGTACCTAAAATTATTTATATATTTTTTACCGTAGGGAATACAGGCAGAGGTGCATTGTATTCCCTATTTTCAAATCAGAGAGAATCATAATTGCAAAATGAATTAAAAGAGGTGTACCTTATGGAAACAAAAAAAGAATTTGATCTGCTTGCACTTGGAGAATTACTGCTTCGGCTGTCCCCGCCGAACAATGAGAGGATTGTGCGCGGAGAGACCCTTCAGAAACAGGCGGGCGGCGCAGAATTAAATGTGGTATCTGGTGTTTCCCTTCTTGGGTTACGTACCGGAATCATTTCCAAGCTTCCGGCAAATGACATTGGAACTTATATCAAAAATCGAGTGCGTTTCTGTGGCGTCAGCGATGACTATTTAGTATATGACAGCGAGAAAGATGCACGCCTCGGGGTATACTATTATGAAAACGGAGCATATCCGCGAAAACCGGGAATCGTCTATGACCGGATGTATACGTCTATGACAAAGATTGATGTGGAGGATTTTGATGAGAGTCTGTTTTCGTCAGCAAGATGTTTCCACACGACCGGAATCACACTGGCACTTAGTGAGAAGACACGTGAAACTGCAATAGAGATGATCAAACGGTTCAAGCAGGCAGGAGCAATGATCTCCTTTGATGTCAACTTCCGTGGAAACTTGTGGACAGGAGAAGAAGCGCGGGCGTGCATCGAGAGAATTCTCCCATATGTGGATGTATTTTTCTGTTCTGAGGAGACGGCGCGGCTTACGTTTGGAAAAGAAGGGGATGTCCGGACGATTATGAAGAGCTTTACGGAGGATTACCCGATTTCCATCGTAGCCTCTACACAGAGGATCGTCCACAGCCCGAAACGCCACACATTCGGTTCAGTAATCTACAATGCGAAGACGAATGTTTACTATGAGGAAGAGCCTTACCGAGATATCGAAGTCGTTGACCGGATCGGAAGCGGGGACGCCTACATTTCGGGTGTGCTGTACGGATTGCTTGCACACAATGGTGATTGCCAGAAAGCGCTGGAATATGGAAATGCTACAAGTTCGGTGAAAAACACGATACCGGGAGATCTGCCATCCTCCGACTTAAGAGAGATTGAACGTATTATCCGAGCACATAAGAGTACGGGAAGACAAAGTGAGATGGATCGATAAGAAAGAAAAAATAGAACATATCGTTTTATGCAGGTGAAAAGCATGAAACGATATGTTTTATTGCTTATATGAAAAAATATTGCAAGGGACTATACTTTTGGAAAATAATCTTGTAATATAGTGTCATACACGCAAATGGAAGCAAATGAGACATCAGAACGTGGAGGCAGCATGGAAAAGAATTACGAAGTGTTGAAGCATTATCTTCAAAGTGAAAAGCAAGCAGGAAATATGAAGAAGCGTCATAGTGTGCCGCAAATGCATAGAGATGAAGACCAGATTGTCATTTCGTATCCGAATGAAGAGGTATGCAAAGAGAGGGTTGTAATCCGTCAAAAATATAAAAATGTTCCGATTCCTAATCACAGACATGAGTATATCGAACTTTCTTTTATGATGGAGGGAGAACTTTCGGTGCAGATAGAAGGAAAGGAAATTCGAATGAAATCGGGAGATATCTGTCTGATGAATCGAAATGTAAGTCATTCTTCAGAGCGGGCAACAGATGATATTTGGATGTTTAATATATTAATGACGGCTGATTTTTTTGATACCATTTTTATGTATTTGTTTTCAGAAGATAAATACATTTCTAACTATATCATTAATAGTCTGTATTCGGAAAGTAAAAAGAAAAATTACATTTTTTATCATCTTCCGGAGGGAAGCTTTGAAGAAAAGGTTATGGAACAACTTATTTGTGAGTATTTTCTGGAAGAACAAAAGAATATTGGAAAGATTACCGCATGTCTGCTCTTACTTTTTACGGAAATATCGAGAGCGGTTGGAGCAGAAGATGAGGCAGTCATTACACAGAAAAGCATCAAGATCCAAAAAGAGGTAATTGAATACTTAAAGAAAAATTATCGAAATGCAACTTTGAATTCAGTGGCAAAAGAGTTGTGCTTCCACCCCAATTATCTTAGTGCGCTGTTGAAAATGGATGGGAACCGGGGATTTAAAGATATTTTGTTTGACATACGTATGGCAGAAGCATCTAATTTATTATGCAAAACAGATAGGAAGATAGAGGAGATTTCATCTGAAATCGGATATGCGAATGAAGGGTATTTTTATAAATGCTTTAAACAAAAGTATGGCGAGTCTCCGGACAATTACCGAAAAAAGCATAAAAATCTTAATAAAAGACAGTAAAAGCTTTATTTTCTATATGAAAGGAAGGGAGGAAAAGAGATATAATTTTTACCTGAGAAAAGTATTTGGAGGGTAAGATGAGTACAAAAGTAAAAAATTCAAAAATGGAAGCCACACGTGTTATTATGACACCACTTGGTTCCGCGGCATCGAATGTATTCAATATGTTGAATATGTCGTTTTTCCTTGTGTTTAGTACAGAAGCACTTGGATTAAATATTATGATCATGGGGCTTGTAATGACTGCGATGAGAATCTTTGATGGGATTACAGACCCTGTTATTGGTTCGATCATTGATAGAACAGAGACAAGATTTGGTAAGTTCAGACCATTCTTAGTGATCGGATCTCTGATTATGCTTCTGGCAAGCTTTATGATCTATCTGTTTTCATTTGATATTCCACAGTCCTATCGTATGGTATGGGTAATTCTGTGGTATGCGGTATGGGTAGTTGGATATACCTTTATGACAACGGTAAATAAATGTGTATTGTCCATCGTAACAAAAAATCCAAAATATCGTCCGCTTTCAGGCGTGGCAGGAGGATGCTATTCTACGCTGCTTAGCTTGATCATGACAACGGCTATTATTCCGATTTTACAGAAAAATGGTGGACTCGGATCGCAAAAAGGGTGGATGCTTATTATCATCAGTGCGTTTATCTTACATGCAATTCTTTTAGTAGGTTGTTTGTTTGCGATTTCAAGTTCTGATAAGCCAGAGTTTTACAGACAAGATCCTAACAAAAAGGAAGAGAAGATCACAATCAAAGACAGTATCAATGTGCTTCGTCTGAATCAGCCGCTGCGAATGTTGATCTTAGCTGCATCCACAGATAAGATTGCGTCAACAATCCAGACTTCAGTCATGACATACTTTTATATTTATGCGGTAGGAAACATTGATTTACAGCCGATCGTAGGGGGAATCTCTACGCCGATGTCCCTTGTAGGTGCATTTGTTGCAGGTTCTGTTGCAGTAAAATTTGGATGTAAGAAAGCATCTCTGATCGGAGCTGTGGCAAACTTGACTTTAGAGGCTATTTTAATTATTTTCCGTCCTTTTGGAGAGGGAACACTGTTTGTCTTTGTGGCATTGATGGCATTGAATATGCTCTTTAGAAGATTCTCTGCTCAAAATGTAGATCCAATGATCGCAGAGATCATCGACTATCACAAATTAAAAACAGGAAAGTTTATGCCGGGATTCATCGGTGCTACATTTTCACTGGTAGATAAGGTGATCAGTGCATTTGGTTCTTCGATTGTAGGTATCCTTATGGGACTTGCAGGATACAGCGCAGGAGCAGAACCGACAACTACATTGTATATCGCAACAATCGCAATGTACCTTGGAGCTCCGCTGTTGGGAGATTTGGCGAGTGTGATCGCTCTGAAGCGGTATCATATTACGGCAGAAGAGTACAAAGAAATGTATGGAGATAAAGCAATTTTAAGTAAAAAAGAAGCTAACAAATAAGAGGTGAATAGGTTGAAAGAAATTTTATTGAATGACAACTGGCTTTTTCACAAAGAAAATGAAGTGGAAAGCTGTGTGACATTGCCTCACACATACAATGCTGTCGATGGTCAATCAGGAATTTCGATGTGGAGAGGAAAAGGCTTTTACAAAAAAGAAGTTCTTTTTTCAGAAGAGGACTTAAAAGAAAAGATTTTCCTGGAAATCGGCGCATCTGCGATGAAGAGTACTGTGTATATGAATGGAAAAACTATTTGTCACAATACTTGTCCATACGCAATGTACAGAATTGCGTTGAATGAGCACATCATTGTTGGAAAAAACTTGTTAGAAATTGTAACAGACAATACGGCGACGGATGAAGTGTATCCGCAGATGGCAGATTTCTCGTTCTATGGAGGCGTCTATCGGGATGTAAAATTAGTGTTCGTGCCACAACAGCTTCATTTTGACTACTTAGATGGCAGCAGAGATGGTGTGCAAGTCAGAACACAGAAGTTGGATGGACAAAAGTGGGAAGTCACAGTAACCGGTTGTGTGATCAACGAAGGAAAAGATTGCGAAGGAGAAGTCAAAGTATCTGTTTTAGATAGACAGGGAGTAGTCCTTGAAAAGACTCTTAGCATGTATTTCTCTGAGAAACAGGCATTTACGATCCGGACAGAAATAGATCACCCACATTTATGGATGGGAGTAGAAGATCCGTATTTATATCAAGTACAGGTTGAAATCTGCACAAAAGATGGAGTGGAAGAAACACGCAGTATTGCAACAGGATTCCGTGAAATCAAGATTGATCCGGAGAAAGGAATGTTTTTAAACGGAAAACACATCAAGATTCGAGGAGTTGCTCGTCATCAAGATTTTGGCGGTGTGGGAAATGCAGTTTCCAAAGAGCAAATGGAAGAAGATCTTTCTCTTGTAAAAGAAGTGGGAGCAAATTCCGTTCGTCTTTCACATTATCAGCACGATGATTATTTTTATCGCCGCTGCGATGAAGAAGGAATTCTTGTATGGGCAGAAGTACCATTCATCAGTATTTTATCAGAAAGCGAAAAAGCAGATGAAAATATCAGACAGCAGATGGAACGTTTGATCAAACAGCGTGGAAATCACATCTCGATTTATTGCTGGGGTGTGCAAAACGAGATTACAATTGCAGGAGAGACGGCAGAGATCCACGAAAAGGTAAAAGCGATGGCAGCGTATACAAAGCAGTTAGATCCGAGCAGGTATACAGCAGAGGCAAATATCTATTCCGTGACAAATGAAAGTCCTTTGAATCGAATGGCAGATTTAGTTGGGTATAATCTGTACTATGGATGGTATTATGATAAGATGACAGGACTGCAGCAGCGTCTGGATGAGTTCCATATGGCCTGTCCGGATGTTCCGCTGCTTGTGACAGAATATGGTGTAGATACCAATCCAGACTATCACTCTTATGAACCGAAGACGAAAGATTATTCGGAAGAGTATCAGTTGTTGTTCTCGGAAAATGCGCTGAAAGCTTTTGAAGAGCGGGATTACTTTGTCGGAAGTTATGTTTGGAATCTGTGTGATTTTGGAAGCGCCAACCGTGATGAAGGCGGAAAGCAGGGACAAAATCAGAAGGGACTTGTGACGATTGACCGAAAGATCAAGAAAGATGCATATTACTTATACAAAGCAAACTGGTCAAAAGAAAGCTTTGTAAAATTAGCTGGCAGCAGATTTGTAAATCGTCATCAGGAAGAGAACACAATTACAGTATTGTCCAATCTTAAAAAGCTTGAAGTATATGTCAATGGAAAGCTTGCTGGTGTGAAAGAACAGCCAGAACCAATGACGAATTTCACGGTAGTACTTCCGATGGGAGAAAACAAAATTACTGTAAAAGGGTTTGACCAAGCAGAGACAGTATATGAAGATGAGATGGTGCTTCATCGAGTGACAGAGCCGGATAAGAGCTATGAATATGTACAGAAAGATCAAGGCGGAAATGTCATTAACTGGTTTGAAAAGTTTGACTTGGAAGATGCCGGTACAGAGGAGATTGCATTGGATCCGGAGTGCTATTCTAGTATGGATAAGCTTGGAGAGATCATGAAGCATCCAAAAGGTGAAGCGATTATTTTGAAATATTTTGGAGAAATGGTAGATCACCCTAAATTTGCAATGATGAAAGTAATGACATTAGATGCGATGAGCAAATTAAAGAATTTGGGAATTCCGAAAGAATTAATTCTTGTCATTAACCGCGAATTGCAGCAGATAAAAAAATAAGTAAAAAAGAAAAATAGAAAATGCCAGACAGAAAGTCTTTATGAGGGAATCTCATTTGGAATTACTGTCTGGCATTTTTGGATCTTTGTTAAGAGGTGGAGTGAAATATTTTTGGAAATATAGGAGGCTTATCCTGTAAGGAGAAATTGGGAAGATTCCTCTTGAAAAGCTAGGTAGCCAATCGTGATGAAATTCTATAAAGTTTCATCTGATTCTTTCTGAAGCATACAGCCGTGTCTGAAAATGTTTGCAAGAATCAGTGCGATACATCCGGCAAGAATCCATGAAAATCGTAATGGATTGTTGAAATAAAATGTTTGATACGCGATTCGAAATACAATCATCTGTAACAGAAACTGGCTGAAAATACCGAGAAATAGCATACTGTATGCAATCCGGTTGATATAGAATATAATTTCAGGAAAGAAAGGGGTTGAAGTTATCTTTAATTTCCGGAAAATTTTCTGAAACTGTACACAGATCAGAAGTTTGGGCAGGTATTCTAGAAGAATATCCAGGATGGTCAGAGGGATACCAAGTAACTGTGCAGAAGTATTCATATAATTTGGTGGAAGATAGCTTTCAGAAAGCCTCAAAAAACCGAAAAGAAGCTGAATCTTTATGCCGTTTCCGGTATCAATCACGGAGATACTGTCTGCTGGTGAACCGCAGAGGAAAATAGTATTACAGACAGAACATGCAATCATAAAAAATAAGTAAAGCGTATAGAGGAAGAGAATCCACTTGCAAAGAGCAAGGGGCTGCTGAACCTGATCATTTGACCGTGGGTGAGAAAGGGAATCCGATATTGCCTTCATAGAAAGACCTCCTTTAATAAGGTAAAAAAGTACCGTTTGCTAGTATTATCTTTGTAAAAATATTATAGCAAGGGTATATACATATATCAATAATAAATTAATGATAAACATTAAAAATGCAGTCGTAAAGAAAAAGACAACAGAATAGGAAAATACCAGGGAGGACATCTTAGTGAGAGGAATTCAGTTCGATGTCCCGGTATTTTCTGGTTACGTCTTATTGTATAGAAAATTCCTTTTTAGGGGAAATTTTTGTGGATATTTCTTATTGTTTAATATCCTAAATCTTCTCCAATCAAAATGACCTTGATACGACCGGTATGTCTGGAGTGCCTTGTGACAACGACCTGACAGCACATACAGTCCGCAGAATGGCAGTCTGCACATGTGCCTGTTACTTTACAAGGTGTGTTTGTCTGAAGTCTTGCAGCATTTGCAGGAGTAGCAATATTTTGAACGCGTGCGATTCCAGATGGAACATCTGTGACAATTTTATTCATTCCTGCAAGGATGATAACATGCTCTGGTCCGTGAATCAGACAGGCAAGTCGATTTCCGTTTCCGTCGATATTGATCAGCTCACCGTCAATGGTAATGGCATTGGAACTCATAAAGAAGAAATCAGAAGCTGCACTTTTTAAGTAAACTTCTTTTCGCTCTTGCGGAGTGCGGGCGAGCCCTCGGTCAATGAGTGTGATATCTGCTTCGCGGAGCGCCTGGAGCATACCGCTCTCTTCCAGTGTGACAGACCCGCCAAAGCTTACTGAAGATTTTGCTGGGATAAAAGAAAGAGCTTGCTGAACGGCTTCAGAAGCAGTCGGACAGTAGTACCCCTCCATATTTCGTTTTGCCAGTTTTTGAATGATCGTATTGGCCAACGCTGCGCGTGCCTGTTGTTTTGGTGTTGTATCAGTTGCCTGTGTCATAAAGAATACCCCCTTATAAAAGTGTGTGGTCAGAGTACTGCAAAATGAAAGCTGTTATTTCTTTTGCAGCAGCCTTATTTTTTGTATTATCATACCGCAGTTTTTTTGCATGGGCAAGAGAAAATCGAAAAGCAAACTAGTTTAGTGAGCGTGCACGCTTAAAAAATTTGTGCATGCAATACGAAAAAGCTCTCGCATAGGTGATGGTAGAATAAGAAAATTGTGAATAATAACGAAAAAATACAGAATATTAATTAAAAGTAGATAAAAAAACTGAAATATAGTATGATAAAAAAAAGAATACCTAAATCTCAAGTGCAAGCGAGTATTCACTTCTATGTAATTGCAACATCTGGAAGTGATGCGGTACATGGATTCGGAAGGAGGGGATTTTATGAAGACAATCAAAAAATGGATGGCATATTTTGTGGCAGTTCTGATGTTATGCAGTATGTCTCAGGTGAGAGTATTAGCGGAAGATGCCTTGCCGACAGCGGACACTCCTAAGATTACAGAATTTAAGATTCAGGGAGTAAAAGGAACGGTGGATGATCAACAGCAGAAAATTAATGTGGAAGGGCTTCCGTGTAATACAGATCTTACAAGTCTTACCGCAGAGGTTACCTGTGATCCGGCAGATGCTATAGTACGGTTTGATCCGTTGAAGCCGTCAGCAGATGATGGGCAGAAGAAGCTGGAGCAGGGAAATGCATTGCAAACAGAAGACTTTTCAGTACCGAGAATATGTAACGTAGAGTATCAGGGACAAATAAATTCTTATACAGTGACAGTGAGTACCCTTTCGCATGCGGGAGATCCAGCGACTTGTACAAACGATTCCGTATGTAAAACATGTGGAATGTTACTGGAAGAAAAATGGGGGCATGATCTTTTAGCGGCAACTTGTACCGAAAAAGCAAAATGTCAGAGGAGTGGTTGTAGTTATACAGAACCTGCCCTTGGACATGATCTCTCTAAGGCGACTTGTACGGAACCAGCAAGATGTCAGAGAGAAGGCTGTGACTATACAGAAGGCGAGGCGCTTGGACATGATCTTTCAAAGGCAACCTGTGCGGAACCAGCAAGATGCCAGAGAGAAGGTTGTGATTATACAGAAGGCGAAGCGCTTGGACATGATCTCTCTAAGGCAACCTGTACGGAGCCTGCAAGATGCCAGAAAGAAGGCTGTGACTATACAGAAGGCGAGGCTCTTGGTCATGATCTTTCCAAAGCGACTTGTACGGAACCAGCAAGATGTCAGAGGGAAGGCTGTGACTATACGGAAGGCGAGGCTCTCGGACATGATCTCTCTAAGGCAACCTGTACGGAACCTGCAAGATGCCGGAGAGAAGGCTGCGACTACACAGAAGGAAAAGCCCTTGGACATGATCTTTCCAAGGCAACTTGTACAGAGGCAACAAAATGTCAGAGGGAAGGTTGTGATTATACAGAAGGAAAGCCGCTTGGACATGAGATGAATGGCTGGACTGTTACAAAGAAAAGTACAACGACAGAGAAGGGAGAACGGGCACGAAATTGTAAGCGCTGCGACTATCGAGAGACTGAACTTATAGAACGACTGAGCCGGAAGGCAGATGCCGGGAAAAATCAGATTGCAGATTTAAGGACAGATATCAATTATCCTTTGGATGAGACGATCACATTTCATCTTTACGGAGCTGGACAGGATAATACAGAACCAGTAGACGGCGATACCAGATACGTTCCGGAGAGCTGGAAAATTGAAAATCAGTTTGATTGGAGAGAGACCGATGGAGAATCTGGATTTCAAATACACAAAGCAGGATTTTATAAGGTGATGGCATCTTTCCGGCAACAGAAGTTTGAAAGTGGAACGTGGCAGAATACAGATCAGACAGATATAAAAGAAGTGACGATCAAAGCGGGAACAGAGGCGCAGCGGGAAGAACAGGCGAGAAAGGATGCAGCAAAGAAAGCAGCGAAGACGGGAGATACGAGCCAGATGTTTGTTTATATTCTTCTTCTGCTTGTGGCAGCAGGACTTGCAGTATTTGTGATTGTTCGAAATAAGAAGAAACAACAATAAGCCATTGGATATAGAATTGTTGAAAACAGATAATATTTGAAATTTTAAAAGGGAGGCTGTTTGTAACAGTCTCTCGTTTTGAATGTGGGAATTTTAATAGATGGGATACAAAAGAAATTTGCATGTACCTATATTATATAGATAATAAAAAGCTTTACAGTAATCTGTAAAGCTTCTGAAGAGCACGAGACGGGATTCGAACCCGCGACCCTCGCCTTGGCAAGGCGATACTCCACCACTGAGCCACTCGTGCATGTCATTTAGTTGTTTGTGTTCCCTTGAACAATACATACTATACAGGATAAAAAAGGATTTGTCAACAGAAAAATTAAAAAAATTTATTTTTTTTAATTTTTCTGTAATTTACCATCAATTACGAACAAAGTATTCTCGCAATGGAATGGAAGGTGAGTTGGACAAATAGAATCGAATATGGTAAATATCGGTGTGAAGGTCATAATTGATTTCTTTTTGTTTGGAAAGAATGGAGTTTTTTAAAAGAGCGAGTCTTTGTTCCGAATAGTCTTTGGGGATAGAGACATCGATTGTAAGCTCAGAAAGATTATAGCACTCTGAACGATGTTGTCTGATGATATGATAGGTTGGATGAAGATAATTCCAAATGATTCCGAAAAGAACCAGAAGGAGAAGAAGTCGCAATGATTTTTTGCCTTTCAAAGATTTACACCCCCTGCATATATAATATATCCTACAAATAACACACCTGTCAAATCTATAGCTTATTTATTTAGGATTACTTGGATATAATAACAGTCAGATAAGTACAGGGAGTGAATCGAAATGGGAGATGTAGGATATTTAAAAGTCAAAATTGAGGAGTTGCTGAAAGAGAGAAATATTTCTAAAAATAAAATCTGTTTTGATCTGCGGATACAGAGAACACAGTTGAACCGTTACTGTAAAGGAGATGTACAGAGGCTGGATGTAAATCTTTTATGCAGAATCTGTGATTATACGAATTGTAGGATTCAGGATGTGATCGAATATATTCCAAGGACAGAGAAGGTGCTGGAGGAAGATGGAGAAGATACAGTACACTAGAAGGAATTGTGAAATGGCAGGTGAGTAGAGGGGAAAATTTTTCTGAACAGATGCCAAATAGAAGAGAAAGCTGGTAGGAAGCAATAGCAAAACAGAAGTTTTGCAATATTGTGTCTCTACCAGCTTTCCTTTTTATCAGATAAGAAATTTATTTGAAACCATTCTTAGTTCCAAGCATCTGTGTCAGTCAGATTGAGACTAGATGCTTGAAAGACAGGGTCTTTGCCCTGCTTTTTTTGTGCACGGTAATCGTCAAGCACGCGGAATGCAATATTTCCAAGAAGCAGGATAGCAAAAATATTGACGAGAGCCATAAGTCCCATCAGAACATCGGCGAGATTCCACACAGTTGAAAAATTTGCCTGTGCGCCGAAAAAGATGGCAATGAGGCAGGTGATACGAAAAAGATTCAAAAGAACAGGACTGTTTTTGATAAACAGAATGTTGGCTTCTGCATAATAGTAGTTTCCGACAAGGCTTGTGAATGCGAAAGCAAAAATGGAGAAGGTAATAAAGTGGATTCCCCATGTTCCTACACTGCTCTGCAGGGCTGCCTGTACATATGGAATGCCGTCTAATGTTCCCGGAACTCCTTTGACATTGGAAAGCAGCAGGATGAAAGCAGTTGTGGTGCAGATCAGAAGTGTGTCGATAAACACAGATAAGATCTGTACGAGTCCCTGCTTGACTGGGTGGGAAACAGCGGCAGAAGCAGAAGCATTTGGCGCACTTCCCATTCCGGCTTCATTTGAGAATAATCCCCGTTTAATACCGATCAACACAGTGCTGCCAGCAAAACCTCCGATGATTGACTCGATATCAAAAGCTTCGGAAAGAATCGTTTGAAACATTTCCGGAACGGACGACAGGTTTGTTACAGTTACATAAACTCCTACAAGAATATAAATTCCCGCCATGATTGGAACAAGCACAGAAGTAATGAAACTGATCCGGTGAACTCCACCGAAAATGACAACTGCCGTAAGCAGGGCAAGAACTGCTCCGACAACTGCCGGAAGCATTGTGTTGGAATAGTCTTTGACATAGTATTCGAGGGAGGAAGAAATATTATAAGCCTGGAGTCCATTGAATCCATAGGCAAAGCAACAGATCAAAAGGACAGAAAAGAGGACGCCCAGCCAGCGCTTTTTTAATGCGCGCTCAATGTAATAGGAAGGTCCTCCGCGGAAAGAATCTCCGTCTTTTACTTTATATACCTGTGCAAGCGTACTTTCCACAAATGCGGAAGCTCCGCCGATCACTGCCATGATCCACATCCAGAAAATGGCTCCGGGACCGCCTGCTGCAAGTGCAGTTGCGATTCCGGCAATATTTCCGGTTCCGACTCTCGAGGCCGTAGAAATCATCAGAGCCTGAAAGGAAGATACTGGTTTTCCGGAGGCATTTTCTCCGTCAGAAGATTTTTCTTTCAGTGCAAGGAATGCATCTTTTAAAAGTGTGAGCTGGACAAACCGTGTCCGGATAGAAAAATAGATTCCGGCGCCCACTAACAGAAAAATTAGAATATAGCTGTACAGAAAATCATTTACATGTGATAAAAAATTGTTCATAGTCATCTCCTTTGTTCTAGAATGTCGTAGAGTACTGCGTATCAAAGTATGGACATTCTTTTATAAAATAGCATTTCCAGTAAAAAAATATTTAGTAATATTGCTTGGAAGGCAATGATCTGAAAAATAAGAAATACGCTTTAGAAGTTTAATATAAAAATTTTTCAAAGTCAATATAAGAATCAGAATCCTGGAAAAAGAAAACAAAGAAAGTATTGCATCAGGAAAATGGATATGGTAGAATTGGGGCGAAAATAAATATAGAAAAGCAGAGTAGAGATGTGTGCGTTAAGTGCCAGACGGACGGGGAGTTGCCGGCTGGACGAAGAGCAGAAGTAGCTTGCGGTACATATTTCGCATCCCGCTGCTGCACATAGAAATGATATGTGAATACCTTCTATGCGTGGCTTCTGGACTACTGCAAAGGAGGTATTTTTTATGAAACAAATGAAACAACAGTTTGTAGACTCCTGGCATGAGTTAAGACACTTGAAGACAGTTGTTGTGACAGCGATGCTGATTGCGGTTGGAATTATTCTGGGATATTTTTCTATCACAGTGACCCCGTATCTGAGAATCGGATTTTCGTTTATTGCAAACGAATTGACAGCACTTCTTTTTGGGCCGGTGGTCGGTGGTGTCATGGGCGGAATTGCAGATATTATCAAATATCTCATCAAGCCAGACGGGCCATATTTTTTTGGATTTACACTGAGTGCAATTTTAGGTCCTGTGATCTATGGAATCATGCTCTATAAGAAACCGCTGAGTTTTCCGAGGATTTTTATAGCTAAAGTGCTTGTCGCAGTTTTCGTGAATCTTCTTCTTGGAACTTACTGGCTGTCTATGCTTTATGGAAAAGGATTTCTTGCATTGCTTCCGGCAAGAGCGCTCAAGCAGGTGTGTTCGGTTCCGGTAGAAGCGGCATTGTTTTATATCATCGTAAAGACATTGGGGAAAGCACACTTTTTCTCTGAGGTTCGTGCAAAGCGATAACGTATAGTATTAGAAAAGCAGTCAGTCATTGCGGCGGGCTGCTTTTCCTGTTCCATATTTTGGGAGACTAAATCCAATCCAAAAGGGATAAAACTGTGAAAAGGGATAGAGACTAAAAAAGATATCAACAAGTATTTTTGGGAAAAGGTGCAAAAGGGGAGAAATCATGGAGGCGGAAGTAGTTCAATATCTTCTGAAAGAGGAGAAAGGAAAACGTGCAGTACTTGCGAGACTGGTATTGTACTGTGCGCCATTTTTAAAGCGATTGAAGATTTCAGCCATGATCTGGATGCCGGAAGAACTTTTAGAAGAACTGGAAACGCTTATAGACGAGATGGGGATTTTGTGTGAGAGGATGGATCAAAAGTCGGGGAAAATTTTGATCTTTCTTTATCGGGAAGAAACACTTTGCAGATATCTGATGCGGGAAAGTCAGGAAGCATTTCTTTTGAATTGTGGTTATCAAAAAGGAAATCTGAAAGGGAAGATCAGGCGGTTTGCGGAGCGTATTTCTATTGAAAAAGAGAAGGGGAGATTTCCGCAGGAGGCGGGGATTTTTCTTGGCTACTCTTTTGAGGATGTGGAAGGATTTGCCGGCATTTCCGGAAAAGAATGCATGATGACTGGGTATTGGAAAGTGTATGGGCACAGAGCAGAAAAAGAAATGCTGTTCATGATTTATGATCAGGTGAAAGTGTGGGCTGTCAATGAATTTCTGGCAGGAAAAACAGCGGGAGAAATCTGTCGCTAAAGCGGATCAGGAGCAAAGCGCAGGACAGAAAGTGTTGGATTTCGTTTCAATTCATGTTACAATACGAAAGAGGTTCTGAAAGAAGATTTCAGGCGGTCGAAAGTGAAAAATAGATTCTAACATAGAAGAAAAAGAGAAAGAAGAAGGTGGAAATATGAGTTATGCAGATAAAGTGTTTATAGAAATGTGCCGTGATATTATTGATAATGGAACAAGCACAGAAGGAGAAAAAGTGCGACCAAAGTGGGAAGACGGGAGTTATGCGTATACGATCAAGAAGTTTGGAGTAGTAAATCGCTATGATCTGTCAAAGGAATTCCCGGCACTGACACTCCGCCGGACAGGAATCAAGAGTTGTGTAGATGAGATGCTCTGGATTTGGCAGAAAAAATCAAATAATATCCATGACTTGAATTCTCACATATGGGATAGTTGGGCAGATGAGGATGGTTCGATCGGGAAAGCTTATGGGTATCAGATGCAGGTAAAGCATCAGTACCGGGAAGGAATGATGGATCAAGTAGATCGTGTAATCTATGATCTGAAAAATAATCCTTACAGCAGAAGAATTATGACAAATATTTATGTACATCAAGATCTTCATGAGATGAATCTTTATCCATGTGCATACAGCATGACTTTTAATGTGACGAAGCGAGAAGACAGTGAGAAACTTGTGCTAAATGGAATTTTAAATCAGCGATCCCAGGATGTATTGGCGGCAAACAACTGGAATGTCTGCCAGTATGCAGTACTTCTGCATATGTTGGCTCAGGTATGTGATATGCAAGTGGGAGAGTTTGTTCATGTAATTGCAGATGCACATATCTATGACAGACACATTCCTTTGATTGAGGAACTGATCAAACGAGAACCACTTCCGGCTCCGAAATTTTGGCTGAATCCGGACATTAAGGATTTCTATGCATTTACACCGGAGGATGTGCGTTTAGATGATTATCAGACCGGACCACAGGTCAAAAATATCCCGATCGCTGTGTAGAGAGTTAAAGTCATACAGTATATGGATCATGTAGTCAGAGAAAAAACAGAGTTTTGGAGGAAGAAAGATGAATATTATTGTTGCAGTAGACAAAAACTGGGCAATCGGAAAAGATAACAAGCTTCTTGTCAGCATTCCATCTGATATGAAGTTTTTCCGGGAGACGACAACCGGGAAAGTGGTTGTCATGGGAAGAAAGACATTAGAAAGTTTTCCGGGCGGACAGCCGTTGAAGAAGCGGACGAATATTGTGCTGACTTCTGATAGAAATTATAAGGTAAAAGATGCGATTGTCGTGCACACTGTGGAAGAGTTGCTGCAGACACTGAAAGCATATAAACAGGAAGATATCTATGTGATTGGTGGAGAGAGTGTGTACAGACAACTGCTGCCTTACTGTGATACAGCACATATCACAAAAATTGATCATGTCTATGAGGCAGACACTTATTTTCCGAATCTGGATACGGATGAGGAATGGGAGATTACAGGAATTAGCGAAGAACAGACTTATTTTGATCTGGAATATGAATTTGTAAAATACGAGAGAAAATAAAAAATAAAATCGGTTGCCGTGGATGGCACAGAAGTAAATCTGTGAAAATCTACGGCAGCCTTTTTGTTCAGGAGAAAGGAGTGTAAGTGACTGTCAGGATCTATCGGAAATTTCCGAAGTGTGTTCCTGGATTTGTCTGACATATTCTTTTGGAGTCATTCCGAATTCTTTTTTGAATGCACGGAACAAGTGATTGTAGTTTCCGAGTCCGCAGATTTTGTAAATCTCGATCATCGGGTAGCCTTTTTCCAGCAGCCGTTTACAAAGATCCAGTTTGGATTTGACGATGTAGCGGTGGACAGTCATCCCGGTCTGCCGTTTGAATTCCCGGCAGATGTGGTATTTACTGATGTAAAATTCCTTTTCCAGTCGGTCAAGGGAGATTTCTTCGTGCAGATGATGCTTGATGAAAATGAAAATATCATCGAGAGAAAGGCGGGGGCGCACTTTTGTGTTTGTCTGGAATTCTGTACGGATGCAGGCGCGCAGGACAAGCACGATCAGCATTGTGAGAATGCTGTCTTCAAAGAGCCGGTGGCCGAAATCTGTCTGTTCCTGAGGGAGAGTCAGGAGCTTTTTGGATAGATTTTTGATCAACATAGTAATCTCTGAAGAAGAGTGGACACAAGTACACTCATACGGTACGACATGAAAACAGGATTCCAGATCAGTATTCTCATCGGAGAGACGGGTGAGCAGTTCACTTGTAAATCCGACTTGAAGAAATTTCAGAGGGATTTTCGATGGTGTATATTCTAAGAGAAAAGTAGTGTTTGGGTTTACAAGCAGGATGTCTTCGGTGGCACATAAAAAAGTCTGGTGATCATAGGTGTAGCTGCATTTTCCGGATGTGACAAATAAAATCATATAAAAATTACCGGAGGAAAAGGTTTTCTTTTTCGCATTGGTGTATACATATTCTTTTGCAAAGTATTCTTCACGCATCAGTTATCTCCTAAAATTTGTATTCAAAATACACAAAAAATAAAACTTATTTTTATCTATAATGACTAATATAGATAATATATCAATTTTTGAATATTTTCAAGCAAAAAACGGATATGTTTTCTTATTTCAGAAAGCTATAATACTTTCTAACGACAGCGTTCTGTCAAAGAAATAACAAAGATACAATAAGAAAACATGCGAGGAGGAAATTATTGTGAGAGAGTTTTCCATGAAAGACAAAATTGGCTACACCCTCGGGGATTTGGGGTGCTGCTGTACGGAGCAGTTCAGAGCAATGTTTTTGACAGTGTTCTACACGCTTGTACTGAAAGTAAATCCTGTCCATGTCGGAATCATCCTGCTGATTACAAAAATCTGGGATGCAATCAATGACCCGATCATCGGTGCGATCATCGACTCAAGAAAGTCGACAAAGGGCGGAAGATTTATTCCGTGGATCAAAGCATTCTGTGTTCCGATGGGTGTGCTGTGTGTGATCGGATTTTTAGATGTCAGCAGCTGGGACTATAAATTCAAGTTGGCATATATTTTGATCACCTATATTTTTTATGAGGCGATGTATACTTGTGTAAATGTTCCGTTTGGTTCACTTTCCAGTGTCATGACAGATGATGTCAATCACCGGACAGATTTATCCCGTTACAGAAGCCTTGGCGGAACGATTTTTATGACCGTGATCGTAATTGTAGGGCCGCTTGTACTTTATAAGGACAATAAGCCAGTTGCGTCCAGATTCACTCTGATGGCACTTCTCTGTGCGACAATCGGTGTGTTCTGCCTGATCGTGACAAGCTCCTGGTGTAAGGAACGTATCGAATGGAAGGTGCAGGAAGGCAAGAAATTCAACTATTTAGATGCGCTGAAAAATGTTATCAAGAACAGAGCATTGCTTGGACTGATCTTTTCAAGCCTTGCAGGAATGATTGCAGCAAGTGTTGTAAATGGATTGAATACTTACTTATTTAAAGACTATTTCGGGGATGTGAAAGTAATGTCAATCTCTGGTATGTTAAATACTGTGTATGCAATCATCACATTTATCGGAACAAAATATGTTTCCAAGAAGCTTGGAAAAAAAGAATGGTGTATGTACGGAGCGGGATTTGCAGCACTTGTCTTTGGTATTTTATTCTTTGTACCGGTGAAAAATCCACTTGTATTTATTGCGATCAACGGAATCTGTTATCTCGGAGCAAGTGGTTTTCAGGTGCTGATCTGGGCAATGGTAAATGACGCGATCGATTATCAGGAGTTGATGACAGGAGAAAGAAATGAAGGTATGGTATACTCTACTTACTCTTTCTTCCGGAAGCTGTCATCGGCAGTCAGTGCAAGTCTTAGCAGCTTTACACTTGCAATGATCGGATATAATGTAAATGAAGTAGTACAGACAGCGGCAGTAAAAGCAAATATATGGAAATCTTACACCGCAATCTATGCAGTGGGATATTTGATCGCAGTATTGATTTTATTCTTTGTATATCCATTGTCAAAGAAAAAGACAGAACAAATGTTAGAAGAGCTTGCAAAAAGAAGAGCAAAGGGAAAAGGAGGCAGATAAATGGTCCGTTATATTGAAGTTGAAAATAGAAAAGGAAAAATTCTCCGTGGATTTTTAAATCTTCCGGACGGAGTAGCGCATCCGCCGGTTGTCTTAAATCTACATGGATTTGGAGGAAGTCTGTCCGGGTACAAATATGCACATACACATTTGGCTAGAACACTGGAGGCGGAGGGAATCGCATGTATGCGATTTGACTTCTACGGATGTGGGGAAAGTGACGGAGAGTTTGATGAGATGACATTTACCGGACTGCTTGAGGATGCGGAGGATGCCTATGCATGGCTGAAAAGTCAGTCATGCGTAGACGGGGAGAAAATTATTTTATCCGGTCAGAGTATGGGGGGATTTGTGGCGGCAAGTGCGGCTCCACGTATTCAGCCGTACGGTTTGGTTCTGATGTGTCCGGGAGCAGGAATGTGGTATGGATGCAAAGAGCGCGCAGATTACTTTAAGAATCTCGGAATGACTTTCGCAGATATGGAAGGACTGAGATTCGGTCTGGAGTTTAACTATGACCTTGCAAAGTATTCACCATTTGAAGACGCAAAAGGATATGAGGGCAGTGTGCTGATCCTGCGCGGAACAAAAGATGAACTTGTCGATGATAAAACTTGTGAAACATATATGGAATGTTATACCGGAGCGAAAAAATTCGTGAAGATTGAAGGCGGCAATCATAATTTTGCAAGTATTCCGGCAAGAGAAGCGTGTGAGGCAGAAATTGTAAATTATGTAAAAGAGATTATCTGATTTCAGAAAGGCAGGAGAACAAGATGAAATTATTAGAGAGCATTCAAGTAGGGAATACAACACTGAAAAACAGAATTATGTTTCCACCTCTGACGACAGGATATGAGGCAAAGGATGGAAGTATTACTCCGCAGAGTCAGGCGTTTTATGAGAGACTTGCGGAGGGCGGAGTATCGTATATCGTTCTCGGAGATGTGGCGCCGATCAAGACGTTTACACCGGTTCCAAAGTTATGTGAGGACAGTCAGATCGAAAGTTTCCGTAAGCTGGCAGATGCAGTGCATAAACATGGTGCCAAGATCGGAGTACAGATTTTCCATCCAGAATATGATACAGCAAGCATTACAGAACTGTTCTTAAAAGGAGATTTTGAAGGACTCCGCGCAAAAATGAAACATGATATGATGCATTTCATCGATGAGGTATCAGAAGAAAGCCTGCAGGAGATCATTAAAAAAATGTGTGAATGTGCAAAGCGGGCACAGACAGCCGGAATCGATGCCATCCAGGTGCATGGAGACCGTCTGGTCGGAGCACTTTCCAGCACAATTTTAAACCACAGAACAGATAAGTATGGTGGAAGTCTTGAGAACCGTACAAGATTTGCCATCGAGCTTGTGACAGCGCTCAGAAAAGCAGTTCCAGATATGATCATTGATTACAAGTTGGCTGTTGTTACTCCACAGAGAGGAAAGGGCGGAGTGATCGCAGAGGAAGCGGTTATATTTGCAAAATGGCTTGAGGAAGCCGGAGTAGATATGCTCCATGTGGCACAGGCAAATCATACTGGGAATATGGCAGATACCATTCCACCGATGGGTGTTCAGCCATATGCATTCTTTGCTGACATTGCAGGAAAAGTGAAAGAACAGGTCAACATTCCAGTCAGCACTGTTGGAAGAATCGTAAGTCCGGCGCTTGCAGAGAGTATCCTGGAAAGTGGAAAGGCAGATATTATCGGACTGGGTAGACCGCTTCTTGCAGATCCGGATTGGGGCAAAAAGCTGGAAGAAGGTAATGGAGATCAGATCCGCCAGTGCATCATGTGCAACAAAGGATGTACAGACCGGATCCAGAACAGACAATTCTTAAGCTGTATTTTAAATGCAGAAAACGGATATGAATTAGAGAGAAAGATCACACCTGCAGAGACACCAAAGAAAGTTGTTGTAGTCGGCGGAGGCCCGGCAGGACTGGAAGCTGCGAGAGTTGCGGCATTAAAAGGACATCAGGTGACCCTGTTTGAAGAGAAGACAGTTCTCGGAGGACAGATTCAGATCGCTAAAGTTCCGCCGAGAAAAGAAGAGCTGGAACGTGCGCTTGTTTACCTGACAAATGCAGTAAAAGAGGCCGGTGTGGAAATTTTCTGTGGAAAGAAAGTGACAGAGGATGATCTGCTTGCTTATGGAGCAGATGCAGTGATCGTTGCGACCGGAGCTTCTAACATGATGCTCCCAATCCCAGGGGCAGACCGCACACGCGTATGCAGTGCATGGGATGTGCTGGAAGGAACTGCACAGGTATATGGAAGAGCAGCTGTGATCGGTGGTGGAATGGTAGGATGTGAAACCGCAGAATATCTGGCAGAGAGAGGGTGTGAAGTAAGTATCATCGAAATGCTGGATAAGATTGCAAACGGAGAGAGCAGTACAATTCTTCCTACTTTGATGGAAAATTTTGAAAAAAATCACGTTGCTCAGTATGTATCTCATAAAGTAGAGAGTATCGGAGAGAAGTCAGTCGTATGTAAGACAGGAGATGATGAGACGAAAGAAATCCCTTATGATTTTGTTGTGATGGCAGTAGGAGCAAAAGCAAATGCATTTGAGACGGAGAAATTAGAGAAAGCAGGCATTGCAGTGACAAAGATCGGAGACTGCAAAGACCGTGCATCGGATATCGAAAATGCAATAAAATCAGGATACGATGCGGCAAATGCGATTGCATAGAAGAAAATAGAAAATTATTCAAAGACGAAAGATCAGAAGTTGATAAAATGAGAATAAAAAAGCCAGTGATAGTGGACAGAGAAAAAATCTCTGCCCGCCATTACTGGCTTTTTAAAATGTATTCTGAATCCATTCGCATGCTTCATTTGGAGAAATATTTCCTAAGAGAAGATTTCGGATGGAAGTACCTATAGAAAATTCAAACTGCTGGATGGAACAACTAGATTGTTTTCCACAGCCTCTAGAGCCCAGGTCGAAACTTTTTTTGACGGCATGGAGCCATGGAAAGAGGTCAAGATTTCGCAAACCAGTGTAAGAAGTGGTGAGCGGGGAAGTACCTCCCAGCTTCATCATAAGAGAGGACACTTCTTCGGAATAGTACCATTGGAAGAATTGACGGCAGGCATCTATTTTTTTTGAGTATTTAGAGATTCCGATGACACCTCCACCAATTAAAGGATGTTTTCCGGGAACAATAGAAGCACCGACTTTTCCTACTACATCTGAATGTTTGGAATTGATGATGTATGGGGCATAATTCGAATAGATGATAGTAGTTGCTGCGTTTCCGTTGATAAATTGTGAAACACTGTCAAGCCACCATGGCTGCTGGGTGGCATAGTGAGTCATTTGGAGATATTGTGTCATTGCCGAGAGCAAATGTTCTTTATTCTGACATAAGTTTGTGAGAGTTTCTCTGGTATTTTCTGAAAAAAGGTAGGGCATGAAATCACTGGCAATGATGGATGCGGCGCCGGAAGTCATGGTTGTCCCGTATAAGGTTGGTGACAGCGTGTTGTATGATTTTGTAAAAAATTCAGCGATTTTCAGAAAATCCCTGCAGTTAGAAGGAACAGTAAGTTTTTCGTGAAAATGTTCATAAAAAGCCCGGCAGATCGTAGCATCTTCAAATAAGTCCTTTCGATATAAGAAGATTTGTGTACTTAGATCGAAAGGAAGTGTGTAAGAGGCATAGTTTGGAAAGCCGTTGTCTGTATAACCAGTTGAGATCAGCGAAGAAAAATCAATATCAGAAGGTGAAAGACAACTTGTCAATGGAAGGTAAGTGCTTTCGCCAAGTGTGTCCAGCATTGCAATATCAATTCGGATTAAATCATAGTGATGCTGCTCTGTCATCAGAGAAATCTGCTGATGAAGGTCATTGTAAGGCATACTGACTACTTTCAGATGAACTCCACTGATGGCTTCAAACAGAGGAGATAATTTTTTTAAAGCCTCTGTGGAAGGAGCATCTAAAGTGAGGATAGAAAGAGTTTCTTTCTCGGCCTTTTTTATATTGGTGAATAAAAAAGGGAGCCCTTTGGGCTTTAAAATATGATTGGAAGCAGTTCTCTCGCTTTGAGAAGAAGGGGAAGAGAGAAGTTCATAAATTTTCATTCCAATTTTAGTATAATCCAATTCGTACACATGAAAATGACCATGCGGAATCCTGGCAAGGGATGCAAATGTCATAATATGCGGCATGTTGCAATGCGTTAGAGAAACCGCATTGATTACAGCGTCGGCACGCAAAATACTTGTGGTAATCACTAAATCATAAGGAACTTCCTCCTGAAGGAGATCAAAAGCTTTTGTCAGTGACAAGTTCATATCAGAAGAGAAGTGCTCCAGTGTGACGGAAGTGTTTGAAAGAGCATTCCGCAGGTGATCAAAAAGCTGTGTTTCACAATGATTAATGCCAGAAGCGGAAAAAAAGGCAATCCTTTCAAAGTGATTATGAGAAATATAATTAGCAAGGTCAGCGCTGATCTGCTTTTTGTCGAAAGAAATGTAATGGTCTATATCTCTGAGTTCAGCAGGGGAGCGGTCTATATAAAAAACAGGACAAGGAAGTGACTGATACGGATTTCTGGAAAGAGAAATTCCTTTTAAGGAGGAAACAGTCACTACTAATAAAATGTTGGAAACAGGAAGCCTATCTAAGATGGAAAGTTCGTGTTCACAAATATCATCAGTTGTATAAACATGTACACTATAATCAGCAGTCTTTTTGGAAGAGGCAAAGGCAATTTGAAGAGAGGTATAGAGATCCATATATAGGTCTTCGCGGAGTGACGGTACGATCAAGGCGATGACCGTAGCATTTCCCTGCCGGAGAAGCTGAGCCTGGGCATTTGGAACATATCCAAGCTTTTTGGCAGCAGCTTCTACTAATTTTATTTTTTCAATACTGACCTTCCCTGTCTTGTTTAGCACATTGGAAACCGTTCCGTGGGAAACGCCAGCTTCTTTTGCGATGTCTTTCATTGTTGGCATAATAATGTACTCCTAAAATTTAAATCTTTCAATATAGTATTAGATTAGCAAAAGACTATAAATAATTCAAGAGAGAAAAAGAAGAGAATGATACGTTCCAATATTGATCACCTGAAAAAGGTTAAAACAAAACTAAAAAGGTAAAAACTAACAAAAATCAACATCTTCTTTTGTTAAAAATGTGTAAAATGACGTTAAAACAAGTTTGAAATATTGACACGTTCCAATTTATCAAATATAATGAGGACACGATACAAGAGAAGTGTAAAAAACTTCCTAAGACAATAATTTAGAAAAAGTGGAGGATTTTCTGATGAAAAAGAAACTGATTAGCATTTTGCTGTGTGCAGGTATGGTGATTTCATTAGCTGGATGTGGTGAGACAGGAAAAGAAGAGAAGGCAGAAAATGAAGCAAAAAAAGGAGAAACATTGACAATTTATACAAATTCAGGTTCGGATGGTCGAGGAGAATGGCTGGAAGAGAAAGCGAAAGAGGCTGGATTTGATATTCAATTTATCGATGCAGGGGCTGCAGAGACACAGAGTCGTCTGATTGCAGAGAAAAATGCTCCTGTGGCAGATGTAGTGTTTGGATTGAATTCCATCATCTGGTCTTCTTTGAAAAGCGAGGATATTTTGACGGAATATGTCCCGAAGTGGGCAGGAGAAGTTGAATCAGAATTAAATGATTCGGATGGATTTTATCATGCTACAGTAAAACAGGCAATTTTACTTTGTTATGATGAAAACCAGATATCAGAGGAGGAAGCGCCGAAGGATTGGCCGGATCTGTGGCAAAAAGAAGAATTCCATGGCAAATATGAATATCTGACAGGACTTTCAGGCGGAACAGTAAGAAATGTATTGGCAGGTATTTTGACAAGATATGCGGATCCGGAAGGAGAGCTTGGAATTTCTGATGAAGGTTGGAAAGAGATTGAATCTTATTATAAAAATGGATCACCAAATGAGTCCGGAGTTGATCTCTATGCGAGAATCGCAGATACGAATAATCCAATTGTTTGTGGACAGATGTGGTCAAGTGGAATTGAGTCACGTGACGAGCAGTATGGAACAAAAACGGCATATGTTGTGCCGGAAGTTGGAGTGCCGTATGCAGTGGAAGCAATCGGAATTGTAAATGGAACGAAAAAATTAGATGAAGCAAAAGAATTTGTAGATTGGTTTGGAAGTGCGGAAGTGCAGGGAGAATGGGCAGAAGAATTCTCTACATTACCAGCAAATGAAAAAGCAGTAGACAAGGCAAATGAATTTAATCAGGAAATTGCAAAAATTCCGGCACAGGATATCGACTGGGATCTTGTGGCAGAAAATATAGATGCATGGTGTGAGAAAATTATTCTTGAATATATGCCATAGGAAGTGAATTGAGCAAAGGAGAAAAAGCCATGATTAAGCTTGAAAATATTGATGTATGCTTTGGAGATTTTAAAGCATTAAAAAATATTAATATCCATGTGAAGGAAGGGGAATTTTTTACTTTTCTCGGACCTTCAGGGTGTGGGAAGACAACGACGCTTCGTACGATTACAGGATTTATCAATCCGGTCAATGGAACGGTCAGTGTCCGTGGGAAAGACATTACCAATACTCCTGTTGAGAAAAGAAATATTGGAATGGTATTTCAAAGTTATGCGTTGTTTCCGACGATGACAGTATATGAGAATATTGCATTTGGTTTAAAAGTACAAAAGATGAGCAAAGAAGATATTCGCCAAAAAGTATATTCTATGGCAGAAAAAGTAGATTTGAGTGAGGAGCAGCTTCAAAAGAAGGTTTCAGAATTGTCAGGAGGGCAACAGCAGAGAGTCGCGATAGCGAGGGCGCTTGTAACATCTCCGGAGATCATCTGTTTGGATGAACCATTGTCAAACTTAGATGCAAAGCTCCGAGTGCAGCTTAGAAATGAATTAAAAGATCTGCAGAGAAGATTTGGGATTACAAGTGTTTATGTCACCCATGATCAGGAAGAAGCTTTGACGCTATCTGATAAAATTGCAGTATTTAATGAAGGAGTCATTGAACAGATTGGTACACCGGATGAAATTTATAATCACTCTGCAACGGAGTTTGTATGTAATTTTATCGGGGATATCAATCGTCTTGAAAAGGAGTTTTTGATTGCATCAGGGCTGGATGCTTCCAATAAATCCATTGTGGATGTAGATAAAAAGTGTTATATCCGTCTGGAGCGAATCCATGTGAATGATGTTTTGGATGGGGACACGCTTAAAATCGGAGCGGAAGTAGAAAGTGCGGAGTTTTATGGACTTTATATTAAATATATTTTGAAAGCCGGAAATGAGTCGCTTAAAGTGATCGAAAAAAATAGTGGACGTCCGCTTTATAAAAAGGGAGAAAAAGTAACATTAAGCTTTAATCCGAAGGATATTATGCAGTATTAGAGGAGAAGGATGATGAAAAAGAAAAAGATGAAATTTGATTCCGGTCAATTGCCTAAATATTTGATTTATGCATTTTTTGTGTGGTTTATTTTATCCTGTCTTGTAATACCGAATATCAATACGATTTTTACTGTGTTTTTTGAAAATGGAGAGTTTACACTGGAACCGCTTCAGAAACTTTTGAGTTCGGAAAAAGCAATGAAAAGTCTTAGAAATAGTTGTATTCTTGCACCGGCACTTTCGGTGACGGTAGGATTTGTTGGAATCAGCCTTGTACTTATCACGGAATATTTTGATATTCGGGGAGCGAGAATGTTACGCATTGGTTATATGACAACACTGATTTATGGTGGAATCATTCTGGTGTCAGGATACAAATTTATTTACGGAAACAATGGATTTCTTACAAATATTTTTGCAAAGGTAATTCCAAATTTCCCAACAGACTGGTTTCAGGGGTTTTGGGCAGTTTTGTTTGTCATGACGTTTGCATGCACATCAAATCATATGATTTTTTTGAGGAATGCAATGCGTGCAGTTGATTTTCAGACAGTGGAAGCGGCGCAAAATATGGGGGCATCCCAGATTCGGATTTTGTTGCGAGTAGTTCTGCCGGTTTTGACACCATCACTTCTGGCGGTTACCATTTTAACATTTATTACTGGGTTGTCAGCGACTTCTGCTCCGCTTTTGATTGGTGGAAATGATTTTCAGACAATTACACCGATGATTTTGACTTTTTCTAAAACAGTAAATTCAAGACCATTGGCAGCTTTGCTCGCATTGTTTTTAGGAATTGCGACAATTTTACTGCTTACAGTGATGATGAAGATTGAAAAGCGCGGGCATTATATGTCGATTTCAAAAGTAAAGACGACTATTAGAAAGCAGAAGATCAGAAATCCAATTATCAATGTGCTTGTACATATTTATGCGTATATCCTGTTTTTGATCTATGTACTGCCGGTTGTTTTAATCGTGCTGTTCTCATTTACAGATGCAAAAACAATTGCGACAAGAAAGTTAAGTTTGTCAGCATTTACTTTGGATAATTATAAGACGATTTTAACAGAGGCTTCAGCGTACAGACCGTTTATTGTCAGTGTTATTTATTCATTGCTATCTGCAGTGGCAGTTGCAATCCTTGTATTAATGGCATGCCGCATTATTCAAAAGAATAAGAATAAGGCATCGGCAGCATTGGAATATGGGCTTTTAATCCCGTGGCTGCTTCCGACAACATTGATTGCGATCGGATTGATCACTACATATAACACTCCAAGATTCTGGATGTTTAACAAAATATTGACAGGGACATCTGTTATTATGTTCATCGGATATGTGATCATTAAAATCCCATTTACACTTCGTATGACAAAGGCGGCATTTTTCTCATTGGATGATTCGCTGGAGGATGCAGCAAGAAGTCTTGGGGCCAAAGGGTTTTACACTTTCAGAAGAGTGATCCTGCCAATCGTTCTGCCGACAGTTCTTGCAATTTTTGCACTGAATTTTAATGGTCTGCTTGGAGATTATGATATGTCTGTATTTATGTATCATCCTTTGAATCAACCGCTTGGAGTTTATATCAAATCATTGACAGATGCACAAACAAATGCGGATAATTCGGCATTGTCATTTGTCTATGCGGTGCTTATGATGATAATCTCCGGGACAGTTGTTTACTTTGTCTATGGAAGAGGAGATAAAACAAAAGTAAAAAAATAGTAGTAATGAGGGAAAATATGGTAGGTAAGGAAAAGTTTAAAGAAATAAATAGGCTTTTAAATCAGAAACTAGAAGAAAAAAAGGTGTTAATTGCTGTTCATAGAGGGTGTGGCTGTGGCAATATTATAGAAAATACGATTCCGGCGTACCGGGCAGCATTGCAAATGCATGCGGATATGTTTGAATGTGATTTGATTTCATCTACGGACGGAGTTGTCTATGCATTTCATGACGGATATGAGATGCGTCTTCTGCGGAAGAGACGAAATATTAAAACTTATACTTCTAAAGAGATTGACGCATTTAAATACAAAAATATTATTGAAGAGCCAGCTGAATATGGTGTTGAAAAGTTCGAAGATATTTTGCAGTCTTTTCAGTCAGGAGAATTGTTTAATATTGACAGGGCATGGGATATTCTTCCGGAAGTGATAAGTCTGTTAGAAAAATATCCACAGGCAATTCATCAGGCAATTATCAAAACTCCCGTAAAAAAGAAATATTTAGACTATCTGGAAGAATGCAAGATGAAAGTGATGTATATGCCAATTGCATATAATTTGGAGGAAATCAAGACGGTGTTGGCTTATGAGAATATTAATATCGTAGGAGTTGAAATGATTGCAAAAAATTCCGAAGAAGAACTTTTTCAAGATTGTAATATTCAATGGGTCAAGGAACAGGGACTATTTTGCTGGGCGAATGCAATTACACTTGGAGGATCTCAGAAATATGACCTTTTTGGAGGCCTTGACGATGATATGGCAATTAAAGAGTCCCCTAAAAAGGCATGGGGAAAGCTGATTGATAAGGGAATCAATGTGATGCAGACAGATTGGCCTGGGATTATGAGTGATTTCATTGAGAAGTATATTTGATCTGAAATGATGAGAAAATTATAAAAAGAGCTGTTGCAAATGTGGTGATATGCAAAGGGGGAAAAGATCCTATAGAAATGCATCTTGCTGCAAAAGCAGCAGCTTTCTCTAACTAAGAAATGTTGCAGGAGAAAGGAAAGAGAAGATGTTGGCAGGTTTTCGGGAAGTCACATTACAGGCGGTAGTTTTCAGGCTTGTACTTTCGGTTCTGATCGGAGGAATTTTAGGGTTTGAGCGTGGCTTAAAGAATCGGCCGGCAGGGTTGAGAACCTATGTCCTTGTATGTGTTGGAGCAACAATTGTGATGCTGACCAATCAGTATATTTATCAAAATGCCGGGACAGGCGACCCTGTAAGGATGGGAGCTCAGGTGATAAGCGGGATTGGTTTTTTGGGAGCGGGGACAATTATGGTTACACCCCACAATCAGATCAAGGGGCTGACAACAGCAGCGGGATTATGGGCATCGGCGTGTGTTGGACTGGCGCTTGGAATTGGCGCTTATGAAATTGCAATGATTGGTGGTGTAACTATTTTTATTGTTCTTACATTGCTTCAGCACTGGGATTTTTTAATGAGAAACCGACTTCATATTTTGGACGTTTATGTAGAACTTGACAAGAAGATTCCGATTGGAGAATTTATCAGAAATTTGCGTGACAGAGATATGGAATTAAGTAACCTACAGATAGAGCGTGACAGTTATATGGGGAATGATGTGATTTGCTTTACGGTAACGCTTGCGGGGAAAAAGGCCCTATCAAGGGAAGTATTACTTCGGACGGTGACAAAGCTGGAAGGAGTACGTTTTGCAGAAGAAATATAGAGGTGAGGTAAGATGAAAGAGAGAAAGACAAGAAAATATTTGATCATCCTGCTGAGTATTGTGATGATATTGATCGGCGTGGGGAGTTATTTCTATATGAAAAAGATGCCGAAAGTGACATTGACAGAGAAAGTGGATATGCCGATTCCTGAAAAGTCGGGAAGAGGGAAAGAGATGGAAGATCTTGTTCCGATGTATGCTGAAGAATATGTGGATGATCCGATATTAAAACAGGCAGTAACGTATTTTCGGAGATGGGAATGGACTCAGCTTTACAGAGAGTTGGATGAAATTGTCACAGAAGATCCAGACTATCTGGATGCATACCGACTTCAGGCGGAAGCTTATATGATCAATAAAGATTATGAGGCAGCGTTGTCACAACTGGATAGAATATTGGAAAGAGACAGAACAGATGTGCATGCACTGGGAGTTACGACAGTATTGATGCATATTTTAGAGAATGAAGAAGGAGAGAAAGAGCGACTGTTAGCTTTGGAGAAGGTATCCGGACAGGCGGCGGATGCTGTAAGAAATGTTCTGGAAGAAACAGATGAACTTTTAAAGCAGCCATATGGAAGTGAACCGCAAACGGATATGATTCCGCAGGCCATTGCAGTATTTGGACAGACACCAAAGGAAAATGGAAAGCCGTCCGCAGGACTTTTGAGCAGATTGGAGTGTGCATTAGAGTTGGCGGAGCGGTTTCCAGACGCAAAAATCATTTTGAGCGGAGGCGATGTCAAGACAAAATTTACAGAGGCATCGGTGATGAAAGAATGGCTTCTAGAACAGGGGGTAGCAGAAGACAGAATATTGTTGGATGAGAGGGCAAGAGATACCTATGGGAATGCAATCGGAATCCTCTCTATTTGCAAAGAAATAAAAGTACATAAAGTCATGGTGGTTGGAACGATTTTACATTTACCGCGCGCGGTGACAACTTTGACACTTTATGCCAAAGCAGAAGGATATGACATGAAGATTGATTCGGCAGGAGGCGGGGAACATGAAGCATCAGATGAGGGAGAAAGACTTTATACTTATGTAAATGCTTCTAGAGCAGCTGGAATATTTTCTAAACAGGATTATGAAAAATTTCAGTAAAAATGGGGATGTATAAAAATGGAAGAATGATTCAAACAGGAAAAAGTTATAAGCATAAAAACAGTTGCTTTCTTGTGTGAGTATGGTAAAATTGTGACGGTATTGTTATAACACAGAAAAGAGAACAGGAAGGAACAAAAGAGATGAAAAAGAGTGTAAATTTGTTAGAGGGATCGATTTTCCCATCACTGACCAAGCTTGCTCTTCCAATCATGGCGACATCTCTTGTACAGATGGCGTATAATATGACGGATATGATCTGGATTGGAAGGATCAGCAGTGATGCGGTGGCAGCGGTCGGCGCAGCAGGAATGTATATGTGGCTCGCCAATGGGCTTGCAACACTTGCGAAAATGGGCGGGCAGGTAAAGGTTGCACACGCAATCGGAGCAAAAGATTATGAGGAAGCGACGGTATTTACAAAGAGCGCACTGCAGCTTGGAATTTTATTTGGAATCATTTATGGGTTGGCAGCGGTACTTTTTGCAAGACCTTTGATCAGTTTTTTCCATTTGAATAGTCCGCAGGTCATTGCGGATGCGAGGATTTATCTCCAAGTGACTTGCGGGGGAGTGATCTTTTCCTTTTTAAATCAGATATTTACCGGGATCATGACTGCTATGGGAAATAGCAGGATTTCTTTTATGGCAACTGCAGTAGGACTTTTGATCAACATTGTTTTAGATCCACTGTTGATTTTTGGAGCCGGACCGATTCCTAAAATGGGGGTGCTCGGAGCCGCTGTGGCTACGGTTCTTGCCCAGACAGTTGTAACAGCAATGTTTATGTGGGCAGCATTTCATGAGGAGACCGTCTTTCAGAAAGTGAGGATTTTATCCGGGATCCATAGAGAGCATATGCTGCTTTTGATCAAAATTGGTCTGCCAAGTGCAGTACAGAGCATGATATTTACAGGGATCTCGATGATCATTGCACGTTTGATTGCAGGATTTGGGGATTCCGCTGTGGCAGTGCAGAAAGTCGGATCGCAGATTGAGTCCATCTCCTGGATGACTGCAGAAGGATTTGCAGCTGCAGTCAATTCGTTTGTAGCGCAGAACTATGGAGCAGACAACATCAAACGTGTAAAGAAGGGATACCGGATTGCAATGGGAGTTGTCACTGTTTGGGGGATTTTCTGTACGATTCTTCTGATTGGATGTCCAGAGGTGATCTTCCGAATTTTTATCCCAGATGACAAGATTTTGCCGATGGGAGTTGATTATCTAAGAATTTTAGGGTATTCACAGTTGTTTATGTGTGCGGAAATTACGACTGGGGGCGCTTTTGCGGGGCTTGGGAAGACATTGCCGCCGTCTATTGTCAGTGTAATCCTGACTACTGCAAGAATTCCGATGGCGATGCTCTTGACTGCAACTGCACTTGGATTAAATGGAATCTGGTGGAGCATTACAATCTCAAGTATTCTAAAAGGAATTTGTCTGTTGGTAGGGTTCCTTATTTATATGAAGAGATTGAAACCACGAAAAACGTTATTGGAAAGTCAATAGTAAAGAGGTGTAAAATGCCATCATGAAATGCAGCGGCAGATCATGATGGCAAATAAGAAACATTAATTCAGATGGAATACCTGTGTGGCAATCGAAAAATAGATAATGATCGAGCAGGTATCTACAAGTGTTGTGATCAGAGGTGCAGCCATGATTGCTGGATCCAAGTGAACTTTTTTAGCAGCAAGCGGAAGCACACAGCCGATCAATTTGGATAAAATCACGGTTGCAATCAGGGAAAGGCCGATGACAACAGCAAGTTTCATGTCGTGGTAGACAAGGAAAATCCGAAGTCCATTTGCAAAGGCGAGGACGACACTGACGATCAGTGCAATCCGGAATTCTTTGAAGATGACTTTGAAAATGTCCCGGAAACGTATTTCATTCAGCGCCAGACCGCGGATGATCAGTGTAGAACTCTGGGAACCACAGTTTCCGCCGGTATCCATCAGCATTGGAATGAAGGAGACAAGGAGCGGGATTGCGGAGAAGGCATCCTCGTATCTTGTGATGATGGCGCCTGTAATGGAGGCGGAGAGCATCAGGACAAGGAGCCACACGATACGGTTTTTGGCGTGAGAAAATACGGAAGTTTCAAAGTAAGATTTCTCACTTGGGTTCATTGCCGCCATGATCGTGATATCTTCGGTAGCCTCTTCCACCATGACATCCATCGCATCATCGACTGTGACAATCCCCACCATCAGACCGCCGGTGTCAAGAATCGGAATTGCAAGCAGTCCATATTTGGAAAACAGTTGGGCAACTTCCTCCTGGTCTGTGTGAGTGGTAGCGGAAATAATCTCGGTCTCCATGATTTCGGAGATGACAGTATCGTCATTCATCGTCATCAAGTCTTTCGCAGAGACGATTCCAATCAACTTTCTGCGCTCCAGAACATAGCAGGTATAGATGGTTTCTTTGTGGATGCCGACCTGTTTGATGTGTGCCATAGCCTCTTTGACAGTCATGGACTGGTGGAGGGAGACATATTCGGTTGTCATAATGCTGCCGGCGCTGTCCTCAGGATAATTCAACAGAAGATTAATGCTGTTTCTCTTGCTGCTGTCCACTGCATTGAGAATGCGGGTAACAAGATTGGCCGGAAGCTCTTCGAGAAGATCCACAGTATCATCCATATATAGATCGTCGAGGATTTCTTTCAATTCTTTTTCGGTAAACATTTCTACAAGGTTTGTCTGCATTGTATTAGACATATTGGAAAATACATCAGCAGCCTTGTCTTTTGGGATCAGACGAAAGGCAATCGCAAGTTCTTTTTCGTTGAGCTCTTCTAATAAAAGAGCGATATCGACCACATTCATTACATCTAAAATACTATGGACGGCTTTGAAATCACCTTTGATTAGAAGTTCTGTAAAAATTTTAGCATTCATAAATATACACCCCTTTCTGGAAGTTGATAGAAATTCAGTAAAAACAAGAAAGTATATGAAATAAAAAAATCTCCGACATGCCTGAAAGATGTCGAAGATGGAAATACAAATATACCCTATATTTCTGTCTGAAAAGACAATCGTTCAAGCTTTAGCATCATAGGGCGTAAAAATTGCATTAGGTTATGCCTTATTACGACATAGCCTGCTAACCAACTAATTGTGTCTCCACAATTTTGCGGCAGCAATCTTAGGAAAATCCAAATCCCTATGGTAGCCTCACCTACCGAATTTCTCATATTTTTTGTTCGGTTTCATTGTAGTTGATTATGATTATAATGTCAAGAAAAAAATATTGAGAAAATCTTTCTGGAAATTTTTGAAATGGAGCTGCTTTTTTTCGTGTATTTAAAACCGAGATATGATATGATATTTGTAGTAATGAATTTTAGAAAGGAGCATGTTATGTATCACTATATGTATCATTATGGAAGTCCGGCAGGGATGGTTTTGCCAACTGTTTATTTGCTTATATTCGCAGGGGCCCTTTTTGTGGCGGCAGTAGAATACATTTTTCTTGGAATGGGTTTGTATCGTATGGCGGCAAATAGAAACCATCCTTCTCCGTGGATGGCATTTGTTCCATTTGCAAGAACTTATTTAAGAGGTGAATTGTCAGGAGATATTTATCTGAAGAAACGCTCTGTGAAAAATCCGGGACTCTTGCTTGTGCTTATGCCGATCGCTTACAGCGTCATTGTCAGCTGCCTGCTTCTGGTGTGTTTTATGTTCGCGATATTTGGTGCGAGCGTGATGATAAACGGAGGAGTTGAGACAGTCGTTTCGGTTCTGTTATTTGCCTTCGCTATACCGGTCCTGGTCATTTCGATTGTTTATCAAGCGGTGATGAGTGTATTGAATGTACTGGTGGATTATCAGATTTACAGCCGGTATATGCCGCTGCATCTTGCAGTAATCCATGCGGTTTTAGGCATTTTTGTGCCGCTTTACAGAGGAATCTACCTGTTTTATATCAGAAAAACACCGTGTTATGGAATGGGGCAGCAGAGAACGGACAGGCAGGAACGCGCACAGACAGTTGTAAAGGATGCTGTGCAAAAAGAGGCGCAGGCAAATGCGGATGTGCCTGCGGGAAATACAGAGGTCCCTTCAGAAGAGCAGTCTGTCGAAAAAAATGAGGCTGCTTGTGGCGAAGGTGCTGGAAAGGAAGAAAAGTAATTGGAAGCGTATACAAGTTTTGCGTCAGTCTATGATACCTTTATGGATAATATTCCATATGAAGAGTGGGCAGAATATCTGTCAGGGTTGTTGGCCGAGTATGAAGTGACAGATGGAATTGTATTAGATCTTGGATGTGGAACCGGAACTCTGACAGAACTGATGGCTGCGCGTGGATTTGACATGATCGGTGTGGATTATTCGGAGGAGATGCTGGAAATCGCGATGGAGAAGCGGGCAGAATCTGGAAGGGATATTTTGTATCTGCTTCAGGATATGAGGGAGTTTGAACTGTATGGGACTGTCCGTGCAGTGATCAGTATCTGTGATTCTCTTAACTATATTACAGAGGAAGAGGAGTTGGAAGAAGTTTTCAGGCTTGTCAATAATTATCTAGATCCGGAAGGTGTATTTATATTTGATTTTAATACGGTATATAAATACCGGGAGATCCTGGGAGATCAGACAATCGCGGAGAGCCGGGAAGACTGTAGCTTTATCTGGGACAATTATTATTATGAAGAGGAGCAGATCAATGAATATGAGTTGAGTCTGTTTCTTCAGGAAGAGGGAAATTTATATCGAAAATATGTCGAGACACATTACCAGAAAGGGTATGAGCTGGAGACAATAAAAAGCCTGCTGGAGAAGTCCGGCATGAAATTTGTCACTGCATACGATGCATTTACGAGGAATCCACCGACAAAAGAAAGCGAGCGAGTCTATGTGATCGCAAGGGAATCTGGAAAGTGCAGGGAATAGATCAGAGACAGATCGGAAACAGAAAAAAATGAAAGAGGAAGAAATTTATGACAGATTATATTGTAAGAGCAACAGCAGCAAATAATCAGATTCGTGCATTTGCTGCAACGACAAAAGAGACTGTGGAGGCAGCGAGACAGGCACATAATACAAGCCCGGTCGCAACGGCTGCGCTTGGAAGACTTTTGACGGGCGGCGCGATGATGGGAAGCATGATGAAAAATGACAGCGATATGTTAACGATCCAGATCAAAGGAGATGGCCCGATCGGAGGGCTTACGGTCACTGCCGACAGTAAAGGAAATGTAAAGGGATATGTGGAACACCCGGAGGTCATGCTTCCACCGAATGCACAGGGGAAACTCGATGTGGCAGGAGCGCTTGGGATTGGTTTGATTTCTGTGATCAAAGATATGGGATTGAAAGAGCCATATGTAGGGCAGACAATTCTTCAGACGAGTGAGATCGCGGAAGATCTGACTTATTATTTTGCAACTTCTGAGCAGGTGCCATCTTCGGTAGGACTTGGTGTGCTGATGGAACACGACAATACCGTGAAGCAGGCAGGGGGATTTATTGTACAGCTGATGCCATTTGTAGATGACGATGTCGTAGACAGACTGGAGGCAAATATTAATAAAATTTCTTCTGTGACCTCTATGTTGGACAGAGGAATGACACCGGAGGAGATTTTAGAAGAAGTGCTGGATGGATTTGAAGTAGAAGTAAAAGATACAATGCCGGCACAGTTTTACTGTAACTGCACAAAAGAACGTGTAGAGAAGGCAATCATCAGCATTGGGAAGAAAGATATTCAGGAGATGATCGAAGATGGAAAGCCGATTGAGGTCAACTGCCATTTCTGTGGGAAGAGTTATGAATTTTCTGTGGAAGAATTAAAGACATTGATCAAAAAAGCAACTAGATAATCAGAAGGAGCAGAGGGTATGAAGCAGGGATTTGTAAAAGTGGCAGCTGTCACACCGAATATGCGTGTGGCAGATGTTGAATATAATGTAAATGAAATCTGCAGAATGATTGATGAGACGACAGAGCAGGGAGCAAAGGTCATTGCGTTTCCAGAGTTATGTATCACCGGATATACGTGTGGAGACCTGTTCTCGCAGGAAATTCTTCTGCGTGAGGCAAAACAAGGATTATATCGGATTGCAGAGTATACAAAGGAGAAAGATGCACTTATTTTTGTGGGAGTCCCTTATGAAGTCGCGGGAAAGCTTTATAATACAGCAGCGGCACTAAACCATGGAAAGGTTTTAGGATTGGTGACGAAGACATTTCTTCCTAATTATGGAGAATTTTATGAAATGCGCCAGTTTCAGGCAGGACCGCAGTCTGTACAGATGATTGAGACGGAAGGACACAGGATCCCGTTTGGTCCGAGGCTGCTTTTTCAGGCGGAGACGATGAAGCATCTCATTGTATCTGCGGAAATTTGTGAGGATGTGTGGTCTGCCGTACCGCCAAGTATCGAGGCAGCGGTTGAGGGTGCGACATTGATCGTCAATTGTTCAGCGAGCAATGAGATTGCGGGAAAAGAAGAGTATAGAAGGAGTCTGATCGCGGGGCAGTCTGCACGTCTTCTTGCCGGATATGTATATGCAAATGCGGGAGAAGGGGAGTCTACGACGGATCTTGTGTTTGGAGGACATAATATTATTGCAGAAAATGGAGCGATTTTAAAAGAATCCAAGCGTTTTACGAGTGGTGCAATTTATTCGGAGATCGATGTGGAGATGCTTCTTGGAGAGCGTAGAAAGAATACTACTTTCCAGAGAAAGGGAGAGTATTCGATTCCTTATATTCCATTTGAGATTGAGAAGGAAGAGACTATGTTGACAAGGAAGATTCCGATGTCTCCGTTTGTTCCGGAGAATAAGGTTACGCGCAGCAGACAGTGTGAGGAAATTTTGATGATCCAGGCAGTCGGTCTGAAAAAGCGGATGCTGCACACGAACTGTCAGCGTGCAGTAGTTGGAATTTCAGGGGGGCTCGATTCTACTCTGGCATTGCTTGTTACTGCAAAAACGTTTGATCTTCTCGGAATTGACAGAAGTCAGATTCTGTCAGTGACGATGCCTTGTTTTGGGACAACAGACAGGACTTATCAAAATGCATGCAGATTGACGGAAAAGCTTGGAGCTACGTTGAGAGAAATTCCGATTCAGAATGCAGTTAGGGTACATTTTGAAGACATCGGGCAGTCCGAGGAAGAGCATGATGTCACCTACGAGAATGCGCAGGCGAGAGAGCGGACACAGATTCTCATGGATCTGGCGAACAAGACAAATGGGATGGTCATTGGAACCGGGGATATGTCAGAACTTGCACTTGGATGGGCAACTTACAGTGGGGATCACATGTCTATGTATGGAGTCAATGCCTCTGTGCCGAAGACGTTGGTATATCATCTTGTAAGGTATTATGCTGAAGAATGTGAAGATCCAGAATTAAAGGGACTACTCTTTGATATTTTGGATACGCCGGTAAGCCCAGAGCTTTTGCCGCCTAAGGATGGGGAAATCGTGCAGAAGACAGAAGAAACTGTGGGACCGTATGAACTACACGATTTCTATCTCTATTATGTTTTGAGATTCGGTTATGAACCGTCGAAGATATATCGTTTGGCAAAATATGCGTTTGGTGGGATTTATGAAGATGAGATAATTTTGAAGTGGCTGAAAAAATTTTATTGGAGATTTTTCTCTCAGCAGTTTAAACGATCTTGTCTTCCGGATGGACCGAAGACAGGAACAGTGTCGCTTTCGCCAAGAGGCGACTGGCGGATGCCGAGTGATGCATGTGTGACACTTTGGCAGAAAGATTTGGATGCACTAGAATAGACTAAGAAGAGGATTTTACAGAGATTTCTCATTTGGAATAAAATAGTTTCCCCTAAGTCTTGATAAAGAGTATAAAAATAGGATGGAGAGTAGTCAAACTCACCATCCTTATTTTTTTACGCTTCTACAAAAACATCTTTTCCAAGACCGCAGAGTGGGCATACCCAATCTTCTGGAAGATCTTCGAATGCTGTTCCAGGTGCGATTCCGTTATCTGGATCACCGATTTCTGGATCATATTCATATCCGCATGGTTCGCAAATATATTTTTTCATAAAGTCACCTCCTAACTGAATGGTTATAAAAATATAAAACACATATCAGGAAATCCTGAATATATTATGATCATATTTCTGCAAGTTATTCTAGCAGAAAATCAGGAAAAATACAATAAAAAAACGGTGAAAAATGTATAAAGCTTATTGGGTGCCGAGATATTTGGACAAGGCTTCTAGTTGGACAAGGAATTCTCGCTGCCTTTCTTCGGACAACGAATGAAATACTAATAACATCCGGGTTTCCAGACGGGAAAGGGATAATGAAGCATGTCCGGGCTTAATTTCTAATACCTCATCGGCAGAAAGATCGTATAATCTTGCCAAGGTTGCAAAGGTATTCAAATCTGGTTCTGCAACATTGTTCTCATATCCCGACAAAGATTTTCGATTAATTCCAGTTAATTCCATGACACGTTTTTGTGTATAGTCTTTATTTTCCCGCGCATTTTTAAGGGTAAGTCCAATATTTTTCATGAAATTCTCCTTTTTTGATTAATATAAACCAGGGCTCTATGAAAATTCATGAAAGTCCGATAAAAATGGCGTTTCACGGTTGACGTCTTAAAAACTAAGACTTATAATGAAAATGCAATAAGTATCAGAACGGACTGACTGAGAATGGGAAATGACAATGATTAAGTTTCTGATAAAGGAAAAGTGTGTCAAATTTTAATGAGTTGTCACAAAAACAGGTAAAATGTCTGGGAGATAAAAAATACCTGATTATCTTTTGGGCTTTTACAATAAAATTCAAACCGGTGAGAGGAGAAAGAGCATGAAGAATAAGTATGTAATGAGCAGATTGCTTGCATTAGGTATGGCTGCTACTTTGACTGCAGGCAATCTTCCGATGGTTGCAAATGCAGCAGATGAAACTGTAAAGGTTTCAGAAGCAACAGAGCAAAAAGCAGAAGACACAGAAGTTGAAACACAGGAAACAGAAAATCCACAGGCAGAGAATGTGGAACAAGTAGAAACTCCAGAGACAGAGACACCTGAACAAACAGAAAATCAAGGAACAGTAGAGAAAACTGAACAGACAGAAGCGGAAAACGTTCAGAATGCTGCAGTGCCACAGTTGAATACAGGTCTGATGCAGGCAGGAAAATATGACGCGTCAGGAAATTGGGTTGCGATGTCAGGAACAGAACTGTTGACAAATGATCAGATTATTTTCAACTTGAGAACAATGGTACCGGAGGGATTTAACTACAATTCTGCAAATATTTTAGTGGATGGTGAGTGGATCAGAGCTGATGAAGGTGGTTATGCGGTTGTAAATAAGACTTCAACAGTAACAAAAGTAGGAATGTGGTTGGAACAAAATGGTCAAGTAGTGCAAGAACCAGTGATGGCAGATGTAAATTATCACATTACAGTGGACCAGACAAAGCCGACAATTGATGAATTCCATATGTGGACAATGGAAGCAAATGGAAAGTATGAAGATTTTGAAAGTGGCGTAACAAACAAAGATGTTATGGTAGATGTTGTTGCAAATGATGATGTGGAAGTAGATTACGTCTTTTATACATCGTCAACTGGATCCACACCAGTTTTTGAAAAGATTCCAAATACAAATGAAAATGCATATCGTTACATTTTTAAAGAAGACGGAGTATATAATGGTGTAATCAGTGTAAAAGATAAAGCAGGAAACTATACAGAAAAAGCAGTGTCATTTACTATTGATAAAACAGCTCCGACTCTGGATGAACTCCATATGTATGCAATAAATGAAGATGGAACATTTGCAGATCTTGCAGATGGTGGAAAAACAGATAAAAAGGTTATGGTGGACGTTGTTGCAAATGATAATGTAGAAGTAGATTATGTTTTCTATACATCAGAGGCAGGGGCTACTCCAGTATTTGAAAAAGTTCCAAATACAACAGAAAATGCATATCGTCATGTATTTGAGAAGCCGGGCACATACAATGGTGTGATTAGTGTAAAAGACAAAGCAGGAAACTACACAGAAAAAAATGTATCTTTTACAATTCAGGAAAAAAGAGATACATTGATGGTAATTAGCTTTGAAACACGTGATGGCAAAAAAGTTGGACAAGAAGTTGTAAAGAAACAAGGAATTGACGGAGAAGATGTTAATTTTGAACTGGGAAAAGATTTTCAACTTCCAACGGGTTATAAACTAGCAGAAGAAAATAAGGTAGAAACTATTACAGTACCAGCAGGAACAACTGGGGGACATGTAGTTCTTGTAGATAAAGGTGGTAATTCTTCTATTGCAAATGTTCAGTTTGTAGATGCAGAAACAAATGAAGTGATAGGTGGAGGAGACTACTTTGTAGATGGAGATGGCGATGGAATCTTCACACACAGGGAAGTAGTAGAATATGTACCGGAAGGATATGTATTGACAGAGGTTGGAGATTTCCAGGTATCAGAATCACCATTACAGCTCAGCGTAGTGAAAAAAGAGAAAGAGTCAGTTGTAAAGATCCAGTTTGTAGACTCTATCACAAATGAAGTGGTAGCAGGAGGAGACTATTTCGTAGACAAAGACCGTGACGGAATCTTTAATCACAGTGAAGTAGAGCAATGGGTGCCGGAAGAGTACAGATTAGTAGAGTTTGGAGATTTCCAGGTATCAGAATGTAAGGAAACACCATTACAGCTTACAGTAGAAAAGGTAAATAAATCTTCTATTGTAAATGTTCAGTTTGTAGATGCAGAAACAAATGAAGTGATAGGTGGAGGAGACTACTTTGTAGATGGAGATGGCGATGGAATCTTCACACACAGGGAAGTAGTAGAATATGTACCGGAAGGATATGTATTGACAGAGGTTGGAGATTTCCAGGTATCAGAATCACCATTACAGCTCAGCGTAGTGAAAAAAGAGAAAGAGTCAGTTGTAAAGATCCAGTTTGTAGATTCTATCACAAATGAAGTGGTAGCAGGAGGAGACTATTTCGTAGACAAAGACCGTGACGGAATCTTTAATCACAGTGAAGTAGAGCAATGGGTGCCGGAAGAGTACAGATTAGTAGAGTTTGGAGATTTCCAGGTATCAGAATGTAAGGAAACACCATTACAGCTTACAGTAGAAAAGGTAAATAAATCTTCTATCGTAAAGATTCAGTTTGTAGATGCAGAAACAAATGAAGTGAGGGGTGGAGGAGACTACTTTGTAGATGGAGATGGCGATGGAATCTTCACACACAGAGAAGTAGTAGAATATGTACCGGAAGGATATGAATTGGCAGAATTTGGAGATTTTCAGGTAGCTGAGTGTAAAGATACACCGTTACAGCTTAGTGTAGTAAAAATAAAAAATGATGTCAAACCAGATCCGGAGAATCCAGATAAACCAAATCCAGAAAAACCAGATTCAGAAAAACCGGGTAAACCAGATCAGGAAAAACCGAATAACCCACATCCGGAAAAACCGAATAAGCCAGATACACAAAAACCAAATAAATCAAATAAGAATAACACAAATGCAGATAAGAAGACACCGAAGACAGGTGATGATCTTCAAGCAGCAGGAGCATTTTCTGTTTTAGGAGCAGGAGCGCTTGCAGCTATTGCAGCGTTGCTGAAGAAAAGAAAATAATTCTCAACAATCTGTATAAAATAACATGTAACTTGTATTGCCAAAAATGCGGAGACTGCTTCTGCGTTTTTGGCAATCTTTTTGAAAAGAAAGAAGAGTGGATCAGGAAATTATGAGGAGAATCGTTCGAAAAATAGGAATTGTAATGGTGCTTTTTTGTTTGACTGTAATGTCAATGGCAGGGTGTAAGAAAGGAGAAATGAAAGAGGAAAATCAAGAAGTGGATAAATTCTTTTATAGTAAACTCCCAAAGACAAATCAGAAAGTATCTGAAGAGGAAGAAAAGAAAATTCAGAAAGGAATTGAAAACTGGGCAAAAACAGTTCTGTTGGCGGATAGTTCTGTTGGGAAACAAAATCAAAAATTGATTGAAAAGAGTTTTTATCAAAGTATTGCAGATGAGAAACAGAGGGAACAGGTTAAAAAGGATCGAGATAAATTTTATAAGGGAAACGATGTAAAAGTGCAAAGTGCAGAGGCGAAAATTGAAAATGCTTATGCAACCGAGTATGACGGGAAAAGTATTGGAGATGTAACCTGTGATGTTGTTATCAAAGGGAAGAAAGATGGAAAGCCATTTTCTCGTACCTATCATTTAAAGCTTGCGGTGAGTTATGTGAATGAAGTGGTATCGGTATATGAAGTGGGAAGTATTTCATGGAAATAAATGAAAGCAGGAGCAAGGAAAGAGAACGTGCTGAATGACGAATGGTACATTTGATAGGAGAGCTTAAGAGAAATAACAGGAGTAGAATAGACATATAGTATAGTAAGAAAAAATAAGGAGCCAGTATGAGAAAAAATAGAACATATAGTTTACTGGTTGCGGGAAGTTTATTGTTGTTTATTGGTGGGCTATTTTGCCTTCCGGGAGAAATTACTGTAAGCAACAATGTTTACGGAAAAGAATTACCGATTCAGTCGGTGGAAACAGAAGAGAAGAAGGCAGTGCTGACATTTGAGTGTGCATGGGATCACAGTAGTATAAAGGACATACTGGAGATTCTTGAGGATCATAATGTTCGTGCTGCTTTTTTTGTCACTGGGGACTGGGTGAAACAGTATCCGGAAGATGTTCGGAGGATCGTTCAAGGAGGGCATGATATCGGGAACCATTCGGCGACACATCGGAACATGGTACAGCTTGAAAAAGAGGAGATAGAGAAAGAATTAAAAGAGACACATCAGGCAGTAAAAGAATTGACAGGGAAAGAGATGAAGTTCTTCCGACCACCTTATGGTGCATTTAATGATACAGTGATTTTGACAGCAAAAGAAGGAGGCTATCTTACTGTGATGGGAAATATAGACTCCATGGACTGGAAAGATTATGGAGCGAAGACAATCTTACGGACAGTGATGGAAGATAAAGAACTGCAAGGGGGCTCAATCATCCGGCTAAACAGTGAGGCAAAATATACGAAAGAGGCATTGCCAAAGCTCATTGAAAGTCTGGAGAGAGAAGGGTTCCGGCTGGTGCCGCTTTCACAGCTGCTGTATCAGGAAGCATATCATTTAGATGTGAAAGGAAGGCAGATCCCAGATGACAGGTGATCAGCCTTCTTTTTTGAGAGGATTTGGACTGTGGACAGTCAGGATTTTTGTAATATGATTTGTCTTGTTGGACCAGTTATGAGGAATGCATGATGGGATGTGGACGGAATCACCGGGATAAAGCTGATAAGTGATACCATCAATATTCATCGTGAGGATTCCTTCTAAAATATAAATGAATTCTTCGCCGGTGTGATTGTAGAGTTCCAAAGTCTCTTTTTCTTCAGGAAGAGGAGGCATGATATCTACAAGGCGCGGAAGCAGATCGAAACTGGTCAGATGGTCAGTCAATGCATATTCAATGATTTCTGAGTTGACGAGGGTAGTCTCCTTTTCATAGCTTCGCACGACATATTTTGTCTCCTGTGGTGAGGAGAGATCAAAAAAGGACGAGAGTTCAACTTCCAATACCTTGGCAATCTTTTCCAAAGAATCGATCGCAATACTGGTCAGTCCACGCTCAAACTGTGACAAAAAGCCGATGGAAAGACCGGTCTGTTCACTGAGATATTTTAATGTATATTTTTTTTCTGTTCGCAGTTCTTTGATGCGAAATCCGATGACAGCACTTTTATTCACATTGGATGCTCCATTTCTTTTTATTTCTGTTTCTATGATAAAGGATTTGCAGGAAAAAATCAATTCACGAGATATGAATTTTATAAAAAGTTAAAAAGCTTTTTATGAAAGAAGTAATTAAAAATGTGAAATAATTTTATGACAAAATAAAAATACTGTGATATAATATGAAAAAATGATAAAAATTTCATTTTTATGAAAATGTAGGGATGAATTTTAGCTATAAAAAGAAGAATCCTGACGGAAGAAAAGGTGGAGGGGATTATGAAATATCCTGAGATTATGAATATTCAGAAATATTCCATACATGATGGAGATGGAATTCGAACGACGGTCTTTTTTAAAGGCTGCCATTTAAAGTGTTGGTGGTGTCACAATCCAGAAAGTCAGAAATTTACGCCTCAGCTGATGTTCCATGCGGACCGGTGCGGCGGGTGTCATGCATGTGAACAGATCTGTAGTCACCATGCAGTGACGGTTCGGGATGGAATTGCGTGTACGGACCGGACAAAATGTGAACTTTGCAGAGAATGTCTGGATCATTGTGTGAATAATGCGCGAGAGATTGTGGGGAAGGAATACACGATTTCGGAATTGATGAAAGAAATTGAGAAAGACTGTATGTTCTATGAGGAGTCAGGAGGAGGCGTAACATTATCTGGCGGTGAGGTCATGGCGCAGGATATGGACTATATCGAGCAGTTATTAAAGAAGCTTAAGAGAAAGGGATACAATGTGGCAATTGACACATGTGGGTATGCACCGCAGGAGAATTATGAGCGCGTGCTGCCTTATGTGGATACATTTTTATATGATATCAAGACAATGGATCCGGAAAAGCATGAAAAATATATGGGGAAAGACAATGAATTAATTTTGTCAAATCTTCGTTTCATCAGTGAACGTGGGGCAAGGATTTATATTCGTATTCCGGTCATCGGTGGAGTCAATGACACGGAAGAAGAGATGGAAGCAATGATTACTTTTCTGAAACAATCCATTTCTGTCAGCCAGATCAATCTGCTCCCGTATCATAATATTGCCGGGGGAAAATATGATAAGCTGGATATCAAATATAAGGGGGAAGCATTTACGATTCCGCCGAAAGAACAGATGGAAGCATTTCAGAGACAATTTATCCAAAATGGATTTGCAAATACAAAAATCGGAGGTTAATTATGAGAAGAGGTATGAACGAAAGAATTCAGAAACTGAGAGAACAGAGTGTCAATGCAGTTCCGCACATTTATATGGAGCGTGCCGATCTGGAGACAGATGCGTACATGAAGTACGAAGGCTCTGTCAGTGTACCGGAGATGAGGGCACTGGCATTTAAGCACTTTATGGCAAATAAGACACTTTGTATTAATGAAGGAGAACTGATTGTTGGAGAGAAAGGGGACAGCCCGCAGTCGGCACCGACATTCCCAGAACTTTGCTGTCATACATTGGAGGACATGCATGTGATGAATGACCGGGATCTGATCAGTTTCAAGGTAACAGAGGAAGACTTAAAACTTCAGAAGGAAAAGATCATTCCATACTGGGAGAATCGTTCTATCCGTCATAAGATCCTTCACAATATGAGCAGACAGTGGAAAGAGTGCTATGAGGCAGGGATTTTTACAGAGTTTATGGAGCAGAGAGGACCGGGACATACAGTCGGTTCTGAGAAAATCTACAAAAAAGGATTTCTCGATTACAAGCAGGATATTATCGAGAGCAGAAACCGTCTGGATTTCCTCAATGACAAGGAAGCACTTGACAAGCGTGCACAGTTAAATGCGATGGAGATCGCCTGTGACGCGATCATTATCCTTGGAGAACGTTATGCAGCGCTTGCAAGAGAACTTGCAGAGAAAGAGGAAGATGAAGTGAGAAAGCAGGAGCTGCTACAGATCGCGGCAAATTGTGATGTGGTTCCGGCACATGCGCCACAGACATACTGGCAGGCGATCCAGATGTACTGGTTCGTGCATCTTGGTGTGACAACGGAGTTAAATCCATGGGATGCGTATAGTCCGGGAAGACTGGATCAGCATTTGAATCCATTCTATGAAAAAGATACAGAGGCAGGCATTTTAGATGATGAGAAAGCGCTGGAACTTTTAGAATGCCTCTGGGTGAAATTTAACAATCAGCCGGCTCCTCCAAAAGTGGGAATCACATTAAAGGAGAGCAGTACTTACACAGATTTTGCAAATATTAATACCGGAGGGATTACACCGGATGGACAGAATGGAGTCAATGAGGTCAGCTATCTAATCTTAGATTGTATGGATGAAATGAAGCTTTTGCAGCCAAGTTCGAATGTACAGATCAGCAAGAAGACACCGATGAAGTTCCTAAAACGTGCCTGCGAAATTTCTAGAAAAGGATGGGGACAGCCGGCATTTTATAATACGGAAGCGATCATACAGGAATTGCTAAATGCAGGAAAATCTATTGAGGATGCAAGAAGAGGCGGAACGAGTGGATGTGTGGAGACTGGTGCATTCGGAAATGAAGCATATATTCTGACAGGATATTTCAACCTTCCGAAGATTCTCGAGATCACACTGCACAATGGTTTTGATCCGGTCAGCAAAAAGCAGCTTGGGCTTCAGACTGGGGAGGCAACAGACTTCCATTCTTATGAAGAATTGTTTGAGGCTTATAAGAAGCAGGTAGAATATTTTGCAGACATCAAAATGGAAGGAAGCAATATTATTGAGAAGATCTATGCAGAATATATGCCGGCGCCATTTCTATCTGTCATCACAAACGACTGCATTTCCAACGGAAAAGATTACAATGCCGGAGGAGCTCGTTATAATATCAACTATTTGCAGGGGGTAGGAATCGGTACGATTACAGACTCTCTGACAGCGATCAAATACAATGTGTTCGATGAGAAGAAATTTACGATGGAAGAGTTAATGGAAGCCATGGAACACAACTTTGAAGGATACGAGAAGATTGCAAATCTTGTACGCAACAAGACACCGAAATATGGAAATGACGATGACTATGCAGACGATGTGATGCAGGCAGTCTTTGACTTCTACTATCATACAGTGACAGGCAGACCGAACATGAAAGGCGGTACTTATAGGATCAATATGCTTCCGACTACCTGTCATGTGTACTTTGGTGAAGTGATGTTAGCAAGCCCGAACGGAAGACTTGCACACAAGCCTGTATCAGAGGGAATCTCGCCGGAGAAAGGTGCCGATATCTGTGGTCCGACAGCGGTAGTAAAATCTGCATCTAAAATGGATCATGTACGGACAGGGGGAACGCTTCTGAATCAAAAATTCACACCGAGTGTTGTTGCAGGGGAAGAAGGATTGACGCAGATGGCAAATCTTGTGCGGAGTTATTTTAATATGGATGGACATCATATCCAGTTCAATGTCATCGATAGACAGACGCTGATCGATGCTCAGAACAATCCGGAAGAGTATAAGGATCTGATCGTGCGCGTAGCAGGTTACAGTGATCACTTCCGCAATTTGAGCAAAGCACTTCAGGATGAAATTATTGAACGTACAGAACAGTCATTTAATTAGGAAAGATGCTTTTGAAAGCTTTTGTGAAAGGAGAAAGAAAACATGGAGAAGAAATTAGGGTTTATCGGTGCCGGAAATATGGCAAAAGCGATGATGGGTGGAATTTTGAAGAACGAGATTCTGTTACCGGAGGATGTGATCGCATCCGATCTTTATCAGCCGGGATTGGAGCGGACGAAAGAGGAGCTTGGAATCGCTGTGACAACAGATAATCAAGAAGTGGTAAAGAAAGCAGAGGTAGTCGTTCTGTCTGTGAAACCACAGTTTTATGCAGCTGTGATTGAAGAAATCCGGGAAGTGGTGTCAGAGGGGCAGATTATCGTTACGATCGCGCCGGGACAGACACTGGAACATTTGCAGGAATTATTCGGAAAACCGGTGAAGATTGTTCGCACAATGCCAAACACACCGGCGCTTGTGGGAGAAGGCATTACAGGTGTCTGCAAAAATGAACTGGTGACAGAGGAAGAACTTTCTTATATTTGCAAAATATTTAGTGGATTTGGAAAAGCAGAAGTATTAAGTGAGAAGCTGATGGATGTTGTTGTGTCTGTAAGCGGAAGTTCTCCGGCATATGTCTTTTTATTCATCGAGGCGATGGCAGATGCGGCTGTTGCAGATGGAATGCCGAGAGCGCAGGCATATAAATTTGCAGCGCAGGCAGTTTATGGGAGCGCGAAAATGGTGTTGGAGACAGGAAAACATCCAGGAGAATTAAAAGATATGGTATGTTCTCCGGGAGGGACAACCATCGAGGCGGTGCGCGTACTAGAGGAGAAAGGATTCAGAAGCAGCGTCATCGAAGCGATGAAAGCGTGCGTAAAAGTTGCAAAAGAGCTTGGAAAGAAGTAAAATAGAAAAAAGTGCAGCAAGAAAGGGGTTACGCAGCGATGAAATACCATGCAGATGAAGAGAGATATAATAGGATGAAGTATCACAGATGTGGAAAGAGCGGGCTGAAGCTTCCGGCGGTGTCACTTGGACTTTGGCACAACTTTGGCACAATGGACGATTTTGAGACGATGCGTCAGATGTGTTTTACTGCTTTTGATCTTGGAATCACACATTTTGATCTGGCAAATAATTATGGTCCGCTTCCGGGAAGCGCAGAGACGAATTTTGGAAAGATCCTAAAAGAAGATCTTGGAAGTTACCGTGATGAAATGATCATCAGCACGAAGGCGGGATATGATATGTGGGAGGGCCCTTATGGCAGTGGCGGAAGCAGAAAATATCTGCTGGCAAGTCTAGATCAGAGTCTGCAGCGCATGGGGCTGGAGTATGTAGATATTTTCTATCATCACTGTGTAGACCCAGAGACGCCTGTGGAGGAGAGTATGATGGCGCTTGATGCGGCAGTGAAGCAGGGAAAGGCATTGTATGCGGGAATTTCGAACTATGATCTGGAACATGCGATGCAGGCGATGGAGATTTTAAAGGAATTAAAGTGTCCTTTCGTGATCAACCAGATTCGCTATTCGATCCTGGATCGGTGGATTGAAAATGATGGCCTGAAAACATTTGCGAACAAGAGTGGCTGCGGACTGATCGCATTCAGTCCGTTGGCACAGGGACTGCTCTCCGACAGGTACTTGCACGGAATTCCGGAAGACAGCCGTATTCGGAAAAGCGGAAGATTCTTAAAGGAGAGTGCAGTCACAAAAGAACGGTTAGAGCAGCTGGAGGCGTTGAATGAAGTCGCAAAAGAGCGTGGACAGACACTGGCACAGATGGCTCTGTCCTGGGTGCTTCGCGATGGAGATGTGACAAGTGTCCTGATTGGCGCATCCAAGCCGGAACAGATTCGGGAGAATGTAAAAATCGTTGAAAAAACAGAGTTCAGTGAAGAAGAGCTTAGAAGAATTGATGAATTGTCAAAAGCAGTCACAAAATAGCGGTGATTTCGTTGACAAATAAAATAGGGATTGTTATGATAAAAAACAGACGAGGGCGTTTTCCGTGCAGGAACGCCCTCTTTCTGGATTGCATAAAAGTAGCAGCAGAAAACTCGGTTTTGTCGGGGAGGAAGTTATGAGAACATATACGAAGGACGATATTATACAAATTGTGGAAGAGGAGGATGTAGAGTTTATCCGCCTTCAGTTCACAGATATGTTAGGAACATTGAAAAATATAGCGATCACAGCAAGTCAGCTTCCAAAGGCTTTGGAGTACGCATGTACATTTGATGGATCCTGTATGGAAGGATTTATCTGGTTGGAGGAAGAGGATATGTATTTACACCCTGATCCATCTACGTTTGAAATATTTCCATGGCGGCCACAGCAGGGGAAAGTTGCCAGGTTGCTCTGTGATGTCTATAAGTGTGATGGGACACCGTTTGAGAGCGATTCCCGCCAGATTTTAAAGCGGACGATCAAGCGGGCGCAAGAGAAGGGATACACGATGGAAGTTGGAAGTGAGTGTGAGTTTTTCCTCTTCCACATGGATGAAGAAGGAAATCCGACGACAGTGACACATGAGTGTGCAGGATATTTTGACATCGATCCGATGGATTTTGGAGAAAATACAAGGAGAGATATCGTACTGACACTGGAGGAGATGGGATTTGTGATTGAGTCTTCCCACCATGAAGTGGCTCCGGCACAGCATGAGATCGTTTTTCGGCACAGTGAGGCACTGTCTGCGGCAGATGATATTCTGACATTTAAGATGGTTGTGCGGACTATTGCGAAAAAGCATGGACTGCATGCAACATTTATGCCGAAGCCGAAAAGTGAGAGCGCCGGCTCGGGGATGCACTTGAATTTGACACTTCAGAAGGAGGGAAGAAATCTATTTTTCGATGAGAAGGATCCTTATGGATTAAGCAGAGAAGCCTATTATTTTATCGGAGGATTAATGAAACACATCGGCGCAGTGTCTCTGTTTACCAATCCGATCGTCAATTCGTATAAAAGGCTGATACCGGGATTTGATGCGCCGATTTATGCAAACTGGTCAGTCAAGAAGAAAAGTGCTCTGATTCGCATTCCATTTGAGAAAGAAGGAAAAAAATGGATAGAGTTAAGGAGTCCGGATGCATCCGCGAATCCATATCTGGCACTCGCAGTCTGCCTGGCGGCAGGAATGGATGGAATTGAGAGGAAAATCCTTCCGCCATCCTGCATCGACGAACAGGAATACAGGGGACGGAGTCAGAAACTGGAAGAAACATGCAGGCTTCCGAAGAGCCTTTTGGAGGCGGTGGAAGCGTTTGAGCAAGATGAACTGATGCAAAGTGTGATCGGGAAAGAATTATCGCAAAAATATATTCAGACGAAGAAGAAAGAATACCGGGAATACTGTGCACAGGTGACTGCGTGGGAGCTGGAACAATATTTGTATCGGATATAGGAAGCTATTCTGTCAAACGAAAAGATGCAGGGAGGGGTGAGCGTGAGCAGGATCATAGTGGCAATTCCGAAAAGGGAGACCGGAATACAGATTCGGAATCTGCTTGTCCGAAATGGATTTGATGTCATCGGAGTCTGCACTTCCGGCGTGCAGATATTAAACTATGCGGATGTTCTGGAGGAGGGGATCGTCATTTGTTCCTGCCAGCTCAAAGATATGATGTATGGAGAATTACGAGCGGATTTGCCGCAGTCGTTTGAGATGCTGGTGCTTACAACAGGAAGGTATCCGGTGGAGGAAACGGCACATATCAGGACGCTTTCTTTGCCTCTGAAAGTGCAGGAATTGTTAGAGCAAGTGCGGGCTATGGAAGAAATATTTGAGTGGCAGAGAAGAAAAAGGCGCGGCAGAAAGAGTGAACGAAATGAGAGACAGAATCAGATTATTTCCAGAGCAAAGGCGCAGCTGATGGAAAAGAAAGAAATGTCAGAAGCAGAGGCACACCGATATTTACAAAAATACAGTATGGAGAGTGGGAACAGCCTGACAGAGACAGCGCAGATGATATTAGAGATGATGGAAGAGCGTCCATCAGAAAAATAAAAGAGAAAAGAGAGGAAATGCAGATGAAATTTACAAAAATGCAAGGATTAGGAAACGATTATGTCTATGTAAACTGTCTGAAGGAAAAAGTAGAATCGCCTTCGGAAATGGCACGAAGAGTCAGTGACAGACATTTTGGAGTGGGATCGGATGGATTGATTTTAATCTGTCCGTCTGAATGTGCGGATTTTGAGATGAAGATGTATAATGCGGATGGATCCAGAGGTGAAATGTGTGGCAATGGGATTCGCTGTGTTGGAAAATACGTCTATGATTATGGCCTGACAGATCAGACAGAAATATCTGTAGAGACACTTGGAGGGATCAAACATTTAAGTCTGACGGTAGAAGAGGGGAAAGTTGCACTTGTAAAAGTGGATATGGGATCCCCGATTTTTGTGCCAGAGCAGATTCCGGTAAAAGTAGAAGGGGATCATGCGGTAAATGTTCCGATCAGTGTGGATGGGGACGAGTATCGGATGACCTGTGTCTCAATGGGCAATCCGCATGCAGTCGTATATCTGGATGATATCCAAAATATGGAGATCGAAAAAATTGGACCAAAGTTTGAGCATCACCCATGTTTTCCGAATCGAGTGAATACCGAGTTTGCCCGCGTGCTTGATCGCGAGACTGTAGAGATGCGTGTATGGGAACGGGGATCTGGAGAGACGTTGGCATGTGGAACGGGAGCATGTGCGGTGGCTGTGGCAAGTATGGTAAATGGTCTTACAGAGGACTGTGTGACTGTGCAGCTGCTTGGAGGCAATCTGAAGATTGAGTGGGACAGAGAAAAAAATGTCGTATATATGACCGGACCGGCGACGGTTGTATTTGATGGAGAACTTTATGAATAGCAATTCGGAGGCGGGATCTTGCAGCACAAGATCCCGGTTATCAAACGACCTGGAGCTTCGAGTTTTTAGTGGGAAGGGAAAGTGCCAAAATCCGTTGAAAAATATACAAAATGAAAAAAATTAAAAAAAATAAAAAAATTTCAAAAAAGGTGTTGACTTTTTCTGTAACTCTGCTATAATAGGTTTTGTTGAGTGAGGGACACAAAACAAACACAAAAAATAATAAAGAATAATGCGGAATGGTGTAATGGTAGCACAGCAGACTCTGACTCTGTTAGTAGGGGTTCGAATCCCTTTTCCGTAGTTTGAACTTCATTGAATACAGTGAAGTTTTTATTTTCGGAGTGTGGCTCAGCTTGGTAGAGCGCTACGTTCGGGACGTAGAGGTCGCAAGTTCAAATCTTGTCACTCCGATTTTTTTATATCCATACCGGGAATCTTTGTTGATAAGATTTCCGGTATTTTTTTGCTGTCAAGACGCGCTTCCATTTTTTTTCAGAAGGAAGTATAATTTTATTAACAAAAGTTTCCGTTTGGCTTATAAAAAGAGGAGGATGTAGTATGAGTGAATCTAGAAATATTTTTTATCCACAAACAGAAATCACAACTGTTTTAGTTCCCGTAACACGAGGCTGTTCATTTAATCAGTGTGCATTTTGTTCCATGTACAAAGAGGAAACATATGAAGAGGTGACGCTTCAGGAGATCGAATTTGAATTGATGAATGGAGAAACTTATACCGAACGTGTATTTTTGACAGGAGCAGATCCTCTTTCTGTTGGATATGAAAAAATGATGCGTATTTTAAAACTGATTCAAAAGTATTATCCGTACTGTGGATGTGTGGCTATGTATGCAGCTGTCCGAACAATAAACAATTATACTGTGGAAGAATTGAAACAGCTTCATGCGGCAGGGCTTAGACTTCTATATATAGGGTTTGAATCGGGAAGCGATGAAGTTTTGAAGAGCATCCGAAAGGGACATACCGTAAAAACAGCGATTGCTGTAGGGAAAAAATTAAATGAAGCAAGACTGCCATTCAATGCGATTGTCATGTATGGGATTGCAGGGGAAGGAAATTCAGAAGAGAACGCAAAAAAGACTGCAGAGATGTTAAATCAGTTTTCGGCAAGTAAGATCATTACTATGAATTTAACAGTATTTGCAAGTACAGAACTTGCAAAGATGGAACAGGAAGGGATGTTTGTGCAGGCTAGTATCAAAGAAAAAATATCCGAGGTGAGAATTCTTTTAGAAAATCTTGATATGAAAAAAAGAACTGAATTTGATACGACACATGCCACAAATATTATAAAGTTATTGGGAACTCTGCCGGACGAAAAAGAAATACTGTTAGAGAAAATCAAAAATAGTACTATGAAAAAACTTAAGGATGATAAAAAATAGAGAAAATGGATAGAAGCGGATGAAGAGGAGGGAACGGATGAGAAGAAAAAGATGTACGCTTTGTGGTGGGAAGCTGGTTAATGGAATTTGTCAGGAATGTGGACTGGATAACAGAAAGTCAGACAGTAGATATCAGACCCGAAATGGGACACCGCATTGGGGGAACGAAACGAACGAGAGAGGAAAGGTTCAAATTCCAAAAGAAAAGACTGGGAAGAAAACAGAGTTACAAAAGGCAAAATCTTCTACGATTGTCCAGGCAGAAAAGAAAACTTCCGGGAAAAAAGGTCCAAAGATATTTGCGGGGATCATTCTTTTTTTATTTCTGATCAATATAGTCTCCTCGCTTGTAGGAGAAATTCAGAAATTTTTTATGGAAAGAAATTATCAAGTGAAAGATGAGTCTGATCCATCTGCACAGACCGATGCAGTACTGAAAGAAAAGGGCGCATTTTATGAAAATCAGCTGGTACAAGGGGAGTATGTTGTCGGAGTGCATATTCCGGAAGGAAAATATACCATAGAATTGATGGAAGGGTATGGCGGAATGCAGGTATTGGACATGGAACATAACATCTATGTCTACGAGTTTTTTTCAGAAGAGTATGAAGCGGGAACAGATTTTATTACAGAGTGTGAGGATGTGAGGTTATTTGCGGGAGCGACAGTAAAGATCCTATCTTCTGGAGTACGGCTTCGCTTTTCATCAGAAAATGCACAGATAGAGGAAATGACCGGAATCAAAAATCCACTGACCGAACAAGTGCATCTGAAAGCAGGGGAGAAGCTGAGGGCAGGAAAAGACTTTGAAGCGGGAGTTTATAATTTGTATTATGAAGGGACCAAAGAGAGCGAATATGGGACGTTTGCGTGGCTGGTTCCCGGCACAGTTACCGAGGAGGCGAGAAAAGAGTATGATGCCTATACGGAAGTTGTGTTTGTAGAAGACAGACTGAGTGAGGTTGGAGGACTTCATTGCTGCAATATTGTACTTCCGGAGGATACGGTCATCTATTCCAAAGGAGTGGGCGTACGTCTTGTTCCAAGTGAAGTGATCGTGTCAGAAGATTATGCATCAGCTTATGAATATATTGATACAGAAGAATAGAAATAGAACAGAAACTTGCAGATAGGGAAAAGAAGGGAAACTCTGGGATAAACTCAGACATTGCTTGACAAATATCTTTCCAGCCAATAAAATAAGACGTATGTTTGTAAAACATACAGGAAGATGCTGATATGCAGGCATTTGCAGCATCATTATTTATTTTTTATGAGGAGGAGCAGGATGAATCCGATTGTAGAATTTAAAAATGTCAGCAAGACATTCTATACAAAAAATGGTCCGTTTCAGGCGCTGAATCAGATTAATCTCGCAATCCAGGAAGGAGATATTTTTGGCATTATCGGTCTGAGTGGTGCGGGAAAAAGTACGCTTGTCCGGTGTATCAATTATCTGGAAGTACCGACAGAGGGAGAAGTACGGATTGCAGGACGCGATCTTGGGAAAATGAATCAGAAGGAACTGCGGAGACAGAGGCAGGAAATCGGGATGATTTTTCAGAATTTTAATCTTCTGATGCAGCGCAATGTGCTGGATAATATTTGTTTTCCGCTGGAAATTGCAGGAGTGAAAAAAGCAGATGCAAGAAAGCGTGCAGAAGAGCTGTTAGAGATTGTAGGATTAAGCGATAAGGCGAAGTCTTATCCATCACAGCTGTCAGGAGGACAGAAGCAGAGAGTGGCGATTGCCCGCGCGCTTGCGACAAATCCAAAGATCTTACTCTGCGATGAAGCAACAAGTGCACTCGATCCGACGACAACAAAGGCAATCCTTGCACTGTTAAAGGAGATCAACCAGAAATTTAAGATTACAATTGTGATCATTACCCATGAGATGGCGGTTGTAGAAGAAATCTGTAACCAGGTTGCAATCGTTGATGCGGGAAAACTTGTGGAGACAGGAAGTGCGACAGATGTATTTTCCAAGCCACAGACAGAGATTGCAAAGCAACTTGTATATAAGGAAGAGGCAAATCAGCTTGAGGTAGGCGGAAAGAGATATGTCCGTGTTGTATTTGACGGAAATTCTTCGTTTGAACCTGCCATTGCGGATATGATCTTGAATTGCAGAGTCCGCGTCAATATTATGGGGGCGGATATGAAGAATATCGATGGGAAAGCATATGGTCAGATGATCTTACAGATGCCAGATGAGGATGTGAAAGCGCAGCAGGCAATTCATTATCTGGAAGAGAGAAATATTATTGTAGAGGAGGTCACCGCACATGGAAACACAGGAACTCATTAAAATGCTCGCGGAAGGTTCGGTTGATACACTCTATATGACACTGGTATCAACGGCACTTGCATATGTGATTGGATTTCCGATGGGAATTGCTCTGATCGTGACAAGAAAGGATGGCTTAAAACCAATGCCGGCGGTGAATCGGATTTTGGATATTTTTGTAAATATTTTAAGATCTATTCCATTTTTGATCTTGTTGATCGCAGTGACCCCTCTGACAAAACTGATCGTCGGAAAAAGTTATGGATCTACCGCTACAATTGTCCCGCTCGTTATTGCAGCGGCACCATTTATTGCGCGTATGATCGAATCTTCTTTGTTGGAAGTAGAACACGGTGTTGTGGAGGCTGCATTAAGTATGGGAGCTTCCCCGCTTAAAATCATTGTGAAAGTATTGATCCCGGAGGCGAAGACATCATTGATCGTAGGATGTACAATCGCACTTTCAACGATCCTCGGGTATTCTGCAATGGCAGGAGTTGTTGCTGGAGGTGGACTGGGTGATATTGCGATTCGATACGGATACCATCGATATCAGACAGACATCATGTTGATCACAGTCATTGTACTTGTATTGATCGTGCAGATTTTACAGGAAGTCGGAATGCAGATTTCCAAACGGACAGATAAGAGAGTGAGAGGATAAAGACATGAAGAATAGAAATGCAAAGAGAATATTGGCAGCAGGAGCAGCTGCTGTGCTTGCAGTTGGATTGACTGCATGTGGAGGAAAAGAAAACAAGGCAGATGATAAGACAATCACGGTGGCGGCTTCCCCGACACCACATGCTGAAATTTTAGAGGCGGCAAAGGATCTTTTAAAAGAGAAAGGATATACACTGGAAATCAAGGAGTTTGATGATTATCCGCAGCAGAATGTTGTTGTGGATGAGGGAGAGTTTGATGCAAATTATTTCCAGCACCAGCCGTATTTGGATAATTTTAATGAAGAGAAGGGATCGGATCTGGTAAGTGCTGCAAAGATTCATTATGAGCCGCTGGGGATTTATCCAGGAGCATCCAAAGACCTTGAGAATATAAAGGACGGAGCAAAGATTGCTGTTCCAAATGATGCGACAAACGAGGCGAGAGCGCTTCTGCTTCTGGAAGAAAATGGAATCATCACATTGAAGGAAGATGCGGGATTGAATGCAACTAAGAAAGATGTGGAAGAAAATCCTCATAACATTGAGATTGTAGAGCTGGATGCCGCACAGATCGCGAGAGTGGTAGAGGAGCTGGATTTTGTCGTATTAAATGGAAATTATGCGCTGGATGCAGGATTTAATGTGCAGACAGATGCAATTGCAAAAGAAGAGGCAGATTCTGAGGCTGCTCAGACTTATGCGAACATTATTGCAGTGAAAAAGGAAAACAAAGATAGTGAGAAGATCAAAGCACTTGTGGAAGTACTTCAGAGTGAAGAGATTGGAAAATTTATCACAGACACTTATGAAGGTGCCGTGGTACCGATGAAATAATAGTGAATACAAGAGAGGACAGTGTTTCCGGCAAATAGTAGGACTGTTCTCGAAATATTAAAAAGCTGCCTGCAGCATGGGAAACGTTCCATAGTTGCAGGCAGCTTTTCTGTTAATGAATCCTGCTATTTAACAGGATATTCTAGGATATAATCATCCATTACAAACCCGCCGCCGATCTCGCTGACTTGTTCTCGTGTCTGAATGAATCCAAAGTGTTTATAGATGGCGAGAGCAGACTCATTGCCACGGTTACAGGTCAGCCAGATTTTATCAAGGGAACGGACTTTACAAAGTTCTATCAAATTTTTCATAACTTTAGAACTGATGCCATTTCCACGAAAATCTTTGTGAATGTAAAGTTTGCTGAGGAAAAGACTTCCATTTTCTTCATGTACCCCAGCAAAACCTGCGAATGTATAGTCGTGAATCAGCAGAAAATATTCATATCCATTTTGGATCTGCTCAAAAATAGAGTCAAAAGAAAGAAATTTCTCAAGCATATAATCAATCTGCTCTTCGCTGATCAGAGCTGGAAAATATTCATGCCAGATTTCTTCCGCCATTGTTGCCACATTTAAAATAAGTTCTTCATTTGTTACCGGTAAAATTCTTAAATCATCCATTGAAAATATTCTCCTTTATCCATATCACATATAGCGATTATAACATGAAATGACAAAAGATGCATCGCACATTTGTGAATTTATTCATCTTTTGTCAAAAGATCATCGATCAGAAAGAGAAGATGTTCTTGCTGTTTGCTTGTCAGGTTCATGAATTTTTGTGTAAGTTCCTGAGAAGTTGCAGGATTTTTATCAGATTCATCGAAAAAATCTCTCGGATGAATTTTCAGAAAATCACAGATATAAAAGAAAGCACTCATGGAAGGAAGAGCTTTTCCGTTTTCGATTTTATTGATATAACTTTCGCTCTGCCCGAGTGACAGGCTCATGTCCCTTGCCGAGATTCCCTGTTTGTTTCGTAGTTGTGTCAGTCGTTTGTAAAATAATGTGAAATGATCCATAGCTCTAAATCTCCTTCGTAAAAATGTATGTTATCGTTTAGTAGAAAACCACATCTGACTGAAAATGATTTCCAGATTTTCTCTATACTGGAGTTCCATGCAAAATACCTGTCTTTAGAATTATAATCTATAGAAAGTTGAAAAATAAAGAATTAAAGTATGGAAATAGAATGAAGTGAGGAATTGAATTCTATTTTATGAGAAGGTAGATGGAACAAGATAATAGAAAAAAACTATAAAAGCATACAATTATAGAAAATGTCGAAAAATATAACTGAATTATATAAAAGTGTTGAAATATATAATATAATTCCCTATACTTAAAAAGGATATATACTATCGAATTTTGAGGAGGAAAAAAGAATGAAAAAAAGAATGATGAGCATTTTGCTTGCTACTGTATGTATCTTCAGTATAGGTTTGACAGGATGCAGTGGGAAGGAAGAAAAGAAAGAGGAGAAAAAAGAAGTAACAACTTTAAAGATTGGGGCATCACCAAATGTGATAGAAGTTGTTCATGCTATGGAAGACAGTTTAGAAAAGGAAGGATACAAATTAGAAGTAGTAGCATTTGATGACATTAAGCAGCCAAATGTGGCATTAGATGAAGGGTCTTTGGATGGAAATCTTTATCAACATAAGCCATTTTTAGATTCCTTTAATAACGATAATGGAACAAAATTAAAATTTGTAGAACCGTTATTTGGTGGGTTTACTGCATTATATTCAGAAAAATGGAATTCTGTGGAAGAAATTCCTGAAAATGCTAAGATAGGTATTTTCCAGGATGCAAGTAATCAGCATAGGGCGTTGGTATTAGGAGAAGAGGCAGGATTATTTACTTTGGGGGAACCTTCTAATAATGGAATGTACACGTTGTTGGATATTAAAGAAAATCCAAGAAATCTTGAGTTGGTTCCGTTAGATACTGGTGGATTGAATCAAGGACTTACGGATTTGGATGGGTGCTTTAATCAGGGAACATCTATGTTTCTCGCAGAAAAGGATCCTACATCATATATTGCCATTGAAAAAGATAATTCTAAATTTGCAATAGGTCTTGTTGTCAGAGAGGAAGATGAGAATGCAGAGTGGGTTGAGCCGTTTTTGAAAGCATTTCGAACAGAAGATACAAAAAAGAAAATCGATGAATACTATCAAGGAAGTTATGTATATTTTGACTAAACGAATGGACAAGAGAATATGATAGAAGTTTCGGGATTAGAAAAGAAATACGGTAAACTTCAAGTATTGGAAAATATTGACCTGGAGATTAAAAAAGGTGAAATTTTTGGGTTGGTTGGCTTGAGTGGTGCCGGAAAATCGACACTTTTAAGATGTATCAATGGGTTGGTACCTTATGATGGAGGAAGTCTTAAAGTACAGGGGATTGAAATACAGAAATTAGGAAAAGCGCAATTAAGAAATTTTAGAAAAAATATTGGGATGATTTTTCAAAACTTTTCATTACTGGAACGGTGTAATGTGTATGAAAATGTGGCTTTTCCTATGAAAGTATGGAAAAAGAATTCGGTGGAAACGGATGAGCAGGTAAGAAAAATGGTTCGGTTAGTAGGACTAGAAGACAAAATAGAAAGTAGACCGAGACAGTTATCTGGTGGGCAAAAACAGCGTGTTGCCATTGCAAGGGCAATGGTGACAGAGCCTGAAATTTTGCTCTGCGATGAGGCTACGTCTGCTTTGGATCCGAAAACAGCTACTTCCATTTTGAATTTATTAAAAGAGATTAATCAGAAAATGGGAGTCACGATCATTATTGTCACTCATCAAATGGAAGTAGTAGAACAAATATGTGACAGGATGGCTCTTTTACAAGCTGGAAAAATTATATTGAAGGGAGAAGTAAAACAGCTGTTTTTGGAAAATTCAGAACCATTAAGAGAGTTGCTTGGAAGAAAACTTACTTTTGAGCCAGGGGTGTTTATCAGAATATTAATAGAAAACAAATCGAATTATAGGAAGTTTTTTTACGAACTATCTAGTGAGATGAAAATTGCATATGAAATATGTGATGGAGGAATCAGAAATTTTAAAGATGGTTCTGCGTTCTTGGGCACATTAAAAATTGAAACCAAGGACAGTGATGAGTTTATGCGATACTTGAAAAAGAAGAAAGTTTTGTTTGAGGTACAGGAAAATGGGGCATAGTTTTGTTGAATTGGTGGAACAAATTATCTATCCAGCAGTAAAGACAACACTGTATATGGTTACAATTGCGACAATATTTTCGGCAATATTCGGATTCATGATTGCCATACTTTTATATGTGACAAGGAAGTCAGGTCTACATCCTAATGTAGGGGTATTTACTGTGATAAATACGATTGTCAATGTAATCAGGTCATTCCCATTTGTTATTTTGATGGTCTCGATTATTCCATTTACACGATTTTTGGTTGGAACAAGTATCGGTAAAAATGCGGCTTTAGTGCCTCTTACAATCGCATCGGCACCATTCATGGCAAGACTATTTGAAACAAGTTTTGAAAGTGTGGATGAAGAGGTAATAGAGGCGGCAAAAGCTTGTGGAGCTTCCAATATTCAAATTATATTCTGGGTAGTTATAAAAGAATCCTTTCCGCTTTTAGCACAAAATCTTACGTTGGCTATGATTTCTATTCTTGGGTTTTCAGCGATGGCGGGTGCTGTGGGAGCAGGAGGATTAGGCTCGGTTGCATTGATGTATGGATATCAGAATTTTAATGATTCTATCATGTATGGGACGGTTATCATCTTAATTATACTTGTACAATTCATTCAGTTTGTAGGAAATAAGTTATGTGATTATTTGAAATAGTGGAGAAAATTTATGGAGCAGATAAAAGAGATACCAAAGGAAATGCTGACTCCAAGAGAACGGAGTGTTCTATATGGAATAGGGAAAGAAGTAGACCATATTCCATATTCTTTGATTGGTACAGAAGCGGCGGCCGAATTGTATGGGGTGGATATTCGAAAGACATATACGGATATAGAAACGGTGATTGCCCTGGAAAAAAAGATGGTGGATGATTTTGGAATTGGATGCATGAGTATAGGACCACGTTTAAAGGGAATTGCCGAGGCATTAGGAGCTAGCATGAAATATCCGAAAAATAATATGTATTTAATTGAAGAGCCGTTAATTTCAGATTATAAAATGCTAGAGAACATGCAGGTTATCAACCCTTATACTGATGGGAAAATGCCTATAATGCTCAAAATGATGGAGCAGCTACAAAAGCAATTTGGAGATTATGATATTTTAAAAAGTGGTGTTTGTGGTCCTATGACATGTGCGTTATCTTTAAGAGAGGCAGGAATGTTTTTAAGAGACTTAAAAAAACAGCCTGAAGAGATGCATCATTTGTTACAGTTTAGTTTAGAGTGCATAAAGGCTTGGATGAAGGTTGTATACGATGAATTTGGATGTGTATGCAGCATTGCAGATCCAGCTTCCTCTATGAATTTGATAGGAAAAAAGCATTTTGAAAATTTTTCTAAACCGTATTTAAAAGAATTGGTGGTATGGGCAAAAAGTTATATGGGAAAGAGTCCTTCGATTCATATTTGTGGAAAAAGTAGAAAAGTATGGGATGATTTAAAAGAAATTGGTTTTTCAGCTTTTAGTGTGGATAATTGTGAGGATCTTTTCGAATTGAAATTACATTTAGGTGGAGAAATGGCAATATCAGGAAATGTTCCTCCGGTAGATGTATTGAAAAATGGAGATATATTTTCGGTAATACAAAGTGTGAAAGAATGTATTGAAAAGGCTGCGAATAGCCCTAAAGGATACTTGTTGAGTGCTGGCTGTCAAATTCCTTTAGGAACCCCAAAAGAAAATCTTTTAGCATATATTTATGCAGCAAGAAAATATGGGAAAGATGCAGTGAAAGGGAAGGGATGTAGAAAGATACCTTAAAGGGAATTAACTTATCTGGGCAACGAGCACTATAAAAAATAGCGCCTCACTCTATGAGCGGCGCTATTTTTTATGGTATTTGGACTTGCTTTCTATTTTGTAAGCAACATCATAATTTCATTGCTTCTGTTGATGAATGCTGTCATCTCTTCTGGATTTAACGGCTTGTTGCTCAGCATTGCAAGATCAAATAACTGCTGGCAGAACAGATTTACATGTTCTCCGTCTTTATTATTTAAGACATATTGTACCAGTGGATGGTTTGCGTTTAACACGAGGGTCACATCTGTGCCGAACATGCCAGCATCCATACCGTACATGTTGTACATTTTCATCATTTCCTGCATACGACGAGACTGTTCAGAAAGTGTCACCATAGAAGCGACATTTTCATTTTTCAGTTTTTCCACTTTGACTTCCAGTTTTTCGTTATTCAGTGCCTTGCGGAAGATGTCTGTCAGTGTTTCAGTGTTTGACTTAAAGGTTTCTTCCTCTTCTTTGGCAACCTCTTCTTTGAAATGGTCAGTCAAATCTGCATCGATACGCTGGAACTGGACATTTTCATTACGCTGTTCTAACTGTGTAATGAATGGAGAGTCAATATTGTGAGTCAGGAGTACCGCATCAAGACCTTCTTCCTTGAACATATTGATGTACTGGCTCTGCTGTTGCTCATCAGTTACATAGTAGATAGTCACTTTCTCAGGTTCTTTTGCATCTGCATCGTTGTCAGAGTGATTAGAAGTATTTTCCTCTGCGGTTTCTGTGGAAGTTGTTTCCTCTGTCACTTCTTTTGCAGGGCTGTTTTTCTCAATACATTCTTTTAAAGTGAGGTAGTCATGGTCAATGTTTTTGAAAAGAATGTAATCGCTCATCTTATCGCAGAATTTCTCGTCTTTTAAGCAGCCGAATTTAATAAATGGACTGATATCATCCCAGTACTTGATGTAGGATTCTTTGTCTGTCTTACACATTCCGCTTAATTTATCTGCGACTTTCTTTGAAATATAATCAGAAATCTTGTGTACAAATCCGTCATTTTGCAGTGCGCTTCTTGACACATTCAGAGGAAGATCCGGACAGTCGATCACACCTTTTAACAGCATTAAGAATTCTGGAATGACTTCTTTGATGTTGTCTGCGATAAATACCTGGTTGTTATATAATTTGATCGTACCCTCAATGGATTCGTACTCTGTGTTGATCTTCGGGAAGTAGAGGATACCTTTTAAGTTAAATGGATAATCCATATTTAAGTGGATCCAGAATAAAGGTTCCTTGTAATCCATGAATACTTTACGGTAGAATTCGATGTAGTCTTCTTTTGTACAATCATTTGGATGTTTGGTCCAAAGCGGAGTTGTATCACTTAAAGAAACCGGACGTTTGTTGATCTTTACTTTGTCAACAGCAGGGGAAACTTCTACCATTTCTTTCTCGCCGTTTTCATTTTCTTTTTCTTCCATTTTGGCTTCTTCGTGGATCCGTTCTACGATGACATCGTCTTCTTTTAATTCTTCTTCTAAAATAGTCTCATATTCCTGCTCTGCATTTGCGTTGGATAAGAAAATCTCTACCGGCATGAAAGAGCAGTATTTTTCGATAACTTCACGGGCACGGTATTCATTTGCAAATGCAAGGCTGTCTTCGTTTAAGAACAGTGTAATCTCTGTGCCGACTGTTGTTTTATTGCCATCTGTCAGATCGTATTCGGTTCCACCATCGCATGTCCAGTGTACTGGTGTAGCCCCTTCCTTATAGGAAAGTGTGTCGATGTGTACTTCGTCTGCTACCATAAAAGCAGAGTAGAATCCAAGACCGAAATGCCCGATAATCTGATCTTCATTTGTCTTATCTTTGTACTTTTCTAAAAATTCTGTTGCGCCGGAGAATGCAATCTGTGTGATATATTCTTCGACTTCATCAGCAGTCATACCAATACCGTTGTCGATGAATTTTAAGGTTTTTTCTTCTGGATTTACAATTACCTGAATAGTGGCTTTATAGTCATCCGGGAAAGTATATTCGCCCATGACTTCCAGTTTTTTTAGTTTTGTGATCGCATCACATCCGTTGGAAATCAGCTCACGAAAGAAAATATCGTGATCGGAATACATCCATTTCTTTATAATTGGAAAAATGTTCTCACTGTGAATAGAAAGATTACCATGTTTTGCTGCCATGTATAACACTCCTTTTTTATGATTTTCATTTGATATCTATGTTCGATTCCGGGAAATTCCCGCGATAACTACATATTAATACTGGCAAATTGAAATGTCAATAGAAAATTAGCACTCTTTAAAGAAGAGTGCTAATAAAAATATAAAAAAGATAAAGTTTTTATAAAATGACGAAAATAGATCTGGGAAGCAGGTACAGTTTTTTGACTGCTGTGTTACAGCACTTCAAATGGCATTTGTTTTTGTTTGAAAAATCGCTGTACCATCGTATCCCAGGCATGTTCGAGTGATTTGTCCATCATAAACGTATTCATGGAAGTTCCGGTTACACAGTGGAGTGTACTGCCGTCAAAGGATAAGTTCAGGTAAAGTCCGCGGACATCTTCTGGAGAAAATGAAAGTCCTTCCTGTACAAGAAGACGAGAAGTATTTTCGCCCGAAAGGCAGAAAACAAATTTAAATCCGAGCGGTGTCTTTTTCCCTTTGATGATAGTGTAACAGAGTGTACGCACTTCTTTCCACAGGGAGTACTCACGGGAAGAGAAGCGGGAGAGGGCTTCTTCGGTATCAAAAAAATCTTTTTTCAAGTATCCATCGAGGTGGAATGTATTAAAGGTTGTAATGTCTCCTTCTATAAAAAGGAAGGCATCGAAGATGTCCGAGAGGAGCAGTTTGCTCATGCAATCCCGGACTTCCAGCATATGTAGTGCGATCATAAAATAAAATCACCTCCTGAGTAAATTTGTGTTTTGGGTAGTATCTGCATCAAAAAGCAGAGGGTATTAAGTTGTTTTCTTAGCCATCGATTTTTTCAACAACAGGATTCCAGTAAGTAATGTGAATAGTTCGGCAAGCGGGACAGAAATCCAGATTCCGTTCAGACCTAAAAAAATCGGTAGAATTTTCACAAAAATAATACTTAAGACACATCCACGCATCAGGCAGAGTGTGAGAGCATAAACCGGTCTTATCGTTGACTGGAAGTAACCGATGAGAAACATGTTCACTCCAGTGATCAAAAATCCGATAAAGTAAAGGCGAACAGCAGCCGGCGCCAGAGCAAGTACTTGTGAATCTGGATTCAGGAAAATGTAAGTAAACAGATTCGGGACAGTAAGACCAAGCAGTGTTGGTATAGCACAGATGAACAGTGCTGTACGCAGTCCTAATTTACGGACATGATCGATCCGTTCCTGGAATCCTGCGCCGAAATTTGTAGAGATGATCGGCTGTGCTGCCTGACAGATTCCGTTTGAGAGGCAGGTCACAACAATTGCAGTGTTGGAAATAATACCATAGACACTGACACCGAGATCTCCCTGATAGCGCAGCAGCTGTTGGTTGAAGAAAAAAATTACGATTCCTGAAGACAGGTCGATCAGAAAGCTGGCAAATCCACTTTTGAAAATATCGGAACCGAAAGAACTTCGGATTTCTGAAAAACAGAAATGTAAGTGATTGTGTTTTCCGAAAAAATGGATCAGCAAGATCAACACGGTCAGAATAGAGCCGCACACAGTGGCAATCGCAGCTCCTGCCATTCCCATCTGGCATGGATATACAAGAATATAGTCAAAGATGACATTAAAAATTCCTCCGGAAACAACAGCGGTCATTGCAAGTTTTGGCGCTCCATCGTTTCGGATAAAGGTTTGCAGAAACGAAGAAAAAGCAAAGACCGGAAGACTCCATGTAATATAAGGAAGATAGTCCATCACATAAGGCAGTGTGACATCGGTTGCTCCGAGAAAGAGGGCAATCTCTTTTGTAAAAGTGTTGCAGATGATCATATAGATGATGCAGGCAAGAACATTTAACAGAAAGGAAAGAGAAAAATAGGCATTTCCTTTTGAATGTTCCCCGTGCCCGCGGCAGATGGACATCATGACAGATCCGCCAACACCGAACAGGAGACCGGTGCCAAAGAAAAGATTGTAGACGGGGAGTGCAATATTTAATGCTGCCATCGCGTCGGTTCCGATTCCTTTGCCGATAATAATAGTGTCTGCCAACACATAAATAGACGTTACCATTGTACCGCAGATCGATGGAACAAGGTAACGGAAAAAGAGCTTGGAAATAGGCTCTGTCGTAAAATTGTTTAGGTTCATGTGCAGGTGTCTCCTTTGTAAAATTTTGCCGGAAACAAAGCAGTGTCCGGCATCACTAACAGTATAACATAATTGAAGAAAAAAGCTACCAGAGATTTGACTTTTAAAGAAATTGCCAGTATGATTAAAGTATTGCGAAAGACATCCGTATGGATGTCGGAAGAGTCATAGATGATCCGCGTCAGAAAGATGCACATACAGAGGATCATCTGTGCAGAAAAAGGAGGAAAACAGACATGGAACAGAACAAATATGTGGATAAATTACTGAAATTGACAAAAAGTGCAACATCGCAGTTCCATACGGTGTTGGAGACAAAGAAACAGCTTGAGGAAGCTGGATTTGAGGAAGTGGCTTTAAGAGAAAACTGGGATCTGAAGCGAGGCGGAAAGTATTTTATGGTTCATCATGATTCTACGATCTTTGCATTTACGATCGGGGAAGAATTTGAAGGTGAAGATGGGTTCCGTCTGGCTGCATGTCATGGAGATTTTCCAGGATTTCGTATCAAACCAAATCCAGAGATCGTGACAGAGGGATATGTGCAGCTGAACACAGAGGTATATGGTGGAGTGAACTTAGCAAGCTGGCTGGACCGTCCTCTCTCTATCGCGGGAAGAGTGGTATTGCGCTCAGAGGATGTTTTCCATCCGGAAGTCCGTTTGGTTGATTTTAAGCGTCCGTTGCTTACAATTCCGAACATTGCCATTCATTTACAGAAGGAGATGAATCAGGGGGTAGAACTGAACCGTCAGACACAGATGATTCCGCTTCTTGGAAAACTTGCAGAAGGTGAGAAAAAAGAAGGATATTTTGCAAATCTGCTCGCAGAGGAGATGGGCGTGAAAGCAGAAGATATCCTGGAATATGAACTGAATGTTTATAATTTTGAAGAAGGCTGTCTGACAGGGGCGAAAGAAGAGTTTATTTCTGCGCCGAGGTTAGATAATCTGACTTCTGTACAGGCACTTGCAACTGCGATCATCGATGCAGACAGAACGAAAGGAATCAACTGTGCGATCGTCTATGATCATGAAGAAATTGGAAGCAGAAGTAAGCAGGGAGCACAGTCTACGCTGATTGTGACAATTTTAAAGAAAATCTATGCAGCTCTTGGATATTCTGAGACGGCGTTTTCTAATGCGATTATGGATAGTCTTTTGATTTCAGCAGATGTGAGTCATGCGATACATCCAAGCTATGCAGCAAAGAACGATCCGACAAATAAAGCAAAATTAAATGAAGGATTTTGTATCAAGGAGGCATGTTCTCAGGGATATGCGACAGATTCTGAGGCGATCGCAATCGTGCAGCAGATCTGTGAAAAAGAAGGAATTGCTTATCAGAAATTTGTCAATCGTTCTGACGGAAGTGCAGGAGGAACATTAGGTTCTATCGTTTCTGCAATTCTTCCGGTGCGTACAGTGGATATGGGAATTCCGATGTTTGCAATGCACTCCAGCAGAGAGTTTATGGGGAGAGAAGATCAGGAGAGCCTTGTAAAATTTATGACAGCCTATTTTTCACTGTAAAAAAACACATGAAAGAATGTTACATAATTGTAATAGAAAGAACAGACATTTGTAATATTATAAATTTATAATACTATTCTAGAGCGTGTGTTCGGAGGACAAAGAGTAGTAGACAGATTTTGACAGAGTGTGTCTGGAGATGGATTTTGCAGAGTCGTGCATGAGCGTTTTCGGGCACATTTTGTATGTCTAAAACGGAATAGCGCTAGAAGATAAAAGATAAGGGGTAATCAGATGAGAAAGGATGTAAGAAAAATTGCGATCGGAGGCGTGTGCGTGCTTACCGGTGTGGTTCTCATATTTGGAATCAAAAAGGGGATAACTGTTCTGAAAACGGAGAAGACAGAGACAAAAAAAGGTGTGGAAGTGATCAGGAAACTGGAGCAGGCAGATATTTCACAGATCGAGGGGAAGATATTGGAGTTGGAGAGAAGTGAGATGGAGGCGAATCCGGAACTTTACAGTCAGTCAATGAAAGCAAGATTTTCCAATGCACTTGTGTTAGGGGATTCGATCACAGAAGGATTTGTGGAATACGATTTTCTGAGAGAGTCTTCAGTCATTGCAGAGCTTGGAATGAAAGTGACAGATGTGACAGAGAAACTTGATACGATCCGAACACTGAATCCACAGACTGTTTTTTTATCTTACGGAATGAATGATATTGCAGTAACCGGTGGAGATGCGAAAGTATTTAAGGAGAATTATAAAGAAGTACTGGAGGATATCAGGGAGATCCTTCCAGGTGCTGCAATCTATATTAATTCTATCTTTCCGGTACAGCAGATGAAGATAGATGAGTCGCCTGTGTATGGATCATTAGATACATTTAATCAGACTCTGCGGGAACTGGCAGAGGAGGAAGGCGTGACATTTATTGATAATACAGAGATTGTAAAAGAAGAATATTATGAGCCGGATGGGGTACATATGACTTCTGAGATCTATCCGCTGTGGCTTGTAAATATGGCGGAGGTGGCAGGCCTATGATGAGGAAGATTCACAGCAGAGAGAGAAAGAATGGACTGGATGCTATTTTTATTACGCAGATGATACTGATCGGAATATTGGTTTTGTACGTTGCGGTACTGCTTTTTAGAAAAGGTGAGAGTGATACCCCGTTTGCAGAGATGGAGCAGGCGGTGGAAGGAGTACTGGATAATTCTGATATGAAAGAAGCCGATCATAAAATGTTCCGGCGCAATTATCGGTTAAATGCAAATGATTATGATGGAGTAATGCTCTGGTTTCGAGAGGGGACAATGGAAGTCGATGAGATACTTGTCGTGAAACTGAAGTCCAAAGAGCAGTCCGATACCGTTGTCGAAGCTATCGAAGCGCGAAAAAAATCCAGGAAGGAGAGCTTTCAGGGATATGGGGCGAGTCAGACAAAACTGATTGAAGATTCTATTATAGATGTAAGGGGAAATTATATTCTTTTTGTGATCAAGGAAGATGCAGAAAAGATCGATCAGGTATTTCAAAAAGCTTTGTAGAAGCGAAAACTTTCTGTCGGATGGGGACGAAGGTACTTTTCAGGAGTTTCTGAATAAGAAGATGGGATGAAAAAGAATATAAAAAGGGGACAAAAGAATGTTATTTAGTAGTATCGTTTTTCTATTTACGTTTTTGCCGGTCACGCTGCTTGTGTACTATCTTGTACCAGGCAGGCTGAAAAACATCGTGCTTCTGCTTGCAAGCCTTGTTTTTTATGCGTGGGGAGAGCCGGTATATGTGATTTTGATGGTGCTATCCATCTTGTTTAATTATGTGTCGGGAATTGATATTGAGCGGAATTTGGAGAATCCGTTTAAGGCGAAGCAGAGTCTGGTTATCGCAGTTGCAGTGAATCTGCTGATTCTTGGATTTTTTAAATATTATGGATTCCTGATAGAGAGTCTGAATGCGGTATTGCCGGTGGAACTACCTTATAAAGAACTGGCACTTCCAATTGGGATTTCATTTTATACATTCCAGACATTGTCTTATATTATTGATGTATATCGCGGCAAGGTACAAGTACAAAAGAATCTGATTTCCTTTGGCGTGTATGTGACGATGTTTCCACAGTTGATCGCAGGACCGATCGTAAAGTATTCAGATGTGGAGATGCAGCTGCGGGATCGAAATATTACGATGGAAAAATTTGGAGATGGTGCCATCTATTTTGTGCGGGGACTTGCAAAAAAAGTGCTGATTGCAAATATGACAGGGCTGGTCTTTACGAAAGTATCGGCAATCACATTTTCGGAGATGTCGGTTCTGACTGCATGGATTGGATGCATTGCTTATACATTTCAGATTTATTTTGATTTCAGCGGGTATTCGGATATGGCAGTTGGTCTTGGAAAGATGCTCGGCTTTGAGTTTATGAAGAATTTTGACTATCCATATCTGTCCAAGAGTATTACAGAATTTTGGCGCAGATGGCATATTTCCCTTGGGACATGGTTCCGGGAATATGTGTATATCCCGTTAGGTGGCAATCGGAAAGGAAGAGAACGGACGATTATCAATCTGATGATCGTATGGTTTTTAACCGGCCTGTGGCATGGCGCGAGCTGGAATTTCGTGATGTGGGGAATGTATTACGGAATACTTTTGATCATTGAAAAGTTTATGATCGGGGATCGGCTTGAGAAAGTTCCGGGGATGTGCAGACATTTGTATAGCCTTTTGTTTGTGATGATCGGCTGGGTATTCTTCTTTAGTCCGACACTTGGATTTGCGTGGAAGTATCTCGGCGTCATGTTCGGAGTCGGGGCAAAGACTGTAGTGGATTCTATGGGGATTTATCTGCTTATTACCAATCTTGCATTGTTTGCGATCGCAGCAGTCGGCTCTACGGCGAAAGTGCATGAGATCTTTGGTCGGATCGTCTATGGAGGATATAAGGTGCGGGCAGTTCTTGCATGTGCGATCTATGCAGGAATGTTCCTGCTATCCATCGCGTATCTTGTGACGGAAACCTACAACCCATTTTTGTATTTCAGATTTTAAGGGGAGACGGATGAATAGAGTAAACAGAAAGAGAAGAAAGGTCAGACTTTGGATGGCGCTTGGATTTATTTCCTGTATAGCGCTGTTAGTTCTGGCGGATGGGATTACAAAGGAAAGAAAATTTTCTGAGGAAGAGAACCGGATGCTTGCAACAAAGCCGAAGGCATCGGTGGAGACTGTCATGAGTGGAAAATTCATGAGTCAGTATGAAAAGTACAAATCAGATCAGTTTCTTGGTAGAGATTTCTGGGTAAGCCTGAAGACAAAGGCAGATCTGCTCCTTGGGAAAAAAGATTCCAACGGGGTTTTTAAAGGAGCAGATGGGTATCTGCTAGAGGAGATCAGCGTGCTTGATGAAGCCTCTTACAAGGAAAATATGGATGCAGTGACAGCATTTGCTGCGCGCTACCCAGATTTGAAAATGCATATGTTGATTGCACCGAATGCGGCAAATATTTTAAAGGAGAAACTTCCGGCATTTGCAGCAACAGAAGATCAGAATGCACAGTTAAAGAGGACAGAGGAGATTGTTTCAGCGGCGGGCATTCAATGGATTGATGCAGCAAAGACGTTAAACCAACATAAAAATGAAGAAATTTATTATCGTACAGACCATCACTGGACAACAAAAGGGGCATATTATGCATTTCAGGAGGCGGCAGGAGACCTGGGGATTTTGCAGGAGGAGATGACAGCATTTGTACCGCATACGGTCACAGAAGAGTTTAATGGGACACTGTCGGCTACAAGTGGTTATGAGCGGTCAAGAAGAGAGAACATCGATATTTATCTTCCAGAGAAAAATGATACAGAGGTTGTTGTCAACTATGTGGAGGAGAAGGAAAAGAGTGCTTCCATGTACAGTTCAGAGAAGCTGGAAGAGAAGGATAAGTATGGAATGTTCTTAAATGGGAATCATGCATTGGTAGACATTAAGACAACTTCGGAGAAGAATCGGAGACTGTTGATCTTAAAAGATTCTTATGCGAACTGTTTTGTGCCGTTTCTGACACCATATTACAGGGAAATCGTGCTTGTAGATCCGCGGTATTATTACGGGGATCTGGATGATCTCATTGAAGAAGACAGGATTACAGATGTACTGTTTTTATACAATGGAAATACGTTTTTTACAGACAATAATTTAAGTGGAGTGTTAGCGAGTGAGTAATCAGATAGAGAGAGAATTTGACGCGCCGAAAGAGTCGGTGCGGTTAAATAAATTTTTAAGTGAGGCAGGTGTCTGCTCGAGGAGAGAAGCAGATAGATTGATCGAGAGTGGAAGAGTCACTGTCGATGGCAGACGGGCAGAGATGGGAATGCGTGTCACGAAAGATCAGGAAGTGTGCGTTGGAAAGAAAGTGATACAGAAAAAAGACCGGATGGTCCTGCTTGCAGTCAATAAACCGACCGGAATCGTCTGTACAGAGGAAAAACGGGAGAAGAAAAACATTATCCGTTTTTTAAATTATCCAACGAGGATCACCTATATTGGAAGACTTGATAAGGATTCCGAAGGGCTTCTTCTTATGACAAACAACGGCGATATTATTAACAAGATGATGCGTGCGGGCAACTGTCATGAGAAAGAGTACAAGGTGACTGTCAACAAGGAAGTGACAAAAGAATTTGTTCGGAAAATGTCAGAAGGGGTACCGATCTTAGATACGGTGACAAGACCGTGCAAAGTAGAAAAGACTGGAAAATATAAATTTCGCATTATCCTGACACAGGGATTGAATCGACAGATCCGTAGAATGTGTGAATATTTTGGATATCAAGTGACAAGGTTGGAGCGGGTACGGGTGATGAATATCGAACTTGGAAATCTAAAAAGTGGAGAATACCGCGAAGTGACCGGAAGAGAACTGGACGAGTTATATGAACAATTGAAAGGTTCTTCCAACAACACAGTATATGAGGAGCAGTAGAGTATGGAACAGAAAAAGCAGAGAATGCAGGAACTGGTACAGCTGTTAAATCAAGCGGGGAAAGCTTATTATCAGGATGCAAAGGAAATTATGAGTAACCATGAGTATGACAGGCTGTACGATGAGTTACTTGTACTGGAGCAGGAACTAGGAATTACGATGGCGAACAGCCCGACCGTCAATGTTGGGTATGAAGTATTGAGTGAACTTCCGAAGGAGCGGCACGAGAAGCCGATGTTATCACTTGATAAGACAAAGGAGACAGACAGACTAAAAGAATTTGTCGGAGAGAAAAAAGCAGTGATCTCCTGGAAACTTGATGGACTTACAATCGTGCTGACTTATGAGAATGGAGAACTGAAAAAGGCGGTAACGCGTGGCAACGGTGAGGTCGGAGAAGTAATCACAAACAATGCAAAAGTGTTTCAGAATGTACCGCTTCGGATTGCTTACCGGGGAGAATTAATCCTTCGAGGGGAAGCGGTGATTGGTTATCGGGATTTTGAGAAGATCAATGAAGAAATCGAAGATGTAGATGCAAAATATAAAAATCCGAGAAATCTGTGCAGCGGCTCAGTGCGTCAGCTGAACAATGAGATTACAGCGCGAAGAAATGTACAGTTTTACGCATTTTCCCTTGTCAAGGCGGAGGGAGTGGACTTCCAAAATTCAAGGAATATTCAGCTTGAGTGGCTGAAAGAGCAGGGATTTGATGTAGTGGAACACTATGAGGTGACAAAGGATACTCTTGAAGAACGTGTTCGATTTTTTGCGGAGCATATTGAAGAGAATGATATTCCGTCCGATGGACTTGTACTCACTTACGATGATATTGCTTACGGACAGTCTCTTGGAAGTACAGCGAAGTTCCCAAGAGATTCTTTTGCGTTTAAATGGGCAGACGAGATTCGGGAGACAACTTTGCGGGAAATAGAATGGAGTCCGTCAAGGACCGGACTGATCAATCCGGTGGCAATTTTTGATCCGGTGGAACTGGAAGGAACTACAGTCAGCCGTGCGAGTGTCCACAACTTAAGTATTATGGAAGAGTTAGAGCTTGGGATCGGTGACACGATTCAAGTATATAAGGCGAATATGATTATTCCGCAGATTGCAGAAAATCTTACGCGGAGTGGAATGGCTCCGGTGCCGGAATGCTGTCCGGCATGTGGCGGTGAGACAGAGATCCGTCAGGTCAGCGATACGAAGACATTGTACTGCACGAATCCAGACTGTGGGGCGAAGCATATCAAGGCGTTTTCCCTGTTTGTAAGCAGAGATGCGATGAATATTGATGGGTTGTCTGAAGCGACACTCGAGAAATTTATCACACGCGGATTTATCCGCCATTTCTCGGATATTTTTCATTTGGAGCGATATGGAGAGGAAATTCGGTCGATGGAGGGATTTGGGGAAAAATCTTACAAAAACCTTCAGGATAGTATTGAGAAAGCGCGGACAACTACACTGCCAAAGTTGATCTATGGGCTTGGCATTGCGAATATCGGGCTTTCCAATGCAAAGATGATCTGTCGTGCATTTGATTATGATGTAGAGAAAATGCTTCAGGCAGATGTAGAAGCGCTGAATGAGATCCAGGGAGTCGGTGATGTGATCGCGAGAGCTTTTGTTGATTATTTTGCAGTGGAAGATCATCGGGAGGAATTTTTCAGACTACTTGAGGAAGTGAAGATTCCAGAGGAAGAGACGACTCAGGAAGAACAGATCTTCGCAGGAATGAACTTTGTGATCACAGGAAGTGTGGAGCATTTTGCAAACCGGAATGAAGTGAAAGAGGTCATTGAGAGCAAGGGAGGAAAAGTGACCGGGTCTGTCACATCAAAGACGAACTGGCTGATCAACAATGATGTGGAATCAACATCTTCAAAGAATAAAAAAGCGAGGGAACTTGGGATTCCAATCATTTCCGAGGATACATTTTTGAAGATGATTGGAAATAATTAAGGAGAATTTATAGATTCTTAACTTGTTTCAGCGAAACGACTACGATATAATAGACCCATATATGGTAGAAAGAAGGAAAAAGTATGTCAGAAAAAGATTTGACGATAGACAGTGAGATCATAGATGAGATTACAGAAGGAAAAGAAGACAAACATGTGGAGAAGCATGGAAAAGAGCATCCGGATGTGCCGGACGATGCAGGATATGAAAAGTATTGTTCGCTTTGCAACCGCCCGGAGAGCATTGCGGGGAAGATGATCGAGCTTCCGAACAATATTACAGTATGTTCTGATTGTATGCAAAAGAGCTTTGATCTAATGTCGAATAGTAATTTTGATTATAGTAAGCTGATGAATATGCCGGGCGTGCATATTATGAACATGGCAGAACTTGAGAATATGATGCCAAAGGCGAAGCCGGTCAAGAAGAAAAAAGAAGGCGAGAAGAAAGAGCCTGCGCTGAATCTTAAAGATATTCCGGCACCGCATAAGATCAAGGCAAAATTAGATGAATATGTGGTAGGGCAGGAGCATGCGAAGAAGGCGATGGCAGTTGCTGTCTATAATCACTATAAGCGGGTAGCGACAGATACGATGGATGATATCGAGATTGAGAAGTCCAATATGTTGATGATCGGGCCAACCGGAAGTGGTAAGACGTATCTTGTAAAGACACTTGCGAGACTTCTGGATGTACCGCTTGCGATTACAGATGCGACTTCTTTGACAGAGGCCGGATACATTGGTGACGATATTGAAAGTGTTGTCTCAAAGCTTCTGGCAGCTGCAGACAACGATGTGGAGAAGGCAGAGAGAGGGATTATCTTTATCGATGAGATTGACAAGATTGCAAAGAAGAGAAATTCCAGCCAGAGAGATGTCAGCGGGGAATCTGTACAGCAGGGAATGTTAAAACTTTTAGAGGGAAGTGAAGTGGAGGTTCCGGTAGGAGCAAACAGCAAAAATGCAATGGTGCCACTTACGACTGTGAATACGAAGAATATTCTGTTCATCTGCGGTGGAGCATTCCCAGATCTTGAGGAGATCATCAAGGAGCGTCTGAACAAGCAGGCGTCAATTGGGTTTACAGCTGATTTGAAGGATAAGTGGAATCACGATAAGAACATCCTTGAGAAAGTGACTGCCGAAGATCTTCGAAACTTTGGAATGATCCCGGAATTTATCGGACGTCTGCCGATCATCTTTACACTTCAGGGATTGAATGAAGAGATGTTAGTCAAGATCTTAAAGGAGCCAAAAAATGCAATCTTAAAGCAGTATCAGAAGCTGCTTGCGCTTGACGAAGTCAAGCTGGAGTTTGACGAAGCAGCATTAGAGGCAATCGCGAAACGTGCCATGGAGAAGAATACTGGTGCCCGTGCGCTTCGTGCGATCATCGAGGAATTTATGTTGGATATCATGTATGAGATTCCGAAGGATGATAACATCGGACAGGTGACGATCACAAAAGAATATATCGAAGGAACCGGAGGTCCTGTCATCACACTCAGAGGACAGGCACTGCTTACGGGAGAATAGAGAATTCAGGACATTGAAGCATATTCAGTGTCCTGTTTTTATATGATGTAAAGATTGACAAAATTTGGAGGTTATGATGCCGGAAACGATAGAAATATGCAGAAGCAGAGCGCTGTCCGAAGAATACCGGGATTTTATTTTTGAAAGTAAAAGACCATATTTTCTTAATGGAATTTCAGGTGCAGAACTCTGTGAGCAGTATGTCGGGTATGAATATCACGTTGTATATATTGATAAGATGTTTGCAGATCCTATGTCTTTGGATCGGTTTACGTATGGGGCAATTCCGAAGTGTTATACTCTTTTGGATACAGAAGCGCTAAATGAGGCGGGGATCAGTCAGATTCAGAATTATCCTACACTGAAACTGACAGGAAAGGGCGTGATGATTGGGTTTATTGATACTGGTATCGATTATCAGAATCCAATTTTTCGAAATGTTGACGGAACCACAAGGATTGCGGGAATCTGGGATCAGACGATCCAGGAGGGAACTCCTCCCCAGGGGCTTGTCTACGGAACAGAGTATACAGAGGAGAAGATTAATGAGGCGTTACAGAGAGAGAATCCTCTGGAAGCTGTTCCATCCAAAGATGAGAACAGCCATGGGACATTTCTTGCGAGTATTGCGGCAGGAAGTGAAAACATTGAAAATCGATTTAAAGGAGCTGCGCCGGAAGCCACACTTGGCATTGTAAAGTTAAAAAGAGCCAAACAATATTTAAAAGATTTCTATTTGATCGGGGACGATGCAGAGTGTTATCAGGAGAATGATATTATGCTTGGAATCCGGTATCTGACCGATCTGGCAAAGAAGAAAAAAATTCCACTGGTTTTGTGCATTGCCCTTGGAACTAATATGGGAGACCATAATGGGACGTCTCCGCTTTGCAACTTGCTGGAGGTATCTTCCTACACTGCCAATATGGGAATTGTGATTGGGGGTGGAAATGAGGCGAATCAAAGACATCATTATTATGGGTTAATAGAAAATATGGCGGACAGTAAAAATGTGGAGATCCGTGTGGCGGAAGGTGTAAAAGGATTTTCGCTGGAGTTGTGGACCGAGATTCCGAATATCTTTGCGGTTTCCATTGTTTCGCCTGCCGGGGAGAAAATCCCCCTTGTGCCGGTGAGACAGGGAATCGGAACGGTCCTAAACTTTGTGTTTGAGAGAACGAGTGTCTATTTGGATTATAGGCTGTTGGTGGAGCGGACGAATTCCGAATTGATTCTGATGCGTTTTGCGGATCCATCCCCGGGAATCTGGAGAATTGTGGTGGAACCACAGCAGCTGGCGGATGGGATTTTTCATATGTGGCTTCCGGTTGCAGAATTTTTGACCGGAGATGTATATTTTCTGCAGTCAAATCCAGATACTACTATTACAGAACCTGGAAATACATCGGATCCGATGACGGTTGCAAGTTACAATGGGGCAGATAAGAGTATTGCCATCGACTCGGGAAGAGGGTATACTAGAGGTGGAAGACTCAAGCCGGAATTTGCGGCGCCCGGAGTAGATGTGACGGGTGCAGTAAGCCGTGGGCAGTTCACAAAGAGGACTGGATCCAGTATTGCGACAGGGATCACTGCCGGAGCGACAGCACTTCTGTTTGAGTGGATAGTTTATCAATTGGGCAGAACGAATATTGACTCGATCCAGCTGAAGAATCTGATGATTCTCGGTACAGAGCGTAAAGACACGGAAGTGTATCCAAACAGATCGTGGGGATATGGCAGCTTGAATCTCTACAATACGTTTGAACAGCTTCGGACATTTTAGGATGCAGATTGCACAAACTACATGTGTGACTGCATTCCAATACAGAAAAGAAGAGCAAAGGACAGAAAGGAAGAGCGCGATGAAAGAATTTTTTGAAGATTTAGGAAAATTTATTACAGAGACAGCAGGAAATGTAGGGAAAAAGACAGAAGAGGTTATGGAAGTACAGAAGCTGAAAAGCCAGATCCGCAGTCTGGAGCGCAGCAATCAGGGAGATCTGACAGATCTTGGAAAGATCATTTATGAACGCTTCCGAAAAGAAGAGGCTGTAGATGGAGAACTGGAAGTAATCTGCGAGGAAATCAGGAAGAGAAGAATGATCATCGCTGCCTTTGAGAAGAAACTTGCGGATATGAGAGGCGTGAAAGAATGTGAGAATTGCCAGGAACTGATTGAGAAAGATATGAAGTTTTGTCCGCATTGTGGAGCAGAGGTGAAGAAAGAAGAGATGCCGCAGGAATGTGAAGATATTTTTGCGGAGAGTGATGTATCGGAACGTGCTAAAATGGAAGAGACAACAGAAGAAGTGATTGAGGATATTATGGAGAAGGCGGCAGATGTGACGAAAGTATCCGTAGAGCATGTAAAAGATGCAGCATCTGAGATTGCTGAGGATGTCAGAGAATCTGTTCATGAGGTGAAAGAACATATAAAGGAGAGCGTGGAGGATATTCGAGAATAGAGACACGCAGAGGGAAATTATGATTTATTTACTCATAGCAGGTAGTTTGCTTGCCCTGGATCTGGGAATAAAATGGTATGTGGAGAATCATTTCACGGAAACGGATATCAGAAAGGCGGCAGGTGGGAGAATCCTGCTCAGAAAAAGCTATAACAGTGGGATGGCAATGAATTTGCTGGAGAATAAACCGGGATTCGTAAAGTGGTTGACGGCAGGGCTTGGATTGTTTCTTTTGGTGTATGAGCTGTGTTTGTTGGCAAAGGACGGAAGAACAGTGGAAAAGACCGGATGGGCGCTTGTTCTTGGAGGCGCATGCAGCAATTTATATGATCGTTTTCGGAGAAAGTATGTTGTCGATTACTTTAGTTTCCGGTGCAGATGGAAAAAAATACAGAATATTGTGTTTAATTTAGGAGATCTATTTATTTTTACAGGAAGTATTCTTGTAGTATTTGCACAAATATTCCGGAAGAAGTAAATTGACTTTTGGAATTTACCGCGTTATACTGAATAACAGAAGAGCATTTGCGAATGATAATTTTTATGATTTGCAAATGCTTTTTCGGGTATTGGGGGATTTGGTAAAAGAAAATAAGATCATATCGACAGGGAAAGAAAAAGCAGGAGGCAGAGATCATGAAGAGAATAAATGGAAAAGAACTGGCAATTGATATTTTGATTGATTTTGTAGGAGGGTTTTTGATTGCCGTTGGGATTTATAACTTTGCAGCAAAAGCACAGTTTCCGATGACCGGGTTTTCAGGAATTGCATTGATTTTTTATCATCTATTTCATATACCGATCGGTGCAATGACTATTTTGCTGAATATTCCTGTAGTCTTTCTCTGTTATAAATTGCTTGGGCGTACATTTTTTCTTCGTTCGCTAAAGACAATGCTCATTTCTTCGATATTGATGGATGTGGTAGCACCGATGCTGCCGGTATATGAGGGAGATCGAATGTTGGCAGCAATCTGCACAGGTGTATTAGCCGGGCTTGGATATGGAATGATTTATATGAGAAACTCTTCCACGGGAGGTGCGGATTTTGTGATCATGTCGGTAAAAGCATGGAAACCTCATGTATCTATCGGTCAGATTGCATTTGTGATGGACGTGCTGATCGTTTTGATGGGAAGTTTTATTTTCCGGGACGTAGAAGGGATCATTTATGGCTTGATTGTGACTTATCTTCTGTCTGCGGTAGTCGATAAAGTAATGTATGGAATTGATGCTGGAAAGATGACATTGATCGTGACAGATTATCCTCATGAGATTGCAGCGAAGATCGATGAGTATACTGGAAGAGGTGCTACTTTTCTCAGAGGAAGGGGAAGCTATTCTAAAGAGGAGAAAGAGATTGTAATGTGTGCCTGCAATAATAAACAGATGTACACAATCCGGAAGATGGCAAAAGAGATTGACCCGAAGGCATTTATTGTGATCATGGAGTCAAATGATGTGGTCGGGGAAGGATTTAAGGAGAATTAGACTAAGAAGAAAATATATTTACATCCGAAAATGGACGAGGTTTGTAAAAAAGAAAGAACGCATTGCAAATGAGAAGTTTCATCTTGCAGTGCGTTCTTTTCTACATCAAAATATTATTCGGCATATTTCTGAATTAATTTTACGATCATATCTGTGGCAAGATCCATGCCTTCGGCGGTGATATGTTCATATGGTCCGTGATAGCCGTAGCCTCCGGTTCCAAGGTTCGGACAAGGAAGTCCCATGTAGCTTAAACGACATCCGTCAGTTCCCCCGCGGATTGGTGCGACATCTGGTACGATATTGGCAAGTTTGGCAGCTTCCACTGCATTATCGATCAGGTGCATACAACCCTGGATCACTTCTGACATATTCCGATACTGGTCATGGATTGTCAGTGTGACAGTATCCTCTCCCCACTTCGCGTTGAGTTGTTTTGCAATCAGATGCATAGTATTTTTACGCGCCTCGAAAAAGTGAGGATCGTGATCACGAATGATGTATTCCAGTTTTGCGTTGGCAACATCTCCGGACATTTCACAGAGATGATAGAAACCTTCATATCCTTCGGTACCGCGCGGTGTCTCGCAGGATGGAAGCATTGCATTGAATTCCATTGCAACCAGTGCGGCATTGATCATGGTATCTTTACTGGAACCAGGGTGGACATTGAATCCTCTGATCTCAACAATGGCTTCACATGCATTGAAATTCTCATATTGGATCTCTCCCTCCGGACCGCCATCCATCGTGTAGGCAAATTCTGCATCGAAGTCTTTTACATTGAAATGGTTGACACCGGATCCAGCCTCTTCATCAGGAGTAAATGCGACAGAGATTTTTCCGTGAGGGATCTCTTCTTTCTGGATCCGCTCTAACATGGTCATAATCTCAGCAATCCCTGCTTTGTCATCTGCACCGAGTACAGTCGTGCCGTCCGTTGTGATCAATGTGCGTCCCTTCAGGGATGGAAGATGCGGGAAGTTTTTTACAGACAGTGTGCGGCCGCTTGTACCGAGCACAAGGTCTTCCCCGTCATAATTTTCTGTCACGATCGGGGTGATGTCATGGTCGCAGAAGTCTGATACTGTGTCCATGTGTGCGACAAATCCAAGCTTTGTCTTCTCTTCATATCCTTTTGTTGCAGGAAGAGAAGCGTATACAAAGCACTTTTCATCGACAGAGGCATCCGTAAGCCCCAATTCTTTTAATTCTGTTACGAGAAGATGTGCCAGGTCAAACTGGCAGGAAGTAGTTGGAACCGTTGTGCTTGTATGATCACTTGGTGTACGGACAACTACATACTTTAATAAACGTTCATATGCTCTCATGTTAAAAAATCCTTTCTGTGTGATTGGTCAAAAAGGCACCGAAGGCAGGAAAGTGCCTGCGATGCGACTTGACCTTGCATAAGAACAGTATAGCAAGTAGGGAAAGAGAAGACAAGTAAGAATGAAACTTTATGCTTGATCCATACCGCAGGCGGCAGCGGATGCAATGAGGCAGCGATCATTCATAACGGCATCATAGAAGCGGAATCCACCGGAGAAGTTGTAAGCACGATATCCATTTCCTTCCAGAATTCTGGTGGCGATATAGCTTCTAAGACCACTTTGGCACATGACATAAACTGGTTTCTCTTTTGGGAGTTCTTTTAGGTGTTCGCGCAGAACATCTACAGGGATATTTACAAATCCATCCACATGTCCTCTTTCGTATTCCTCAGGGGTTCGTGTATCCAGAAGAATAGCGCTGCCATCCAGGGGAAGCGTTTTTATATCTTCCAGATGGAATTGCTTTAACGTACCATCAGAAATATTTTCTATCATAAATCCAGCCAGATTGACAGGATCTTTGGCAGAAGAATAAGGAGGTGCATAGGCCAGATCTAATTCTGCCAGATCTGAAGCTCTCATCCCGGCATGGATGGCAGTAGCAAGTACATCGATTCGCTTGTCTACACCTTCATATCCCACAATTTGTGCCCCAAGGATCCGGTAGGTTTTTTTCTCAAATACTACTTTCATCGTCATAACTTTCCCTCCGGGATAATAGCCGGCATGGCTCATAGGAGAGAGAATCACTTTGTCTACAGCCAGACCGGCTTTTCTGGCATTGGTTTCATTTACACCAGTGACAGCGGCAGTCATATCAAATACTTTAATCACAGAACTACCTTGGGAGCCAGGGTAAGAACTGTTTTTTCCACAGATATGGTCTGCTGCAATACGTCCTTGCTTGTTGGCAGGTCCGGCAAGAGAAATTAAAGCATCTTGTCCGGTGACGAAATGTTTTATTTGTACGGCATCCCCTACAGCATAAATATCGGGTGCAGAAGTTTGCATATGCGCATTGACTAAAATGCTGTCTTTTATACCAAGTTCCAGACCGGCATCTTTAGCTAGTTTTGTGTCGGGAGTAACACCAATAGCTAATACTACCATGTCTGCACAAAGAGGTTCCGCTTCTTTTAAAAGAACACGGACACTATCTGCAGTTTCCTGAAATCCTTCTACCGTATGCCCAAGAGCCAGTTTTACTCCATGTTTCCGCATTTCATTATGGAGAAAGGCAGCCATATCTGAATCAAACGGATTCATCAGCTGCTTTGGTTGCTGCACAATGGTGACCTCCATGCCAAGCTCACGGAGATTTTCGGCTAATTCTAATCCGATGAAGCCTCCTCCTGCCAAAACAGCAGACTTTGGTTGGGTTTTCTCAATATAGGTTTTGATCCGCAGGGTGTCTTCTACGGTTCGCAGTGTAAAGAGTTTGTCGATATCTGTACCAGGAAGTTTGGGCTGGGTTGGCTTGGCACCAGGAGAAAGGATGAGCTTGTCATAGGTTTCCTCAAATTCTTCTCCTGTTTCCAGATTCTTTACAGATACTGCATGACGTTCCGGATGTAGGGAGGTAACTTCGTGATGTACCTTCATGGATACGCGGAAACGAGAAAGGAAGCTTTCTGGTGTCTGTAAAGTAAGAAGGTCTGAATCTGTAATTACATCTCCAATGTAATAAGGAAGTCCACAGTTTGCGTAGGAAATAAGTCCAGAGCGCTCAAAGACAATGATTTCTGCATGTTCGTCCAATCTGCGGAGTCTTGCGGCAGCAGTTGCACCGCCAGCTACACCGCCTACAATTACAATTTTCATTTTATTTTTCCACCTTTCCTGTATAGGAAGCGATGCCTCCTATATTTTTTACATTCGTATACCCCATTTTTTGGAGTAAGATAACTGCGCATCTGTTTCTTTTTCATAATAAAACCTTTAAAAGTTGATAAAAATACTATAATACAGGAAAAAGAAATATTCTGTGATGAGATTACAAAAAAATATTAAAAATGTTAGCACTCGTCTATTGACATGGCTAACAACATATGTTATATCTATTATAGAACAAAAAGAAAGAGAGGTAACAAGATGAACATTAATAAATTTACCCAGAATTCATTGCAGGCGGTACAAGGATGTGAAAAAGTTGCCTATGAATATGGCAATCAGGAGGTAGAGCAGGAACATCTGCTGTATGCTCTTATCATACAAAATGACAGTTTAATCGCAAATCTAATCGAGAAAATGGGGATTCAGAAACAGTTGTTCAGTAATCGCGTGGAAGAAGGATTAAGAAAACGCACAAAGGTACAGGGCGGACAGCTCTACATTGGCCAGGATTTGAACAAAGCTTTGATCCATGCAGAAGATGAGGCAAAACAGATGGGAGATGAGTATGTTTCGGTAGAGCATATTTTCTTATCTCTGTTGAAGTATCCAAACAAGGAATTAAAGGCCATTTTCAGAGAATTTGGAATTACGAGAGAAGGATTTCTTCAGGCACTTTCTACTGTCCGAGGAAATCAGAGGGTGACAAGCGATAATCCGGAGGCTACGTATGATACTTTGAATAAATATGGAAGCGATCTTGTAGAACGAGCCAGAGAACAGAAGCTAGATCCGGTGATCGGGCGTGACGCAGAGATTCGGAATGTGATCCGGATCCTTTCAAGAAAGACAAAGAATAATCCGGTATTGATCGGAGAACCAGGTGTCGGTAAGACTGCAGCGGTAGAAGGCCTTGCACAGAGAATCGTCAGAGGAGATGTGCCGGAAGGTCTGAAAAATAAAAAGATTTTTGCGTTGGATATGGGGGCACTTGTAGCTGGAGCCAAATATCGCGGGGAGTTTGAGGAACGTCTGAAAGCGGTACTGGAAGAAGTGAAGAACAGTGATGGGAATATTATTCTTTTCATTGATGAACTTCATACAATTGTCGGTGCAGGAAAGACAGATGGTGCGATGGATGCCGGCAATATGTTAAAACCGATGCTGGCGAGAGGTGAATTACACTGTATTGGTGCGACAACGTTGGATGAATACAGGCAGTATATTGAGAAAGACGCGGCTTTAGAGAGAAGATTTCAGCCAGTTATGGTAGATGAACCGACGGTGGAAGATGCCATTTCTATTCTTCGTGGATTGAAAGAACGCTATGAAGTATTTCATGGTGTGAAGATTACAGATAGCGCACTTGTGGCAGCTGCAACACTCTCCAACAGATATATTACAGACCGTTTTCTGCCAGATAAGGCTATCGACCTTGTAGATGAGGCATGCGCTTTAATTAAGACGGAGTTAGATTCTATGCCGACGGAGATGGATGAACTGCGAAGAAGGATTATGCAGTTAGAGATTGAGGAGGCTGCATTGAAGAAGGAAAATGACAGACTCAGTCAAGAGCGTCTTGTTCATTTGCAGCAGGAACTGGCAGAGATGCGGGATGAATTTGCCGGAAAGAAAGCGCAGTGGGACAATGAGAAAACATCTGTGGAACGTTTGCAGAAGATCCGAGAGGAGATAGAGCAAGTCAATCAGGAGATACAGAAAGCACAGCGTTCTTACGATTTGGAAAAGGCGGCAGAACTTCAGTACGGAAGATTACCGCAGCTGACAAAGCAGCTTCAGGAGGAAGAAGAACGTGTCAAAGGAAAATCGATGACACTTGTGCATGAAAGCGTCACAGAGGATGAGATCGCAAGGATCATCTCACGCTGGACGGGCATCCCGGTGGCGAAGTTAAATGAAAGTGAGAGAAGTAAGACCCTTCATCTGGACGAAGAACTTCATAAAAGAGTGATCGGACAGGACGAAGGTGTGATGAAAGTGACGGAGGCAATTATCCGTTCCAAAGCAGGAATCAAAGATCCTACAAAGCCGATCGGTTCTTTCTTATTCCTTGGACCGACCGGTGTTGGTAAGACAGAACTTGCAAAGGCACTTGCGCAAAGTCTGTTTGACGATGAGAGCAATATGGTTCGGATTGATATGAGTGAATATATGGAAAAATATTCCGTGTCACGTCTGATCGGAGCACCTCCGGGATATGTCGGATATGATGAAGGAGGACAGTTGACAGAGGCGGTGAGAAGAAAACCATATTCTGTTGTACTGTTCGATGAGATTGAGAAAGCACATCCAGATGTATTCAATGTGTTGCTTCAAGTATTGGATGATGGTCGGATTACAGACTCACAGGGACGTACCGTTGATTTCAAAAATACGATTTTGATCATGACATCGAATATCGGTTCTACGTATTTGTTAGATGGAATTGATGAGAATGGGGAAATCAAAGAAGAGAGTGAGACTCTCGTTATGAATGATCTGCGGGCACACTTCCGGCCGGAGTTTTTAAATCGTCTGGATGAAATTATTATGTTTAAGCCACTGACGAAGAAAGATATTTACGAGATTGTTGAGTTGCTGATTCAGGATTTAAATAAAAGATTGCAGGATTCTCAAGTGAAGATAGAACTGACAGAAGCTGCAAAGCAGTTTGTTGTGGATGGCGGATATGAGCCAATGTACGGTGCAAGACCACTTAAGAGATTTTTACAGAAAAATGTAGAGACACTGGCAGCGAAGTTGATTCTTTCCGGAGAAATCGGAGCGGAGGATACAATCTTGATCGATGTAGAAGATGGAGCACTCAAGGCGAGAGTCAAGGCGTGGGTAAGATCCTAACAAAGTGAATTCAATCAGCGGAAGCGATTTGTGGAAGCAGTCTGCATGTGAAGCCGTTTTTCGTTGACGAAAGAGGACATTTGTGCAATGATAGAAACAGTACAGATGTTCTCTTTTTGTTGCGCGGAATATTTTTTGAAATCCCAGATGATAAAGAGATCAGAGATGGAAAAAGTGTACTTTTAATAGGCTAGGGAAAGGAGCAGACATGTCATCCATTATTTTTCATATTGATGTAAATTCCGCTTACTTAAGCTGGACTGCGGTGGAAAAATTGAAAAACGGGTCAGAGATTGATCTGCGAAAGATTCCTTCTATTATAGGAGGAAATCAAGCATCCAGACATGGGGTTGTTCTGGCAAAATCAATCCCTGCAAAAAAGTATGGAGTGAGAACCGGGGAACCAGTAGCAAACGCGCTCAGAAAGTGTCCGACACTGGTGATTGAACCGCCGGATCATAAGATGTACAGACAGTATAGTCAGAGACTGATGGAATTCTTGAAGGGCTATACACCAGAGATTGAGCAGGTCAGTGTGGATGAATGCTATATGGATTTTACAGGGATTGCTTATCGATTTTCCGGTCCGGTTGCGGCGGCAGAGGAAATCAAAGAGCGGGTACGAGAGACCTTTGGATTTACAGTGAATATTGGAATCTCCTCGAATAAACTTCTTGCGAAGATGGCATCAGATTTCGAGAAGCCTGATAAGGTGCATACGTTGTTTCCAGATGAGGTGAAAGAAAAAATGTGGCCACTTCCGGTTTCAGAACTTTATATGGCGGGAAGAGCAAGCGTTGAGGTGTTGGAAAAGCTTGAGATCCGCACGATTGGGGATCTTGCCAGAATGAATCCACAACTTTTGGAGCTGCACATGAAAAGTCATGGGAGGATGCTGTGGGAATTTGCAAATGGGATTACGCATTCCAAGGTGGAAAAGGAGCAGACACAGGCAAAAGGAATCGGCAATTCAACGACACTGTCTCAGGATGTGGTAAGTGAGGAAGAGGCTCAGAAAGTACTTCTGATGTTGGCGGAAAGTGTCGGTGCAAGACTCAGAAAAGCAAAGCAGCAGGCGGGCATGGTCAATGTGGAAATCAAATATGCTACATTTCAAAGTGTTTCTCATCAGAAGCAGCTTAGGATGCCGACCAGTTCAGATAGTATTCTGTATGAGAATGCCTGCAGTCTTTTCCGAGAATTGTGGGATGGAAGACCGATTCGTCTGTTAGGAGTCCGGACATCAAAGCTGGTAGATGAGAGTGCACCGCGGCAGATGAATCTATTTGATTATCAGATGGAGCAGGAGGTTCAGAGAAAAAAGAAGGATGCCCGCAATACAAAATATGAAAAGCTTGAAAAAGCAGTAGATGAGATTCGGAAAAAATATGGGGAGCATGCAGTGATGAGAGGAGTGCTGCTCCCGCCAGAAAAAGAATAGTAGAAAAAGGAAAACAAAAGATCAATGCTTTTCTGTAAATTTTTTTACTTCATTGCCAAGCTGCTCTTCAAAATGGTCTCCAAACCATTCGTTTTCCAAAGAGATGTTTCTTGAGGAAGAAGAGGTTGTTCTTCGTTGCCTGGAGGAGCGCATGGCTTCTCGGTAATCTTCCTCTTCGTAATCGTCCTCATAATAATCATTGTAATCGAATGTATCATCGTATTCATCATCGAGCACATCATCATAGCGACGGCGCTTTCTGGAAGAGGAATATTCCCGAGGTTCTGGAGAGTTGTATCGGTAATGATTTGCCGGAGCAGAACGGCACTCGTAGGAGCCGTAAGATCTTCGGGGAGTGCGGCTGCGTCTGGCATTTTTTCGTTCCAGGCGGCGCCGTCTCCGTTCCAACATGCGTGCAGGTGCAAGAAAGATAAAGCAGACGATCCGCACAGTTAAAATTCCGAAGAATACACCGATACTGTCGATGCCTACATCAATCACAGAAGGTCCTCGCCCGTCTACGAAGGATTGATGATATTCATCCCCTGCGGCAAATCCGACACAGATCAGTCCGGCGACGACCATAAGCGGAAAACCGCGCAAACCGTAGACGTAAAACGGGAAGGACACTGCGACAGCGAGGATGAAATATTCGCTCATATGTGCAAGTTTGCGGACCGGATATTCGATGCTGGCAGCAACTTCAGAAATTTCCCAGTCCTGAAGTCCTTTATCCAGAACCTGATTTCCGATTTCTACAATTTTTACACTTACTTCATAACTTAAATTTCCTGATTCCTCCCCGGTCTGACCGGAAAAAGAATAGATGATATACATAATTGCCAGTGCCGGCAGAAAAGACAGTGGTTTTAATACAAAGGTGATCAGTTCTTTCATAATGCTTATCCCTCCTTTTTATTATTACGCCACTATATCATTTTTTCAGATATTTGTAAAGGAGGACAAAATTCCCCATTGGGAATCTTCTTAAAATAAAGGAAATAGAGGAAGACTGTTTTACAACTATATCCGAGTGTGTTATTCTATAACTGTTATCCATATCGCAAAGCGGTATGTAGAAAGTCAGGAGGGAAACCGCATGAAATTAACAGCATTGTTAGAACGTTTACAATATGAAGTTGTACAGGGAACAAAAGAGATAGAAATTACGGAATTGACAAATGATTCCAGAAAAGTAACAGAAGGCAGTGTCTTTGTCTGCATCAGCGGAGCTGTATCAGACGGACATCAGTATATTGAAGAAGTAGGAAAGAAAGGTGCGGCAGCAGTCATTGTGGAGAAGGATGTGGAGGCACCAAAGCATATGACCGTAATCCGTGTGGAAGATACGAGATATGCACTGGCACTTGCATCGGCTGCATATTTCGGATATCCGGCAGAACAGTTGAAAGTAATCGGAATTACAGGAACAAAGGGGAAGACAACAACAACTTATATGGTCAAATCCATTCTGGAAGAGGTCGGACATAAAGTAGGTCTGATCGGAACGATTGAGGCAATCATTGGGGATGAGGTGATCCCGGCGGTCAATACGACTCCGGAGTCTTTTACAATTCATCAATATTTTCGGAAGATGGTCGATGCAGGGTGTGATGCAGTTGTGATGGAAGTGTCCTCACAAGGGTTGATGCTGCATCGGACGGCAGGAATTCCGTTTGAAATCGGAATTTTTACAAATCTGGGGGAAGATCATATTGGACCGAATGAACATAAGGATTTTGAAGACTATAAGAGATGTAAGGGATTGCTTTTCAGACAGTGTAAGATCGGGATTGCAAATGTAGACGATCCCTATTTTAAAGATGTATTCCGAGAGGCTACCTGTGAGATAGAAACATTTGGATTTTCCGAGAAGGCAGATCTTCGCGCCGAACATGCAGAACTGGTGACAAGACCGGGGTACCTCGGGGTAGCCTATCACGTAGCAGGTCTGATGGATTTTGATGTGGAGATTGATATTCCAGGGACGTTCAGCGTGTATAATTCGCTGACAGCCATTGCAGTGTGCAGACACTTTAATGTACCATCAGAGAAGATTCAAAAAGCGCTGAAAGTAGCGAAAGTGAAAGGGCGCATTGAGATGGTCAAAGTTTCAGATGAATTTACGCTGATGATCGACTATGCGCACAATGCGATGAGTCTTGAGAGCCTTCTGACCACCTTGAAGGAATATCATCCAAAGCGTCTGGTATGTCTGTTTGGATGTGGAGGAAACCGCTCCAAGACGCGCCGCTATGAGATGGGAGAAGTGTCGGGTCGTCTGGCAGATCTGACGATCATTACATCAGATAATCCAAGGTTTGAGGAGCCGCAGGAAATTATTGATGATATTAAGATTGGAATGAAGAAGACAGATGGAGCATATGTGGAGATCTGTGACCGGAAGGAGGCAATCCGCTATGCGATCGTCAACGGACAGCCGGGAGATGTGATCGTACTGGCAGGAAAGGGACATGAAGATTACCAGGAGATCAAAGGAGTCAAGTATGCGATGGATGAGCGGGACTTGATTGCGGATATTCTGGCAGAAGAAAGAGAACGGGAGCAGTAAATGTACGCAGATATCATTGTAGATATTACCCATGAAAAATTAGATAAGATCTTTCAATACCGGATTCCAAAAGAGATGGAAGGACGGCTGCAGACTGGGATGGAAGTTTTGATCCCGTTCGGCAGAGCAAATCGTGAGACAAAGGGATATGTGATTGGATTCTCTGAAAAATGTAATTACGATCCGGAGAAGATTAAAGAGATCACACAGATCAGCCAGAATCATATTGCGATTGAGGCAAAGCTGGTGGCGCTTGCGGCATGGATGAAGGAACATTATGGTGGAACAATGATACAGGCGTTAAAGACGGTTCTTCCGATCAAGCAGCAGGAGAAACAAAAAGAGCAGAGAAGCATTCGATTGCTCCTTGACAGAAGGGAAGCAAAAGAAAGGCTTTCGTATTTTCTCTCAAAAAATCAAACTGCCAGAGCAAGGGTTGTTGCAGCGCTGTTAGATCGTCCTATTCTTCCGTATGAGTATGTCACAAGACAGCTGAAAGTGACAGCGGCGGTGCTGCGGGCGATGGAAGAGCAGAGAATTCTTCAGATAGAAGCCGAGGTTGTGTACCGCAATCCGGTGACTGCGAAGCGAACAAAGCAACAGTCGTTTTGCTATACCGAGGCACAGCAGGCGGCAATCCATACATTTTGCGAAGAGTATCGTCGGGGAAAACGGGGAACTTATCTCGTGTATGGTGTGACTGGGAGTGGAAAGACAGAAGTCTACATGGAAATGATCGAGCATGTGATCGCGGAAGGAAAGCAGGCGATCGTTTTAATCCCGGAGATTGCCTTGACCTATCAGACGGTCATGCGGTTTTACCAGAGATTTGGCGACCGGGTGTCAATCATCAATTCCAGGCTGTCAAAAGGGGAGCGGTACGATCAGATGCTCCGGGCGAAGAGGGGAGAGATCAATGTGATGATCGGTCCCCGCTCGGCGCTGTTTACTCCATTTGAGAGACTGGGACTGATCATCATCGATGAGGAACATGAAGGAACGTATAAGAGTGAACAGACACCACGTTATCATGCGAGAGAGACCGCAATCGCGCGTGCCGCGATGGAGGGGGCAAGTGTTGTGCTTGGCTCCGCAACGCCGTCGATGGAGGCATTTTATAAAGCGGTGACTGGGGAATTCCGTTTGCTCAGACTTCCGGAACGGGCAAAGCAAAGAGCGATGGCGCATGTGACAGTGGCAGATATGCGAAAAGAGCTGGAAAAGGGGAATCGGTCTATTTTCAGTGATGCACTTCGCAGTCTGATGGAAGACCGGTTAAAGAAAAAAGAACAGATTATGCTGTTTTTGAACCGCCGTGGGTACGCGGGATTTATCTCTTGCCGTTCCTGCGGTCATGTCGTGAAATGTCCGCACTGTGATGTGTCGCTTTCTTCTCACAGGAATGGGAAACTTGTATGTCATTACTGTGGGTATGAACAGCCGATGGTGACATCCTGCCCGGAATGTGGATCCAGCCATGTCGGAGGATTCCGTGCGGGAACCCAGCAGATCGAAGAACTGCTTCTGCGGGAGTTTCCGCAGGCGAAAGTCCTTCGAATGGATATGGATACGACGAAACAGAAAGACGGACATGAGAAGATTCTTGCTGCATTTTCAAGCGGGGAGGCAGATATTCTTGTGGGAACACAGATGATCGTAAAAGGACATGATTTTGGAAATGTGACACTGGTCGGAGTTCTTGCGGCGGACTTGTCGCTCTATGCGGACGATTACCGGGCCGGAGAGAGAACCTTTCAGCTTCTGACGCAGGCGGCAGGCCGAGCGGGGAGAGGAGAGAAGGCCGGAGAAGTTGTGATCCAGACATACAGTCCGGAACACTATAGTATTGTAGCAGCGGCAAAGCAGGATTATGAACAGTTTTTTCAGGAAGAAATGACTTATCGCGCATTGATGGGATACCCTCCGGCAAGTCAGCTTATGGCAGTTCTCGTTTCCTGTAAGGAGGAAGAACTTCTTGAGACAGCATGTCACTATCTGAAGGCTTATGCGGAAACATGCTGCAAAAAGTGTGAGCGGGCAGGGACCTCTGTGCAGCTGATCGGACCGGCAAGTCCTTATGTCGGGAAGGTCAGGGATACTTATCGCAGAGTGATTTATCTGAAATCGGAGCAGGAAGCAGTACTTGTGTTCCTGAAGGATCAGCTGGAACAATATATAGAGATCAACAGTGGATTTCAAAATCTTTGGATACAGTTTGATCTGAATCCGATGAGTGTGTTTTAGTGAGCTCAATTACAGCATGATAAAATATATAAGAATAAAAATGGAAAGAAAGGAGAGTATGGCGTAGTTTTATAGGAAATACACCATACGAGAAAGAAAATGGCAATTAGAAAGATTCGTGAAATGGGAGATGACGTGCTGACAAAAGTCTGCAAGGAAGTAGAAAAGGTAACCCCTCGTACAAAAGTGCTGATCGATGATATGTTTGATACAATGTATGATGCGATGGGAGTTGGACTTGCCGCACCACAGGTTGGAGTGTTAAAGAGAATCGTTACGATCGATGTGGGAGAAGGACCGATTCTCCTGATCAATCCGGAGATCATTGAGACTTCCGGAGAGCAGACCGGGGAAGAAGGATGCTTAAGTGTGCCGGGAAAATCCGGTGTGGTGACAAGGCCAAATTATGTCAAAGTGCGTGCATTTGACGGAGATATGAAAGAAATTGTACTTGAGGGAGAAGGACTTCTTGCCCGTGCATTCTGCCATGAGATCGATCATCTGGATGGGCGTTTGTATGTAGAAAAAGTAGAAGGCGAACTGGAAGATATGTATTACGAAGAAGACTAGGAGGAAATGTGATGAGAGTCATTTTTATGGGAACACCGGAATTCTCGGTGGGGACATTGGAGGCACTTGTAGAGGCAGGTCATGAAGTCGTGCTTGCGGTCACGCAGCCAGATAAGCCAAAAGGACGAGGAAAAGAGATGCAGTTTACTCCGGTAAAAGAGGCGGCTATCCGCTATCAGATTCCAGTGTATCAGCCGGTGAAAGTCCGTGAGAAAGCGTGTGTGGAAGTGTTGAAATCGTATGAGGCAGATGTCATTGTTGTCATTGCATTCGGACAGATCCTTCCAAAGAGCATTCTGGAATTGACACCTTATGGGTGTATTAACGTACATGCATCACTGCTTCCAAAATACCGTGGGGCGGCGCCAATCCAGTGGGCAGTCATTGACGGAGAGAAGGTGTCAGGTGTGACAACGATGCAGATGGATGAGGGACTTGATACTGGTGATATGATCTTGAAAAAAGAAGTCATTTTGGATGAGAAAGAGACAGGTGGAAGCCTGCATGACAAGCTTGCAGAAGCGGGTGCGGCGCTGTGCGTAGAAACACTGAAAAGACTGGAAGAAGGAACAGCTCCGGCTGAAAAGCAAGGGGAAACGACGACAGATTACGCAAAGATGCTGACAAAACAGATGGGAGAGATTGACTGGAAGCAGCCGGCAGAGAAGATTGAGCGTCTGATTCGAGGGTTGAATCCGTGGCCAAGCGCCTATACATACTGGAACCAGAAAGTTATGAAAATCTGGCTTGCAGATACTGAGGCGGATGAAAGCGGCGAAAAAGAGAAAATGGCGTCAGAGGAAGCAAAACATCCAGAACCTGGTACCATCACAGCAGTCGCAAAAGACAGGTTTTCCGTGCAGACAGGAGAAGGACTTCTGACTGTTTTGGAATTACAGATTCCGGGGAAAAAGAGAATGGATGCAGGGGCATTTTTAAGAGGATATCAGATCAAAGAGGGAGAAATCTTAGGATAGGAAGATCTTGGAGAGAGGAACTTGAGAAATCGATAAAGATTCTCTTAAAAAACTATAAAATAAAGTATTTCTAAGGGAAATTCGTATATAATGATTCTGACAGCTGTAAAAAGCAGCAGTTTACACGAAGAAGTCTTTATCAGATAGGAGCGAGAAAATGTATAGAGCATATTATCCAATGTATTTTGATCCAACATACCTGCTTGTGATTGTAGGAGTATTGCTCTGCATGCTTGCATCTGCAAGGGTGCGGACAACTTACGCCAAATATGAGCGGGTGAGAAATCATTCCGGGATGACCGGGAGAGATGCGGCAGAAAGGATTTTAAGGGGAGCAGGAATTTTTGATGTACGAATTGAACGGGTAAGCGGGCATCTGACGGATCACTATGATCCGAGGAATAAAGTGTTACGGCTGTCGGACAGTACGTATAGTTCAGCATCGGTTGCTGCAGTTGGTGTGGCAGCGCACGAGTGCGGACATGCCATCCAGCACGCGGTCGGATATGCACCTCTTAACATCCGAAGCGCACTTGTTCCAGTGGTAAACTTTGGATCGACTATCGCATGGCCGTTGATCGTTCTTGGACTTTTTATTTCCGGAAATTCTTCTAGTCTTCTGATCCAGATCGGAATTTTAGCATTTTCATTATCCGTATTGTTTCAGATTGTTACACTGCCGGTGGAGTTTAATGCATCTGGCAGGGCAATTCGGATTTTAGGAGAGAGCGGAATGCTCTATCCGGATGAGATCAGCGGTACAAAGAGAGTACTTGGTGCAGCAGCTTTGACGTATGTCGCAAGTGCTGCGTCAGCAATCTTACAGCTGATCCGTATCATATTGATCACAGGAGGAAGAGGAAATGGCGAAAATGACAGATGATAGGGAATTGATACTCGGCGTTCTTCTTGAAATTACGAGGGATGGAGTGTACAGCCATATCGCCATTCGAAATGTGCTGGAGAAATACCAGTATTTAGATAAAAAAGAGCGTGCCTTTATCACGAGAGTTGTGGAAGGAACGCTGGAGAGAATGATTGAGATCGATTATATTATCAATCAGTTCTCAAATGTGAAAGTAAATAAAATGAAGCCGGTCATCCGGACGATTCTTAGGAGCGCAGTCTATCAATTAAAATATATGGACGGCGTTCCTGATTCTGCTGTCTGCAATGAGGCAGTCAAGCTGGCGGAGAAAAAAGGGTTTCGCAGCCTGAAGGGATTTGTCAATGGGGTGTTGCGCACAATTGCAAGAAATATGGATCAGATCCGTTATCCGGAGAAAGAAAAAAATCCTGTATCATGGCTTTCCATTCATTATTCTATACCGGAATGGATGGTAAAACTGTGGCTTTCCGAGTATGGCGCGGAGACTGTTGAGAAGATGCTGAAAGGATTTCTGGAGGAACATCCGACAGTGATCCGCTGCAATCTTCGGAAACAGTCCGAAAAGGAGCTGACAGAGAGACTACGGAAAGAAGGTGTGAAGGTGGAAGCACATCCATATCTTTCCTATGCAAAGAAAATTAGCGGATATGATCATCTTGGCGGGCTGGAGAGTTTCCGGGACGGAGCATTTCAGGTGCAGGATATCAGTTCGATGCTTGTTGCAGAGATTGCAGCTCCACAGAGAGGCGATCAGGTGATAGATGTCTGTGCGGCTCCGGGAGGGAAGTCTATGCACATTGCAGATCTGCTTGATGGCAGTGGGATGGTAGCAGCGAGAGATCTTACAGAATATAAAGTAGGACTCATCGAGGAAAATATCTGCCGGACTGGATTCCAAAATATAAGGGCAGAGCAGAAGGACGCTACCGTTTTTGATAAAGATTCTGAGCGGATAGCGGATATTGTGATCGCAGATCTTCCATGTTCTGGATTAGGGGTTTTGGCAAAAAAGACAGATCTGAAATATAAGATGACAAAGGAAGGGACAGAAAGTCTTGCAAAGCTCCAGAGGGAGATTCTTGAAGTAGTGAGAAATTATGTGAAGGAGGGCGGAGCGCTCGTATATAGTACATGTACGATCAATCCGGCAGAGAATCTGGAAAATGTGAGATGGTTTCTTGACAATAGCCCAGAATTTGAAGCAGAGGATATTACACCATTTCTCTGTGGAGAACTTCAAAAGGATGTCAAAGAAGGATGTCTTCAGCTTCTTCCAGGAGTCCATGACAGTGACGGATTTTTTATTGCAAAGTTCAGAAGGAAGAGAAAGTAAGAGGTAGTTATGAAACAGGAGAAAAAGGATATCGGATCTTTCCGGTTTGAAGAGTTGAAGGAAGAGATGACATCGATTGGAGAGAAAGCATTTCGTGCAAAACAGGTTTATGAATGGCTGCATGTAAAGCTTGTGCGGTCTTTCGATGAGATGACAAACCTATCTAAATCACTCAGAGAAAAGCTTGCACGCCAGTATGAGATCCGGGAGGTGGAGATGCTTGACAGACAGGTGTCTGCAATGGATGGGACAAATAAGTTTTTGTTCCGATTAAGTGATGGACATGTGGTAGAGAGCGTGCTCATGAAATATAAGCATGGCAATTCTGTTTGTATCTCCTCCCAGGTTGGCTGCAGGATGGGATGTCGGTTTTGCGCCTCGACGCTCGGAGGACTTGAGCGAAATCTCACGCCGTCAGAAATGCTTGGACAGATCTATCAGATTCAGAGAATTTCCGGTGAGCGTGTTGCAAATGTTGTAGTGATGGGAACTGGGGAACCGTTGGATAATTATGAAAATTTATTAAAGTTTATTCAGATGCTGACCGATGAGCACGGACTTCATATCAGTCAGAGAAATGTGACGGTTTCTACTTGTGGAATTGTGCCAAAGATGCTGGAGCTGGCAGAAGAGCATTTGCAGATTACATTGGCATTATCCCTTCATGGATCCACACAGGAAAAAAGAAAGAAACTGATGCCTGTGGCGAATAAGTATGAACTTTCAGAAGTGCTGGAAGCGTGTGATATATATTTTGCGAAGACAGGAAGAAGAATGACTTTCGAGTATAGTCTTGTTCATGGAGTGAATGATACCGAGGAAGATGCAAAAGAATTAAGTGCACTTCTTTCTCATAAAAACTGCCATATCAATCTGATTCCGGTCAACCCGATCAAAGAACGTGATTTTGAGCGACCGACAAGGGAGGCGGCTGAGAAATTTAAAAATAAACTTGAAAAAAGCGGAATAAATGTTACTATAAGAAGAGAAATGGGTTCTGACATTGATGGAGCCTGTGGACAACTAAGAAAGCGTTATGTTGAAACAAATGGAAGTAAAGGAGAACATCATGAAAACATTTTCTAAGACAGACGTGGGGAGAAAAAGGGAGACGAACCAGGATTATGTCTATGCCAGAACGAAACCGGTAGGGAAACTTCCAAATTTATTTGCAGTGGCTGATGGTATGGGGGGACATAATGCCGGAGATCTTGCATCCAAGTGTACCGTTGAGATATTGGAACGTGAAATAGAGGAGAGCACGGAGACCAACATCAAGGACATTATCCGACAGGCAATATATAAAGCAAACGAGAAGATCATTGAGATGGCAGAAAGGGACAGCAAGTTAGAAGGAATGGGGACGACGCTTGTTGTTGCCACGATTGTACATAACATGATTTATTTCGCAAATGTGGGGGACAGTCGACTTTATCTGATCAATCATACGATTACACAGTTGACTAAAGATCACTCCCTTGTAGAAGAGATGGTGCGCCTTGGGGGAATCAAGCCGGAGGAGGCAAGGAATCATCCGGATAAGAATATTATTACGCGTGCAATCGGAGCAAAAGAGGGAGTGGAACCAGATTTTTTCGAACACAGTCTGAAAAAAGGGGACATCATTTTGATGTGTTCGGATGGACTCAGCAATATGATAGAAGATGAAGAAATATTCCAGATTGTAAAGAGTGGAAGGGATGTTGTGGAGATTACAGAGGATCTGATCGAAACAGCAAATGAAAATGGCGGAAAAGATAATATAGGGGTTGTTGTGATTGAGCCATTGGCAGATGAGGTGAGTATATGTTAAATGAAGGAACCATGTTAAATGGCAGGTATGAGATCCTCGGCAAGATCGGCGCCGGGGGAATGGCAGATGTTTATAAAGGAAAAGACCATAAATTGAATCGCTTTATTGCGATAAAAGTGTTAAAGAAAGAATTTCATGAGGATGATTCATTTATTCAGAAATTTACAAGTGAAGCGCAGGCGGCAGGCGGTCTTATGCATCCAAATGTAGTAAATGTGTACGATGTTGGGGAAGATCAAGGTGCCAATTATATGGTCATGGAACTTGTGGAAGGAATTACACTGAAACAGTACATCCAGAAAAAGGGACGACTTTCCGCAAAAGAGGCAATCAGCATTACAATTCAGATGGCAAATGGAATTCAGGCGGCGCATAATAAGAATATTATCCACAGAGATATTAAGCCGCAGAATGTGATCATTTCCAAAGAAGGCAAAGTGAAAGTGACTGACTTTGGTATTGCAAAAGCAGCGAACTCAAACACTATGAGTTCTACCGTACTTGGATCGGTGCACTATACATCGCCGGAACAGGCAAGAGGAGCTGCAAGCGATGCAAGAAGTGACATTTATTCACTTGGTATTACGATGTATGAGATGGTGACGGGTCGACTCCCATTTGACGGAGATACTGCAGTTGCAGTTGCGGTAAAGCATCTTCAGGAAGAGATTGTATCTCCGGCGGAGTATGTGCCAGAGCTGCCGTACAGTTTGGAGCAGATTATCTTGAAATGTACACAGAAGCGGGCCGAATTCCGTTATCCGGATGTGGCATCACTGGTACTTGATTTAAAACGTTCGCTCGTGGATCCGGAAGGAGACTTTGTGCGGATCAGAAGAGTACCGGGTTCCGATACGGTCATGTTATCAGAAGGAGAACTTCAGCAACTTCAGATGAATAATATATCTGCAAGACGATATGACGATTATGACGATGATGATTATGATGAAGAGCAGTATGATGATTATGACAATGACTATGATGATGATGACTATGACGATGACTACGATGATGAGTATGATCAGGACGATGATTATGACGAGGATGACTATGGAAGAGGAACATCTCGGAAAAGAAATGGAGATGTCAATCCGCGGATGAACAAGCTGATCAAGATTCTGATGATTGTCGTTGCAGTTCTGATTGCATTTTTCGTGATCATGATGGCAGGAAAGGCGGCAGGAATCTTTGGATCCGGTCTGGGATTTGTCACAGAAGATTCAAAAGATAAAGTAAAAGTGCCAAATGTTGTCGGTAAGACACAGGCAGATGCGATTGAGGCTCTGAACAAAGTAAATCTTGGATATGAACTTGTGGATGGCGGAGAGTCTGATAAATATGAAAAAGGCTATGTCATGGAACAGGGGACAAAAGCAGGTACAAAAATAGCGAAAAATACAAGAGTCAAGATTGTTGTAAGCAGTGGGAAGAAAAAAGAAGAAGTGACCATGCCGGATGTGAAGGGACTGAACCAGGATAAAGCACAGAAAGAACTGGAAAAGCTGGGACTGAAAGTTTCTGTCACCTATGAGTATAGTTCGATGTATACCGAGGGAGAGGTTATTTCCACAACTTACGAGCCGGGAACCAAGGTGGCAAAAGGTACAGAAGTAGGCATGCAGGTAAGTAAAGGCGAAGAGCCAATTGAGAAAGTGGCCGTACCGGAAATTACAGGAAAGACAGAAGTCGATGCGATTGCAGCTTTAGAAGCAGTTGGATTATATGCCGGGGACAGGAAGGAAGAGTACAGCGATGAACCGGCAGGGACTGTGATCTCCCAGGATATTGCAGGTGGAAATAAGATTGAAGTCGGAGGAAGTGTCGGTTATACAGTCAGCAAAGGAAAAGAAAAAGCAAAAATGCCGGCAGTGATCGGTCTTTCAGAGGCGGATGCAAAGGCACAACTTCAGGCAGCCGGATTGACACCGGTCATCTATCATGAGGCAAATGAAAATCCAAAAGGATCTGTATTTTATGCCAGTGCGAATACCGGGGATGAACTGGAAAAAGGAGCAACGGTTGAAATCTGGATCAGTGACGGTCCGGCAGAACAGCCGCCTACCGATGGAAATAACAATGGAAACACAGATCATAATGGCAGCGGAGATAACAATAGCGGCAGCACGGATGGAAATACCACTGGTCAGGAAGGAAATTCCGGGCATTAGTTTGAAGGAACAAAAGCGGTACAGTACTGTGTATTTGTGCCCGGAAGCCAGACAAATAAATGGATAAGGGAAAATTCATGCAGGGAAAGATTGTAAAAGGAATTGCCGGATTCTACTACGTTCATGTAGTAGGATTCGGTATTTATGAATGTAAGGCAAAAGGAAGTTTCAGAAAAGAGAAGAGAAAACCACTCGTCGGAGATAATGTAGAGATCGACTGCCTGAGTGAGGAAGAGAAGACGGGAAATATTATTCAGATTTTTCCAAGGAAAAACGAATTGATCCGTCCGGCAGTAGCAAATATCGATCAGGCGCTTGTTGTCTTTGCAGTGACGGATCCAAAGCCACACTTCAATCTGTTAGACAGATTTTTGATCATGATGGAGACAAAAGGGATCCCGGCGGTGTTATGTTTCAATAAGCAGGATATTGCAACAGAAAAAGAGATTCAGGAATTGCAGGAAATTTACAGAAGGTGTGGCTATCAGATCCTTTTTACGAGTGCAAAAAAAGAGGAAAATATTGCGCTTGTAAAAGAGGTTTTAAAAGGAAAGACAACAACGGTAGCAGGCCCTTCCGGAGTGGGAAAGTCTTCCTTGATCAATATTCTTCAGCCGGAGGCGAAGATGGAGACAGGGGAAATCAGCAAGAAGATTGCCCGCGGAAAGCATACGACAAGACATTCGGAACTGATTCCGATTGATGAGGATTCCTATATTATGGATACTCCGGGATTTAGTTCGCTGTATGTGAATGAATTTGAAAAAGAAGAATTGAAATATTATTTTCCAGAATTTACATATTATGAAGGAATGTGCAAATTCCAGGGATGTGACCATATTCATGAGCCGAAGTGTGCGGTCAAGGCAGCGGTGGAAGCTGGAGAGATCCACAAAGTGCGGTATCAGAATTATTTAGAGATGTATAAGGAATTACAGGAGAAGAGGAGATACTAACATGGAAATGATTTTGGCTCCGTCTATATTGGCGGCAGATTTTACAAAATTAGGGGAACAGATGAAAGAGACAGAGCGGGAAGGAGCACAGTACATTCATTTTGATGTGATGGACGGAAAGTTTGTGCCAAGTATTTCTTTTGGAATGCCGGTACTGGCATCCATCAGAAACGCAGTGGATCAGATTTTTGATGTGCATTTGATGATTGAAGAGCCAATTCGTTATGTAGAAGAATTTCAGAAAGCGGGGGCAGATATTATCACCGTTCACCTGGAGGCGTGCAGTGATGTGAAAGCGACACTGGAGAAAATCAAAGCATGCGGGGCAAAAGCGGCAATCTCAATCTGCCCGGATACACCGGTAGCAGAACTGGAGCCATATGTGGAATTGGTAGATATGGTATTGATCATGAGTGTACATCCTGGATTTGGAGGTCAGTCTTTCATCCCATCTTCTCTGGAGAAGATTCGAGAGACGAGAGCACTGCTTGACCGTGTCAACTCAACCGCAGATATTGAAGTGGATGGTGGAATCTATACAACGAATGTAAGAGAAGTACTGGAAGCAGGGGCAAATGTGATTGTGGCAGGTTCTGCTATTTTCCGTGGAGATGCTGCAGAAAATACAAAAAATATGATGGAGATCTTAAGAGCTTATGAATAGACAACATGTTGTGATCATCAGCGGCGGCACAGTGGAAGAAAAGCTTGCACTGGATATTTTAAAAAAACAATCGTCTGCATTTCTGATCGCGGTTGACCGGGGACTGGAATTTTTTTATAAGCACAAAATCAAGCCGGATTATATTGTAGGAGATTTTGACAGTATTGCACCTGAGATTATCGCCTGGTACAAGGAGTGGACAGAGATTCCGATCCGGGAGTTTAATCCGGTCAAGGATGCGTCAGATACAGAGATTGCCGTGCGATATGCAGTGGAGAGTGGATACGGAAATATCACGATTCTCGGAGGAACCGGAACGAGGCTGGATCATGTGATGGCGAACATTCAGGTTCTTTCAATTCCTGCACGGGCAGGAATTCCGGCAGAGATCATTGACGGACACAATCGGATCCGGGTCGTGGAACGAGAAGTACGGTTGAAAAAATCAGAGACCTATGGGGAATATTTCTCTTTATTTCCACTCGGAGGAGAAGTCCGACATCTTTATATTCGTGGAGCAAAATACCCATTGACAGATCACACTCTTGTTCCTTACGACAGCCTTTGTGTGAGTAATCAGATTGACGGGGAGGAAGCGGTCATTGCTTTTGGTGAAGGGATGGTCATTTTAATGGAAACAAGAGAAGAAATGTATCAATAAGTGAAAAAAGTAAAAAGTCACAAAAAGAAGAAAAAAAGAAAAAGGAACGCAGGGTGTCTATTGGCAAACCTGCACAGATATGATAGACTAAGATGTAAGAATGCATGTTCACAGAACTGCATCTGACAGCAGAAAAGAGATGCAACTCTGTGAAAGAAAATAGAGAAAGGCAGAAATCTTTATCAGACGAAGATTTCTGAATAGGGAAGGATAGAAATGAAATTAGGTATCGTTGGATTGCCGAACGTAGGGAAAAGTACATTATTTAACTCATTGACAAAGGCAGGGGCAGAGTCAGCAAACTACCCATTCTGCACGATCGATCCGAATGTCGGCGTTGTTGCAGTGCCGGATGAGCGTCTGGAAGTGCTTGGGGAGATGTACCATACAAAGAAGATTGTTCCGGCAACGATTGAATTTGTAGACATTGCAGGTTTGGTGAAGGGAGCTTCCAAAGGAGAAGGTCTTGGAAATCAGTTTCTTGCAAATATCCGTGAGGTAGATGCAATCGTTCATGTTGTGAGATGTTTTGAAGACGAGAATATTGTACATGTAGATGGAAGTATTGCTCCGCTTCGAGATATTGAGACGATCAATCTAGAGTTGATTTTCTCAGATATTGAGATTTTAGAGAGACGTATCGCAAAGACGACAAAAGTTGCGAGAAATGACAAGTCAGCGGCAAAAGAACTTGTATTGTTAGAGCGGCTGAAAGGATATCTCGAAGAAGGAAATATGGCACGCAGCTTTACGGCTGAAGATGAGGAAGAGCAGGAATGGCTGGAAAGTTATAATCTGTTGACTTATAAACCAGTAATTTTTGCGGCAAATGTGACAGAAGATGATCTTGCAAATGACGGTGCAGACAATTCCGGTGTGGCAGAGGTCAGAGCATACGCAGAGAAAGAGCACTGTGAAGTGTTTGTTGTATGTGCACAGATCGAGCAGGAAATCGCAGAGTTAGATGACGATGAGAAGAAAATGTTTTTAGAAGATCTTGGACTAAGCGAATCTGGTTTGGAAAAATTAATTCGTGCAAGCTATAGCCTCCTTGGACTTTTAAGTTATCTGACAGCTGGAGAACAGGAAGTCAAAGCATGGACGATCACAAAAGGAACCAAAGCTCCACAAGCAGCAGGAAAGATTCATTCCGATTTTGAACGTGGATTCATCCGTGCGGAGATCGTAAGTTATGATGATCTGATGGCATGCGGTACTTATACGAACGCGAAAGAGAAAGGGCTTGTCCGTCTGGAAGGAAAAGAATATGTTGTTCAGGACGGTGACATTGTTTTATTCCGTTTCAACGTGTAGAAAGCCAGAGAAGGGAGAGGTAGTATGAATATGAATATCAATTTTCCGCATTTGGGAATCGAACTGGAACATGTGGGTCGGTCCATATCCATTTTTGGGTTTCATATTACATACTATGGAATGCTGATAGGTCTGGCGCTTGTCGCGGGGATTTTTATTACGATTTATTTTGCAGTAAAGAGCAGACAAAATATTGAGCATTATTTAGATCTTGTGATTGGGACGGTGCTTTGGGGTGTTGTCGGGGCAAGACTCTATTATGTTCTGTTTTCGTGGGACAGGTATCAAGGACATTTCTTTCGTATTTTCAATTTGAGGCAGGGAGGACTTGCATTTTATGGATCCTTGATGGCAGCGGTACTTTTTACAGTTTTCTATGCGAAACGGAAGCGGGAAAACTCGATGCGTCTGTTAGATACGGCAACTGTTGGTCTGATTGCAGGACAGATTATCGGGCGATTCGGTAATTTCTTTAACAGAGAATCTTTTGGCGGATATACAGATGGACTTTTTGCAATGCAGCTTCCGGTCGATGCTGTGCGGACCGCAGATATTACAGAAAAGATGCGGGAACATATCGTAGAACTGGAAGGGATTTCTTATATTCAGGTACATCCTGCATTTTTGTATGAGATGGTATGGAACATTCTGATTCTTGTACTTGTGCTTCTCTATTATAAGAAAAAAATGTTTGAAGGGGAACTGTTTTTAATCTACATAGCATTATATGGAATCGGGCGTACATGGATTGAGGCACTCCGTGTGGACAAACTCCATCTTCCTTTTGGAAATCTTCCGGTTTCACTGATTTTTGCAGTTGTTTCAGCGGCGGTAAGCATTGTGCTGATCATACATTTTAGAAAAGAAGTCGAGCGAAAGAAACAGATGGAAAAAAGAAGACAGCTCCGCAGAGAGTGTGAGACAGAGAGACATTAACAGAATAGATTGTGAGAGAAAAACTCCTCACCGGAAACGGCAAAGAAAAGCTGTGGAAGGTGGGGAGTTTTTTGGGAAAATTCTCTTGTATTTTAAAAGGAACAAATTCCTACTGGACTTTTGTATACAAGAGGAATATAATATGAATAAATAGGAAAAAACCTAGAATTTGAAGGAGGAAAAAACCAATGGCAAGAAAAATGAAGACCATGGATGGTAATCACGCAGCAGCTCATGCTTCTTATGCATTTACAGATGTTGCAGCTATTTATCCTATCACACCTTCATCAGTTATGGCGGAAGCTACAGATGAATGGGCTACTCAAGGTAGAACGAATATTTTTGGACAGACAGTTCAGGTAACAGAAATGCAATCAGAGGCAGGTGCAGCAGGTACAGTACACGGTTCCCTCGCAGCAGGTGCTTTGACAACTACATACACAGCATCTCAGGGATTATTACTTATGATTCCTAACTTATACAAAATCGCTGGTGAGCAGTTACCGGGTGTATTCAATGTTTCTGCCCGTGCTTTAGCAAGCCATGCATTATCAATCTTTGGTGATCACTCAGACGTTTATGCATGTCGTCAGACAGGATGTGCGATGCTTTGTGAATCAAGTGTACAGGAAGTTATGGACTTGACACCGGTTGCTCACCTTGCAGCAATCAAAGGAAAGATTCCGTTTATCAACTTCTTCGATGGATTTAGAACATCTCACGAGATTCAGAAGATTGAGACATGGGATTATGAAGACTTAAAAGATATGGCAGACATGGATGCAATTGCTGAATTCAGAGCACATGCACTGAACCCAAATCACCCATGCCAGAGAGGTTCTGCTCAGAACCCAGATATCTTCTTCCAGGCAAGAGAGGCATGTAACCCATTCTACGATGCTATGCCGGCAATCGTTCAGGAATACATGGACAAAGTCAATGAGAAGATTGGTACAAACTACAAATTATTCAACTACCATGGAGCAGAAGATGCAGAACATGTAATCATCGCTATGGGATCTGTATGTGATACAATCGATGAGACAGTTGATTACTTATTAGCAGCAGGAAGAAAAGTTGGTGTTGTAAAAGTTCGTCTTTACAGACCATTCTCTGCAGAAGCTCTGATCAATGCAATTCCAGAATCTGTAAAACAGATTACAGTATTAGATAGAACAAAAGAGCCGGGAGCGCTTGGAGAACCATTATACTTAGACGTAGTTGCATCTTTAAAAGGAACAAAATTTGATGCAGTGCCTGTATTTACAGGACGTTATGGATTAGGTTCTAAAGATACAACACCTGCTCAGATCGTTGCTGTATATGACAATACAGAAAAACAGAAATTCACAATCGGTATCGTGGATGACGTTACAAACTTATCATTAGAAGTAGGTGCTCCGTTAGTCACAACACCAGAAGGAACAATCAACTGTAAGTTCTGGGGACTTGGAGCAGATGGTACTGTTGGAGCAAATAAAAACTCTATCAAGATCATCGGTGACAACACAGATATGTACGCACAGGCATATTTTGATTACGACTCTAAGAAATCAGGCGGTGTGACAATGTCTCACTTACGTTTTGGTAAGAGCCCGATCAAATCTACATACCTGATCAAACAGGCTAACTTTGTAGCATGTCACAATCCATCTTATGTGAATAAGTACAACATGGTACAGGAATTAGTTGACGGTGGTACATTCTTACTGAACTGTCCATGGGATATGGAAGGACTTGAGAAACATCTTCCAGGACAGGTGAAAGCATTTATCGCAAATCACAACATTAAGTTCTATGTGATTGATGGTATCAAGATTGGTAAAGAAATCGGACTTGGCGGACGTATCAACACAGTTCTCCAGTCAGCATTCTTCAAACTTGCTAATATCATTCCGGAAGAACATGCAATCGAATTAATGAAAGCAGCTGCAAAAGCATCTTACGGTAAGAAAGGTGACAAGATCGTACAGATGAACTACGATGCGATCGATGCAGGTGCAAAACAGGTTGTAGAAGTTCAGGTTCCAGAAAGCTGGAAGAACGCAGAGGACGAAGGCTTATTTACACCAGAAGTAAAAGGTGGAAGAAAAGAAGTTGTTGACTTCGTTAAGAATATCCAGGCAAAAGTAAATGCTCAGGAAGGAAATACACTTCCAGTATCTGCATTCACAGAATACGTAGATGGTTCTACACCATCAGGTTCTTCTGCATACGAGAAACGTGGTATTGCAGTAGATATTCCGGTATGGAAACCAGAAAACTGTATCCAGTGTAACCGTTGTGCATATGTATGTCCACATGCAGTTATCCGTCCGGTTGCTCTTACAGAAGAGGAACTTTCAAAAGCTCCGGAAGGAATCGAGACAATCGATATGATCGGTATGCCGGGAATGAAATTTACAATGACAGTATCTGCTTATGACTGTACAGGATGTGGCTCTTGTGCAAATGTATGTCCAGGTAAGAAGGGTGAGAAAGCTCTTGTAATGGAAAACATGGAAGCAAATGCTGGAAAACAGGAATACTTCGATTTCGGAAGAGAGATTCCGGTAAAACCAGAAGTAGTTGCTAAATTTAAAGAAACAACAGTAAAAGGAAGCCAGTTCAAACAGCCATTACTTGAGTTCTCAGGAGCTTGTGCAGGTTGTGGAGAGACTCCTTATGCAAAATTAATCACGCAGTTATTCGGTGACAGAATGTACATCGCAAATGCAACTGGATGTTCTTCAATCTGGGGTAACTCTTCACCGTCTACACCATACACAGTAAACGAAAAAGGACAGGGTCCTGCATGGTCTAACTCTTTATTTGAGGATAATGCAGAGTTCGGTTACGGTATGTTATTAGCTCAGAAAGCTTTAAGAAACGGCTTAAAAGCAAAAGTTGAGAAGTTAGTAGAGAGCGGAGACAATGAAGCAGTTGTTGCAGCAGGAAAAGAATGGTTAGAGACATTTAACTGTGGAGCTACAAACGGAACAGCAACAGATAACCTTGTTGCAGCATTAGAAGCTTGTGACTGTGGATGTGAATTGAGAAAAGAAATCTTACAGAACAAAGACTTCTTAGCTAAGAAATCACAGTGGATCTTCGGTGGAGACGGATGGGCTTACGATATCGGATTCGGTGGAGTTGACCATGTATTAGCTTCCGGACAGGATATCAACATTATGGTATTCGATACAGAAGTTTACTCTAATACAGGTGGACAGTCTTCAAAATCTACACCGACAGGTGCGATTGCTCAGTTCGCAGCAGGCGGTAAAGAAGTGAAGAAGAAAGATATGGCAAGCATTGCAATGAGCTACGGATATGTATATGTAGCACAGATCGCTATGGGAGCTGACTTCAATCAGACTGTAAAAGCGATTGCAGAAGCAGAAGCTTATCCAGGACCATCTTTAATTATTGCTTACGCTCCATGTATCAACCATGGTATTAAGAAGGGTATGAACAAAGCTCAGACAGAAGAAGAGTTAGCAGTAAAATCAGGATACTGGCACAACTTCCGCTTCAACCCAGCTGCAGAAGGAAATAAATTCACTCTCGACAGTAAGGCTCCAACAGAAGATTACAGAGAATTCTTAAATGGAGAAGTTCGTTACAATGCATTGGCAAGAATGAACCCAGAAAGAGCAGAAGAATTATTTGCGAAATCAGAAGAAGCAGCAAAAGAGAGATATGCATACTTGAACAAGCTTGTAACTCTCTATGGAAGCGACGCTGAATAGAACAGACAATAATGTTTTTCGAAAGAGAATAAAGTCATGGAAAAGGGATACTTCAGAAATGGAGTATCCCTTTTTGCAGAAAGTATACAAAAAAAGAAAAAAGGACAGAAGAAAAAATAGTAAAAGTAGCAATTCCTATTTAGAGAAAATTGTGGTATACTAAATGCTGTTTGAAAAGAGAATTGAATGACAAGAGATAGAGGTGCAAGGATTATCAGTACGGTACATGAGAACACGGTGGACGACCGATGTACCGGAAAGGATGAATTGCCGAAGAACTGTTCTTTCGTCCGGGGAGCAGGATCTGGGTCACTGCAGAATATGCAGTGGACTGTCACAGACATGTGGAGTGCTATCGTTGGCTGAAATAAAACAGAGATGAGTTAGAAGGTTTTTGCCATGAACGCGCTTTAGCAAGTTGTCGTTCATGGTTTTCTTTTTCTAAAAACAAATTCGAAATTATTTTAAAGGATTAGAGAGAAAGGAGAACTTTTATGCACATTTCAAAGAAAAAAATATGGAGTGCGGCGGCATTTGTGCTTATGTTTACACTATTGCTGTCAATGACGGTATTTGCAGCGGATGGGGAGGCGGCACAGCCGAAGATGTATGCAACATTTTGGGCATTGATTCCCCCGGTGGTGGCCATTGCATTGGCTTTGATTACGAAAGAAGTTTATAGTTCACTGTTTGTAGGAATTCTTGTGGGGGCGATGTTTTATTCAGACTTTTCATTTGAGGGAACCATTGTCCACATTTTCAAGGGAGGAATCATCAGTGTGCTGTCGAACAGTTATAATGTAGGAATTCTTGTATTCCTGATCATACTGGGAGCGATGGTCAGCCTGATGAACCGGGCAGGAGGATCTGCGGCATTTGGAAAGTGGGCTGGAAAGAGAATAAAAACTCGTGTCGGTGCACAACTTGCAACAATTGCGCTGGGAATGTTGATATTTATCGATGATTATTTTAATTGTCTTACAGTCGGAAGCGTGATGCGGCCTGTGACAGACAGACATCAGGTGTCGAGAGCAAAGTTATCTTATCTGATTGATGCAACTGCAGCTCCGATCTGTATTATTGCTCCGATTTCTTCCTGGGCAGCAGCAGTGACGGGATTTGTAGAGGGAGAAGATGGTTTTTCCATCTTTATGAGGGCAATTCCGTACAATTTTTATGCACTATTGACGATTCTGATGATGATTGCGATTGTTGTGATGAAATTTGATTTTGGGACAATGCGGACACATGAGAAAAATGCAGTAAAAGGAGATATCTTTACAACTGCGAACAGACCTTACGAGAGTGGGGAGGAAATTCCTGTCAATGAAAATGGGAAAGTGACAGATCTTCTGATTCCGATTGCATCTCTGATTGTTTGCTGTGTAATCGGCATGATCTATACCGGAGGATTTTTTGACGGGGTTGATTTTGTAACAGCGTTCTCGAACAGTGACGCGTCGGTGGGACTTGTCCTCGGAAGCTTCTTTGGCCTCGTTCTTACGATTGGGCTGTACTGTGTCCGGAAGGTTTTGACTTTTAAAGAGTGTATGGAATGCATTCCGGAAGGATTTAAGGCGATGGTTCCGGCAATTATGATCCTGACATTTGCATGGACCTTGAAAGCGATGACAGACAGTCTCGGAGCGGCAGCGTTTGTTGCAATGGGTGTGAATCAGTTTGCGGAAGGATTGATGAACTTCCTTCCGGCGATCATTTTCCTGATCGGATGCTTTTTGGCATTTGCTACGGGAACTTCCTGGGGCACTTTTGGAATTTTGATTCCGATTGTCGTTGCGATTTTTGCAGAGACAAACGAGACTTTGATGATCATTTCCATCTCTGCATGTATGGCAGGAGCGGTATGCGGGGATCACTGTTCTCCGATTTCAGATACGACGATCATGGCATCTGCCGGTGCGCAGTGTGATCATGTTACCCATGTATCGACACAGCTTCCATATGTCATTACGGCGGCACTTGTCTCTTTTGTGACGTATATTATTGCCGGATTTGTACAGAGTGCATGGATAGCACTCCCGGTTGGAATCGGATTGATGATCGTGACATTGATGGTGATCAAGAAGAAAACAGAAAATCAAGAATAAAAAGAAAACAAACGGGAGATCGTAAAAATACGGTCTCCTATTTGCGTTTGAAAGAACACATTGTTTATGAAATCAAAGAGATCAGATTCTTTTTACTTTCTTAATATAGAAAATAATGATATAATGTATAAATCGGAGCGGTCTGTTTGATCCGCTGCTATGATAGGAAAATACAGAGTGGAGAGTGATAGTATGAAGCATACACAATTATCTGCATACGAACTTGTACGGAAACAGGACGTATCAGATTTACAGTCTGTCGGCTATTTATTCAGACATAAAAAGACGGGAGCGAGGGTACTCCTTTTAGAGAACGATGATGAGAATAAGGTATTTACGATTGGTTTTCGTACACCGCCGGAAGACAGCACAGGACTTCCGCATATTTTGGAGCATTCTGTTCTCTGTGGATCGAAGAAATTTCCGGCAAAAGATCCGTTTGTGGAGCTGGTGAAGGGCTCTTTGAATACATTTTTGAATGCGATGACATATCCGGACAAGACATTGTATCCGATCGCAAGCTGCAATGACAAGGATTTCCAGAATCTGATGCATGTTTATATGGATGCGGTTTTTTATCCAAATATCTATGAGCGGGATGAGATTTTCCGGCAGGAAGGCTGGAGTTATAAGCTGGATGAAAAGGAAAGTGATCTGGAGTATAACGGAGTAGTATACAATGAGATGAAGGGAGCATTCTCCTCACCGGAAGGTGTTTTGGATCGTGTCATCTTAAACACGCTGTTTCCGGATACCTCTTACCGCAATGAGTCCGGAGGGGATCCGGATGTAATCCCGGAACTGACGTACGAACAATTTTTAAACTTCCACAAGAAGTATTATCATCCGTCTAACAGTTATATCTATCTGTATGGGGATATGGACATGGAGGAAAAATTAAACTGGCTGGATCAGGAATACTTAAGTAAGTTTGATTATCTTGCAATCGACTCAGAGATTCGTTTCCAAAAGCCGTTTGAGCAGATGAAGGAAGTAGAGATGGTATATTCGATCACAAGCAGTGAGTCAGAGGAAGATAACACATATCTATCCTACAACAAGGTGATCGGGACAAGTCTGGATGAGAAGTTGTATCTCGCATTTCAGATTCTTGACTATGCACTTCTGTCTGCACCAGGTGCGCCGTTGAAGAAGGCACTTGTGGATGCGGGCATCGGAAAAGATATTATGGGATCTTACGACAATGGGATTTATCAGCCGATTTTCTCGATCATTGCAAAGAATGCCAATCTGGAACAGAAGGAAGCATTTATTCAGGTCGTAGAAGATACGTTGAAAGAAATCGTGAAAAATGGAATGGATCAGAAAGCGCTGGAAGCAGGAATCAATTATCATGAGTTCCGCTACCGGGAAGCCGATTTTGGAAATTTCCCGAAAGGATTGATGTATGGACTGCAGATGTTTGACAGCTGGCTTTATGACGATGAAAAACCATTTATCCATGTGGAAGAGCTGAAAACATTTGCATTCTTAAAAGAACAGATCGGTTCAGGGTATTTTGAAGAATTGATTCAGAAGTACATTTTGGACAATCCGCACGGAGCGATCGTCGTGATCAAGCCGGAGAAAGGGCGCACCGCACGGTTAGACAAAGAATTGGCAGAACGTCTTCAGGAATATAAGAAGAGTCTTTCGGAAGCAGAAGTGGAGAAGATTGTGGCAGATACGAAAGAGCTGATCGCATATCAGGAAGAGCCATCGACGAAAGAAGAACTGGAAGCAATTCCGGTGCTGGAGATTGAGGATATTTCAAAGGAAATTGCACCGATTTATAATGAGGAACTGCATCTGGCAGATACACTTGTCGTACATCATGATGTAGAGACAAACGGAATCAGCTATCTGTCATTGATGTTTGATCTGTCAGATGTGCCGGAAGAACAGCTCCCGTACGTGGGAATTTTACAGTCTGTAATTGGAATGATCGACACGAACAACTATGCCTATGGAGAATTGTTCAATGAGATCAATATGAGCACTGGGGGAATCGGGACAAGCCTTGAAGTGTATCCGAATGTGACGAAAGTTTCTGAGAAGGAATTTAAGGCTGCTTTTGAGGTGAAGACAAAAGCACTCTATGATAAACTTCCAGTTGCATTCCAGATGATCCGTGAGCTTTTGATGGAGTCAAAATTCGAAGATGAGAAGCGTTTGGAAGAAATTTTGGCATTATTGAAATCAAGACTTCAGATGAAATTCCAATCTTCCGGACATATGACCGCAGTGCTGCGTGCGATGTCCTACCGCTCGCCGATGTCACAATTCAAAGATTTGACAAATGGAATCGCATTCTACGAAAAAGTGTGCCAGATTGCAGATCATTTTAAGGAAGAGAAGGCAGCACTGATCATGAATTTGAAGAAATTATCCGAACAAATCTTCCGCGCAGATAACATGATCATCAGTTGTACATCCAGAAAAGAAGGATTGGAAGAATTGGAGAAATTGATCAGAGAGCTGAAGAATGGAATTTATCAGGGAACAGCAGACCATACTCCGTGCATTCTTCACTGTGAGAAGAAGAACGAAGGGTTTCAGACAGCATCAAAAGTGCAGTATGTAGCCCGTACCGGAAATTTTATGGAGGAAGGTCTTGATTACACCGGAGCGCTGCAGATTTTGAAAGTAATTTTAAGCTATGATTATCTCTGGCAGAATATCCGTGTAAAAGGCGGCGCATACGGATGTATGAGTAACTTTAACCGGGTTGGAGATGGATATTTTGTTTCTTATCGGGATCCGAATCTGGAGAAGACTAATGAGGTATACGAGGGAATCACAGAATACCTCAGAAACTTTGACGTCGATGACAGAGATATGAAAAAATACATCATCGGAACGATCAGCAATATGGATGTGCCGATGACACCTGCTACAAAGGGAGAACGATCTATGAACCTCTATATGAATCATGTGTCAAAGGAGATGATCGAGCAGGAGAGAAAAGAAGTATTAGATGCAAAAGTATCAGACATCCGTGCACTTGCCGATATTGTGGAGGCAGTGTTGAAGGCAGGAGATTTGTGTGTAGTCGGAAGTGAAGAGAAGATTGAAGCACAGAAAGAATTATTTATGGAGATTAAAAATCTTGCATAGGAAGGAGAACGAATGAGAGCAGATTACAGATCAGGTTTTGTCACATTGATCGGAAGACCGAATGTGGGAAAATCAACACTGATGAATTATCTGATCGGACAGAAGATAGCGATCACATCGAACAAGCCACAGACGACGAGGAACCGGATCCAGACAGTTCTGACAACAGAGGAAGGACAGATTGTTTTCGTAGACACCCCTGGAATCCACAAGGCGAAAAATAAGCTTGGAGAATATATGGTAAATGTGGCAGAGCGCACACTGAATGAAGTAGATGTGGTGCTCTGGCTCGTAGAGCCGTCGACATTTATCGGAGCGGGAGAACGGCATATTGCAGAACAGCTGAAAAAGGTAAAGACACCGGTGATCCTTGTAATCAATAAGACAGATAAAGTTAAGAAAGAAGAAGTGTTTACATTTATTGATGCCTACAAGAATATCTATGACTTCGCGGCGATTGTTCCGGTTTCGGCGCGAAGCGGAGAAAATACAGATGAATTGATCCGTGTGATCATGCAGCACCTTCCATACGGACCTCAGTTCTATGATGAGGATACGATCACAGATCAGCCACAGCGCCAGATTGTAGCGGAAATTATCCGTGAGAAAGCGCTTCATAGTCTGAACGAAGAGATTCCGCATGGTATTGCAGTGGCAATCGACAGGATGAAGATGCGTAAGAAGATTGTAGATATCGATGCGACGATCATCTGTGAGCGAGATTCGCACAAAGGGATCATCATCGGAAAGCAGGGGGCGATGTTAAAGAAAATCGGAAGCACGGCACGCTATGAGATTGAGCAGATGCTGGAGTGCAAAGTGAACCTGCAGCTTTGGGTGAAAGTCAAAAAAGATTGGAGAGACAGTGATTTCCTGATCAGGAACTTTGGATACACAAAGGAAGATTAAACAAGAACACAACATGAGGTACAAGACCAGTTGTATAGTTTCATTCGGAATGGACATCCTAGAAGTAAAGAAATACGAAGGGATGATTGGATGAAGAATGCATATTGGGATCATTTTGTGGAGACAGGAAAAGTAGAAGATTATCTCTGTTACAAAGGGATGGAGATTTGTCAGCAGACAATGGAATTGTATAAAGACAGAGAAAAAAGTTTAGGATGGGCAGGAGAACAGACAAGTGAATCAGGCAGTGACAGTGACAGGAATGATTTTATCGGCGGCCCCGGTGGGGGACTACGATAAGAGAGTTGTGATCCTGACAAAAGAACGAGGCAAGATTTCTGCATTTGCAAGGGGAGCGAGACGTCCAAACAGCTCCCTTGTAGGTGTGACAACGCCGTTTGCTTTCGGGGAGATGACGTTGTATGAAGGGAAAAGCTCCTACAATCTGGTGCAGGCAGATATCTCTAATTATTTTTCAGAGCTGCGCACAGATATGGAGGGAGCCTACTATGGGTTTTATTTCATGGAATTTGCGGACTATTATACAAAAGAGAATAATGATGAGCGGGAAATGCTGAAACTTCTGTACCAGTCGCTGCGTGCGCTTGTAAGAAAGACCATACCTTATGAATTGATCCGTTACATATTTGAACTGAAGTCGATCAGTATCAATGGGGAGGCGCCGGAAGTGTTTGCATGTGTGTCCTGTGGCTCGACGGAGGAACTGGAAGTGTTCAGTGAGTCTGGGCAGGGGATGCTGTGCAGCGAGTGCTGCCACGAGGTCAAGGATGGGAAAAGACTGCATCCATCCACAATTTATGCGATGCAGTATATAATCAGCAGCAGTATTGAGAAGCTTTATACCTTTACGGTAAGTGCTCAGGTGCAGAAAGAACTGAAACAGCTGATGAAGCAGTATATCCGGCATCATATTGACAAGAATTTTAAATCACTGGAAGTACTGGAAGTCTGTATTCGATAAAAGGAATGCTATTTCATACTGCCATTAGGAAAAACTATCCCGGATTGCTTGAAAAAACAAACGGGAAAGGGTATAATAACAGACATTAATATCTTATTTATCTGTGGGTGGAAACTGTCATGGATGAAGAGAAGAGAGTGAGGTAGATAGTTATGGAGAAGACAATGGACAAAATCGTGGCCTTAGCAAAATCAAGAGGTTTTGTATATCCGGGATCTGAGATCTACGGTGGGCTTGCGAATACATGGGATTATGGAAATCTCGGTGTAGAACTTAAGAACAATGTAAAAAGAGCCTGGTGGAAAAAATTTGTTCAGGAATCAAAATATAATGTTGGTGTAGACTGTGCGATTCTGATGAATCCTCAGACATGGGTGGCATCCGGACATCTCGGGGGATTCAGTGATCCGCTTATGGATTGTAAAGAATGTAAAGAAAGATTCCGTGCAGATAAGTTGATCGAAGATTTCGCTCAGGAGCATGGGATTGAATTAAAAGACAGTGTAGATGCATGGTCACAGGAAGAGATGGCAGCATGGATTGAAGAACATAACGTACCATGTCCGTCCTGCGGAAAACATAATTTTACAGATATCAGACAGTTTAACCTGATGTTCAAGACCTTCCAGGGAGTGACAGAGGATGCGAAAAACACAGTATATTTAAGACCGGAGACTGCGCAGGGAATCTTTGTAAACTTTAAAAACGTACAGCGTACATCCAGAAAGAAAATTCCGTTTGGAATTGCACAAGTTGGGAAATCTTTCCGAAATGAGATCACACCAGGGAACTTCACATTCCGTACAAGAGAATTTGAACAGATGGAATTAGAATTCTTCTGTGAGCCGGGTACAGATTTAGAGTGGTTTGCATATTGGAAGAAATTCTGTCTTGACTGGTTGAGCTCTCTTGGATTGAAAGAGGAGGAGATCAGAGTCAGAGACCATTCGCCGGAAGAGTTATGCTTCTATAGTAAGGCGACATCCGACGTAGAATTCTTATTCCCATTTGGATGGGGAGAACTCTGGGGAATCGCAGACAGAACGGACTATGACTTGTCACAGCATCAGGAAGTCTCCAAACAGGATCTGACTTACTTTGATGATGAGAAGAAAGAAAAATATATTCCGTATGTCATCGAGCCGTCACTGGGAGCAGACCGTATGGTTCTTGCATTCCTTTGCAGCGCATATGATGAAGAAGAGTTGGAAGGTGGAGATACCCGTACAGTGATGCATTTCCATCCGGCGCTTGCACCGATCAAGATTGGTGTGCTTCCGCTTTCTAAGAAATTAAATGAAGGCGCAGAGAAAGTATTTGCAGAGCTGTCAAAGACTTACAATTGTGAGTTTGATGACCGTGGAAATATCGGAAAGCGCTATCGCCGTCAGGATGAGATCGGAACTCCGTTCTGTGTTACATACGACTTTGAGTCTGAAGAAGACGGAGCGGTTACAGTCAGAGATCGTGATACGATGGAACAGGAGCGAATCAAGATCGAAGATCTGAAAGCATATTTTGAAAAGAAATTTGAATTTTAATAGGAGTACGCGATACTCAGAATGCTATGAGATGTATGGTGAAAAGTAAATTTTACCATACATTGCATATAGAGAAAACAAAAAGGAGCGACGACAAAATGAAAAGAGAAAATCAGTGGAATAACTATGATGCAGCTGAATTAGAAGTGCTTGAAAAAGTGAATGCTGCATACAGAGAATACCTTGATGCAGGAAAGACAGAGAGAGAATGTGTGACAGAGTGTATCCGCCTTGCAGAAGAAGCTGGATATCAGAGTCTTGAATCTGCGATTGCAAGCGGAGTAAAATTACAGAAAGGCTCAAAAGTTTACAGCCAGTGCATGGGAAAATCTATCGTATTGTTCCAGCTCGGAGAAGAGCCTTTAGAAAAAGGTATGAATATTTTAGGAGCACATATCGACTCTCCACGTATTGATGTAAAACAGAACCCATTATGTGAAGACAATGAGTTTGCTTATTTAGATACACATTACTATGGCGGAATCAAAAAATACCAGTGGGTAGCAACACCACTTGCACTTCACGGAGTCGTAGTGAGAAAAGATGGAACAAAAGTTGAGATCGTAATCGGTGAAAAAGAAGATGATCCGGTACTTGTGATTACAGATCTTCTTGTACATTTATCAAGAGAACAGCTGGATAAACCGGCAAGAACTGTGATCGAAGGTGAAAAATTAGATCTCTTGATTGCCAACAAGCCATTAGAGGGAGAAGAAAAAGACGCTGTCAAAGCAGGTGTATTAAAGTTATTAAAAGAGAACTACAACATCGAAGAAGAAGACTTCCTCTCAGCAGAGCTTGAGATCGTTCCGGCTGGAAAGGCAAGAGAATGTGGAATTGACAGAAGTATGATTATGGCATACGGACAGGATGACAGAGTTTGTGCATTTACATCTTTACTCGCAATGTTAGAGACAAAAGATGTGAAGAGAACAGCATGCTGTATCCTTGTGGACAAAGAAGAAATCGGAAGTGTCGGAGCAACTGGTATGACATCTAAATTCTTTGAGAATGCAGTCGTAGAACTGATGGATGTTGTGGAAGGATATTCAGAAGTGAAGTTCCGCCGTGCAATGGCAAATTCTAAGATGCTTTCTTCAGATGTAAGTGCTGCATTTGATCCGTTATATGCAGCAAGCTTCGAGAAGAAAAATTCTGCATTCTTTGCACACGGTCTTGTGTTTAATAAATATACAGGAAGCGGCGGAAAAGGTGGATCTAACGATGCCAACGCAGAATATGTTGCAGAACTTCGCAAGATCATGGATGACAACAACGTTGCATTCCAGACAGCAGAACTCGGTGCAGTAGACGTCGGAGGTGGCGGAACAATCGCATACGTTCTTGCAAGACATGTCATGAACGTGATCGATAGTGGTGTGGCTGTACTTTGCATGCACGCTCCATGGGAGATTACAAGTAAGGTAGACGTATACGAAGCTGTAAAAGGATATAAAGCATTCTTAAAAGATGCATAAGATCAGGAAGCAAAGGCAGAGATTGCTAAAATAGAATAGAAAATAGAAAATAGAAATCCCCTCTTTTTAGAAGCACTGTGAAAGCGGTAAATTCTAAAAAGGGGGGAGTTTACATTAGGCGAAGAACTTATGGATGCAGCTTTTCTTTTGTTGAATGCGAGAATGCATTGGAGATTCCCTTTACCGAAGAAGAATATTCCAGTGGGGACATCCCGGTTGCTTTCTTGAATTGTTTGGAGAAATACTGGAGGGAACTATAAGACAGGTAATGAGCAATCTCGGTGAAGTTCATTGTTCCGATCCGAATGATTTCTTTTGCATATTCAATCTTCATCTGACTGAAATACTCGATCGCACCGCAGTTTTTTTCTTTGTGGAACAGTGCCTGTAAGGCAGAACGGCTGATCGAGAATTGGGAGCAGATCAGTGGAATTGTCAGGTGGTCGCAGATATGTTCTTCCATATAAGTCGAAATCTGTTGAAACTGGTTCTGTTTTGCCGTAATATTGGCGGGAGATTCCATGAGCGGTGGTTCAGGAGAATGTTCTAACTGACCGGAGGAGGATCTGTTTCGCTGGATTGTGATCAGAAACAGTTCGAGGTAAAGGGTAATCAATTGCTGTGCGCCAAAAGGAGCTTCCTCGGAAATATGAACTTGTTCGATGCGCGGCTCATGAAGCGGGGTAGAAAATGCAAGTCTTGCCTCAGCAATGATCTGCGAGATGATCGTACGTTCTTCTAAAGTCAGAGTGGTGTGTAGTTTCTGGAACAAGTGCATGGCGGGTGAAAAGCAGTAGAAGGAGATCGCGACAAGGTTTGGTGCTTTTTCGCCAATGGACTCAAAGGCATGAAATTCATTTGGCCGATGAAAGATAATATCCCCTGCGTGGAGTGTGAGCCATTCATTTTCTGCGCGAACAGATACTTCTCCTTTATCTACATAGAGTAATTCCCAAAAATCGTGAGATTCTCCTTGAAAGACGAAATTTTTCATATATTCAAAATAGTGTATGGTGACAATGCTCTCGATATTGATTTCTTTTTTCATGCGTGTACTGACATATCCCATTGTATCTTTCCTCCAGTGTGATCATTTGCCGATTGCAAATGATTCTCAGTGATTGTTTTTTTAAATAGGTTCTGTTTTTTACTTGGTTATTCTATCAGAAATTGGATAATAAGACAATAAGCATAGATGATAAAATAAGCGGTTTTCCACAGAACAATATATAATAGATAGAAGAGATGTTGTTATTGTTCGCTGTGTGAACGGCAGCAGGAATCATAAAGAAAGAGAGGGTATAAAAGTTGGAGAACATTTATACAAAAGGAACGGAGATCCGCTTTGACGAGAGCAGATTGTCATTTACGATCACACATGAAGGAGATAGCTGGAACTGGGGAGAAGGATTCCGTCCACGCATGGAATGTGAGGAAGGAACAATCTATTTTGCAGATGCGAAGAAGATTTCACATGAGGAGTGGAAGACGGGAATCGGACATGGAATCTTAAGCCATTTTGAGGGATTTGAGTTAAATGGAGCAGATGCAGGCATCGCATTTGACACAATCGTATGGATTGAAGAGGTGTCCGGAGATGTATTTTTTGAGTGGGTGCCACTTTCCACAGAGACAGTTAAAGTAAAATCCGTGTACTGGCCGGGATACATGGAGTTTGATGAGAAGAAAGACAGCTGGTATACACTTTTGAACTGGCAACAGGGATTGCTGGTGCCAAATACATGGAAAACAGCAGTGGATAAAGTTGTATTTGATGGTTTTATGGGAACTGCAGGTGCATATATGCCATGGTTTGGACAGGTAAAGGATCGCGCAGGATATATTGCAATTTGTGAGCAGCCGTGGAATGCAGCATATTATACAGAACATCCGGCAGAAGGACCATACACTCATGTGGGAATCCGCTGGGAGCCAAGTCTGGGCAAGATGGATTACCGCCGCGTGATGAAATACAGCTTTGTCAAGGATTGTGATTACAATGATCTCTGCAAGATTTACAGAAACTATGTGATCGAAAAGGGAAGATTCAAATCTCTGGCAGAGAAGGCAGTAAAGACTCCTTCTATTGATCAACTGATCGGATCTGCATTTTTACATAAGGGAATTAAGACACAGGTAATGACAAACTCTGATTTCTATGATGCAGAGAATCCGGATAAGAACAATCATCTGACGCCATTCTCCGTGAGAACAGAAGAGATTAAAAAATTCCATGAACTTGGTGTGGAAAAATTATACCTGCATTTAGATGGATGGGCAGAACCAGGATATGATAATCAGCACCCGGATTACCTTCCGGCATGTGAGAAAGCAGGCGGATGGAAAGCGATGAAAGAACTGTCCGACACGATGCATGAATGCGGATATTTGTTTGGAATCCACGACCAGTACAGAGATTACTACTATGCAGCAAAAACGTTTGATGAGAATTTTGCGACACGTCTCGCAGATGGGACAATTCCAAGTCATGCGCGCTGGGCAGGAGGTCCGCAGACATATCTCTGTGCGACACAGGCTCCTTTTTATGTGAAGCGAAACTTTACAGAGATCATGGACAATGGAATTAAACTGGATTGTGCTTACCTGGATGTATTCACATGTAATGAAGGGGATGAGTGTTCTCATCCATGGCATAAGATGACAAGAAGAGAATGTTACGAATACAGAAATGCATGCTTTGAGTATCTTCTGTCAAAAGGAATTCTTCCAAGTTCTGAGGAAGTGAACGACTGGGCAATCCCAAGTCTCGTATTTTGCCATTATGCTCCATATGATTTCATGCTGGATCGACCGGGAAGTCCAAAGAAAGGAATTCCGGTGCCGTTATTTAATCTTGTTTATCATGACTGTCTGATCGAGCCATGGATGATGGACAAGGTAAGTGAGGAAGAAGACTACATGCTGTATGCAGTGTTAAACGGAGGTGCTCCATATCTTGTGAGAGATGGTGCATATCAGAATACAGACGGTTCTTTCGCAGGAGGAGTGGAAATTACCATCGAAGATCAGATTAAGAGATGTAAAGTCGTATCAGATCTGCATGAGAAAGTTGCGAAATGTGAGATGGTGCGCCATGAGATGGTAGATGGAAATCCAGAAGTACAGAGAACAACATTTGCTGACGGAACAGTTGTTACGGTAGATTTCCAGGCACAGACATACCAGATTCGATAAAAACAGAGACAGATAAGTACAAAATGAGAAAAGACAAGGAAATAGATCAAAAAAGATCGAAGGGATTCCTTGTCTTTTTTGATTCAATTTTTACAAAAAGGCTGCTTTGCTGTGCAGAGAAAAATCTGTCTGTTGAATTTGACGAACGCAGGAAAGACTAAGGATGAGCAGGAGCAGGGAAAACTAAGACGGATTTTGAAAGCATTTCTCGTCAAAATGGACAGAGGAGAACAGAAAAAGGAATATAAAATGTCCTAAATGACAAATACAGGACAATAAGACAAGTTTAGGAGATTATCTTGTAAGCATTTATGTGCAATAAAATATATAATAAGAATAAATAAAGAACGAATATAGACAACAGACAACCAAGAATCGAGTATTCAAACAAACTTATAACAGAGGAGAAGAAAGATGAGTAAGAGAATAAAAGTTGCGCTGGCAGGGCTTGGAAGCCGAGGGAAAGATACATATGCACCAACGGCAAAACTGTTTCCGGAAAAGATGGAGATTGTGGCAATTGCAGATATTGATCCAGAGAAAGTAAAAGCGGTTGCAGCAGAATATCAGATTCCGGAGGAGATGTGCTTTCAGAGTGCGGAGGAGATGATCGCCAGAGAAAAACTTGCAGATGTGATGTTTATTACAACACAGGATAGACAACATGTGCGACAGGCAATTCCGGCATTGAGAAAAGGATATCACCTATTACTGGAAAAACCGATTTCGCCGGATCTGGATGAATGCAGAGAGATTGTGAAGGTTGCACAGGAATGTGATAGAAAAGTAATTGTCTGTCACGTTCTCAGATATACTCCATTTTATACGAAGATCAAAGATCTGATCGATGAAGGAACGATTGGTGAAATAGTATCTGTGAATTCGGTAGAAAATGTAGGGTATTGGCATCAGGCACACAGCTTTGTCAGAGGAAACTGGAGAAATTCTAATACGACAAGTCCAATGATCCTTCAGAAGTGCTGTCATGATATGGATATTTTATTATGGCTGACAGGAAAGACTTGTAAATCGGTATCTTCTTTCGGAAATACCTATCTGTTCCGGGAAGATAAAGCACCAGAAGGAGCGGCACACAGATGCATGGATGGATGTAAAGTGAAAGATCAGTGCCCGTATGATGCAGAGAAAATTTATATTACAGATCCAGTGACAGGTGTTCAAAATGGAAATACAGACTGGCCGGTCAATGTGGTGGCACTTCATCCAACAGTGGAAAGTGTACGCGAAGCAATTCAGACGGGACCGTATGGACGATGTGTATATCACTGTGACAATAATGTAGTAGACCATCAAGTTGTTAATTTAAATATGACAGATGGATCGACGATCAGCCATACAATGTGTGCGTTTACGGCATATACAGCTGCCGGAAATCGATATGCGAAGATCATGGGAACTTTAGGTGAGATTATCGCCGATATGGGAGAAAATACCATTCAAGTCAATGTGTTTGGAAAAGAACCGGAAGTGATAGATGTACGCACACTGGCAACTGATTTCTCAGGACACGGTGGCGGCGACAACCGGATGATCGAAGAGTTTCTTGATATGTTGATCAATGAATCAGGTCCGACAAAGAGCACAACTTCTGTGGAACAATCTGTGGAGAGTCATTATTGTGCATTGGCTGCTGAGGAGTCCAGATTAAATGGTGGGGCAGTAATCGAACTGGATACTTATAGAAGATAGTATATAATACAAATTTGTTACCAGGCGGCAAATAACTGCCGCATGATATAAACCAAAAGGAGGATGATTTCAATGAAAAAGAATCTGAAAAAATTAGTCGCTTTAGGATTAGTTGCGACAACAGGAACTACATTGTTAGCTGGATGTGGTGGAAGCGACAAAGGCGGAAGCAAAGATGGAAAAGTTGAGCTTGTGATGAGTGTGTGGGATTCTGACCAAGAACCGGTTATGAAACAGATGGCAGAGGCATACTCAAAAGAAAATCCAAATGTAACAGTAAAGACACAGCTTACAACATGGAATGAGTACTGGACAAAATTAGAGGCAAGCGCAACAGGTGGATCTGCTCCGGATATCATCACTATGAACGTGCTTCATGTAGAAGAATATGCAGACGCAGGAATTTTAATGGATTTAACAGATGCAGAGAAAGAGTCAGACTTAAAGGTGCATGATAATTTCCCGGCACCACTGGTAGATGGATATACAGTAGAAGGTAAATTATACGGAATCCCGAAAGATTTCGATACAAATGCCGTATTCTACAACAAAGAAATCTTTGACCAGGCAGGAGTTGCTTATCCAACAGATGGATGGACATTTGAAGATTTCAGAAAAACTTGTGAAGACTTACAAGCAGCAGGTCTTCCGGACGGAGTTTATCCGACAGCAATTAACCGTAACTCCGGACAGACTACATATGATGCAGCTGTATTCGCAAACGGTGGATATTTCTTAAATGAAGATAACACAGAAACAGGATGGGATAAAAAAGAGACAATCGAAGGTATCCAGCCATGGTTAGATCTTGTATTAGACGGACTTTCACCAACATTACAGCAGATGACAGATACAGATCCAGACAGTATGTTCCAGGGCGGACAGTTAGCAATGTACTTCTCAGGAAACTACATGATTCCTTCTTATAATAAAACATTAGAAGGAAAATACGGAATCGTAAAAAGACCTTCTTTCAATGGTGTAGATAAAGATATCATCAATGGTCTTGCATTCTCTGTATCTGCAAATACAAAACACCCAGAAGAAGCAAAAGACTTCGCATTATGGTTAGGAAGCAAAGAAGCTCAGGAAATCCAAGGAAAATCAGGTACAGTTATCTCTGCTAGAAATGACTGCCAGGAATTATTCTTAGATACACATAAAGACTTAAATCTTCAGGTATTCCTTGACAATGTACCGAACACAGAATTACTTCCTCACTGTAAAGTGACTGCAAAACTTTCTCAGGTTGAAAAAACTTACTTAGAGCAGGCTTGGCAGGGAGAAATCACATTAGAAGAGGCTTGTAAGAGCATTAAGCCAGAGGCAGATGCAATTCTTGATGAAATGAACGCAAAGTAAAGTAGGTAGATACAAATGGGCGAAGGAAAGAAAAAAGTAAGGCGGAAAGCGAGCAGACGTGAGAAGAAAGACTGGGTAGCAGGCTACGTATTTATTGCGCCGGTTACGATCGGACTTCTGATCTTCTATGTATTTCCGTTTATCCAGAACTTCTGGTTCAGTTTTAATGATGTAAACAAATTTAACATGGCAACCTTCTGCGGAATCAGCAACTATCAACGTCTGTTCCAAGAACCAGATCTGATGCTCGCCATGAAAAATACACTTTTATATGCCGTTGTGACAGTGCCGATCGGGCTGGCGCTGTCACTGTTAGTGGCATCCCTCTTAAATTCCAAGATCAAAGGAACTTCCTTTTATCGGACAATCTACTTCCTGCCATCAGTAACGATGTCAGTAGCAGTAGCACTTGTATGGAAATTGATCTTTCACGGAGATTTCGGTATTTTAAATACGGTTCTTGGAATTTTTGGAATCGAAGGGCAGAGTTGGCTTACAAACCCGCATACCGCATTGTTCTGCGTAATGATCGTGGCAATCTGGGGAAGTGTTGGTTATAATATGATCATTCTTCTTGCGGGTATGCAGGGAATTTCAAGATCTTATTATGAAGCAGCGGCAATCGACGGAGCAGGACCAGTAAAACAGTTCTTTAAGATTACAATCCCGTTACTTTCTCCAACGATCTTTTTCGTAATGATCACAGGTCTGATCGGTGCGTTCCAGGTATTCGACAGCATCTATATGATGGTCGATCCAGTAACGAACCCGGCGTTCAACAAAGTAAAGACCATGAACGTTTTGTTCTATCAGAATGCGTTTATGTATGGAGAAAAAGGTTATGCAGCAGCAATTTCTATCTTTATGTTCGCAGTGATCATGATCATCACAGTGATCCAGTTGGTCGGACAGAAGAAATGGGTAAACTACGATTAGAGGAAAGGAGGAAATACGATGAAAAAGACATCTACAAGAAATCATTTGCTTATACACATTCTTTTGATCGCAGGTATTGCAGTCACAGTATTCCCATTCCTCTGGATGGTGTTTACATCATTTAAGACATTGCCGGAATCTATGCAGATACCGCCGTCAATTTTACCGGAACATTGGCAGTTCGACTCTTATAAATATGTACTTGAGATTCTGCCGTTCGGAAAAGTATATATCAATACGATTGTGGTAACCATCATTACGGTATTGGTACAGGTTGCATTTTGTACAATGGCAGCTTATGGATTTGCAAGAATTGATTTTCCATTTAAAAATGCGATTTTCATGATCTTGTTATCTATCTTAATGGTACCGGGACAGATTTTCTTAATCCCACAGTACTTGATCATTCAGAATTTAGGATTGATCAATACCTTACCGGGTCTCTTCCTCCCGAACTTGTTCAGTGCATTTGGTACGTTCTTATTGAGACAGTTCTTTATGTCACTGCCAAAGGAATTGGAAGAAGCAGCATTGCTTGACGGATGTAACAGATTCCAGATTTTTGGAAAGATCATGCTTCCGTTAGTACAGCCAGGTATCGTAGCGCTGGTAATCTTTACAGCGAAATTTGCATGGAATGATTTCATGTGGCCATTGATCGTTAACACAGATCCGGCTAAGATGACATTAGCTCCAGCACTTTCTACACTGAAAGGACAATATGCTACAAACTACCCGGCACAGATGGCAGGTGCCGTAATGGCAGTTATTCCGATGATCGTACTGTTCTTCATCTTCCAGAAACAGTTTATCGAAGGTGTTGCACAGTCTGGTATCAAAGGCTAGAATTTAATCGAATATGTAATAGAAATATCAGAAGACGAAAAGTAAAAAATGCACGGTTTTATAATCGTGCATTTTTTGTACAAAAAAACAGTATAAAAAGCCAAGTGGGGGGGAGATGTCAATGAAAAAATTTTATTATCTTGTGAGAATGACATTTTTGGAAAAGATGGCATACACGAAAGCAGTGTGGTTTAATACGATTGGTACACTTGTGTCTATTTTCAGTTACTATTTTTTATGGAAAATTGTGTTTATGGGAGAGAATGAACTTGTTGGATTTACGATGGGGGAGATGATAACGTATGTCATTTTGTCCAAGGTTTTATCGTCACAGTTTGCAGGTGGAATTAATATGCAATTTGCAGAGTGGGTATATGAAGGAACGATTGGGACAGAACTTTTACGTCCGGTGACGTTGTTTTATACATTATTTGCACGGCGCAGTGGAGAGTTTGCATATTTTATTTTATGGAAGGGAATTCCGGTTTCTTTAATTTCTTTTTTTATATTGAGAGGAGTAGGTCCGGCAGGAGCCGGGGAATTTCTTTTGTTTTTAATTAGTGTGTTGTTGGCGCTGGTAATTTTATTTTATGTGGAATTTATGGTTGGACTAGCTTCTTTTTATACACTCAGTATGTTTGGCATGGCATTTACAAAGACTGCAGTATTGTCCATATTATCTGGCGGGGTTGTACCATTAGCTTTATTTCCGGAAGGAGTTGCAAGGGTATTTGGACTTCTTCCATTTGCGGGTATGGTATCAGTTCCGTTAAATATTTTTCTTGGGAAATATAGATTGGAAGAATGCATGGGATATATGGGACTTCAGATATTCTGGTGTATAATAATGGGAGCAATAGCTCATTTGTTGTATCATATGGTGATTCGGAAAGTGATTGTCCAAGGAGGATAGAAGAGTGAAAAGATTGAAATATTATTTTCGATTGTATCAGGAATTTTTAAGAATAGGGATGTTATGCCTTGTACAATATCCGATGGATAGTACTATTCGCTTGATTTCTATTATTGCGAGGGAAGCAGCAGGATTTCTTGGCGTATTTGCAATCGCAAATGTAGTTGGTACTCTTGGGGAGTGGAGTATATATGGTGTCTGCTTGATATTTTCCCTGGGTGCAATGACGGAGGCTATTAGCCGGGGACTTTTAGATAATGTATGGAGCATTGGGAGTTTTGTTAGGAAGGGAAAGTTGGATATTTTTTTGATACGTCCGGCTTCTGTTTTGTTTCAAATGCTGACATTTCGAATGGAATTTGCGTCGTTAGTCAGTTTTTTTCTGCCGTGCTCTTTGATGATTTGGTCGCTCGCAAAATCAGGGGTAGAGTGTTCGATTAGTTTGATCGCATTTTTAATCGAGTTTCTCGTGATGGGCACAATTTTGAATTCTTCCCTCTATTTGATTTTTAATGCGCTTAATTTCTGGCTTGTCCAGGGAAATGAGATTGCAGATCTTATACAGACTTTTCGTGAATTTGCAAAATATCCGATTAATATATTTCCGGCAGTTTTTCAAGTGCTTTTTACCGTAGTGATACCGTTCGGCTTTATTGGATATTATCCGGCAATGTATTTACTTGGGAAAACAAAGATGTGTGTACCGATGTGGCTTTTGGCAGTGACATTGCTCTTTGCGCTGGCAGCAGTGCTCATTTGGTGTTGTGGAATGAAAAAATATGATAGTACAGGTACTTAAAAGGAATGGCGAATCAGTGCTTATAATACAAATGTGATATAAATGAGAGGAATTAAGAACGGTGAAGATGATAGAAGTGCAGCATTTATGTAAGGAATATAAAAGAAAAATCGTACAGCCAGGGTTGATTGGCGGAGTGAAAGGTTTTTTGACTCCACAGTTTGATAATTTTTGTGCGGTGGATGATATTAATTTCCAGATAGAACGTGGAGAATCAGTGGGATATGTAGGTCCGAATGGAAGTGGAAAATCAACAACAATCAAAATGCTTTCAGGTGTACTTACCCCTACGTCCGGAAAAATCATTGTGGATGGGATAGAACCGATCAAGAAGCGGATCCAGAATAATAAGCAGATCGGGGTGGTGTTCGGAAATCGTTCCCAGTTATGGTGGGATGTTCCTATTATAGAGTCTTTTCGTGTTCTGCAAAGACTCTATGAAATTCCGAAACCGATATTTGATGAGAATATTGAAAAATTTCGGGATATTTTAGGACTGGAGAAACTTTTGAATGTGCCGGAGAGGCAATTATCCTTAGGACAAAGAATGCGTTGCAATATTACGGCAGCATTTTTGCATAATCCTAAAATTGTGTATTTAGATGAACCGACAATTGGATTGGATGCGGAGTCAAAACAGCGGATACGTGCATTTATCAAACAGATGAATGAGGAAAAAAAGACAACATTTATCGTTACTTCTCATGATTTCCAGGATATAGAAGCACTCTGTAAGAGAATTATCCTGATTAATAAAGGAAAAATTGTTGTGGATTCGGATATGGAGCACATCCGCAAAGAGTTTACAGAATTTAAGCGGATTACAGTGGAAGTAAAGAAAAATGCAGTGGAAATGGCTAGAAGTTCAAAAGCGGCAGGTATGAATGTTAAGGTTGTAGATGATTACCATTTAGAAATCATATATCGTCCGGAGGAAAAGAATCCAATGGAAATTATGGTAGAACTGGGAAAATATGGAGAGATTGTAGATATTTCTATTACGGGACAGGATATTGAAAGCATTATACAGAGAATTGTAACAGAGAATAATAAGGATAGAAGATAAAATGAGATTACATTCTGGCAAAACTATGCTATGATAGGGGAAACTTAAAAAATATGAGTGACAGGAGAAAAATTAAGATGAAGAAGACGGTATCGATCTTGCTTGCAATCCTTTTAGGGATGAGTATATTTGCAGGATGTGGAAAAGGGAAGGAAGAAGCCTCAAAAGATACAACGAAGACAGAAAAGGGAACAGAAGGTGGTGAAGAGAATCTTCTTACCGGAAAACATCATGTAGAAATCCAGGTGAAGGATTATGGGACGATTAAAGTGGAGCTGGATGCAGATGAAGCGCCGATCACAGTGACAAATTTTGTAAATCTTGCAAAGGAAGGTTTTTATGACGGACTGACTTTTCACAGAATTATGAGTGGATTTATGATCCAAGGCGGAGATCCAAGAGGCGATGGCACCGGAGGATCTGATCAGACGATCAAAGGTGAATTTTCTCAAAACGGAGTGGAAAACAACCTTTTACATACGAGGGGTGCGATTTCCATGGCGCGTTCTCGCGCAAACGACAGCGCAAGTTCCCAGTTCTTTATCGTCCATGAGGACAGCAAACATCTGGACGGAAGTTATGCGGCGTTTGGATATGTGACAGAAGGTATGGATGTTGTAGATAGAATCTGTGAAGATGCAGAACCGACAGACAATAACGGCACGATTCCGACAGAAGAGCAGCCGGTCATGACATCCGTGAAGGTGATAGACTAAATCTCTTGCAAGAGGGAATGGGAGAGGGAAGGAAACGATGAGAGAGACAAAGCAGGCAGAGAAAGAAACTATGCCAAAGCAGCAGCGAGGAATTACAGTGGAAATCCCGGGATATCAGAAACTGCAGATGAGGTATTTGATCCTGGATTATAATGGAACAATTGCATTGGATGGGGCATTGCAAAAAGGGGTTGCTGAGCGTTTGCAACAGCTTTCGGAACAGTTGGAAATCTATATTGTGACTGCAGATACACATGGGACTGTGAGGAAATTGTGTCAGCAACTTCCGGTACAAATACATACATTTCCGACAAGTGAAGCGGCAGAGGAAAAGCGAAAGATTGTGGAAACGCTTGGCGCTGATCACTGTGTCTGCATAGGAAACGGAAGAAATGATCTGGAAATGTGCCGAATTGCAGGGTTGTCTGTTGCTGTGATGGGAGAAGAAGGAATGTGTGGGAAACTTGGGGCAAAAGCAGATATCTGTGTGAGAAATATTACAGATGGATTGGACCTGCTTTTATATACCAAACGGTTGATTGCAACACTTCGAGGGTGAGAGTAAGAGCAGATAGAAGATTCTTTGATAAAAAAGTAACAAAACAGTAGTTTTTACCAAGAAAGTCCTTGACTATCCGAAGTAAAACAGATAAAATGATATACAGATAGCGGGGGAAACCGTTATTGGATATATAAAAGATGAACGACTTCATGGCAAAAAGTCGTATTTTTCATGTTTTATACTAAAGCAAAATATTTTTAGGAGGTCGTTTAGACATGGCAAAATGGGTTTATATGTTCACCGAAGGTGACGCAAGCATGAGAAACACTCTTGGCGGTAAAGGTGCTAACCTTGCAGAGATGACAAAGTTAGGTCTTCCAGTGCCACAGGGATTCACAATCACAACAGATGCTTGTACACAATATTATGAAGATGGAAGAAAAATTAACGATGAGATCATGGAACAGATCATGGACGCAATCGTTAAAATGGAAGAAGTTACTGGAAAGAAATTCGGTGACAAAGAAAATCCACTTCTTGTATCTGTTCGTTCTGGAGCAAGAGCTTCTATGCCAGGTATGATGGATACAATCTTAAACCTCGGATTAAATGAAGAAGTTGTCAAAGTATTAGCTGAAAAATCAGGAAATCCACGTTGGGCATGGGATTGCTATAGAAGATTTATCCAGATGTACTCTGACGTAGTTATGGAAGTCGGTAAAAAATATTTTGAAGAACTGATCGACGAGATGAAAGCTGAAAAAGGTGTAACTCAGGACGTTGACCTCACAGCAGAAGATTTACAGAAACTTGCTGAACAGTTCAAAGCTGAATATAAAGAAAAGATTGGGGAAGAATTCCCTACAGATCCAAAAGAACAGTTAATGGGTGCTGTAAAAGCTGTATTCCGTTCTTGGGATAACCCACGTGCTAACGTTTACCGTCGTGACAACGATATCCCATATTCTTGGGGAACAGCTGTAAACGTACAGATGATGGCATTCGGTAACATGGGAGAGACATCTGGTACAGGTGTTGCATTTACTCGTGACCCAGCAACAGGAGAGAAACACTTAATGGGTGAGTTCTTAATGAACGCTCAGGGTGAAGACGTTGTTGCAGGTGTTCGTACACCACAGAAGATTGACCAGTTAAAAGAAGTTATGCCAGAAGTTTACGAACAGTTCGTAGGAATCTGCAAGACTTTGGAAGATCACTACAGAGATATGCAGGATATGGAATTCACAATCGAAGATAAGAAACTCTACATGTTACAGACACGTAACGGTAAGAGAACAGCTCAGGCTGCTTTAAAGATCGCTTGTGATTTAGTAGACGAAGGAATGATCACAGAAGAGAAAGCTGTTGCAATGATCGATCCTCGTAACTTAGATACATTACTTCACCCACAGTTTGATGCTGCAGAATTAAAGAAAGCTGTACCAGTTGGAAAAGCTTTAGGAGCATCTCCAGGAGCTGCTTGCGGTAAGATTGTCTTCACAGCAGAAGATGCAAAAGAGTGGGCTGCAAGAGGAGAAAAAGTTGTTCTTGTTCGTCTTGAGACATCACCGGAAGATATTGAAGGTATGAAAGCTGCTCAGGGTATCTTAACAGTTCGTGGTGGTATGACATCTCACGCTGCCGTTGTTGCTCGTGGTATGGGTACATGCTGTGTATCTGGATGTGGTGACATCACAATGGATGAAGCAAACAAGAAATTTACATTAGCTGGAAAAGAATACCATGAAGGAGATCCAATCTCTCTTGACGGTTCTACAGGTAACATCTACGACGGAATCATCCCGACAGTAGACGCTACAATCGCTGGTGAATTCGGAAGAATCATGGGATGGGCTGATAAATATAGAACATTAGGAGTAAGAACAAATGCGGATACTCCAGCAGATGCAAGAAAAGCTCGTGAGCTTGGCGCTGAAGGTATCGGACTTTGCCGTACAGAGCATATGTTCTTCGAAGGAAACAGAATTGATGCATTCCGTGAAATGATCTGTTCTGAGACATTAGAAGAAAGAGAAGCTGCTCTTGAGAAGATCCTTCCAGAACAGCAGGGAGACTTCGAAGCTTTATATGAAGCATTAGAAGGTAATCCGGTAACAATCCGTTTCTTAGATCCACCGTTACATGAATTCGTTCCGACAACAGAGGAAGATATTAAGAAACTTGCTGATACTCAGGGAAAAACAGTTGAACAGATCAAAGCAATCATTGATTCTTTACATGAATTCAACCCAATGATGGGACATCGTGGATGCCGTCTTGCAGTTACTTATCCAGAAATCGCAAGAATGCAGACAAGAGCTGTGATCCGTGCAGCAATCAATGTACAGAAAGCACATGCTGACTGGGATGTTTGCCCAGAGATCATGATTCCGTTAATCGGAGATATCAAAGAATTAAAATATGTGAAGAAAGTTGTTGTAGAGACAGCAGATGCTGAGATCGAAGCTGCTGGTGTTGAATTAAAATACCATGTAGGTACAATGATCGAGATTCCAAGAGCTGCTCTTACAGCTGATGAGATTGCAAAAGAAGCTGATTTCTTCTGCTTCGGTACAAACGACTTAACACAGATGACATTCGGATTCTCTCGTGATGATGCTGGTAAATTCTTAGAAGGATACTACGATGCAAAAATCTTCGAGAACGATCCATTTGCAAAATTAGACCAGATCGGTGTAGGTAAATTAATGGAGACAGCTGTGAAATTAGGAAGACCGGCAAATCCAGATTTACATGTAGGTATCTGTGGAGAGCACGGTGGAGATCCAAGTTCCGTAGAATTCTGCCATAAGATTGGATTAGACTATGTATCTTGTTCACCATTCCGTGTGCCGATCGCAAGATTAGCTGCTGCACAGGCTGCAATCAATAACAAGTAATACACCGTATAGAATAGGTGTGGAAACTTAATTAGTTTCAATAACAGAACCCCTTACGCAATGAAAGCGTAAGGGGTTTTTACGGTTTCAAGGATATAGTCAATTCCAAATTCCCATATCCTCTAATAGATCCAGTGTAATCTGTGATGCAGTGCTTCCGGAGGCCTGCTGTTCTGCCTGAATATTTGTGGCAAACAAATATGTATTTTGTGAGTTTTCGATATATCCGATGAACCATCCATTTACATTTTGCCCATTGACATTACCGGTTCCTGTTTTTCCATAAAGTGTGTTTTTGCCGTGTGTAATCAGGCGGATGGAATCTTTTACGGCAGCAATATGTTCCGGATTAAAAGCAAAGGTATTTTGATAGAAATCTGTCAGCAGGCTGACTTGTTCGAAGGCAGAAATTTTTAAGGAAGACTCCATCCAGTAAGAATCAGATTGATCGATCGATTCGTTCCCATAATGAATCTGCTGTAGGTAAGAACGGATTTTGCCGTGCCCCAATTTTTTGTCGATTGTCTGGAAATACCAGTTGACCGAAGCAGACATTGCAGAGTCCAAGGTATGGTTTTTATTCCAGGCATCAAACGGATAATGATTGTGATCCCATGGGATCATGGAATCTTTTGGAGTAATAATTTTTTCTTCCAATCCGAACAGAGCACTATAGAGTTTGTAGGTAGAATCCGGGGAAATTCTTTTGTATGCCTGTTCGGGATGATAAATTTGGTAATGATCCTTTTGCAAATCGTATAATACAAAAGTACCTTCATAATCTCTGAAATAAGAAGAAAGATCAATAGTAGAAACAATGCTGTCCGAGGGATCTGGGCGGAAGGAAGTTTCCTTTGCGGCCTGCATAGACAACACAGGGGACATACTGATCAACAGTAGAGAAATCACCAGAACCAGGGCGTAGCCTTTCGCCTTTTTCCACTGTGTGGGAGCTTGATAGGAGGCGATATTAAGGATCCTCCGCTTCATCTGCGGCATCGATCCGCCAAGTCCGACAGAGAAGGAAAAGGGAGTGTGAGAAAGTGTCTCAGCAAAATTAATTAAAGCGGCACCATACTCCTGACAGGAAGTTTCGCCTAAGGTTTCCAAAACAGAAGTATCACAGGCGATTTCACGGTCGATGCGTATTTCATGAAGGACATACCAGACAGCCGGATTGAACCAGTAGAGTGCACAGAAAATATTTAGAAAAAGATTCAACAGGCCATCTTTTTGGCGATAGTGCTGCAATTCGTGCAGGAGAATGTAGCGGAGGGCACTGTGAGGATAACCGGAAATCAGACGAAGTGGAAGGTAAATGCGAGGTTGAAAAATTCCGGTAATCGCAGGTGATGGAAGAAAGGCAGTGGTATAGACGGGGATGTTCCGCGTAATACCAAGCTCTTTCAGGCAGCTTATATACAAAGAAGAAATTTCAGCATTTTCCAGAGGAAGTGCTGTACTGCTTAAGTGATATAGCTGCCGGACAGAACGGATAAAAAAAATGAACATGATCCCAATCCCTGTGCACCATAGCAAAAAAAGAATCTGTCCTGCAATGGAAGGAACCTGCCTGCTCATAGATATTGTAAAATCATTCATCCATTCAGAAGTGTTTGAAAATGTGGAAGAAAGAGGGCTGTCTGTGAGAGGGTGATGGGCAAATCCTTTCTGGGAGGAAAATGTACTGAAAAATGAAGAAATTTGTGCGGGCAGAGAAAAAGAGCATACCGGGACAAAAGGAACAAGCAGGAAAAAGAAGAGAAGGAACCAAAGATGGTACTGCATTTGACTGGAGAGTGTCCTGCGAAATATCCATTTGCAGAATGCAAGTATCCCGATGAAAATTCCAAGAAACAAGTTTGACAGAAGAAAACGAATCATAAAATCAGCCATGTTACTGTCCTCCTTTGCCGTTGGAAAGAATAGAACGAAGAGTAGCGATTTCACTGTCTGATAATCGGTCATTTTCAATGTAGGAAGACAGCATAGCGGTGATATCACCATTATAATAGCGATTCAAAAAAGAAGAACTTTCCTGACAAATGTATTCATTTTCCTTTACCAGTGGTGAGTAGACAAAAATACGTCCGTGCTTTTCGTAGGAAAGAGCTCCCTTTGTCGTAAGGCGCTTAATCAGGGTTTGGATTGTTTTGGGGCTCCAGGAAGTAGTACGTGTGAGTTTTTCAGTAATCTCATTTGTATTGATCGGTGCGTATTTCCATACGATTTTCATAACTTCATATTCGGCTTCTGAAATTTGTGGCAATTTTTTCATAGTAATCCTCCAAATCTTACATATGTAATAAAAATATTATAAAGGAGAGAGAAAAAAAAGTCAAATAGCAGGTGACAGGTAGAAGTGGCAGGATGCGTATGTGAAATAAAAATAAGAAGATATACAAAAAGTCTGAAAAATTAAGACAAAAGTTAATATTTATGTAAAAATGTCGAAATAACATTAGTTTTAGAAAGAAAAAAGAAGAAAAAATATACAAAATAAATAAAAATAAAATGTATAGAATAAAAAAATAGACAAAATACACAACAAATGTTATATTGACAGTATCAGAAAAATCGGAATAAAGGAGGAAGTGGATATGAAGAGAAAGCAATTAGCAGCATTGGGACTGGCAATTGTTATGGCAGTGGGGACTGTTGGCACATCGGGCATCACTGTTATGGCTGCAGAGACACAGACAGCAGGTACGGAAGCGGAAAAAGAAAGTCAGAATGCGGAAGCTGAGTCTCAGACACAGGAAGATCTCTCTGCACCACAGCAAGACGAACAACAAACACAGCAGCCGGTGGTTGGAGAAGAGCAAGATCAGCAACCGGTAACGGGAGAAGAACTTCAGACACAACAGCCGGAGAAGGAAGAACAACAAGAGGTACAGCAGCCAGAGACTGAAAGTGATCAGGAAGTACAGCAGCCGGGGCTCGGACAGAATAAGGAAGAAAAAGAGAGCATGACGGAAGCTGAATTTATTGCAATGGTGCAGGCAGAAGTGGATGGACTTTTGGCAGATGCAGATGAGGTTATTTTTGGACCTTTGATGTATACGGAACAGTCATGGAAGGTATATGAAGCTGCGAAAGCGGAGATGCTGGCACTTCGCGCAGATCCAATGAAATATTATGATCCAGATGGAACACAGATTTATGGAATTTTTGAACGTTTTGTCAATGCTGTAAATGGTCTTGAACTCATTCCAGAGGTGGTAGACAAATCGGAACTTTATGAATTGATTGCGTTGGCAGATCAGGTTGTATCACAGGCAGAAGTATATGCTCCGGATTATATTCAAGCTTTGAAGAATGTACTTGCAACGATTGACAGAAATAAGATCGAAGCGATGACGCAAGCAGAGACGGCTCAGGCAGTGGCAATGTTGAAGCAGTTGTTACAGACGCCGGTCGTTTCAGAAAGTGGAGTGATAAAGCTCATAGAGGAATCTCGTCAGATGCTGGAACAGTTAAAAGTTTCCGGTCTGTATGCAGATCAGGATCTGGCTACAATTCAAACATTGCTTGATGAAGCACAAAAGGCTGCCGACAGTGCGAACTGGAATGAAGCAATAGAAAAGCTGAATATGGCAAATCAGAAAATGACAGAGATCCCAATGTCTGCTGAGAAAATAAAAGAGGCATTGGCAGGTAAAGTTGCAGATAAAGAATACAAAGATTTGTATGAAGATATTAAAGCACACCCAGAAAATTATGATAAGAATACAACAGGATTTTATGTCGAGTCTTATGATCAGGCAAAAGCTCTTTCTGTATCCAATGAGACAGACGTGGAGAAACTGTATGAGGCATTACAGCAGATAGAGTTTGCGAAGAGTACTGTTATGAAATTGGAAGATTCTATGAAGAATTTCATGGAAGATATGGAAAAGATTCTTGAATCCGAGAGAAAAAATGTCGGCAAAGCCGGAGGCTTTACAAAAGAGGACTTTGACAAGATGGAGGCGCTTTACAATGAGTTGAAGGAACTTCTTGCAAATCCGGATACAGAGAAGGCTGTGCTCCAGGAGAGAGTGGAAGCACTGAATAATCTTCTTGTAACGGCGGAGAGGATTGAGAAAGAGGAAACAGTAGATCCGGAACAAAAACCAGAGCAAAAGCCGGAACAGAAGCCAGAGCAGAAACCGAATAAAGAAGAGGAAAAGAACGAGGACAAAAAGAAGAAATCTGAGGCTCCAAAAACAGGAGATCCGGCTTCGATTCTTGGATTAGGAGTAATGTTAATCGGAAGTGGAATTGCAGGAGCAGTAGGACTTAGAAAAAAATCCGAAGATTCTGAAGAATAGCGGAACGGATTTCAAGCAGGATAAAATGAATTATTAAAAGAAGAGCATGTCTGTGAGTATTTGCAGACATGTTCTTTTTTCGTTATAAGAAGTTTTAGGAAACTTCAAACAAAAAACAGAAAAAATTATAAAAAACATCGTTATTAACAGAAAAATATGTTATAATTTGTATAAAATATCCATATGAAAATAGATGAAATAGCTTTGTTTGTGTTTTGGAATCATATTTTCGGAGCGCAGGGAATCGTTTTTTAAATGGACTAAAGAAGGTGAAAATATGGGAAAGAAACAACCGTTGTATCAAAGTTTCAGGTATGCGTTTGAAGGCATTTTTACCGGGATCAGGAAGGAGCGGAATATGAAGATCCATTGTCTAGGAGTTATCTGTGTGACTGCGGCAGGATTTTTCTTTGATATTTCTGCAACAGAGTGGTGTATCTGTCTGATTTTGTTTGGTCTGATTCTTGGTTTGGAACTTGTAAATACTGCGGTGGAGGCAGTAGTTGATCTTGTGACCGAAGAGAAAAAGCCGCTTGCAAAGCTGGCGAAAGATACTGCGGCAGGTGCAGTTCTGATTGCAGCTATCATGGCAGCATTTGCAGGAGTGATTATTTTTTTGCCGAAGGCGGCACAACTTTTTGTGGGATAAGACAGGGTATCTGGAAAAGATAGACATAAGGAGGAAATTTTTATGGAGAAACTTGGAGAAAATGTAAAGAAATTATTGTTGGCAGGAATCGGAGCAGCAGCAGTGACAGCAGAGAAATCAAAGGAACTTCTGGATGAGATGGTAAAAAAAGGGGAGCTGACTGTGGAGCAGGGAAAGGTGTTAAATGAAGAGTTAAAACATAATCTCAAAAAGACGGTACAGGAGAATGTCCATAAAGCAGAAAAGCAGACTTCCACAGAAGAAGTGGATGATCTGCTGGAAAAATTATCACCGGAACAGCTGGAAGAATTGAAAAAGAAACTATATGTTACAGAAGGTGACGGTGAGAAAGACGACTGTGATGACAGAGCAGAATGAGGTTGTAGATGAGCAAAGAAGAATCCAGAGAATACAGGACAAGATTAAAAGAAATGACTGCAATTTTGCATCGCCATGAGATTTCCAAAGGAATTTCACCGGAGAAGCTTCGCTTGATTTTGGAGGATCTTGGTCCTACTTTTATTAAATTAGGACAAATTATGTCCATGCATTCAGATATTTTACCAAAAAGATACTGTGATGAGCTGATGAGGCTTCGCTCAGAAGTAGCTCCGATGAACTTCGCAGAGGTGGAGGAAGTACTAAAGTCTGCCTATGGATGTCCGTGGGAAGAGATTTTTGCATCCATAGAGGAGAAACCGCTTGGTTCAGCATCCATCGCTCAGGTGCACCGTGCTGTTTTAAAAGACGGTAAGCAAGTTGTGATCAAAGTACAGCGCAGAGGGATTTATGAGAAGATGGCGAGGGATATTGGATTGCTGCACCGCGCAGTGAAGCTGGTTCCCCCGGTGAGTCTGAAAGAACTGGTAGATCTTGATATGGTGCTCGATGAGTTGTGGGCTGTGACAAGGGAGGAGATGAATTTTCTGACAGAGGCTTCCAATATGGAAGAGTTTGCCCGGAGAAATAAAGGGATTCTGTTTGTGAAAGTTCCAGAACTTTATCAGGAGTACACAAATCAGCATGTGCTTGTTATGGAACATATTGACGGGTGGAGCATCGATGATAAAGCAGCATTAAAAGAGAATGGATACGATCTGGAAGAAATTGGAACAAAACTGATCGATAATTATATCAAACAAGTAATGGATGATGGATTCTTTCACGCAGATCCTCACTCTGGAAATGTAAAGGTTTGTGGTGGTAAAATTGTATGGATTGATATGGGGATGATGGGACGGCTGACTGAACGTGACAGAAAACTGGTCGGTAAGGCTGTACAAGGTGTTGCGCTGGGGGATGTAGGAATGATTCAGGAGGCAGTTTTGGCGCTTGGAGAATTTCGGGATAAGCCGGATCAGAGCAGACTTTATGAGGACATCAGTGCACTTCTCGCCAAATATGGTACGACGGATATGGGCAGCATTGATGTGGCAGAAGTGATGGTAGATCTGATGGAAGTGATGAAAGAGAACCGGATCATCATGCCCCATGGTCTGACAATGTTGGCGCGTGGACTGACACATATGGAGGGGGTGCTGGCAGACATTGCCCCGGAGATCAATATGGTAGAGATTGCCTCCAGACATATGGCAGGGAAAATTTTCACAGAGAAGGACTGGAAAAGTGAATTGAAAAATGGAGGCAGAAGTTTTTACCGGTCCATTCACAAAGCGCTGGATCTACCTTCCCTTGTGGCAGATTTGATTCAGGGAAATTTGAGAGGACAGACAAAGATCAATCTCGATCTTCATGTATCTGGGGAACTGGAGCGATTGCTTCGGAGACTTGTGAGAAATATTGTGATGGGGTTGTGGGTGATGGCACTTTTGATCAGCTCCAGCATTATCTGTACGACGAATATGAAACCAAAAATATGGGGGATTCCGGCACTTGGTGCGTTTGGGTATGTCAGTGCATTTCTCATTGTGATGTATGTATTTTTGAAACATATTTTTTCAAAGAAATAGAGGAAATACAGCAAGAGACAACTAAAAAAGAATGGTTTGCACATTATTGATAAGAAAATAACGTACAGACCATTTATTTTTGTCAAAACAGGTGTCTTGTCACTTGTAAAGGACGGTGCTATAATGGTAGGAACTGAGGTGGAGAAGAGGATAGGAGAAGACAGAATGAAAATAGTAGAAGAGATTAAAAAATGGAAACAAAAGAAAAATGCAGTCATCCTTGCCCATTATTATGTGAATCCAGAGATACAGGAGATTGCAGATTATATTGGTGATTCATTTTATTTAAGTAAAGTTGCAGTTGGGTTAAAAGAACAGACAATCGTATTTTGCGGCGTTTCTTTCATGGGAGAAAGCGCGAAGATATTAAATCCAAAGAAGACCGTGCTGATGCCGGATCTGACTGCGGATTGTGCAATGGCACATATGGCAGATGCAGAGACCATTCAGAAGATGAGAGAAAAATATGAGGATCTGGCAGTTGTATGTTATATCAATTCTACTGCAGAGTTAAAGAGACATTCGGATGTCTGTGTAACTTCCGCAAATGCAGTGCAGATTGTAAAGGCATTGCCAAATAAACGTATTTTCTTTATTCCGGATAAAAATCTGGCGAGATATGTGGCAGAACAGGTGCCGGAGAAGGAATTTGTATTTAATAACGGATATTGCCCAGTGCATGAGCATATGCAGTTAGAGGAGATCAAGAAAGCAAAAGAGCAACATCCGCAGGCGGAGATTCTCACACATCCGGAATGTCCGGAGGCTGTGTGTGCGATTTCGGATTATATCGGAAGTACATCCGGAATTATTGCATATGCGGCAAAAAGCTCTTGCAAAGAGTTTATTGTCTGTACAGAAAATGGGGTGCGCTATGAATTGGAGAAGCAGAATCCAGATAAGAAATTTTATTTTGCAGAGACGGAACCGGTTTGTCCGGATATGAAGCTGATCACACTGGAAAAAATTCTTCATGTGTTGCAGACAGGTGAAAATGAAGTTCACATCACAGAAGATCTGCGTAAAGAATCAGGAAAGACACTGGAGCGGATGTTAGAACTCGCGAAATAAGAGGAAATGAACGTAGGAAAAAGTAAAGACAGAGGAACTGGAGGAAAAAGAGATGGAGATAAGTGCAGACATAGTTGTAGTGGGAACTGGAGTAGGAGGTTTATTCAGCACACTTTGGCTGCCGGAGGAGAAACAAGTCGTACTGATCACGAAATCGGATTTGGAGAGCAGTGATTCTTTTCTTGCGCAGGGAGGAATCTGCGTACTCCGAGATGAAAAGGATTACGAGAGCTTTTTTGAAGATACGATGAAAGCAGGGCATTATGAGAACCGAAAGGAATCCGTAGATCTGATGATACGAAAATCCAGAGAGATTATTGACGATCTGATTGGATTTGGAGTTGATTTTGAACAGGAAGACGGTTGTTTGAAGTATACGAGAGAAGGGGCACATTCGTGTCCACGTATTTTATTTCACAAGGATATTACCGGAAAAGAAATTACAAGTAAGTTGCTGGAACGTGTAAAAGAGCGGAAAAATGTGACAATCTTTGAGTATACAACAATGACGGATATTCTTGAGGAAGATGGCAAATGTACTGGAATTCTTGCAGAAAATGAACAAGGGACATTGCATATCCATGCAGCAGATACCATTCTTGCAAGTGGTGGAATCGGCGGGACTTATCAGCATTCGACAAACTTTCCGCATTTGACCGGAGATGCGATCCGAATCGCAAAGAAACACGAAGTGCGGTTGGAACATCTGGACTATGTGCAGATCCATCCGACGACATTGTATTCGAAAAAACCAGGAAGACGCTTTCTGATCTCGGAGTCAGTGAGAGGAGAAGGGGCAGTGCTGTACAATAAGAAGCATGAGCGTTTTGTCAATGAATTGCTTCCGCGGGATGTTGTGACAAAGGCGATCCACGAAGAAATGGAAAAAGATGGAACAGATTACGTATGGCTTTCGATGGAACATATTCCAAAAGAAACAATCCTCGGGCACTTTCCAAATATTTATCAGAGGTGTCTGGAGGAAGGATACGATGTGACAAAAGAATGTATTCCGGTTGTGCCTGCACAGCACTACTTCATGGGAGGTATCTGGGTAGATCTGGACAGCCAGACTTCGATGGAACATCTTTATGCAGTAGGGGAGACAAGTTGTAACGGTGTGCACGGGGCGAATAGACTGGCGAGCAATTCGCTGCTGGAAAGTCTTGTATTTGCTAAGCGGGCAGCGACAAAGATCTCCGGAAAATCTGAGAAAAGATATCGATAAAGAATCAAAAGATAAGAAAATCAATCAGAGCAGTTGTGATATGAAATAGATATGGGAGGTAAACAACATGAATAAGATTACAATGACACTTCAGGTGGATCACCTGATTCTGGAAGCGCTGAAAGAAGATATTTCAAGCGAAGATGTGACGACCAATGCGGTGATGAAAGAAGCTGTAAAAGGGGAAGTAGAATTGATCTGCAAGCAGGATGGGATTATTGCAGGATTGGAAATTTTTGAAAGAGTATTTAAATTGCTTGATGCAGAGACGGAAGTAACATTTTTCTGCAAAGATGGGGACAAGGTGACAAATGGACAGTTGATGGGAAAAGTGACAGGAGATATCCGTGTACTTCTTTCTGGAGAGCGTGTTGCGTTAAATTATCTTCAGAGGATGAGTGGGATTGCATCTTATACACGTTCGGTTGCCGATCTTTTAGAAGGTACAGATACAAAATTGCTTGATACGAGAAAAACAACACCGAATATGAGAATTTTTGAGAAATATGCAGTCCGTGTCGGAGGAGGGTATAATCACCGCTATAATTTGTCTGACGGAGTGCTGTTGAAAGATAACCATATTGGGGCGGCGGGCAGTGTGACTGCGGCAGTGAAAATGGCGAAAGAATACGCTCCGTTTGTTCGAAAGATAGAAGTGGAAGTAGAAAATCTTGATATGGTGAAGGAAGCAGTGGAAGCTGGGGCAGATATCATTATGCTTGACAATATGTCAACAGAAGAGATGCAGAAGGCAATAAGCATCATCGACGGACGTGCTGAGACAGAATGTTCCGGAAATGTGACAAAAGAAAACATCGGTCGTCTGACTTCTCTTGGAATTGACTATATTTCCAGTGGAGCATTGACACATTCTGCTCCAATCCTGGATATTTCCCTGAAAAATCTTCACGCGTTAGAAAATGCGTAAGTGGAATTAAGAAGGAGATGGAGGGAACAGGTTGCAAGGGACAGAGAGAAGAGAACAGATCATTCACGAAATCCGTGAGAGTACTGCACCGGTATCTGGGAAAAAGCTGGCAGCCCTCTACAATGTGAGCCGTCAGGTGATCGTGCAGGATATTGCGTTGATCCGGGCGGCAGGTTATGATATTCTTTCTACAAACAGAGGATATATTTTGCAGACACCGGCAACAGTCAGCCGTGTGTTTAAAGTAAATCATACGGATGAGCAGCTGGAAGAAGAGCTTTGTTCGATTGTAGATATGGGCGGTTGTGTAGAAAATGTAATGATCAATCATAGGGTATATGGACATATGGAAGCAGAATTACATATTAATTCCAGAAGGAAGGTTATGGAATTCATCGGTGATATCAAAAGTGGAAAATCAAGTCCTCTGAAAAATATCACCTCGAACTATCATTATCACAAAGTAAGTGCAGACAGTGAAGAAACGTTGGATATGATAGAAGAGGTATTGCGGCAGAAGGAAATTTTGATTGAAACAGCTTAAAAAGCAGAGAGGAAATGGACAAAGATGTCTGTTTCCTCTTTTGTGTGTGGAGAGTATAGAAAAAATGTAAGGGAAAAGAAAATGACGAAAACAGGCAGCTGTGTTATAATTTACCAAAAGAAGCAGAAAGAAGGTAGAAAACGAGATGCGGATTTTGATTGCAGAGGATGAAAGAGATTTAAATAAGATTCTGGCGCAGCGGCTGATAGCAGAGCATTACAGTGTCGATTCCTGTATGGATGGGGAGGCGGCTCTTGATTATCTTGCAGGGGCAGAGTACGATGTTGTAATTCTTGATATTATGATGCCAAAAAAGGATGGGTTATCAGTACTTCGGGAAATTCGCCAGAAAAATAAACATGTCCCGGTGCTTCTTTTGACGGCAAAAGACAGTGTTGAGGACCGGGTGCGGGGATTGGATGCAGGTGCCAATGATTATCTCGTGAAGCCATTTGCATTTGAGGAATTACTTGCAAGGATCCGGGTACTTTTGAGGCGGCCTGAGAAATCAGAGGATTCGTGTTATAGAGAAGGCGGTTTGGAAGTTCATGTAGATACGCATCAGGTATTTCGGGATGGGAAGGAAATCCAGCTGTCCGGCAAGGAGTTTGCCTTGCTACGCTATATGATTCAGAACAAAGGAATTGTATTGTCGCGGGAAAAATTGGAGCAGCACTTGTGGAATTATGATTATGCGGGCGGTTCTAATGTGATTGATGTATACATTCGCTATTTGCGAAAAAAGATTGACGAACCGTTCAAGGAAAAATTGATCCATACAGTTCGTGGCGCCGGATATGTGCTGAAGGAGAAAGTGTCAACTACCCACGATCTAAAGGCCATGGGCTTGTAACTGCCCAGTCGTACTAACGACTTACGTCTCCGACCTTTAACCCCAATAGATATTGCTATCTAAAGTGGCGTTACATCATAGGGTGGTTGACAACACCCTTTGTAACAAAGTTTACTCTGTTACAACTGTATCAGGTACTTGGCTATCAACAAGATAATTTATTCCCATACGATACAGATTCATCGCTCCTATACGGTCATCATTGGACTTATAGCCACAGTTTTTACAAGTAAACAAATGTATCTTCTTGTTACGGTTGGCCTTTTCAGTATGTCCACAAATAGGACAACACTGGCTTGTATAATGAGGGTCTACCTTAATTACAGAAGACTGATTTTGCTTAGCCTTGTAAATTAGTTTCTGTTCTAAATCATAGAACGACCACGATACAGAAACATAAAAGTCTTTGGTTTTGACACGCTCTGTAGCATTACGAATACCCGACAAATCTTCTAATACAAAGAGTGTATGCTTTGGGTTGTTCTCAACGAGTGCCTTTGATACACAATGGTTAACATCTTGCATCCAACGGTTTTCTCGATGACCAATAGCTTTTAATCTTCGTCTTGAAGATGGAGTTTGTCGCATTTGGAGTTTTTTACGAAGTTTGGAATAGTTAGCACGTTTCTGCTTGATAGCTTTTCCACTAACAAATCCAGACTTGTGATTACTGTCATAGGTTGCAACAACGAAGTTAATACCTCTGTCAATGCCTACGACATTACAAATGTCAGAAATATTACTTTCTTCGATATCATAAGTTACTGGTATGTGAAGATAATATTTCCCATGTTTGTTTGTGAGCTTAGCTGTACCAAACTTATAGATTGTGTGGTCAAAATATTTAG
>NZ_SLZV01000001.1 GCF_004346095.1 Faecalimonas umbilicata | reverse complement strand
GGTAGATAGGACAGAGGTGGAAGTGCAGTAATGTATGGAGCTGACTGTTACTAATCGGTCGAGGGCATAACCAAGTGGTGATAGGAGAATGGATGCAAGAGAAAAACTTAGAAAAGTAGTTGACTGTATGTGATTTTGAAGGTATATGAAAAAGAGAAGAGATAGAAAAGAGAGAAGATATTTGCAGGAGCAGATGTCTTTTTTTGTATTTAAAAACAAGAAGGGATATCTAGGGAAGAAAAAAGTCAAAAAAGACCGGGATCGACAGAAACATATCAGAACAATCCCGGCTTAGGTATACTATTTTTTTACGAGGGCATACATCAGGATCGGAAAATCCGGAAAAGATTCCGTGAGACCTTTTTCTATAATCGTAAAATGATTTTCTTTTAGTTCTTTTTCAAAAGTGGAGAAAGACACCATTTTACATGATGTGGAAGCGACAGGGATACTGCCGGAGCTATGCTCTCGTTCTTCTACACGAAAAGCGTTGCGGATATCTGTCTCCCGCTCAATTTTTCCATCACCCATAGTGCAGATCAGAGAGAGACCATTCTCGGTTAAGTGCTGATAAATAAACTGATAAAAATCAGTCCGATCCTTACTCGGTACGAGCATATGAATGACTGCAACCGAATAGATAAAAGTATATGAGAAAGGATGGTGATCCTTCAAGCAGTCTAAAGTTTGAAAATTAGAAATATGTTCAGGGAAGGCAGCTTTACAGTAGGAAATTGCTTCCGGAGAAACATCGGTGGCTTTCAAACAATATCCCTTTTCCAGCAAAGCTTTCGCATCTCTCCCTTCACCACAGCCAATTTCAAGAATTGGGGAGGAGAGAGAAATTCCATATTTTTCAAGTAGCTCCATCACGATTGGAGTGGGAGTATTGCTGAACCAACTGGCTCCTTTTTGGTGAATAGTCTTATACCTGTCCTCGTATGCTTTATAATATTCTCTGGGAGGAAAATCCCGGAGAACTTTTTGACAAAGCTTGAAGTAAATTCTATCGACGAACCATTTTTCCGTAGATTTTTCTGCAATCTCAGATACGTTGATCCATCCGATCTGGCTGTTTTCATCAGGTTTGATCCGGAGTGGCAAATGTTCATCGGCTTCCAGAAGAAAAGTGAGATTTAGATGGAGATGAGAGGAAATGTACGTTCCACGTTTCTCATGTCCATCTACAGTCAGACTTTCCAGAGAAAAAATGTCATCTGTGAGGAAGCGGATGTCTGTCAGACCGCTTTCTTCCTCAATTTCTTTTCGGATTACTTCTCTGACATCCGGGTTCCCATCTGCATGCCCGCCAAGCCAAGCCCATGATTGGTAAATGTTATGATATGCCATCAGAACTTTTGTGCGGCTTGGATTTACGATCCATGCAGAAACTGTGATGTGGGCAACATCATTTTCTCTGGTGAGAAGATCTGGCATGTGTTCCAGAAGTCTTAAAAATTGTCTTTGATCTTGTTCTTCCTGTTCATTGAATGGAAGGTATGTTTCTATTTCTTTTCTCAGCTTCTCCATATAGTTATTTCCTTTTTCATAATTATTGTCGTTTACTCGTTTGAGTTTAAAAACGAGTTCCATTTTCAAACCGCTGTCTGGCATAAAGTGCAGCACCAAGCATTCCGGCACTATCACCAAGCTGGGCAGTTACGATTGTACAATGTTCGCGGGAAAGTCGCAGCGCATGTTCTGCTACAATTTTGCGAGCAGGTTGTAAAAGCCGTTCTCCTGCAGCCGACATTCCGCCGCCTATGATAAGAATCTCAGGGTTGAACAGATTGATCACATTTACAAGTCCGTAGCCTAATATGACTCCCGTTTCATTCATTGTGTCGATAGCCATCTGGTCACCGAGGTCATAGGCGTTGGAAATCATTTTTGCAGTAATTTTATCTGGATTTCCATTTACCCATTCTGACATGATTGTGGAATTTCCAGCGGCGATTTTTTCTTTTATTGTATCAAGAATACCAGAGGCAGAGACATAGCGTCCCAGACAGCCATCACTTCCACAGCGGCAGGGACGTCCAGGACGGAACATATTCATATGTCCGATTTCACCAGCGCTTGCCGTAGCACCATAGAGAACGTGACCATCTATAACGATTCCGGCGCCAATTCCAGTTCCAAGTGTGAGCAGTACGATATTTTTTTTGTGTTTTCCGGCACCGCATAGCCATTCTCCATAAAGGTTTACACGGACATCGTTGTCTATATAGACCGGAAGACCTGTTTTCTCGCTCAGCCATCTGGCAACGGGCATATTTTCCCATTTTGGAAATTTCGAAGAAAAGATAGAAACGCCGGTTTCAATATCAAGTAGTCCGGGAATTCCAACGCCGATACAGACAGCATTTTGTTTAGGAAGTACGGTATATAGTTCCAAAATCGCGGTATGAATTTGGTTCATGACATATTCCCAGCCTTTTTTTGGGCGGGTAGCGATTCGCCGTTCATACAGTTTATGAAATTGAGAAAAAGTATAGGCAGAAATTTTGAGGTTAGTTCCCCCAAGATCAATGCCGATAATATATTGAGAGGTATTCATTGTCCGACCTTTCTGAATCTGCGATTCCTAATTTATTTTTTACGGGATTCATTATAGCACTGCGCTCTGCCATTTTAAAAGGGAAATTATATTTTTCTATAAGTCCGATGATTTATGGAAAATATCAATGAAATAAAAAAGAGGTTATTGTCGGAATATAATCCGTTCTATGAGAAAAGAAAGTGGAAGATATTGGCAAAAAAAGGCATTTTTGCTATAATTTATTATGATAGCGAACATCTTGATCGGAGGAATTGTGGAAAAGAAAGGGATGGAAAATCATTCAAACGGCAGCGGCCAAGAGATCGTGTAGAAGAGGTGAGGAAAAAGTGGAAAAGGATCTGAATGAATGGAGATACCGGGCAGAGGTGGAAATTCCACCGAGAAAACAGAGTGGCTTTCAGGAGGAGATCCTCATACGAGAGGAAATACTTCCATTGAATAAGAAAAATCATTGGACTGGTAAGGCATATGTGATACGAATGCGGACAGATGAAAAGATGGAAGTGAAGAAAAGCCCATTTATAATAGGAAAGTCTGCTGACGTAGATTATACCATACAGGGAAATCCGGCAATCAGCAGAAGGCATGCTTACATCGCTGAGGAGAATGGGATCTATTTTTTGAAAGATTTGAATTCTTTGAACCATACTTTTGTGGATGGAAAAAGCATTCAGAGTCAGGAAAAGTTGGAGGATGGAAAGTTTTTTTATCTTGCAGATGAGAAGTTTCAATTTAGAATAGATTAGAAAATGCAAAAGAAAAAGCAGATGGGACAGAGGGAGAGCAGAGTGGAAAAGTTTTCAGATACATATGAGATTATTGGAAAATTAGGAGAAGGAAGCGGAGGGATTGTATATAAGGCAATCCATAAGCGGCTAAAAAAAGAAGTTGTTGTAAAGCAGATCAAAAATCAGGGAATGGCTTTGAAAGAGAAACGAAAAGAAGTAGATATCTTAAAAAATCTGAACCATTCTTACCTGCCGCAAGTGTTGGACTTCTTTGAGATTGGGAGTAATGCATATACGGTCATGAGTTTTATTCCCGGAAAATCTCTGAAAACATTGCTTCAGGAAGGCAGATATTTTCAGAAAAAAGAAGTGATTCGCTGGGCTATGCAGTTATGCAGCGCGCTTCAGTACCTTCATGAACAGATTCCGCCGATCATTCATGGAGATATCAAACCTGCCAATATTATGTTGACTCCGAAAGGAGATATCTGTCTGATTGATTTCAATATTTCCTTTTTTATGAATTCGGGCACTGTGCTTGGATATACAGATGGATATACTTCTCCGGAGCAATATCAGCGAGTGAGAAACATAAAGGAAGGGATTCGTGAAAATTTCGTAAAGATTGATGAACGGGCAGACTTATATAGTCTTGGGGCAACGTTGTATCATATTATTACAGGAGAAAAGCTTACAGAGAACGAGGGAAAGCCGGATCGGACACTTTTAAATGAAAAGGCAGGGGAGACCTTTGCATCCGTGATTGAGCGAGCGCTGGAGCAGGATCCAAGGAAACGGTTTCAGAGTGCGGCGGAGATGCTCCAGGCATTACAGATGCTTCCGAAGAAGGATAGGCGCTATAAGATGCTTCTGGCACGTCAATGGGCAGAGCGTGTGATCGGGTGTGCCTGTCTGGCAGGCTGTATCGCATTGACTGGGTATGGTGTATATACGATAAGGCTTGAGAAGATAGATCGCTACAATGAACTGGTGGAAAAGCAGGAACAATTGATTGCGGAGCAGGAGTTTGACAAGGAAGAAGAGGTCTATCGGGAGGCAGTCAGACTAAGACCGTCTTCGTTGGAGAGCTATTATCAGAATGCCTGTGCACTGTATGAACAGAAAGCATATGAGGAGTGTATCGCATTTATTGATTATGATATTCTTCAGAATGAGAAGATAAAGCAAAATGCGAAGCGCATGGCGGATATCTACTATTTAAAGGCAGACAGTCAGTTTCAGATGGAAGAATATGAAGATGCGGTAGAGACGTATGAACTGCTTGAAAAGACCGGTGAGGGTGCAGAAATGTATTATAAGGATTATGCGATCACATTGGCATATGCCGGATACCCGGAATCGGCAGAGAAAATTCTGGAAGAAGCGATGGAGCAAGGAAACAACGAGGATGCACTGTATTATGCGAAGGGAGAGGTCGAAAAATTTTTGGAGGAACCAAAACAGGCGCTGACTTCTTTCCAGAAATGTATCGAGATCACTAAAGATACAGACCTGAAGACAAGGGCATATCTGATGATGAGTGAATTGTATGAAAAAGAGGATAACCGGGAACAAGAGCAGAAGTTGCTGAAGGAGGCAGAAGCTTCCCTACCGTTGGAAAATCAGATGATGATTCTGGAGCGGTTGGCGCAGGTGAACATCGATCTTGCAGAGAATACAGGTCTTGGAAAATACAGAGAAGAGGCAATTAGAAATTTCCAGAAGATCATTGAAAATGGATGGGAATCTTATGATACATACAATAATCTTGTGATTCTCTGTCAGAAACAAAAAAATCTTGATCAGGCAGAAAAATATTTAAAAACAATGGAAGAATCTTACGGGGAAGATTATAATGTCTATAAAAGATACGCATTTCTTGAAATTGACCGGCAAAAATTACTGAAAAACGATGCGAGAAATTACAAAAAGTTTAAGGAATTTTATGAGCAGGCGATGGAACTGTATGAGGATGAGGAACAAAAGGATATGGAGATGGATTTGTTGGAACAGTTGTATGCGCAGGCTAAGAAGGGAGGATGGCTGTAAAATGGGAATGACACCCGGATGGATCATGGTAGCAGCAGGAAGCCTTGGGGGAATTGCCTGCGTACTATTTCTAGTCAGCACGATTGGAAGATTTAGAAGACAGAGAAAACATCTTCTGGAAGAAATCAGTATGGAGTAGAGAAAATCAAACAGTAGGAAACAGTGATAGAGAGAAGGGCGGGAGTAGATGAGCAATCAGAAATTTGAAGGGGCGGTTACCGGAAAAGAAGGAAGTTACAAGGATAGGACATTGTTGCTGGAAAATCGGTGTGAAGTATTTTTTCATATCGAGGGTGAACAGATTTATGTGGATCAGACCCCGGAAGGTGCAGAAGCAGGAATTTGGTATATTGAACAGCGTGAAGAATATGCAGTGCAGCCGGCGAAGACAAGCACAGTATATTTAAAAAGTGGACAGCCACTTGGAAAGAACCGCATCTATTATCTGCCGCGTGGCATGGAGATATGGATTGCGTCACGAAAGAACAGCTTTTTGTTAGAATAAGGTGGAAATGAGAGAAGGGATGAAAGGATGAAGGATATAGAGAAGAAACTTGAAAATTTGTACACAAAGCTTGGAAAGGCATATTATGAAGGACGGTTTGAAGACCCTCTTCCGGAACTCTTACCATTATTTGATGCAATTACTGAGCTGAAATATAGTCAGGAACAGAACGACGAGAAAGCTTTTTGCCCGCAATGTGGGAATGAGCTAAAAGGACAGGCAATCTTTTGCGGCAAATGTGGATGCCGTATAGGATAGAGAAAAGTATAAGGAGGACATTATTATGGAATTTTTTGATGGAATGGCACAGAAAACAAAAAATATTTCAGAAATCATGAAGCTGACAGCAGCGGTTTCTTCAGAGAAGGAAAGACAGGAAAAGATTTACAGGGAGCTTGGAGAAACTTATTACAAAGTGTATGGGGACAGGGCAGAGAGCGAATTGATGGAGATGTGTACGCAGATTCGGGAGAGTAAGGAGACAGTAGAAAATTATGAAAAAGAGATTCTTGCACTCAAAGGGATTGTGGTATGCCCGGCATGCGGATATGAAGTCAGCATTCATTTTAATTTCTGCAATAATTGTGGACATAAGATGAAAGAAATTCAGGAAGAACAGCCATCCGTGGATGAACTGATCCAGGAAGAAGAGGAACTGAGAGAGGAAGAAAAGCTCCTTGCAGAAAAAGAAGAGGAAGCTGTAGAAGAAGATAGAATTGTCAAAGAAATTTTGGAAGAGGAAGCTTCAGCGGCAAAAGAATCGGTAGAAGAAATCCTTGCAGAAGAACAACAGTCGGAGGAAGAGGTTGAGCCGATCAGTACAGAGGAGCCACTGGAACTGGAAAACGAAGATCCATTTGTGCAGGAACTTCAGGAGGCGGTGAGCATATCCTCAGAGAAAGTATGCAAAGAATGTGGAGCGCCTATGGAAGAAGATCAGGAGTTTTGTATTATGTGCGGTACGAGATATGGAGAAGAGAAAGCGGAGAAGGAAGCGGAAAAAGAAGAAGAACTTCAAGAAAGAATTTGTCCGAACTGCGGAAGTATTGTAAAACCGGGCCATCTTTTCTGCATGGAATGTGGAACGAAGCAATAAGGGATGAGGAAGGAATCAGAGAAGATGAAGAAATGTCAGAAGTGCGGTGCGGAATATGAGGAGGATAAAAAGTTTTGTAAACGTTGTGGTTCTCCACTTTTAGAGGTAGATAAAAATTCAGAACAAAATGATCAAGATGGATTCCAAGATTGGGAAGAGGATAACGAAGAAGCAGGCGATGAGCAGCAATCTGGAAAAAAGAAGAAAAAGAATTTATGGATGGGGATTCTGATCGGTCTTGTGCTGGTGATGTTCTGCGGTGGAATTTTTGCAGTATATGTGATCCAGGAAAAACGGCTGGAGGCGGTGCAAGAAGAACATGAGAAAAGAGAAAAAGAGATAGAAGAAGAACGGAAAGCGGAAGAACAAGCACGAGAAAAGGAAGAACAGAAAGAAGAAGAGAAGAAAAAGAAAGAAGCAGAAGAACAAGAGCAAAAAGAGAAGGAACTAAAAGAACAGCTTCAGCAAAAAGAGGAAGAATTAAAGAAGGTACAGGAGCAAGCAGAAAGCGAGTCCAATCTTTCTTCTAATAGCAGTTCTCAAATGTCGGCGCAAGAATGGTGGGATTCGAGACTGGCTTCGACAGAGGCAGCTGATAAACAATTAGCGGCAGAAGCTTCCGCAGGGGATTCTGTGGAGAGACAGATGAGTATTGCACAGGGCAGATATGAACTGTGGGATAATTTGCTAAATGAGCTGTGGGCTGAACTGGAGGCAGTGCTTCCGGGAGCAGAATTAGGAAATCTTACAGATGAGCAGGTTAGCTGGATCCAACAGAAAGAGGCGATGATTGCTAATTACTGGCAGGGAACGACAATTGATCACTCTAGTTTTCCAAATGGACCGGCAGCAGATATGACAAAAGAAAGAGTATATTATTTAAGAGGGAAGCTTCCTTATTAAAAAGTAAGGATAAGAAGAATGGAGGGATGAGAATGTATTGTAAATATTGTGGTCGCAAGATCCAGGAAGGAGAAATATGCAACTGTCGTAGCCAGAACGATTCTGTGAGGGAAAGTGGCAGTCAGAAAAATAAGCAAGAATCAGAGCAACCCAAAAAACAGAAAGAAAGGCCAAAGAAGGAAAAGCAATCGCAAAGCAAGAAAAATGGTAGCTGGAATAAAACGCCGTTAGTAATTGCAGCAGTCTTTTTAGCATTGGCAGCAGTCAGCTTCATCAGCCTTCGATTTCTATTGGCAGACACACTTTCCGGTGGAGCTCTGGAAGAGATTTATCCGTATCTGATCTACATTTTGCCATCGGCATTCGCAGTGATTGCAGCAGTAGCAGCTGTCTTTGGGATGTCCGGGAGAGGAAAATGGATTGCAACAGCAATGACTGTTGTAAGTGTGCTGGGAATTGCCGGGATCATGGGATCTATGATTTTAGCTCCATATGAGAGTAGCTCAGGAAGCGTTGCAGACTATGAGAAAGACGATGAGAACGATTCCGTCAGGGTAGAAAAAGGAGAGAAAAAAGATGAAGTCAGCGGACAGTTAGAAGAAATCAGAGAAGATTTTGAAGATGGAAAGTTAGACTATGTGGAAGCAAAAAAGGAATTAGAAGAGATTGATGTGGATGATCTGGAGCAAACACAGGAAAAGAAGTATGATAGTCTTGTGGAAGATCTCGGAAAAGGATTAGAGAAAGAGATCTCAGAATATACAAAGATTTCTAATTATAAATATGCGATAAAGCACTTGACTTCCATTAGTGAGGAGCTAGATGAGGAAGATGAGGTTGTCAATAAATTGCTCAAACAGTGTGATGCAGACTATATGAAATATCTGGAAGAGGAGAGCAGTCGTCTTATTGCGGAAGGGACACCTAAAGATGCAGTACAGATTCTTGAGGATGCAAAAGAACTGGTAAGAGATCAGGAGAAGTTAGAGAAACTGATCGCAACAGCCGAAAAAGCGGAAACTGATAAAAAGAATGCAGTTGCCAAAAAAGACAGTGAGTACATTATTCCGGATAGCAACAGCCGTTATCTGACAGAGAGTGATATCAGTGGACTGTCTCTGCAGCAGCTCAATTACGCGAAAAATGAAATTTATGCGAGAAGAGGACGAAAGTTTGACTCAGTAGAATTACAAGAATATTTTGGAAGTAAATCGTGGTATAGGGGAACGATTGAACCGTCGCAGTTTACTAATGATATGTTAAATGACTATGAGATAAAAAATGCAGATTTACTAAGTGCCAGAGAATTTGCAATTGACAGTGGAGGTTATAAGTTACGATGAGATGTACAAAATGTGGATGTGAATTACCGGAAAATTCAAAATTTTGTTTTGCATGTGGAGCAAAGTTAGAGGAAAATTGTGTGGAAGCACAAAAGAAAGAGCTGGCAGAAAATCTGGAACAGGAAGACTGTCAGGCAAATGCAGGAGATGAGGAGGAGACAGTTCTCCTTGGTGCAGAAATAAGAGGTTCTTATTCAGAGCCGGAAGAAGAGGAACACAAGTATTGTCCATATTGTGGATGTGAAAATGACGCGGATGCTGTTTTCTGTTGCGGATGTGGAAAGAATATGGAAATGGATGAATCCGGCGTTGGGGAAAATGCAGGAGGTTCTAAACCGCTTGGGGGCAATTCGAGCGGAAAGATTTCATCCGGAAAAATCATTGGTGTGGCAGCGGCAGCTGTCGTTGTCATCGGAGGGGCTGCTCTCCTTGTGAATGCATTCGGAGATGATGCACATACAAAGATTGCGTATTTAAAAGACGGAAAGGTAATGCAGACAGACTTGGAAAAATACAAAAAAGATCCGATGGAATACAGTGGATCTTATGGTGATGAAGATGAGATTTATGGTATGCGTGTTACCTATTCCAAAGATGGAAAATATATCTGCTATCCGACAGATGTCAAAGCAGAAGATGGAATGACAGAATTTGATCTGAACTTCCAGAAAGTCGGAAAAGAAGGCGGAGCAATAGAGATTGATGATTCCGTTACAAAATATAAACTGCTTGATAATAATAAAATCGTTTATCTAAAGGCAGGAAACGATACATTATATATTAGTGATCGGAAAGGCAAGAAAGAAAAAATTGCATCAGATGTTACCAGATTTAAACTGGATAAAGAGCAAAAAAATATTGTGTGGATCGAACAGAACAACGGCAAGAGCGCATTGTATCAGCAGGATATCAATTTAAAGAAAGAGAAAAAGAAACTTTCTAAGAGCGCAGAAAATTGCATCATCGGGGATGATTTGAAACAGATTGTTGTACAGGAAGATGATAAACTTTATCTGATTGAAAATTTTGGAGAAAGAGAGAAAATCGCATCGGATGTAGGGTGGGTTGTTTCCAACAATGAAAAAGATAAAGCGTTGTATTATGTAAAGATGGATGAGAAAAAGATCAATGCGATGGATATTGTAGAAGATGACACCAACGGCGATGAGGATATGGAGTGGTTCTTGGAAGAATTGGAAGAGCATTCTATCGAGGTGTCTGAGAACTCCTTGTACTGCTATAAAGATGGAAAAGAAGTGGAGGTCGCAAAGAAACTCAGCAGTGACATTTATGCACAGGATAATTCTGACACAGTGTTATTCACAAGATTTAAGATGGAAGAGCTGCCGAAAATTAGAGCATCAAAATTAGATGAAATTTATGACGTAGACCAGAAGTACTATGAGGCACTTCAGGAGTCGGCAGAGACTTGCATTTACAATGGAAAAGAGATTGTGACTTTGGATGCAGACTTGAAGGAGGGAATGGGAGAGCAGAGGTTCCTTGTCGATGATGAAAAGAATATTGGGTATACAATGAAAGTAGAAAGAAATAAGGATGGCGAAATAAAAGAAAGCCAGCTTCTTTCCTTCAAGACAGGTAAGAAAGCAGATGGAAAATGCAGTGTCATTGCAGAAGATGTAGATGTCATGATGGGTGCAAAAGACGGAGATATTTATTATCTGACGGATATGGATGAAGGAATGGGGGATCTGTATTGTAATGAAGAATTGATTGACAGTGATGTTATGATAGGTACCTTAGAATTTACGAAAGAACAGAAATATCCAATCTATAAGACAGACTACAATACTTCCAAGAATCTGTTTACGTTAAAGATGTTTGACGGAAAAAATGCAAAAGTGATCGCAGATGATGCTTTTGATTATAAAGTCGTAGATGAGAAAAAAATAGCGGTCCTTGTAGATTATGATGACGATGACTCTACGGGAACATTGAAGTTGTACAGAGGAAAGGATAAACTCATCGAGCTGGATGACGATGTCACTTGCCTGTTTGGAGGAATGTACAATTAGCAACAGGAAGAGAAGGAGAGAGAATAATGGCTTTTTTTGATGAATTAGGAAAGAAAATTTCAGTCACAGGTCAAAATGTCATGCAGAAAGCAAAAGGAATGGCTGATATCACAAGTTTGAAATCACAGATCAATGAAGAGCAGAAAAAAATTGATAAATATTGTCAGAACCTTGGTCATATGTATTATGAGTTAAAGCAGAATGATCCAGAGCCACAGCTGGCTGAGCTGGTACGGATGGTTCAGTCAAGTTATCAAAGAATTGAAGCAATCCGTTCGGAGATTGAGGCGATTGAGAGCATTAAGACTTGCCCAAGGTGTGGCGCAGTGTTGGAACCGGGAATGGCGTTTTGTGTAGGATGCGGAGCAAAAGTAGAGGATATGAAGGAAGGAATGCAGGCTTCGCAGCAGCAAGTGAGGTTCTGCATAAAGTGTGGAAAACAGATTCCGCAAGGGGCAGTTTTCTGCACAAAGTGCGGAACAAAACAAGAATAAAGAAAATCTGTCCGCAGTCGTGAGTGAGAGACGGATAGGCGAAAAGACAGAGGTGTGAGACATCTCTGTCTTTTATCACAGTGTGCCAGAGCTATTGGAAAGAAGGGGGGAAATTGTGAAAACAAGTCAGAAAATCATAGTAGTTTCCTGCACTTGTCTGCTGGTCATTGTATCAGTCGGATGCGCTGCAGCGGCGCGAAAATTGTATACAGCGAAAGCAGAGAAGCGAGCAGCAAAAGAAGCAGCGCAGAATATAGAGAAGGAAATTCAGGAACTGGAAAAAGAAGTGGAAGAACTAGAAAAAGAACAGGCACAAAGAGAGGCAGAGGGGAAAAAAGAAGTGATCACTGAGGAACAGCCACAGGCGAAGGGAAAGAAAATTGCAATCGATCCGGGTCATCAAGGTCCGAATGTAGATATGAGCGACTTGGAGCCCATGGGACCAGGATCGCAGGAAATGAAAGCGAAGGCATCTTCTGGTACGCAGGGTCGTTATACAAATGTTCCGGAGTATGAACTGACATTAAATATTTCCAAGCAGCTTCGTCTGGAACTGGAACAGAGAGGATATGAAGTGGTACTCACAAGAGAAGATCATGATACGGCAATCAGCAACAGTGAGAGAGCGCTTATGGCAGCGGAGGAAGGAGCCGATATTTATGTGAGGATCCATGCAAATGGAAGTGAGGATCCATTGGCAAAGGGAGCAATGACGATGGTACCTTCCGCAGAAAATCCCTATGTTGGAGCACTTCATCCGAAAAGCTATGCGCTCGGGGAAGCTGTGATCAATGCTTACTGTCAGGAGTGTGGTATGGAAAATGACGGAGTGCAGCTCTATGATAACATGACTGGGATCAACTGGAGTCAGATTCCGGTTATCATTCTGGAGATGGGATACATGACCAATGAGCAGGATGATGTAAATATGCAGGATCCGGAGTATGAAAAGAAAATGGTCAAGGGCATTGCAAATGGAATTGACCAGTATTTTGCGGTTGGAAATTAGAGCTATGGCAAGGGGTGCAGTATGAAAAAGAGAGAAAGAGGAAAAGGGAAAAAAGCAGGATGGATTTACAGTGCAGTCTGTGTGGGAATGCTTCTGGCTGTTGGAACTGGATGGCTGTTTTTGGAAAGTCGGTGCAAGGAAATTGAGAAACAGACACAGGAAATCGATGCAGGGGCTGTATTACAAAAAGAAGAGAGAAAGGAAGTCTTAAAAAGAAGACAGACTCTGTTGGAGGAGAAAGAAGAAGCAGAAGCAAAGACCCGACAGGAGAAACAGCAGATGGAAGAGGAAGTCCGCGCGCCTTTGGAAATGGCCGCTATGGAAGAGCTGATCCAGAACAGGATTGCAGAAAGGACAGCGCTTGGAGAGAAGTGGAATGTGTATATGAAGCAATTGTCAAGCGGTTCCTTTGCAGTAGTTGGAGCGGAGAAGCAAAAGGCGGCAAGTCTGATCAAATTGTACATTATGGGAGCTGTTTATGAACAGTATGACAGTTTGGCAGCACAGTACGGAGCTGCAGAACTCGATCGGCTTCTCACGGCGATGATCACAGTCAGCGATAACGATGCAGCCAACGAATTGACAAGAATGCTCGGCGGTGGTGAGGAAACTGCGGGGATGGAACAGGTGAATGTTTATTGTCAGGAAAAAGGTTACAAAGATTCTTCTATGGGAAGAATGCTTTTGGCAGACAGTACGCTGGGAGAAAATTACACATCAGCAGAGGATTGTGGCAATTTTTTGTTTGATGTTTGCCAAGGGAGACATCCACACGCAGAGCAGATGTTAAATTTATTAAAGCAGCAGCAGCGCACTGGAAAAATTCCAGCGGGTATTCCAGAAGGGGTAGAAACAGGAAATAAGACAGGAGAACTTGCCGATGTAGAGAACGATGCAGCAATCGTATGGGCTGGTGAGACTCCATATATTTTATGTGTGATGGCAGATCAGCTTACAGACACACAGGCAGCCCGAGAGAAAATTGTGGCATTGTCATCTGAAATTTACAGTCAGATAAAGGAAGGAGAATAGGTATGTACTGTAGGAAATGTGGAGCAGAAAATGCAGATCATGCAAAATTTTGCGGAAAGTGCGGGGCAGAATTGGTTCAGATTCCGCAGGAATCGACGCAGGAAGAAAAATCTGCAGAGAAAAAGGTAGAAGAAAATCTGCAGAAAGACTTTGAGGCAGAGGAGACAGAGAATTTTCAGGAGATAGAACAAGAGAGAAAACAGGAGGCAGAACAGCAGGAGACGAAGAGGCGCAAAAATTTTCGGATTGCTGCGGCAGTGGGAATCAGTGCAGTTCTGATCGCTGGAGTGACGACAGGTGTCTATTTCGGGATGAAAGATAAGCAGGAAAAGACATTTCAGACGAAGATAGCGATGGCAGACAAATATCTGGAAGATATGGAGTATGAAAAAGCGGAGGAACTCTATCTGGAGTCAATCAAGATTGATCCGAAGGAACGAAAATCTTACGATAAATTAGCAGAAATTTATACCGCACAGGGAAAAGAAAAAAAGGCAGAGGCAATCTTGAAGAAGGCAAAAGAGAATGGTGCTGTGGCAAAAGGGCAGGAAGTACCGAAAAAAGAAGCACAGAGTAATGAGAAACCGGCAGCAGAACCGGTACCAGATGAGAAACCTTCCCCAAATTCAAGCAGTCAGGAAGAGAATAAAGGGGAGGAAGAAGATAAAGGAGAGCATACGCAAGATCGGGATAAAATAGACGACACAAAAGCAGTCAGTCTGGAAACGTATGTGGACAAGGTTCTCGTACCGAAATATGGAAAATGTACTGCGAGTACTTATGAATCAAAATATGTGAAGAAAGATGGCGAGAAAAAGATAGTACAGCCTGAGCGGCTGGAGAAGCAAAAGGGGGTACTCGCATCCAAACTGAAAGATTTTGATGGCGATGGAGAAAAAGAGCTGCTTGTTCTGATGCTGAAGACCGGTGAGGAAGATAAGGAAAAAAAGGATGAAAAACACAACCATGTTTATCTTCAGATGTATGAGAAGAAAGAGAAAAGTATCAAGCTTGCAGCGGAATATCTTGCACTTCGAAATGTGATGGGAAATGCAGAGACAGAGCGTCAAGGTATTTTCTTAAAGGAGTCAGGTGGAAAGATCTATATCTGTGGAAGTACAGCAAATCAGTATTCTCTGACAGCACGTTCACATGAGTATGGAATGTTTGCAGTGAACTACGATGGGACTTTCCGGGAATATGCATCGACCAAAGGACTTCTGACCGGGGAGGATCATGAGAAAGAGATTACAGATATTTCTGCAAAACTGGAAAAAATCGGATTGAATGCCACTGCAAAACGGATGAGAGGGTATTCAGAATTATGGTTTGAATTCGATGAGAGCGGGGTGGAAATCTTAGCAGAGCTTACGACGACAGAGCAGAATGGAACAGAAGAACTAAGCGAGTTTTATGAAACATATGATTCATCTGTATTAAAGCCGGTACAGCGTAAGGTAACATTAAAATTTGACAAAAAAGAAATTGAGGCGGCAGCAAAAAGAACAGAAGAACGTCTTAAGAAAGAACAAAAAAAAGATGAAGCCTATCAGAAAATTTTAGATGAATATCAAGAAGCACTTCTCATGGGAGCATCAGAGGTGCAGAAAGATCCAGAGGGATATCCAAATATCAACCCATTATTAGTATTTTTAACTGAGACAGATAAGGGGAAAACAGAAATTATTTATACGATGTATGATATCGATGAGAGTGGAGAAAAGGAATTGCTGATCGGAAGCAGGAGCAATGGTGGTGATGAGCGGGTAGTAGGAGTGTACTGCTTTGATGGAGTAGATGCCAAAAATATGTTTGAAGATCAGACATTGGCGGAGCGGTCTCTGCTTCAGATTTATGAGAATGGGACAATGTATATCTATGGTTCTGGCGGAGCCTCTTATGGAAATGCGAGTTTTTATCGGATGGATGGAGAACATACAGTGATTCAGACAGAACAATATACCTTTGATATGGAGGGACATCCAGAACAGCCATATTATAACGACAAGGAAGCTCTGTCAAAGGAAGCATTCCAGAAAAAACTGGACAGTATGGGAAAGACGGTGTCAGGGCTGAAGTGGAAGACGCTTTCAGAGCGGATTACCGGGGAAGCAGATCCAGAAGCAGCAAAGAAGGCGGAGGAAGCAAAGAAAAAAGAAGAAGCGAAGAAAGCAGAGGAAAAGAAAGCACAGGAAGAAAAGGCGAAGAAAGACGAAGCGGCAAAAAAGAAAGCAGAAGAAGCAAAGAAGAAAGAAGCAGAAACGGAGAATGCCGGACAGAGTCAGGAAGGGATAAAGACACCGGAAAATCCGATACAACAGGAAGAAGAACAGACACCAGTGTATTCTGATTCAGAAATTCAGAAAAAGTTAGAAGAATATTATGCGAAGGGAACAGAGGATGCGAAAGGAGAAGAGATGACGGTGCTTGAACAGGAAAGTACGAAGAGTGAGTACCTTGTGAAAGTTACAACAAAAGTACCGGGAAATGAGACCGCTGAACAAGTGCTATATGAAGTAACTGTCAATAAAATAACCGGAGAGACCGTACAGAAACGAGTATTGACAGACGGAAAGACAGTGACATTTCTTCTCTGGGGAAATTAAGTGTGAGATTGTTTCTGATTTGTTTGCGGAAAGAAATAATGAATGATAAAGAAAGAAGGAAATAGGATGACATACGAGGAAATAGTAACAAATGCAAAACAAGATATTGGGAAATATTGTAAAGCGTGCATGGTGTGCAATGGAAGGGCATGCCGGAATCAAATGCCGGGACCGGGAGCGAAAGGGATGGGGGATACAGCCATCCGCAATTTTGATAAATGGCAGGAAATCCGTGTACAGATGGATACCATTTCTGAGCATGAAGAAGTGGATACAAGCTTTGTACTGTGGGGACAGAAATTTCGTTATCCGTTTTTTGCAGGTCCGGTTGGGGCAGTGAATCTTCATTATGGAGAAAAATACAATGATCAGTCCTACAATGATGTGATGGTGGCTGCATGTGCAGAGGCGGGGATTGCCGCAATGACCGGAGACGGGGTAAATCCGGATGTAATGAAGTATGCGACCGATGCAATCAGACGAGTGGAAGGAAAAGGGATTCCGACGATCAAGCCGTGGAATATAGAGATCATTCGTGAAAAGATGAAGCAGGCAGAAGGTTCTGGTGCATTTGCGGTTGCTATGGATATTGATGCGGCAGGACTTCCATTCTTAAAAAATATGACACCGCCGGCAGGCAGAAAAGCTGTGGAAGAATTACGCCAGGTGGCAGAGATGGCAAAAGTTCCATTTATCGCAAAAGGAATTATGACCGCAAGGGGCGCCATCAAAGCGGTGGAGGCAGGTGTCGATGCGATTGTTGTATCCAATCATGGAGGGCGCGTGCTCGACCAGTGCCCGGCCACTGCGGAGGTACTTCCTGCTATCGTGGAGGCAGTGCAGGGAAAAGTGAAAATATTTGTAGATGGTGGGATCCGTTCTGGTGTAGATGTCTTTAAGGCGCTGGCACTCGGTGCAGACGGAGTGCTGATCTGCCGCCCATTTGTCACAGCAGTCTATGGCGGCGGAATGGAAGGTGTGAAGACGTACATTGAAAAAATCGGGGCAGAACTTGCAGATACGATGGCAATGTGTGGAGCCAATTCTTTAAAAGAAATTACAAAAGAAATGATCTATTTGCCAAGATAAAAGTTGTGAAAAATACACAAAAAAATCGAAGAAAATTAGTTAAAAACATAACTTGACGACAACTGGTAAGATGATATACAATCTATACAGATTCATGTATTAGGAAGCAAAAGTTGCAAAATAGGAACTTTGATAGCGTGTTACTGGTGATGCAGGCATAAACTATCCGGTTTTATTCAACATTAGTGAGTAGAACAGGTAGTTTATGCCTTTTTATGTATCTCGATGAAGGAGATGGACTCATATCCTGACGAAAGAAAAGGAGAGCGGATGGTGTACTGCATTTTAAGGATTTTAAATAATAATGCACTTCTTGCAGAAGAAAAGGGCGATGGCAGTGAAAGAATTTTATTAGGAAAAGGGATTGGATTTGGCAAGAGAGCGGGAGATGAGGTGACGATCGATGAGGGAGTTCAAGTGTACACACCGGTCGTGAGAGAAGAACAGCACTCAGCAATCCATGCAGTCAATGCGATTGATCCGGTTTACATTGAGACAGCGGGCAAGATCATTGAGGCGGCAGAGAAAGTATTTGACTCGATCAATGGAGATATTTTACTTCCGTTGGCAGATCACCTTGCATTTGCCGCGAGGAGGGAGAGAGAGAATATCTTTCTTTCGAATCCGTTTATACCGGATATTAAGATTTTATTTGGAAAAGAGTATGCGGTAGCCTTAGAGAGCAGATCTATCATCGAGGAGATGACAGGATATCGGATTTCAGATGATGAGGCAGGATTTATCGCGCTTCATATTCATTCCGGACTTTCTGATGAAGCGGTGTCAGAGACATTAAAGGCAACACAGCTTATTGATGAGAGTATGCAGATCATAGAAGAACATTTGGAAAAAGAAATGCAGAAAGAAGCTTTGAATTACATCCGGCTGATGAGTCATCTGTATTATATGGTTGTCCGGACAAAGACCGGTGAAGCAGTCAACATTGATCTCAATGAGTTTGTGCAGGAAAAATATCCGGAGGCAATGAAAATTGCCGCTTTAATCTGTGATAACATGGCAGAAAAACTGGAAAGGCAGATCATGCAGGAAGAGGTTGGATTTCTTGCCATTCATATCCAGAGGATGATCGCAGCCTGAGGAATCGCTTGTTTGTGAAAAAAGAAGATGATAGAATATTTATGAATTACTCTATTTTTATAGAAAGAAATTTGTCAAGACGAAGGGAGATAGTAAAATGAAAAAGTTTGAGTACACAATCAAAGATGAGATGGGAATCCATGCAAGACCAGCGGGAATGCTTGCAAAAGAAGGAAAGAAGTATGAGAGTAAGATTACAATTACAAAAGAAGGAAGAACGGTGGAAGCGTCTAAGCTGATGGCGTTGATGTCTCTTGCAGTAAAATGTGGACAGACTGTAGAAGTACAGATTGAAGGAAGCGATGAAGAAGCTGCATATGAAGGCATGAAGTCATTTTTTGAAGCGAATTTGTAGAAAATGTAAGGAGAAGTAGTATGGAATGTTTGAAAGGAAAATCAGTCTATAAAGGAGTTGCATTTGGAAAAATATCCGTGCTGAAAAAAGATGACTATGTGGTAAAGCGTGTAAAGATTGAAGATACACAGGCAGAGCTTCAGAGAGTGGAAGAAGCAGTAGAGGCTTCTAAACAACAGCTTCAAAAATTATATGAAAAGGCATTAAAGGAAGTTGGAGAAGCCAGCGCTGCAATTTTTGAAGTCCATCAGATGATGCTGGAGGATGAAGATTACAAAGAATCCATTGAAAATATTATCAGTACACAGCAGGTCAATGCAGAATATGCGGTAGCTTCTACAGGAGATAATTTTTCCCAGATGTTTGCAAGCATGGATGATGATTATATGAGAGCAAGAGCTGCAGATATTAAGGACATTTCGAATCGTTTGGTAAAAAATCTGTCTGGACAGTCGGCAGATGTAATGGATCTGGATGAGCCGGTCATTGTTGTGGCAGATGATCTTTCTCCGAGTGAGACGGTTCAGATGGATAAGGAGAAAATACTGGCATTCGTGACTGTACATGGTTCCGCGAATTCCCATACGGCAATTTTAGCCCGTATGATGAATATTCCGGCTCTGATCGGAGTAGATATGGATTTAGAAGCGCTGCATACCGGAACAGAGGCGGCGGTGGATGGATTTCATGGAGAGTTCTTTGTGAATCCGTCAGAGGAAGTCAAAGAGAGGATTCAGAGAAAAATTGAGGAGGAGAAGGAAAAACAGGAGCTTCTTCAGCAGTTAAAGGGAAAAGAAAATGTCACAAAAGGCGGAAGACATATCAATCTGTATGCAAACATTGGCAGTGTAGCAGATATGGGATATGTATTGGAAAACGATGCAGGAGGTATCGGGCTGTTTCGAAGTGAATTCTTGTATATCGGAAGGAATGAGCTTCCAGATGAAGAAGAACAATTTCAGGCATATAAACAAGCAGTGCAAAATATGGCAGGCAAAAAGGTGATCATCCGAACACTGGATATCGGTGCCGATAAGCAGGCGGATTATCTGAACATTGAAAAAGAAGAAAATCCGGCGCTTGGATACCGGGCAATTCGGATCTGCCTTGCACAACCGGAAATCTTCAAGACACAGTTGCGGGCACTGTTCCGTGCGTCTGCTTATGGAAATCTGTCAATCATGTATCCGATGATCACCTCCACAGAGGAAGTAGTACAGATACAGGCAATCGTGCAGGAAGTCAAAGAAGAGTTGAAAGCAGATGGAATCCCATATAACGATGTTGAGGAAGGAGTCATGATTGAGACTCCGGCAGCAGTTATGATCAGTGATGAGCTGGCGAAGATGGTAGATTTCTTCAGCATTGGGACAAATGACCTGACACAATACACATTGGCAATTGACAGGCAGAATGAGAAACTTGACCGTTTCTACAATCCACACCATAAAGCAATCTTGAAAATGATTCAAATGGTTGTGGACAGCGCACATCAGGAAGGAAAATGGGCTGGTATCTGTGGAGAGTTAGGAGCAGATCCGGAATTGACAGAGACTTTTGTACGCATGGGTGTAGATGAGCTTTCTGTAGCTCCGTCTATGATCTTGAAATTAAGAAAGATCATTCGTGAGATGGAATAGGAGAAAGGCACAGATGGAGTATATTCGCAGGCATAAAAGGATTGTTCTGATCGGTCTTATCGTACTGGCAGTATTTACAGTTATTTTTGGTTTCCAGAGAAAAAGCGTGATGGAACAATCTGTAGAGGATGAACTGAAAGATGAGCCGAGAGAAGAAACTGTAAAAAGTGCAGAATTTTATTTGGATCAGTTGACAAAAAAAGAGATGGAAGTATATCTGTTCCTGAAAGATCAGATTGAGCAATTTCAGGGAGGGATACTGACTCTTCCGAAAGCTGTGAACGGAAAAGAATATGAGCGGATCACGGTGGCATTGGAATATGAAGGATATAATTATTTCTATGGATTCGTAGATATTCCGATGAATGAAGACAATGTGTATCTTCTCAATGATGAGAAAGATTTTTCCAAGATCACAGAGGATGAGATCACAAAGGTCGTGCTGTTTTTATCCTGTGCCAGTGGGATTGAGACACCAGGGGAGATTGCAGATGACGGAACGCTGAAAAATGCAGAGGAGATCCAGAAAGGCCTGTCGGTCAACGACGAAGAAAAGATAGTAAAGATTAAAGAAAAACAGGAAGAGACAGAGCGTGTACTGTCTGAGATCATAGATGGAATTCCTGAAAACAGCGGTCAGAAGAGTACCGTTGACTATTTCCTGAAATGGCTTGATCAAGAAATGAAAGTTCCGGATGACACTGTCACGACGGCAAGTGAGCTTTCACATATGGGAGAGATGCTGGAGCAAGTGTATCTGCAAAATCATCTTGTGGCAGTTACCGAGAAAAAAGCAAGTGTACTTGGGTATGCAAAGATTTTTTCGGAACTTTGCAGAAGAGCCGGCATGGATTCGCATGTTGTCATGGGACACTGGAATGGGAAATGGAGTCAGGATGAACAGTATGTTCTGTGCGCAGTGAAAATTGGGGATCAGACGGTTTACGTAGATGCCAGTGGAGCAAAAGGCAGTTCGCTGGCAGGACATCGATATTTGTCAGAGAAGGAAGCAAAGAATCGTCTTACCTTTGCAGACTGTTTTCAATATGACTAGGAGGAACAAGATGTTTAATTTTTTTAAGAAGAAACAAAACAATACATATATGCTCGGTGCGGTGGCAAAAGGAAAAGCAGTAGAGTTAAAGGAAGTAAACGACCCGACATTCAATTCAGGAATGCTAGGCCAGGGAGTTGCAATCGTTCCGTCTGAGGGCAAAATCTATGCACCGGCAGATGGAGAGATCGCGATGGTATTTGAGACACTTCATGCAGTCAGCATGACAGCAGATAACGGGGTGGAGATTTTAGTGCATGTCGGTCTGGATACGGTGGAGCTGAAGGGTGAAGGATTTGAGGCTCATGTTCAGGCAGGGGACAAAGTAAAAAAAGGTGATCTGATGTTAAGTGTCGATCTGGATGCGGTTCGGGCAGCCGGATATGATATTGTGACACCGATCCTCGTATGTAATACAGATGAGTACGCAGCGGTGGAAGGTCTTGCAGGGAAAGATGTTGTTCCAGGCGAAGATGTTGTGAAGATTCAGATGAAAAATTAGCAAGTTACTAAGGATTTTATTGCCGGGACTCCGGTGTAAAATAAATAATGAAAGAAAAAGAGGACTTTCATTGTGAATCAAAAGGGATTAAGAGTAAGGAGGAAAAAATTATGATGAGATATCTTCAAAGATTAGGGAAATCTCTGATGCTTCCGGTTGCATGTCTTCCGGTTGCGGCTATCCTGCAGGGAATCGGTTACTGGATCGACCCGACTGGATGGGGGGCAAACAATGTAATTGCAGCATTTTTATTAAAGGGCGGCGGATGTCTGATCGACCAGATGCCAATCTTGTTTGCAATTGGTGTAGCTGTTGGTATGTCTGACGATAACGATGGTACCGCAGGTCTTGCCGGACTCGTTTCATGGATCATGACAACGACATTACTTTCCACAGATGTTGTGGCAATGCTCACAAACACAGCAGTGGAAAAAGTAGACCCGGCATTTGGAAAAGTTCAGACACAGTTCATCGGTATTCTCTGTGGTCTGATCGCAGCTGCCTGCTACAACAAATTTAAAAATACAAAATTACCAGATGCATTTTCATTCTTCAGTGGAAAGAGATGTGTTGCGATCGTTACCGCAGGTGCATCTTTAATTTCCAGCTTAGTGCTGTTCTTTGTATGGCCGATCATTTACAATGTACTGGTAGCTGTTGGTAAATTTATCATGGATTTAGGTCCGATCGGAGCAGGTCTTTACGGTTTCTTCAACCGACTGCTGATTCCATTCGGTCTGCACCACGCACTGAACTCTGTATTCTGGTTTGACGTTGCGGGAATTAACGATATCGCAAAATTCTGGGGAAATGCAGAAGGCGGTGTAATGGGAACAACTGGTATGTACATGGCAGGATTCTTCCCTGTAATGATGTTCGGTCTTCCGGCAGCAGCTTTAGCAATGTATCACACAGCAAAAGATACAAAGAAGAAAGCGGCAGCAGGTCTTCTGATGTCAGTAGCAGTTGCTTCCTTCTTCAATGGTGTTACAGAACCTCTGGAATTCTCCTTCATGTTCCTTGCACCGGCGCTCTATGGTGTACACGCAGTATTGACAGGTATCTCTATGGCAGTTGTTGCAGCACTTCCGGTAAGAGCTGGTTTCAACTTCAGTGCAGGCTTGGTTGACTGGATCCTGAGCTTTAAAGCTCCGTTTGCACAGAATCCACTGCTTCTGATTCCAATCGGTCTTGTAGTTGGTGCGGTTTACTATGTAGTATTCCGTTTCGTGATTGTGAAATTTAACATGAAGACACCGGGACGTGAAGATGACAATATTGATGAGACAAAAGTAGAACTGGCAAACAATGACTTCACAGGAATTGCAAAAATTGTTCTCGAAGGTGTCGGCGGACCGGCAAACGTAACTTCTATTGACAACTGTATTACAAGACTTCGTCTGGAGATCAAAGATTATACATTAATCGATGAGCATAAGATCAAATCTGCCGGTGTAGCAGGAGTGATCCGTCCAAGCAAAACAGCTGTACAGGTTATTATTGGAACAAAAGTTCAGTTTGTAGCTGATGAATTTAAAAAGCTTTGTAAATAAGCATGAGATAGTTTAATCCCTTTTAAAACAGAACCGCTGTCGGGTAGCTGGAAGCAGTTACAAGGCGGCGGTTTTATGATATAGTGGAAACAGTATCATACAGATGAAATCAGGTTCAGGAGAGGAGAAAAAAATGGCAGGTATTTTAGAAGTGTGTGCAGACAGCATGGAGTCTGCTTTGGCAGCAGAAAGAGGAGGGGCAGATCGGATTGAATTGTGCGGAAATCTTGTGATTGGAGGAACAACACCGTCTCAGGCATTGTTTGAGAAGATCCGCAAAGAGACAAGCCTTAAAATCAGAGTGCTTTTAAGACCGAGATTCGGAGACTTCTGTTACAGTCAGAATGAGTATGAGATTTTGAAAGAAGAGGTAAAGTTGTTTCGGCGGCTGGGGGCAGACGGGATTGTGATCGGCTGCCTGAATCCGGATGGTTCCCTGAACATGGAGCAGATGCAGGGGTTGATCGCGGAGGCAGGAGATATGGATGTGGCTCTACATCGCGCTTTTGACGTAAGCAGGGATGCCCTGGAAGCGCTGGAGCAGGCAATCTCATTAGGATGCCGGACAATTCTGACAAGCGGACAGAAAAACTCTGCATGGGAAGGAAGAGAATTTCTAGCAAAGCTGCAGCAAGAGAGCAGAGGAAGGATAGAGATTTTGGCAGGAAGCGGGATTAAGCCGGAAATCATCGATCAGCTGCATGAGGAGACTGGAATTGCATCCTACCATATGTCTGGGAAAGTTGTTGTGGAAAGTAAAATGACTTTCCGGAGAGAAGGCGTCAATATGGGACTTCCAGGATTCAGCGAATATGAAATCTGGCAGAGCAGTGTCGAGAAAATCAAAGAGGCAAGAAAGATTGTAGATCAGTTTTAAAAGGATGTGAGGTATGCCCTTCCGTGTAGACAGAAAAAATATCTGTCTGTATGGGAGGGCTTTTGAGTTTTTTGCTAAGGGGGGAGAAAATACTTTTGCCTTTAAATTGACAAAAAGAAGTAGAAAGAGGTATACTAAAAGTAGATTTGAAACGGGTTTCATAATGAAAATTTTGTCACATTTTTAGGAGAAAATGGAGCAGTGAACAGAAAGGAGGGAAAGTGGATGGCAAGTATCAGAGAAGTAGCAAAGCGCGCGGGGGTGTCTCCCGCCACGGTTTCCCGCGTGATCAACGGAACTGCGAGAGTAGATGAGGAGAAGCGGGAACGGGTGGAAAAAGCGATTGAAGAAACCGGTTTCAGACCAAACGAACTTGCAAGGGCGCTATACCGGAAATCATCAAAGATAATCGGAGTCATCGTGCCGGATATTGAGAATCCATTTTTCAGTGAACTTGCAAAGGCGATTGAGAAGGAAGCGTATGAACAGGAATATCGTATCCTTCTCTGTAACTCGGATGATCAGAAAGAGAAGGAACTTGCAAACCTGCAAATGCTTGCACAGCTTCAGGCGGATGGTGTGATCTTAATGACAAATACCGGAGAAAAAAGCCAGAGTTATGAGGCAGTTTCCATGCCAATCGTTTTTGTGGACAGACGTTTGGATGAGATGGGACAGACCAGTGTGATCGAGGCAGATCATTATGCAGGGGGAAAACTGGCGGCGGAGTATCTGATTGCATGTGGATGCAGGCAGATCACATGTATTCGAGGCCCCCAAGAATTGTCCAGCGGCAAGAAGCGATACGAGGGATACCGGGAAGTATGTCGTCAGCATAGCATGAAGGAGCGTTTTGTGGACAGTACATACAAGTATGAGGATGGAGCCAAAGCCGCAGAAGAAGTACTCAGACGCTATCCGGACACAGACGGAATCATTGCCTGCAATGATATGACTGCAGTTTCGGTATATAAAGTACTGCAAAAAAGGGGATACCGGGTACCGGAAGACATCCAGATTATTGGATTTGATGGTGTGAAATTTGGACGTTTTTTGACACCGGAGCTGACGACAGTCGCACAGCCGATCAAAGAGATGGGCAAATGTGCGGTGCAGATGATTTTAGGTACTGTGAAGGAACTTCCAAGGGATAGAGAGATGAAGTTTCCGGTGATGCTGATCAAAGGAGAGACAACAAAGAATAAAATGTAGAACATGGAGGACAATGGGTATGAAGTTGGCAGTAGTGGGAAGTATAAACATGGATATGACAGTGACCGCTGAGCGGATTCCGTTGAAAGGGGAGACATTGCTCGGGGACAGCATTCACTATATTCCGGGCGGGAAAGGTGCGAACCAGGCGGTCGCGATGGCGAGACTTGGAGCAGAAGTAGAGATGTTCGGATGTGTGGGGGATGATAGCAATGGAGAAAAATTACTTGAAAATCTTAGAAAAGAAGGGGTAGGGACCAGACATATCAAAGTTCTAAAAGAAGTTCCGACCGGGATTGCCCTGATTACGGTTGGGGAAAATGACAATACGATCATCGTTGTGCCGGGGGCCAACGGACAGGTAGACCAGATCTATGCAGACAGTATCAAGGAAGAATTAAAGGCGTTTGATATGGTTGTGCTGCAGCAGGAAATTCCTCTGGAAACAGTCCACGATTTAATTTGCTTCTGCGCGGAAAATGGAATCAAGGTGATTTTAAATCCGGCGCCGGCAGCGAAGGTGCCTCTTGATATCATTGAGAAAGTGACGTATCTGACACCGAATGAACATGAGGCGGTACTTATTTTCGGTGAGGGAGAGACGACCGAAGAACTTCTGAAAAAATATCCAGAGAAGCTTGTGATCACGCAGGGATCTAGGGGAGTATCTGTGTGCAGAAAAAATGGAGAAGTACTGACCGTTCCGGCAAGACCGGCAATTGTGGCTGATACGACCGGGGCAGGCGATACATTAAATGGTGCTTTCTCAGTGCAGATCGCTAAAGGAGAGCCGATTGCAGAGGCGCTTCGTTATGCAAATACGGCGGCAAGTCTTTCGACTGAAAAATTTGGGGCACAGGGTGGAATGCCAACTGCAGAAGAAGTTGAGAGAGAATTAAAGCGGAACGAGGAAAAGATTGGATAAGTAAATAGCAATAGGATAAGGAAATGTAGTCTGCGGGCAAGAACTCACAGAAGATCTAAAAATTGATAAAAAAGATGGTGGGCACAGCCTTGACAAAATGGGACAAATGGAGTACGATAGGCAACATATAAGACATCAGCGATGAAAAGAATAAGTAATAACGGACATCACGTTCAGACAGAAAGCAGCCGGGTGATGAGAGGCGCATGGACCGTTTGTTATGAATACCTCTTGGAGCTTCACACCGAACAGATCAAGTAGGCTGTGACGGAGTAGATACACGTTATCGTATCTGAGTATTATGTTTTGTTCATCAGGAGAGGATGAGACACTGATACTTACTGAGACAGATGATGCGAGTCGTCTGTGAAAAAAGGTGGTACCGCAGGATTTACTCCTGCCCTTTCTGATGAAACAGAGAGGGCAGGAGTTTTTTATTGCATAGGGATTTCTTCGGAATTCTCTGTAATAAAAACGCTTTGCATGAGAATGCGTAATTCGCGGAAAGGAAATTAGCCGCTGGCGACATCGCTTGCGGAGAATGATACAGGAAAATAAGGATACTACCTGAAAGGGGGATACAAAATGGAACTTTGGGATCTATTTGATGAAAATCGCAGATTTTTATATAAACAGCATAACCGGCAGGAGCCACTTGCACCGGGGCATTATCATGTTGTTGTCGTTGTATGTGTGGTGAACAGCAAGGAAGAGATTCTGGTCACACTTCGGCATCCGGCGAAGGAAACTTACGCAAATTGCTGGGAAAATACAGGAGGAAGCGTACTTGCAGGGGAGACAAGCAGTCAGGGAGCAGTCAGGGAGCTTAAGGAAGAAACCGGAATCGGTGTATCGGAAGAAGAACTGATGCTGCTTGGAAGTGTCAGGGGAATCAGTGCATTTTATGATTTCTATGTGGTGAGAAAAGATGTAGAACTCTCGGATATTGTCCTGCAGGAAAATGAGACAGCAGATGCCCGATGGGTAACTTTGGAGCAATTTATCCAAATGGGAGAGGATGGAACACTGGCAGAACCGGTCTATAGGCGCTTCCGGCAGTTTGAAGAAGCATTTTGGAAATTGATTAAAAATGAAGGAGAGGAAAAGAAACATGAAAATTTATGATGAATTGAAAGCAAGAGGACTGATCGCACAGGTGACAGATGAGGAATTGATCAGCAATTTGATCAATGAAGGAAAGGCGACATTTTATATTGGATTTGACCCGACAGCAGACAGCCTTCATGTGGGACATTTCATGGCACTCTGTCTGATGAAACGTCTTCAGATGGCAGGGAACAAGCCAATCGCTCTGATTGGAGGAGGAACCGGATACATCGGAGACCCATCAGGAAGAACAGATATGCGTTCTATGATGACACCGGAGCAGATCCAGCATAACTGTGACTGTTTCAAAGAACAGATGAGCAAATTTATCGATTTCTCAGAAGGAAAAGCTATGATGGTCAACAACGCAGACTGGCTGTTAGATCTGAATTATATTGAATTGCTCCGTGAAGTGGGAGCTCACTTCAGCGTCAACCGTATGCTGACTGCAGAATGCTACAAACAGCGTATGGAAAAAGGACTTAGCTTCCTGGAATTCAACTACATGATCATGCAGGCATACGATTTCTACGCACTGTACCAGAAATACGGATGTAATTTACAGTTCGGAGGAGATGATCAGTGGAGCAACATGCTTGCAGGAACAGAATTGATCCGTCGAAAACTTGGAAAAGATGCAAGTGCGATGACAATCACACTGCTTTTAAACTCCGAGGGAAAGAAGATGGGAAAAACACAGTCCGGTGCAGTATGGCTTGATCCGAACAAGACTTCCCCATTTGAATTCTACCAGTACTGGAGAAATATCGCAGATGCCGATGTATTAAAATGCATCCGCATGCTTACATTCCTTCCGCTGGAAGAGATTGATGCAATGGACAAATGGGAAGGAAGCCAGTTAAATCAGGCAAAAGAGATCCTTGCATACGAGCTAACAAAACTTGTGCACGGTGAAGAAGAAGCAGTCAAAGCACAGGAAAGTTCCAGAGCACTCTTCAGTTCCGGAAATGCAGCAAATATGCCGACTGCTGAATTAGAGGAAAGTGATTTCACAGAAGGAATGATCGATATCCTGACACTTCTTGTAAAGAGCGGACTTGTTCCATCCAAATCCGAGGCAAGACGTGCAGTACAGCAGGGCGGTGTGTCTGTAAACGGAGAGAAAGTAGAAGATATTAAGACAGCATATGCTCCTGAGACATTTGATGGAGAAGACTTCGTGCTGAAGAGAGGAAAGAAAAACTTCCGTAAGATCGTGATGAAATAGAGAGAAGGTGGAAAAATGCTGCCGGATAGGAAGGAAGCAGAGAGTTTTTTGAGGGAATCTGAAGAAATTCATCCCGGGCCGTGGGCAGATCACTGCCGAACGGCCGCAGAGTGTGCGGAGAAAATCGCACGAAACTGCAGCGGACTTGATCCGGAAAAAGCATACATCATCGGATTACTCCATGATATCGGAAGAAGGATTGAAACCGGAACCCATTTTAAACATATCGTAGATGGATATGAGTGCATGATGGAGTACGGGTATGATGAGGTTGCCAGAGTCTGTATGACACATTCTTTTCAGATTAAAAATATTGAGAGTTATATCGGGAAGATTGATGTTCCGGAAGAAAAGTCAGAGATGGTAAGAACATTTCTCAACCATATAGAGCTTGACGATTATGATCTGCTGATACAACTTTGTGATGCAATCGCACTCCCGGAAGGACCGGTTTCCATGGAAAAAAGACTTCGTGATATCGAAGAAAGATATGGCAGTTATCCCGAAGACAAACGACAGAGATGCTATGAACTAAAAGCATATTTTGAAGAAAAGATGGGAAGATCGCTTTATGATGTCATTGGGGTAGATGAAATAACGCTTCCATAAGTATAAGAAAATGAAATCAGAAATGCGGGAGATCTACATGGGAAAGGAGAAGAAACATGTCATTTAGAGAAGGCAAAATCGAAGAATTACAGTTCAATCCATTTACAAAGATTGGAAAAGAATGGCTTTTGATTACGGCTGGAGATGAGGAAAAGCACAATACGATGACTGCAAGCTGGGGTGGTGTTGGTGTTCTCTGGGGAAAAAATGTTGTCACAACTTACATTCGCCCGCAGCGCTACACAAAAGAGTTCGTGGATGCACAAGATGTGTTTACAATTACATTTTTTGGGGAAAACTGCCGAGAAGCGCTTGCACTTTGTGGAAAAGTGTCTGGACGTGACGGGGATAAAATCAAAGAAGCTGGACTGACACCATACTTTGTAGATGGAACAACTGCATTTGAAGAGGCAGAAATGATTTTGGTATGTCGGAAACTTTATGCAGATGAGATTAAACCAGAGAAATTTATTGCAACAGAAAACGATGCGAGATGGTATCCGGAGAAAGATTACCATACAATGTACATTGCAGAGATCACAAAAGTGCTTGTAAAAGAAGCATAGGAAGAGAAAAAGAGCTTGAATTCCTTCAAAAATAGAAGGAGATCAGGCTCTTTTTTATGCTTCGAATTATGGAAACTCTTCGATATAAGATGCGCATTTTAAAATAATATTACAGAAACATTGGTTGAAAATATACTCGTAAAAAGTACTACATTTGAAAATACTGTACACTGTAAGGGGGAAGAGAAACCTGTCCGTTCATATTCACAGTTTCTCCGCTTAGTAGCTCTTCGGCTGTGCCGTTTAATTCGCCGGAATATGCAGTGTATTCGTTGTCCCCTGCGTTGACTGCTACAAGAATCCGTTCGCTTTCAGAACAGCGCTCAAAGATCAGCTGATGATTTTGGATCACTACATTTCGGTAAGAACCATTGCAGAGTGCATCGTGGCTTTTCCGGACGGAGATTAGTTTTGATACAAAATCAGTAAGAGTATTTGGCAGTGGTTTCTCAAAACATGGGCGCAAAGCATAATCATTGTCAGGAGATTTCACGCCTTCTGCTCCCCATTCACTTCCGTAATAAAGGCAGGGAATTCCCGGCATGGAAAACAGCAGTCCATATACGAGCGGAAGATGTGATGGATTGTTCAAGATACTTGCGATCCTTGTCACATCGTGATTATCTGCAAAAGTCATCAGGTGTTTTCCACGGTAAATACACCATTGTTCAGGACCAAACTGACGATTCAGAGAGTGTGCAATCTCAAAAAGGTTCCTATCGTTGAAGCTGGAGTAGAGACCCTTATAACATTCATAGTTTGTGCAACTGTGAAGCAGTTCATCGTTGACGATCAAGTTGTAATCGCCGAAGAGTACTTCTCCGATCAAAGCAAAATCAGGTTTTAGCTCCGCACAGAAATTGCGAAGACGGTGCATGAAATTGCGGTCAAGGCTGTATGCGACATCCAGGCGCAGACCATCGATATCAAATTCTGTGATCCATTTTTGGATACACGAAAGAAGGTAATCGACAACCGCAGGATTCTGGAGATTCAGTTTGACCAGTTCAAAATGTCCTTCCCAGCCCTCGTACCAGAATCCATCATTGTAGCAGCTGTTTCCGTCAAAACTGATATGGAACCAGTCTTTGTAAGCGGAATCCCATTTGTATTTTCTGACATCTTCAAAAGCCCAGAAATTTCTTCCAACATGATTGAAGACACCGTCCAGCACAATCTTAATGCCATGTGCATGGAGTGACTGGCAGACTTCGGAAAAATCCGAATTTGCTCCGAGCCTACAGTCCAGTTTTGTGAAATCTTTTGTGTCGTAACCGTGCGTATCTGATTCGAAGACCGGATTAAAGAGGATCGCATCGATACCGAGTGACTGAAGATAATCTGTCCAGTCAAGGACTTTTCGGATTCGTGGTGTTACGATTCCATCATTGGAAAGTGGTGCACCGCAGAAACCGATTGGATAAATCTGATAAAATGTACTATGATATGCCCACATAAAAAATTCCTTCCGTTGCTGTTGATTTTGGAATCTGCCATTTAGGAGCAGATTCCAGTGTAAACACAGTATACCACAAAATGTGGGATTTTAAAATCGGGTGAAAGAAATTGCTTGTGACATTTCAGAGGAAATGTAGGTGATTTCAGGAAGAATATAAAAAAATTTGTGGATCAGGGCTAGGAGAAATATATCTGGGAGAGAGAAGAAAAATGTTGGAAAACAGTAGAAAAATACGATAAAACAGTTGACAGAAAGACGTATTCATAATATAATCATAAAGTATGACATGAGAAGAAACAGTTTACACCAAAGCCCCGGAGTGAGCTGATTTCATAATAAACAATATTGATTTAATGAGAGAATATATTAGGAGGTCGACCAATGAAAACTTACATGGCTAATCCAGATAAGATTGAAAGAAAATGGTATGTAGTTGATGCAACAGACAAGACATTAGGACGTTTAACATCAGAAATCGCAAAAGTATTAAGAGGAAAAAATAAACCAGTTTATACACCGCACATCGACACAGGAGATTACGTAATCGTTGTAAATGCAGAGAAGATCGCAGTTACAGGTAAAAAATTAGATCAGAAAATCTACTACAATCACTCTGATTATGTAGGTGGAATGAAAGAAACTACATTAAGAGAAATGATGGATAAGAAACCAGAGAAAGTAATCGAACTTGCTGTAAAAGGAATGCTTCCAAAAGGACCTTTAGGAAGATCAATGATCAAAAAGCTTCATGTATACGCTGGACCAGAGCATGATCATCAGGCTCAGAAACCAGAAGTATTAACATTTTAAGGAAAGGTTGAAAGGAGGAAATTACAGTGGCTAAAGCAAAATTCTACGGAACAGGAAGAAGAAAAAAATCAATCGCAAGAGTATATTTAGTACCGGGAACAGGTAACATTACAATCAATAAAAGAGACATCGACGAATATTTAGGATTAGAGACATTAAAAGTTGTTGTTCGTCAGCCATTAGTAGCAACAGAGACACTTGACAAATTCGACGTATTAGTAAACGTACGCGGTGGTGGATACACAGGACAGGCTGGAGCTATCCGTCACGGTATCGCAAGAGCTTTACTTCAGGCAGATCCAGATTACAGACCAGTTCTGAAAAAAGCAGGATACTTAACACGTGACCCACGTATGAAAGAACGTAAGAAATACGGTCTCAAAGCAGCTCGTAGAGCACCACAGTTCAGCAAACGTTAATTATACGTTTCAGAACGTACAATTTCAAAAAGATTTTACAACTCCTCAGGACTTTGGTTCTGGGGAGTTTTTTTAGCAAAATAATGAACTTGATTTGCGACACCAATATTGAAGTAGAAGTTTTTATGAACTATAATGGTTGACGAAGATTAACCATAGGAGGATGTATGGATAAAGATTTTAGCTTGGAGAAGAAAAATTTTATTGAAACTTATAATCTTGCTAGACCAATTATGACGATACTAGGAGATCAAGTCCGCCAAGAGATCCTATTAGCTTTAATAGAAAGTGGGGGGATGGGAGGAATTCGAGTTGGTGAAATACAGAAAAAAAGTCATGTTTCGCGTTCCGCGGTATCGCATCATCTTAAAGTACTCTTAGATGCGGGGATTATCAATATGAGACGTGAGGGAACAAAGAATTACTATTATATTGATTTTGATGATACGACAGTAAAGCCAGTGATACTATTTTGGCAACAAGTAGAGCCAATGTTGAAAAGATGTAGCAAAGAAAGTGAAAAGAGGTTATAAAAATGAGTGTATATTCTATTTATTTTAGTCCGACAAACAGTACAAAAGAGATTGTAAATTTGGTGGCGAATGAATTTGGCAGTTATCAGGAAATTGATCTTAGCAAAAAAGAAGACATGGTCGATCAAGTATTTGATGCAGACGATGTTTGTGTGATTGGCGTTCCATCTTATGGAGGCCGGGTGCCAGGTATTGCGCTAGAGAGAATGAATAAATTTAAAGGGAATCATACAAAAGCTATATTGGTGGTATCATATGGCAATAGAGCATTTGAGGATACTCTGAAAGAATTAGCAGATAACTTAAGCAAAAGAGGTTTTTATTGTTTTGCTGCGATCGCTGCTATTGCAGAACATTCTATTATGCATCAATTTGCAACGGGACGTCCTGATGCCAATGATAAAAAAGAATTGAAAGACTTTACGAAAAAAATTATAGACAAAATGAACACGGATACAGCAAACAGTGAATTACGATTGCCGGGAAATTATCCCTATAGAGAATACAATGGTGTTCCATTAAAACCAAAGGCAGGAAGAAGCTGCACGGGATGTGGTGTTTGTGCAGAGGCATGTCCTGTAGGGGCAATCTCGATTGAAAATCCAAGAAAGACAAACAAAGATTTATGTATTTCATGTATGCGATGTGTGAAAATATGTCCAAGTCATTCTAGAAAGGTCAATTCCTTTATGGTTAAGGTTGCATCAAAGAAAATGAATGCTGCTTGTCAAGAAGAAAAAGAAAATGAACTTTTTATATAGTGCAGTATATAAATATAAAATAATAATTAGGAGAATTCCGGTTTTCTGGACTTCAGACTTGGAGAGTTTTTGTAGAAGTCTGATATCTATATCTTTGCTTCTTATGGTTAGGGAATATCCTACTGTTGGAATATAGGATCATGGAAGGAGCCTGTGTATGTGTATTCGGAGAAAGAAGAATAGACATGCAACGATTGTAGAGTAGATGAAACAGTCGCGGGGGGATTCGCTCTGTTAAATTGAGTAAGAAGTAGAAGATAATTTGGGGTAAATGAATATGGAATTAAGAATCTTACGCTATTTTTTAACGGTGGCAAAAGAACAAAGTTTTACAAAAGCAGCGGAACAACTACACATCACACAGCCAACCTTATCCAGACAGATTGCAGCGCTTGAGGAGGAACTGGGTACCGTTCTGTTTGTTCGCAAAGGGAGAAGTATTACGCTTACAGATGGAGGAATTTTGTTAAAGCGAAGAGCATTGGAAATCCTTAATCTTGAAGATCGAATGCTGGAAGAACTGAGAGGAACTGAAGAAGTGATAGAAGGAACAGTTACTTTTGGGTGCGGAGAGTTTACAGCAGTAGAAACATTGGCAAAAATATGTAAGCAATATAAAGAAAAATATCCGCTTGTCCAGATTGCGATTCATACCGCAACAGCGGACACTATATATGAGATGATGAATAAAGGGCTTGTAGATATTGCATTGTTCATGGAACCAGTGGATACAGAAGGGCTTGATTATATTAGAATAAAAGACTGCGATCATTGGGTAGTAGGAATGCGCCCTGATGATCCGCTTGCTAATAAGAAGTACATAGAAAAGAATGATATTTTGGATAAGCCGGTTATTTTACCAGAAAGGGTGGGGGTTCAGAGCGAACTTGCCAATTGGTTTGGAAAAGATTTTTCCAGTCTTGATATTTCATTTATAAGCAATCTTGGAACAAATGCCGGTGTGATGGCGGCAAATGGACTTGGGTATCCAATTTCCATTGAGGGTGCTGTAAAATATTGGAGGGAAGAGATACTTGTGCAAAGGAGACTTTATCCAGAGATTACTGCGAGCGTAGTGATTGCATGGAGAAGACATATTCCTTATTCACAAGCAGTAAATAAGATGATAGAAGAAATCAATGCTGTTTAGGCATAAATGTGAATACGATATAAGTATTGGACATGATAAGATGATAGATTATAGAATAGATGTGCAGGATCAGAAGATATCTTGCACATCTATTTTTAGAAAGGGGACAAATAACTATGGGAAAAAGATTAGTGGCATATTTTAGCGCAAGTGGAACAACGAAAAAGGTAGCAGAAATGATTGCTGATAGTGCAAAAGCAGATTTGTTTGAGATTACACCAGAGGTTCCATATACAAGTGCTGACCTTAATTGGATGGATAAAAAATCCAGAAGCAGTATAGAGATGAATGATAAAAAATTCAGACCGAAAGTATTAGATACAGAGATAGACCCGAAAGTCTATGATGAAATTATTTTAGGATTTCCAATTTGGTGGTACGTAGCACCGACGATCGTCAATACCTTTTTGGAAAAATATAATTTCTCAGATAAAAAGATTATTCTATTTGCCACTTCCGGCGGAAGTGGATTTGGAAACACAGCAAGAGAATTGAAGTTCTCGGTACCGGACAGCATGATTGCAGAAGGAAAGGTATTTAACAATGCAACTAGACAACAAATCGTTGAATGGGTAGAAACATTATAAGTTTGGAGAGATGTAACATGAAATTACTTCAAATGAATGGTGTGAGCCGGTTACTAATAAAGGTTACAGCAAATTAGCATAATGAAAAGCAGTAAAGAAAGATGGATATCTATGGAAAGATAGGATGTTTATTTGCGAAGGGAGGGCATAAAAAATGGAATATGTCAAATTAGGAAATACGGATATCAGTGTATCGAAAATTTGCTTAGGCTGCATGAGTTTTGGGAAGGCCGGAACGATGCATGATTGGACAATTGATGAAAACGAAAGTGAAAAAGTAATCCAACATGCGTTGGAGCTTGGAATTAATTTCTTTGATACAGCAAATGGATATTCGGCAGGGACAAGCGAGGAATATCTTGGTAAGGCAATCAAGAAAAATATTGCAAGGGATCAGGTAGTTATCGCTTCAAAAGTATATTTTAATGAAGGACGTTTATCGCGAAAAGCAATCATGCGGGAAATCGAAGGCACTTTGCAGAGATTGGGCACAGATTATCTGGATTTGTATATTATTCATAGATTTGATTATGATACACCGATTGAGGAAACAATGGAGGCTCTACATGATTTGGTGAAAGCTGGAAAAGTAAGAGCAATTGGTGCATCTGCAATGTATGGTTACCAGTTTTACAATATGCAGCTTATAGCAAAAGAACGTGGCTGGACACAATTTTCTGTAATGGAGAATCACTATAATTTGCTCTATCGAGAGGATGAAAGAGAACTGCTCCCTATTTGTAGACAGATGGGAGTTTCTCTTACACCATATAGTCCGTTGGCGGCTGGACATTTAAGCAGGCCAGAATGGAAAACAAATTCACTGCGTAGCAAAACAGATAGAGTAGCTATGGGGAAATATGATGGCATGGAAAAGCAGGATAGGAAGATTGTAGAGAGAGTATATGAGCTTTCCCAAAAACATAATTGCAAAATGTCTCAAATTGCACTTGCATGGCAGTGGATGAAAGGTATTTCTTCACCGATTATCGGTGCTACCAAGACAGTATATCTTGATGATGCAGTTGGAGCTTTGGATGTGAAATTAACAGATTTAGATAAGGAATATTTGGAGGAAATGTATGTTCCACATCCGATTGTGGGTGCAATTAATCATAATCCAGAACAGACAATTTCAAGAGGCACAGTAAAATAGCCAATTAAATTAAGTATAAATAGGCATTTCTATAGCGATGGGCAACGTTCTTTTTGGAGAAGTTTTTATAGAAAATTTGAATAAAGTATATAACAAAAAACAATTTAACATATGAAACGGATAGTGCTAGAATGTGACTGGTGTTGGAAAACATAAAAGAGGAGGAAAAATATGAAAAAGAAATTTTTAAGCCTGTTTTTAGTTGCTGCATTATCCGTTTCGATGTTCGCAGGATGCGGAAAAGGCGAAGAGAAAAAAGAAGAAAATGCTGCAGCGAAAAACGAAACAAAAACAGAATATGTAAGTAAAAATGGGAACACCATGGTTCTTACATTATTTCAAAACCCAAAAACATTAGACATTCAAAAAACAAATGCAGATTATTTTATTCCGCTTCAGATTTATGATCGTCTTGTCGATGTAACTGTAAATGAAGCTGGAGAAACAGAGATTATTCCAAGTCTTGCTGAAAAATGGGATATCAGTGAAGATGGTCTTACGTACACATTCCACTTAAGAAAAGGTGTAAAATTCCACAATGGGGAAGAATTAAAAGCAGATGATGTACTATTTACCATTGATAAAGCTGTAAATCCAGAAGAAGCTTGTATCAATGCAGCTCAGTATCAGGAAGTAAAAGGGTACCAAGATCGTCTGGATGGAAAAACAGATGTGATTGAAGGTGTTAAAGTAATTGATGATTACACAGTTGCAATCACACTTTCAGCGCCATCAGCATCTTTTCTTGCAAATATGACAGGCGCTCCGGCTTCTATCTATAACCGTAAAGCTGTCGAAGAAGGAAAAGATAAATTTGGATTTGACCCAGAATACACTGTTGGTACAGGGTATATGAAGTTTAAAGACTGGACACAAGATCAGGAGATCAATCTTGTAAGAAATGATGAATATTTCAATACACCGGCTAAAATCGATGGAGTCCGCTATTTAATGAACATTGATGCCTCTACCGAACGTATGATGTTTGAAAATGGTGAGTTAGATTACATGGGTGTAAAGGCAGATGACCTTGAGCATTTCAAAAATGATGAATTTTGGAAAGATTACTTAATCGGATATCAGCCACCAAGTATGGATTACATGATTTTCAATCAGAACGACACATTCATGGCGGATGTAAATGTAAGAAAAGCTGTTCAGGCAGCGATCAATCGTGATTTGATCAATCAGAACTTCTATAATGGTGAAGGAACGTTATTAAATGGTGTTCTTCCTCCGGCAATTCCGGGATACTCTGAAGATCAAACACCAATTAAATACGATGTAGAAGAAGCAAAAAAATTATTAAAAGAAGCAGGCCATGAGTCAGATGTGACACTTACAATTCTTCAGAATGGAGAAAGTACATATACACATCCTATTAATGAAATGATTCAGTCTATGCTTGGAGAAGCAGGGATTAAAGCTGAAATCAAAAACATGGATATGACATCTTACTGGGATACCATTGCAAGTGGAGAAGGGTATTCTATTTCACTGGGACCTGTAACAGCAGATGTTCCGGATCCAGGAGCATTCTTCACAACATTTACAGTGGAAAATAGCGCTTCGAATGGATATAACATCAAAGACAAAGCGTTAAGCGATAAGATCAAAGAAGCAAATGCAAAACTTGATCCAAAAGAAAGAATTGCAGCCCTTCAGGCATTAGAATCAGAAATCGTAACAGAACAGGCATTATACTTACCGATCGCAGCTGAAAAACGTACATGCATCATTAGCCCAAGATTGAAGAACTTTCAGCTTGGCTGGCAGGGATGGGTTTGCTGCTCAACACATAATGTAGAAATCGATGATTCTTACAATAAATAAATAGCAATGTATAAAAGGTATCAGATTTGATACCTTTTATACATATAAGGAGAAAAACTTATGCGTAAATATATTGCAAAACGAATCGCAGTATCTGTTCCTATTATTTTAGGGGTCATACTGATTACGTTTGTCTTGATGAATTACATTCCAGGAAATGCAGTAACCGCGATGATGCAAAATAAGATCAATAACGAAACGGTGGCTCGAGTGGAAGAAGAAATGCATTTGAATGATCCGATTTTGGTACGATTTGGTTTGTATATAAAAGATTTATTACATGGAGATTTGGGAACCTCTTTTGTAATGAATCAGCCAGTATTCAATCTGATTAAAAATGCATTCCCTAATACGATAAAGCTGGCATTATCGGCAATCGCATTTGCATGGATTTTAGGAATACCGATAGGAATTATAAGTGCTTTAAAGAAAAATACATGTCTGGATAAATTATTTATGGGAGTGTCACTCATGGGAATATCAATGCCGACATTTTCCATTGGAATTATTTTACAGTATTTAATTGCCTATAAATTAAAATGGCTGCCAATTAGTGGATTTACAACACCGGCACATTTAATTTTACCATCCATTGTGTTGGGATGGAGCATGGCAGGAGAGATTTCGCGTTTAATACGTACAAATTTGATTGATGTGATTCAGGCAGATTATATAACAACAGCGAAGGCAAAGGGAAAGTCGCGTATGGGAATTGTTATTTTTCATGCACTAAAAATGTCGATTCTTCCAGTGATCACAATTATGATGATGCAATTTACATCATTGCTGGGAGGGGCATTGATCACTGAGAATATTTTTAGTATTCCGGGAATTGGAACATTATCAATCTCTGCTTTGAGCAATCGTGATATACCGTTGTTACAAGGAACGATTATTCTCAGTACATTTTTAATTATTATTGGAAATCTCATTGCGGATATTATTTATGCGCTAGCAGATCCAAGAGTGCATTATGATTAGGAGGATAGCATGAAAAATATGATGAAAAATACCGGACGAAAAATAAAAAAATATGTCAAAGAGGATCCAGTAGGATTTATAAGTTTTCTTATGATCTTGCTGTTTATTTTTCTTGCTGTTTTTGCAGATTTCATTGCACCGTATGGAATCAATGAAACACAGTATATGAAACCGAAGGCGGCTCCTTCTATGGAACACATTTTTGGAACAGATGAATTGAGCCGTGATATTTTCAGCAGAATTTTGTATGCATCAAGAATCTCTCTATTTATTGGATTTGCACCAACAACAATCAATTTGATCATTGGAACATTTTTGGGAATGATAGCTGGAATGACTACATTAAAATGGGTAGATACATTGATTATGAGAATTGTTGATATTGTATTGTCTTATCCGTTTATGATTCTTGCGATGGCGATTGTTTACAATTTAGGAGCAAGTACAAAAAATTTATTTTTGGCACTGATCTTAGTTGGATGGGCTGGAACAGCGAGGACGGTGAGAGCGCAAACATTGTCTCTAAAAAATAGTACATATATAGAAGCAGCGCGTTCCATGGGAGTGAGCAAATGGAAAATTATGATCAAACATATTTTACCGAATATTCGCTCCTTGCTTCTTGTGCTTTACACAATGTCTATCCCGGTTGCAATTCTTTCAGAGGCAGGATTGAGTTTCCTCGGATTTGGTGCACAGCCGCCACAGACAAGTCTCGGAGTTATGGTATCTAAAGGACGTACGTATCTGTTTGATGCCCCATGGATTTCTCTGGCACCAGCAATCTATATTCTTTTGCTTTCTTTGTGTCTCAATTTTTTCGGAGATAGCCTTAGAGATATGTTGGATTCCAAACGTTCAGAAAGATAGGGGGATATGATGGAAGATATAGTATTACAAGTAAAAGATGTCACGATTGGTGATAAAAAATCAGGGTATTCGATTGTAGACAAAGTAAATATAGAAGTAAAAAAGCAACAGATTGTAGGGATTGTAGGAGAATCTGGCTGCGGGAAAAGCATGACAAGCTTGGCGATCATGCAGTTGATGCCGGTGAACATTGCAATAAAAGAAGGACAGATTCTATTTTCTGGTGAGGAACTAACGGCACTAAAAGAAAAAGAATTACGGAAAGTGCGAGGAAAAGATATTTCTATGATCTTTCAGGAGCCAGTGCGCGCTCTGCATCCACTGCATAAAGTAGGAAAACAAATTGAAGAAAGTTTGAAGATTCATACAAATTTGTCAAAAGAGGATAGAAAAAAACAAACTATTTCCCTCATGAAATCTGTCGGAATACCAGATGCAGAAATGAGGTATGATCAATATCCACATCAGCTTTCCGGAGGGTTAAATCAAAGAATTATGATTGCTATGGCGATTGCAGCAGATCCATCCCTGATTATTGCAGATGAGCCGACAACCGCGTTAGATGTTACAATTCAAGCTCAGATTTTACAATTGCTGAGATCCTTGCGTGAAAGAAGAGGAGTATCGATCATCTTGATTTCGCATGATTTAGCGGTGATTTGTGAAAACTGTGATTATGTATATGTGATGTATTGTGGCCAGATTGTAGAGGAAGCAGATGTGAGGACATTTTTCCAATCTCCGAAACATCCGTATACGCAGGCACTTATTCAGGCTTCTCCTGATCCAGAGAAAAAAATAGATCAATTGATGGCGATTAAAGGAACGGTTCCGTCTATCGAAAATATTCCGGAGGGATGTCGATTTGCGGAGCGATGTCCGCATAAAACAGAACGCTGTACCAAAGTAGAGCCAAAATTGTATGAGCAAAATGATGGGACAAAAGTCAAATGCTTTTTATTTGAAGAGGGTAGATAATTTATGGGAAATTCATTAATCATAGCACAAAATATAAGTAAAACTTTTGCGGCAAAAGGACTGTTTAGTGCAAAAAAGGAAAATCATGTATTACATCATGTTGATTTAGAAATTTACGACAATGAAACGTTAGCTCTTGTGGGAGAATCGGGATGTGGAAAAACAACATTGGGACGAATTATTCTAGGATTAGAAAAGCCGACAGATGGAAATATACTTTTTGAGGGAGAAAATATTTTTTCTAAAAAAGAAGTAAAAAAGGAAATGCGTAAAAATATGCAGATGGTCTTTCAGGATCCTTATGCATCTTTAGATCCAAAGATGAAAGTGGAAGAAATCCTGATGGAACCGCTTTTGGCAAATAAAGTGTATACAAATAAAAAGGAAGCAAGAAAAAAAGTAAAAGAACTATTGGAAATTGTGGGGCTTAACGAAACGCATATGAAGCGATATCCTTATCAATTTTCAGGGGGACAACGTCAGCGAATTGGGATTGCAAGAGCATTAGCATTGGAACCGGCATTTATTGCATGTGATGAACCAGTATCTGCACTGGATGTTTCTGTACAAGCACAGATTTTGAATTTATTAAAGGAAATCCAGAAAAATCGTAATTTGAGTTTATTGTTCATTTCACATGATTTGGGAGTTGTGCGCTATATTGCGGATCGAGTTGCGATCATGTACTTGGGAAGAATCTGTGAGATTGGTTCCGTTGAAGAAGTGTATACGAATCCAAAACATCCTTATACAGAATATTTGCTCCAATCGGTCCCTAAAATGAGAGTTCCAAATGGGGACAAAGAAGATTTGCAACAATCTTTACAAGAGGCCAATGAAATCAAAGTAGAAAAAAGAGAAGATATGTGTCCATTCTATTCACGTTGTAAATATCATACAGATATTTGTAAGCAGAAATTTCCAGAACAAAAGAAAAGAAATGAAACAATATTTTTTTGCCATCATCCCTTAGCTTAGTCAGGAAACTGTATATGAGATAAAAAAAAGACTGGTAAACAGTGGTTGATATGATTTTACCACTGCTTATCAGTCTTAGTATTTTATTCGATAGGAAGCTGTAATTGTGTAATATATTCTGATTCATCAGAAGTTGTGTGAATGTCGATCCAAAGAATTTCCAATAAGTTACCAAGCACTTTGAAGTTGTGAGTGTGTGCATATTGGATGAGTTCTTGTCCCCAGTAGGAGCTCTGTCTATAATCCCCGCGATAAGTGACGCAAAGGTAATGACCGCCGGCAAGAATATCCTCGCCTTCTTCATCGATAAGAAAAACAGATTGATAGGAAAGCACTTTTTTATTTACGAGAGAGGGCAGAGAAATCATAGTTCCAATTTGATTACTTCCGATAATGTATAAGCGATTTTGATTTAGATTGATAAGCTGTTTGATCAGAACATCCATTTCTTCTTCATTTTTATATCCTTCGGGAAGAAGGTGGCAATGGCGAGGGGGAATATTCATTAAGCAGATTTCACCTAAGGGAAGAGATAATGCGGAATGAATGTTATGCAATCTGTGCTCTACATTTTTTTGCAGCTTTTGCAGATACTGTATTTGCTTTGCAATCGCGTTTTTTTCGTCTTCTAGCATAGAAATTGAAGACAAAACGGTATGATGGTCTAAGTATTCGCGGATTTGTTCCATTGTAAATCCAATGGAGCGTAAATCTCGGATTACATTTAATCTCCATATGTCGTGAATACTATAATAGCGATATCCAGATTCAGAACGCTGAGGTTTGATAATTCCAATTTCTTCATAATAACGTATAGAATCTACACCGATTCCATATAATTTAGAAATTTCACCAATTTTAAAAAAATTTTTCATATTTTCTATTGATCTCCTTGACTCTAGTATTATACCAGAGTTTATAATAAGTGTATAGATTTCATGATAGGTTAATAGAAAGGATTTTTTAAAATGCGTTCAGTTTGGAAGGAAATGAAATTATCATCCGTATTACTTTTACTATTGGGAAGTGCGATATTGGCATTTGGACTTTACAATATCCATTCAATGTCCAATGTGACAGAGGGCGGAATTTTAGGGTTAACACTTCTTTTAGAATATTGGTTTGGGATTTCGCCATCGGTTTCAGGATTTATACTGACGGTATTATGTTACCTTTTGGGATGGAAATTATTGGGAAAACTTTTTCTTGTATATTCTTTTATTTCTTCTATTGGATTTTCTGTTTTTTATGGGATCTTCGAACAGTTTGATCCATTATTCCCTGACATTGCCACAAAACCACTTCTGGCAGCAGTTGTAGGAGCAATATTTGTAGGTGTAAGCGTAGGGTTATGTGTTCGAGTAGGTGGAGCTCCGACTGGAGATGATGCGCTTGCAATGAGTTTGGATCGAGTACTTCCGTTGGATATCCAATGGATTTATTTGATCAGTGATCTGGTGGTATTGCTTATCTCTCTTACCTACATTCCAGTAAGTAAGATCATTTATTCGCTTTTGACCGTTATTTTATCCGGACAGATTATTGGAGTTATGCAAAAGATTCCATTTAGAAAAAAGGATAAAGAGGACTCTTATTCTTTTGCTGTGGAACCAAACAGAGAGAGTTGGACAGCGGGGGATGGAGATATCAGCCAATAGACAGAAAGCATTTATTACTCCTCAGGATTTTAATCTTGAGGAGTTTCGGTATATGTTTTTAGTCGATCTTCATTTCCATCTGCGAGCGCCTGCTCGTAATACCAGCATTTGAACTGGATCATGTCGAGTACTTTTTCCAGTTTTTCAATTTTTTCTTCTACTACTTTGCGCTGATGTAGAAATAGTTCTAAGCGCTTTTCGTAAGTGGAACTTCCTTGGGCACACCATTCCATAAATAACTTGATTTCTTTGATCTTCAGCCCAGATTTTTTCAGGCATTCGATCATCCGAAGTGCTTCCAGTTCTTTTTCGCTGAACTTACGGATGCCGGAAGTACGCTCAAGTGTCGGGAACAGACCTTCCTTGTCATAATAGCGGATGGTAGAGATAGGAAGGTGAACTAGTTTTGCGACTTGGCCGATTGTATACATATGGGTTCCTCCAATTTCATTTATCAGATCTCTTTTTTGATTTGTGAAAATAAGTATTGACCTAAAGTTAAGTTCAGGTATTATGATGAACATAACATGAATAGCGAAGAAAGTCAATGTGTGCAGAGCTGCTCAAAAGCGACAGGGGTTCTTGGATAGAGCATGCTTTGCAAAAAGTGGAAAGGAAGGAAAAATTATGTTAGGAAATTTTCAATATTGTAATCCGACAAAACTTTATTTTGGGGAACAATCCCTTACTTTTTTGAAAGAAGAATTACAAAAATACGGACCAAAGGTGCAGCTGAGTTATGGAAGAGATTCGATTAAGAAAAACGGCATCTATGATCAGGTAATGGAACTGTTAAAAGAAGCAGGGAAAACAGTATTTGAGGACCCAGGAGTAATGCCGAATCCGACAGTAGAAAAATTGTATGAGGGATGTAAGATCGCGAGAGAAAACGAGGTGGATTTGATTCTTGCAGTAGGGGGAGGATCGGTGTGTGATTATGCAAAGGCTGTCTCGGTATCTGCGTATTGTGAGGAAGATCCATGGGAAAAATATTATGAGAGGATGGAAGAGGTAGATAATCGAATCATCCCGGTTGGATGTGTGCTGACGATGGTAGGAACTGGATCAGAGATGAATGGTGGTTCTGTCATTACAAATCCGGAGAGGAAACGGAAGATCGGCCATGTATTTGGGGAAAATGTTTTCCCGAAATTCTCCATTTTAAATCCCGTATTTACCTATACATTGCCAAAATATCAGATGGTAGCAGGAATCTATGATATTTTTAATCACATTACCGAACAATATTTTTCCGGGGAGGATGACAATACTTCAGACTATGTCATGGAGGGGCTGATGAAGTCCTTGATCCATTCTTCAAGAATTGCAGTCGCAGATCCAATGGATTATGAGGCGCGCAGCAATATTATGTGGACGGCAACATGGGCATTGAATACTATGGTGGAACAGGGAAAGACAACTGATTGGATGGTTCATATGATAGGGCAGTCAGTCGGCGCATATACAGACGCCACACATGGAATGACACTGGCTGCAGTCTCAATGGCATACTACCGTTATATTTGTCCATATGGTTTGCAGAAATTTGTGCGGTTCGCCGAGAATGTCTGGGGAGTACAGACAGAAGGAAAGAGTAAAGAGCAGATTGCAAAGGAAGGGCTGGCAAGCATGGAAAACTGGATGCGTGAAATTGGGCTTGTCATGAATCTGCGGGAACTTGGTGTAACAGAAGAGATGATAGAGGGAATTGCAGAAGGAACATTTGTTATGGACGGGGGATATAAGATTCTTTCACATGAAGAAATTGTCGATATTTTGAGGAAAAGTATGTAATCGATGGTGACCCCTCTGGAGGGAGGAGAGGAAAGAAATGAAACGTTCAAAAATTAATCAATGTATAAAAGGGATTGCAATACTGTAAGGTATCAGCCAATGCAGTAGTGGTAGAAATTAGAATCCCCTTGCTTTAGCTATGGGGAGTGTCAAGAACTTAAGGAGAGGTATCATGTTTATTGGGAAACATGATATCTCTCCTTTTTTTGACTGTTTCTCCACTCTCTTGGCGAGACACCATAGATTCTTTTGAATGCACGCGAAAAATGTAGCTGATTTTCATAACCGACAGCAGAGCCTATTTCTGAAATGGACAGAGAAGTTAATTTCAGCAGTTCGGTTGCTTTTAGCATCCTGTAATTCATTAAAAATTCCTGTGGCGAACGGCCAAGTGCTTTCTTAAAGATTTTCCCAAAATAACTTCGGTTAATTCCACAGACAGAGGCGATTTCTTCAATAGAAATATTATTTTGAAAATTTTGTTCTATATAGTGGATCGCCTCTTTGATATAGTAATCACTCATTTTACTTGAAGGAGCAGAATTGGATCGTTTGGAGGACTGAATTAAATGATCAAGAAAGAGATATAGGTGTCCAATCAAGTGAAAAGGCGATTCTTCTGCATTGTGCACAATATAAAGCATTTCATTCCGTAATTGTTCTTTGAGATCTTTGGAGTGAGAACGGTAGACTGGAGTGTCAGGGGACAATTTTGTCAGTTGAAGGATTTCTTTTACTTTTAATCCATCAAACTCAATCCAGACATATTCCCATGGAAGTTTTTCATCAGCATAATAGGTTGTAATCTGTCCGGGGAAAATCAGAAAACCCTGTCCACTTTTGATGGAATAGGTCTGTGTAATCCCTTTCGAATCATCTGCCATTAATGTTCCAGTTCCGGAAATGACATAGTGGAAAAGATAATGATTTCTGGCAACCGGGCCGAAGGAATGACCAGGATCGCACTGTTCATAGCCATATTGATACATACCAAGATCGATAAAGTTTTCATGTGGAAATATATGAAAAAATGTGTTGCTCATAAGGGCTCCTTTCAGTAAATATACCATAATGCGGTCTTACTTACTATAATACCATAAAAAATCGTATTGTGGTATAAAATAGGAAATAAATTGCTATTTCTGATAGCATAAAGGCATGTTATGATTAATTTAACTAAAACGGAAGAAAAATGAATGCGAAAGGAGTATGGAATATGTCAAAAAAAGGCATTGTAAGAAACATTTCCCTGATGTTGGCAGCTGTGTTGGGAACAGTAAATTTAGGGGGCTGTGGGGAGGAAGCCTCCAGTGATCGCGCAGAAGTTGAGATGGTGTGTTATAAACCGGAGGCAGTGAAGGCGTTTGAAAAAATAGAAGCGCGTTTTAATGAGACGCATGATGACATCCATCTGACGATTTCTTCTCCAAATGAAGCTATGACAATTTTAAAAACAAGATTTATCAGAGAAGATTATCCAGATATCATTGGAATTGGAGGAGACAGCAACTATTCTAATTTTCTGGATGCAGATTTATTTCTGGATATTTCAGAGTTAGAAGAATTGGAACAAGTAAAAAAGTCTTATCTCCAGATGGATAAAGAATTAGAATTTGTTCCGCAGGAAGGTGCTTATGCGCTTCCATATGCAGCCAATGCAGCGGGAGTTCTCTATAACAAGGAAATGTTTCAAAAATATGGATGGGAGATTCCTGAAACATGGGAAGAATTTATGACATTATGTAACGAGATTCAAAGCTGTGGGATTCAGCCATTGTATTTTGGATTTAAAGATACATGGACTTGTCTTGCACCGTGGAATGCATTGGCAGTTGGTCTGGCAGATTCTGACATATGCAGCCAGGTCAATAGGGAGGAGACAACTTTTAAAGAAGCATATCGTGAAACTGCTGAGAAAATAAAAGCGCTTCTTCCATATGCAGAAGAAAATCCGTATGCTTATAGCTATAACGATGCATGTACCGCGTTTGCCCGGGGAGAATCGGCGATGTATCCGATTGGAAGTTATGCAATCCCTCAGATTAAATCAGTCAATCCGGATATGAAAATTGATTCATTTGTATTTCCGGCGAATGATTCTGAGAAGGAGAATGTATTAAATTCAGGAATTGATCTTCAGTTTTGCGTTATGAAAAATACAGAACAAAAGGAAGCAGTTTATGAAGTACTTCGTTTTTTATATGAGGACGAGGTAATTCAGATTTATCTGGAAGATCAGGGAGGAATTGCCTGCAAAGAGGGGGATTTTTCTATTCCAAGCGAACTGACGGGGATGAGGGAATATATTAGAAATGACAGAATGGCAGATTTTCAAGATCATCATTATCCGAGCGAAATGAGTGTGGATGCGATGATTCAGACGTATTTGCTGGATGAAAGTGACAATTCAGCAGATAAATTTCTGAAACGGTTTGACACGGAATGGAAACGATATAACAGAGATTTGATCCGCAAAGTGCAGGAGTATGAAAAAGGGATGGAGGATGCACAATGAAAAAGAAAATGAACAATCGAGAGAGAACATTTCTGGCAATTGTAATACCGGTAGTTGTGTTGTTTTTTATGTTCAATACGTTGCCGATGCTAAAAGGAATTGTATATAGTTTTACAAATTATAAGGGGTATGGTTCTTATGAATATGTGGGATTGAGAAATTATATCGACTTGTTTACGGACGCAAGAGTAGGGAAAAGTTATCTGTTTACATTCAAGTATGCGATTGCTGGAACAATATTGGTAAATGTTCTGAGTTTGCTTATGGCACTTGGATTAAATAGCAAGATACGATTTAAGAGTGCTTTGCGTGGGATTTATTTTGTGCCGAATATTCTGGGAGGCCTTGTGATCGGATATATTTTCAGTTTTATTTTTACTTATATCCTTCCAGTGGTTGGCGATGTATTCGGGATTGGATTTCTACAGAACAGTATTCTTGCGAGTGAGAAGTATGCATGGATTGGAGTGCTGATTGTCGGTGTGTGGCAGGCGGTGGCGATGAATACCATTATTTATATTTCCGGTCTTCAGACGGTCCCATCGGATGTTTATGAGGCGAGTATGCTTGATGGAGCCGGGAAATGGAAAGAATTTTGGAAAGTAACATTTCCACTGGTGATGCCATTTGTAACGATCAATCTCATTTTAAGTACAAAAAATTTTTTGATGGTATTTGATCAGATTTTGTCTTTGACAAAGGGAGGACCAGCACAGAGTACAGAATCGATTTCTTATCTGATTTATAAAAATGGTATGGACGGCGGTCAGTTTGGGTTTCAGAGCGCAAATGCAGTATTGTTTTTTGTTGTCATCGTAGCCATTTCAATTTTCCAAATGACAGTTATGGGAAAGAAGGAGGAGCAGTTATAATGCAGAGAAAGAAAAAAACAAATTGGATCTTAACGATTGTATTAGTATTGGGAACAGCGACTGTGTTTTTTCCTCTTTACATGGCAGTAATTATCGCATTTAAGCAACCAAGCGAGATGACAAACGATGTGGCAGGCGCATTATCTTTTCCGGCAAGGTGGAGTCTGGATAACTTCCGGCAGGCGATGGAAGTGACTGATTTCTGGCATTCGCTTGGAAATAGTTTGTTGATTACACTGGCGACGATCGTGCTGGCAATTTTAATTCATTCGATTGCCGGTTATGTGATTGGGAGAGGTATGGCAAAGAAGAAAAGCTTTCGGTTTATTTATTTGTATATTGTAAGTGGAATGTTTGTGCCATTTTCGATTCTTATGATGCCCCTTGTAAAGCAGACTGCACAGATGGGACTTGGGAATCGGCTGGGAGTGATCATTTTATATCTTGTATTTTATATGCCGATGAATGTGTTGCTTTATACCGGATACTTGAAAAACATTCCAGTAGCGTTAGAAGAGGCGGCGGATATTGACGGGGCAAGCGCATGGAAGACATATTGGAAGATTATTTTCCCGATGATGATGCCTATGCATGCGACAGTTGCAATTTTGACAGCTCTTGGGACATGGAATGATGTGATGACGCCATTGGTCATTATGTCAGGTACCGGACATAATACGCTTCCGCTGGCCCAGTTAAATTTCCAGACACAGTTTGGAACGAATTATAATCTCGCATTTGCATCCTATATTCTGGCATTGATTCCAATTTTAGTATTTTATGTAATCTGCCAGAAACAGATTTTGAATGGTGTAGCAAATGGAGCAGTGAAAGGATAGAGACAGAATGAAACTGGAAAATAAAGTGATGTTGATTACTTATGCGGACAGCATGGGAAAGAACTTGAAAGAATTACATACGGTATTGAATACCTATTATAGAGATGCTGTGGGAGGCGTTCATATTTTGCCGTTTTTTCCATCTTCTGCGGATCGCGGATTTGCACCAATGCGCTATGATGTGGTAGATGAAGCATTTGGAACTTATGAAGATATTGAAGCAATCGGAAGAGAATATTATCTGATGTTTGATTTTATGGTAAACCATATTTCTTCCTCTTCGGAATATTTTCAGGATTTTCTGAAAAGAAAGAATGAATCAAAATATGCCGATTTCTTTATTCGTTACGAGGAGTTTTGGGGAAAGGGAGCGCCGACGCAGGAACAACTTGATAAGATTTACAAGAGAAAGCCAAGGGCGCCCTATATTGAAGTGGAATTTCAAGATGGAACAACAGAAAAAATCTGGTGCACTTTCTGTGAAGAGCAGATTGATCTGGATGTCAGAAAGGAAGCGGTAAAATCATTTATCAAAGGAACGCTGGAGCAGATGTGCCAAAATGGAGCATCTTTGATACGTCTGGATGCATTCGCTTATGCAATTAAGAAAGCAGATACGAACTGCTTTTTTGTAGAACCGGATATTTGGGAATTGCTACATGAAATTGAGCAAATTGTTGGACGGTACGAAGTGGAAATTCTTCCGGAAATCCATGAACATTATACGATTCCGATGAAAATTGCAGAGAAGGGATTCTGGGTTTATGATTTTGCGCTGCCAGTGCTGACACTTCACGCACTTTATAATCATACGGGGGTATATTTAAAGAAGTGGCTGGAGATGTGCCCAATGAAACAATTTACAACCTTGGATACTCATGATGGAATAGGGATTGTAGATGTGAAAGATCTTCTTCCTGACGAGGAAGTTTACATAGTACAGGAACAGATGTATCGGCAAGGGGCAAATGTAAAGAAAATTTACAGTTCGGAATCATATAATAATCTGGATGTATATCAGGTCAACACGACCTATTATTCTGCACTTGGCAATCGGGACGATGCCTATTTGCTGGCTAGAGCGATTCAGTTCTTTGCACCGGGAATCCCACAAGTATATTATGTGGGACTTCTCGCAGGGGAAAATGATCTCGAATTAATGGAAAAGACGAAAAATGGACGGGATATTAATCGACACTATTATACACTGGAAGAGATTGCAGGGGAGCAGGAGCGCCCGGTTGTAAGGAAATTGAAAAAGCTCATGGCGATTCGCAATATGGAACCGGCATTTCATCTGGATGGAAAAATCCAGGTGGAAACGGAGGGGGAGAGACTCATGATCACAAGGAAATACAAGGAAAATAGTATTCGATTGTCAGCAGATTTGAGGTCTTATGGATTTGAGATTACCCGATATGAAAAGGGTTATGAAAACGGAAAGGAAACGATAGTATGGCAATAACAGTAAAGGATCAGATTTTTTCTCTGGAAACTGCAAATACACTTTATCAGATGAAGGCAGATTTGTTTGGGGTAGTGAAACATTTGTGGTATGGGGAAAAAACGGGAGTGAGCATGGAGTATCTCTTGGATTATCCGGATGTGGGATTTTCCGGAAATATTTATGAAGCAGAAAATGACAGAACGTATTCGTTGAATACAATGCCGTTAGAGTATGCAGGGAGTGGAGTGGGAGATTTCCGGGTACCAGCGGTGACGGTGCGGCATGCAGATGGCAGTCAGGCACTGGATTTACGGTTTCAGAAATATTTTATCAGGAAAGGAAAATACAGTATTCCGGGACTGCCGGCAGTTTATGCAGAGGAGAACGAGGCGGAAACACTGGAAATTCTTATGAAAGATACGGCATCTGAAACAGAGGTACATCTTTTCTATGGAGTACTGGAAGAGGCAGATGTGATCACGCGGAGTGTAATGATTATAAACCGGGGAAGTATGCCAATCGTGCTTGAGCGTGCACATAGTCTTTGCATGGATATTCCGGACGGAAATTGGGACTGGATTCATTTTCACGGAAGACATACGATGGAACGACAGGCAGAACGTACCCCACTATTTTACGGAATTCAGGAAAGCAGCAGTACAAGAGGAACATCAAGTCATCAGCAGAATCCATCGGTTCTGCTCTGCGAGAGAGACTGTACAGAAAAAGATGGGGAGTGTATGGGAGCGGTACTGATGTACAGTGGTGGTTTCCAGACACAGATAGAGAAAGATCAGCTTGGGCAGACACGACTTGTAATGGGAATTCACCCGGATACTTTTTCATGGCAACTGGAACCGGAACAGAATTTTTGGACGCCAGAAGTAATCTTATCTTATTCGGCAAATGGAATGGCGGAATTGTCACAGAGGTTTCATCATGTCATACGCCACAATGTATGTAGAGGAGCATATCAGCTGACAAAACGTCCAGTTCTAATCAACAACTGGGAAGCGACTTATTTTGATTTTAATGAAGAAGACATAGAACAGATTGCCCGTCAGGCAGCAAAACTAGGTATTGATATGATGGTGTTAGATGATGGCTGGTTTGGAAAACGGGATTCTGATACATCAGGGCTCGGAGACTGGGAAGTAAATGAAAAGAAGTTGAAAGGGGGGCTGGGAGCACTTGTCAGAAAAATCAATGATATGGGCATGAAATTTGGAATATGGTTTGAACCAGAAATGATTTCCGAAGACAGTGAGTTGTTCCGGGCGCACCCGGAATGGGCAATCAGTATCCCAGGGAGAAAGCCTATGAGAAGCAGATATCAGTTAGTACTTGATATGGCAAATCCGGAAGTAGTAGAATATTTATATCAGTCTATCAGTAAGATTCTGAGAGACAATCATATCGAATATGTTAAATGGGATATGAATCGCAGTATTTCTGACTGGTATACATCGATACTTCCAGCAGAACGTCAGAAAGAAATGCCGCATAGATATGTGTTAGGTGTTTATGAACTTTTAGAACGTCTGACAGATGAATTTCCAGAAGTATTATTTGAGGGCTGTAGCGGAGGTGGAGGCAGATTTGATGCCGGAATGCTGTACTATTGCCCGCAGATTTGGTGCAGTGATAATACAGATGCCCATGAAAGAACCTTTATCCAGTATGGAACAAGCTTTTTTTATCCGATATCTGCGGTTGGTTCTCATGTATCCGCCGTACCGAATCATCAGACTGGTAGAATTACGTCGCTTGAGACAAGAGGAACAGTAGCAATGGCGGGAAGCTTTGGCTATGAACTTGATCTGAATCAGCTGGATCAGAATGAGAAAGAGAAAGTTGCGGAGCAGGTGAAGGCGTATAAGGAGTATCAGGAACTGATTTATGGCGGAAAGTATTATAGACTGAGTAATCCGAAAAAAGATGATTTGGCAGCATGGGAGTTTATTTCGGAGGACTGCAGTAAGATTCTTGTACAAGGTGTGGCATTCAGAGCTGCATCAAATGTACTGCGCCATCGCATTAAGCTATTAGGAGTGGATGGGGCAGCAATTTATAGGTTTGTGAAAGGCAGACAAAAAGAAGAGAAGCTTAGCGGTAAGGCACTTATGACAGGCGGGATTCTTATACCGGCAATCAAAGGCGATGATGTGGCATTTGAATTTTATCTGGAGAAAATAGAAGAATGCTAAGAGGTGCGTGAAGGGGGAAAGAATATGTATGATGTAGCAGCGCTTGGAGAACTTTTGATCGATTTTACAGAAAGTGGAAAAAGTGAGCAGGGGAATCAGCTTCTGGAAGTAAATCCGGGCGGCGCCCCGTGCAATGTATTGGCAATGTTAAATAATCTTGGGAAGAAGGTTGCTTTTATAGGGAAAGTTGGGCAGGATATGTTCGGAACTCTGCTGAAACATACATTGGATGAAGTAGGAATCTGTTCTAAAAATCTTCGGATGGACCCGGAAGTGCGGACTACACTGGCATTTGTGCATACGTTGCCGGATGGGGACCGGGAGTTTTCTTTTTATCGGAACCCCGGAGCAGATATGATGCTGAGGGAAGAAGAGGTGGATCTAGAACTGATCCGAAATACAAAAATCTTTCACTTTGGAACACTCTCTATGACACATGAAGGTGTGAGAAATGCAACGAAAAAAGCAATCTGTTGCGCCAAAGAGGCCGGGGCGATGATTTCTTTTGACCCGAATTTGAGGGAACCACTCTGGGAATCTTTGGACTTGGCAAAAGAGCAGATGGAGTATGGGTTTAGACAATGTGATATCCTGAAAATATCTGATAATGAGATTCAATTCGTCACAGGACAGGAAGACTACGATAAGGGAATCCGTATGCTACAAGAAAAATATCACATTCCTTTAATTCTTCTTACGATGGGGAAAGAAGGAAGCCGTGCATACTATAAGGAAATGTGCGTAGAAAAGGCGGGATTTTGTGTAGAAGCCATTGAGACAACAGGAGCAGGTGATACGTTCTGTGGCTGTGCGTTAGGATACCTGTTGGAACACAATCTAGAGCAGTTGTCAAAAGAAGATTTAGAGGAACTGCTGACATTTGCAAACGCAGGGGCGGCGCTGATTACTTTAAAAAAAGGAGCGATCCGCTCGATGCCGAAGAAAGAAGAAATCAGAAAATTTCTGGAAGATCAAAAAATTGACTTTTAGTTATTGGTGTGTTACTATTTTCTAGAAAAGTAAATAGCCGGGGAGCTTGTAGACAGGCTGAGAGGAAGGTGTGAACTTCGACCCTGATACCTGATTTGGATAATGCCAACGTAGGAAAGAATTGATTTTAAGAAGTTTGACGGAGTACCAATTGAGGTACTCTGTTTTTTTATTCTATTTTATTGCATAGGAAATTTCTGATAAATGCTATGGAGTAAAAACCAGAGTCCTATGAAAAAATGCTCCGCCCAGGCATAATCCTTGAAATCCTTTTGGAATTCTGTCATAAAAAAATTCCGGCACAGAGCAAATGAAAAATATTCTGCCGCAGGCAGAAGAAAGAAGAGGTACATCATATGTCAGAAAAATACTACACACAGATGGAAGCAGCAAGAAAGGGAATCATCACAGAGGAGATGCGGGCAGTTGCGCGGAAGGAATACCGCACAGAGGAGGAAATCCGGGATCTGGTGGCGAAAGGACAGGTGGCGATCTGCGCCAACAAAAGGCATAAATGCCTGGATCCAAATGGAGTAGGATCTATGCTTCGTACGAAGATCAATGTAAATCTGGGAGTGTCAAAAGATTGCAAAGATTATGAGGTTGAGATGGAAAAAGTCATGGCGGCGGTAAATATGGGAGCAGAGGCAATTATGGACCTTTCTTCGCATGGGAATACGCAGCCATTTCGAAGAAAACTGACACAAGAATGTCCGGCGATGATCGGAACTGTTCCGGTTTATGATAGTGTGATTCATTATAAGAGAGATCTTGCCACACTGACAGCAAAAGATTTTATTGATGTAGTAAGACTCCACGCAGAGGATGGAGTGGATTTTGTCACACTGCACTGTGGAATTACAAGAAAGACAATTGAACAGATCAAGAAGCATAAAAGAAAAATGAATATTGTATCCAGAGGTGGATCGCTTGTGTTTGCGTGGATGAGTATGACCGGAAATGAAAATCCATTTTACGAATACTTTGATGAGATCCTTGAAATCTGCCGGGAATATGATGTCACAATTTCTCTTGGGGATGCATGCCGTCCGGGCTGCCTGGCCGATGCGAGTGACGTGTGTCAGATTGAAGAGTTGGTGCGCTTGGGAGAGTTGACAAAACGTGCATGGGCAAAAGATGTGCAGGTGATGGTAGAAGGCCCGGGGCATATGCCATTGGATCAGATTGAAGCAAATATGAAATTGCAGCAGACAATCTGCATGGGTGCTCCGTTTTATGTACTGGGACCGATCGTGACTGATATTGCACCGGGATATGACCATATTACAGCGGCGATCGGAGGTGCAGTAGCAGCTTCAGCAGGTGCAGCATTTCTCTGCTATGTGACACCGGCAGAACATCTGGCGCTTCCGAATGTAGAAGATGTTAAACAGGGGATCATCGCTTCCAGAATTGCAGCGCATGCCGCAGATATTGCAAAGCATGTTCCGCACGCAAGAGATATCGATGATCGTATGGCGGATGCCAGAAGAACTTTTGATTGGGAGGAGCAGTGGAAGTGCTCTATGGATCCGGAAACGGCAAAACAGATTCGGGAAGACCGCAAACCGGAAATTGAGGAGAGTTGCTCCATGTGTGGAAAATTCTGTGCGGTCAGAAGTATGAATAAGGCATTGAATGGAGAGTATATCGATATTCTGTAATAAAAATTCAGAACAGTGAAAAATGATGGAATACTTAAATACAAGTGCATAAACTGTATGAAAAAATGGCTGGAAAATATAAAAATATTGTATTTTTCGTACAAACACCGTATAATAAACCTACTAGCACAGATTGCAGGAAAGTGTGATAAGGAGGAAGAAAACGATGTATAGAATCTCTAATTTTACGAATAATGATGATATTAAAGTGTTAAACTCTCTTGGTCCGTTTACTGTCATAGAATATCAGCGTGATTTAAGTGTGATGCCGCACAATGCTGCGTTGGCCTATTTCTGTAATGAGATGAATGTGAGAAAGCGTCAGGTTATCTGTGATGTTAATCAGGCAAATATCACACTTCAGGCAGGAGCAATGCAGTGGACCGTAGGTAATGTCAATGCGACAACGGGAGTAAAAGGTGTGGGCGATTTCTTCGGGAAAGCAGTCAGAGGAAAAGCAACCGGGGAATCGGCGATCAAGCCGGAATATACCGGAAACGGAATTCTTGTGTTGGAACCGACTTATAAGCACATCCTACTGGTAGATTTAAAAGATTGGAATGGTTCCATCGTGCTGGATGACGGATTGTTCCTGGCATGTGATGCCAGATTGAAGCACAAAGCAGTGATGCGCTCCAATCTTTCTTCTGCTGTTGCAGGAAATGAAGGGCTGTTCAATCTTGGAGCGGTAGGAGAGGGTGTGCTTTGTTTGGAAGCACCTTGTCCGAAAGAGGAGCTTGTGGAGATCACTCTTCAGGATGATGTATTGAAAGTAGATGGCAATATGGCGATCGCATGGAGCGGCAGCTTAAGTTTTACTGTAGAACGGTCAGGAAAGACACTGATAGGTTCGGCAGCTTCGGGGGAAGGACTTGTCAATGTGTACCGTGGAACCGGAAAGGTTCTCCTGGCTCCAGTGTTGGATGGAGCAGTATAGAGTAGCCAGCTTTGCATAGTATTAGAAAATCTATATTAGGAAAAAGAAAAATGAAATTTGTGTAAAATATACAAGAAATATGTAGCATTTTTGTATAATATAATGGTATAATCAGTTGCGCAAAAGCTTTATGCAGAGAGGAGAATGTTATTTATATGGTAGATTTAAAAGCAAGACCGTATTATCTGTCAGAGGAAGACTGTCAATGGGTAAAAGATACAATTGCAAATATGAGCCCGGAAGAAAAAGTAGGACAGTTATTCTTTCAGCTGACAGCTTCACACGATGAAGAATATTTAAAAGAATTAATGGAAAAATATCACCTTGGTGGATGCCGTTACAATCCGGCTCCGGGAAAGGCGATTCAGGAACAGAATCGGATCCTTCAGAAATATGCAAAGGTTCCGGTATTTATCGCATGCAACACAGAAGCCGGAGGAGACGGCGCATGTGCAGATGGAACACATATTGGAGCTGGTGTGAAGATCGCAGCTACAGATAAGGAAGAGTATGCATTTGCATTAGGAAAGATGGCAAATGAACAGGCAGCGGCAATCGGATGTAACATGGCATTTGCACCGGTGGCAGATATTCTTTACAACTGGGAGAATACAGAGATTGTGACACGTGCATTCGGTGGAGATGCAGAACGTGTAGCAACTATGAGCAAAGCATATTTAAATGGAGCACATACGATTCCGGGATTTGCATGCGCAGCGAAACATTTTCCGGGAAATGGACAAGACTTCAGAGATGCACACATTGCAAACAATGTAAACTATTTTGATGTGGAAAAATGGGATGAGACTTACGGACATGTTTACCGTACATTGATTGAGAATGATCTGGATGCGATCATGGGAGGACACATCATGCTTCCTTCTTATGCAAAAGCCATTAATCCTGAGTTAAAGGACGAAGATATGATGCCGGCGACATTAAGTCCGGAGATCATGACAGGTCTTTTGAGAGACAGACTTGGATTCAACGGTATGGTCGTGACAGATGCTTCCCATATGGTAGCGATGACAGACCGGATGAAGCGTTCAGAGATGCTTCCGGCAAGTATCAATGCAGGTTGTGATATGTTCTTATTCTTCAATGATCCAGAGGAAGATTTTGCTACAATGCTTGGTGCATACAAGACAGGAATCATCAGTGAAGAGAGAATGACAGAAGCATTGACACGTATTTTAGGACTCAAAGCACATCTGGGTCTGAATAAGAAGAGCAAAGAAGAACTGGTTCCACAGCCAGAGACTGTAGAGGAAGTGCTTCAGAGAGAAGAATACAAGGCAATGCAGAAATCAATCAGCGAAGACTGTATCACGCTTGTAAAATATAAAGACAAAGACGTGCTCCCTATGACACCAGATCGTTATAAGAGAATTATGATCGTGCATATCAAAGGCGCAGAGAACAGTATGTCAGCGCTGATGAAAATGCTTGGAGGCGGAAAAGGAAATCCGGCAGAAGCGTTAAAAGAAAAGTTATGTGCAAAAGGATTTGATGCATTTATCTATGAAAGTCCGCTTGATGTCATGAAGAAACAGATTGAAGCCGGGGAAAAGCCAGACTTAAATATTTACTTTGCAGGAAAGAATGCCATTGCAGATTTCGTATCCGATATGGATCTTGTAATCACGCTCTGTGATGTGCCGAACGGAAGACCAAGCTTTGGTATGTCAAAGGGAGGCGGAGAGATTCCGTGGTATGTATTTGAAGTTCCGGTTGCTGTTGTCGGATGTGGACAGCCGACAATGCTTGCAGATATCCCGCAGGCACGGACCTATATCAACACTTACGATTCCAAAGATACAACACTGGATGCGTTGGTTGAGAATCTTATGAATGGAGAAGAAGCATTCAAAGGAACAGATCCGATTGACAGTTTCTGCGGATTATTTGATGCAAGACTATAAGAAGGAAGAAAAAAGATTCACACAAGATGTGGATCTTTTTTCTGTATGTGTGAGAAAAGCGTGGTAAAAATCCGAAAGATAAAATCGGGAAGAGATTTCAATAAGAACTAGAAAAATGATGAAAAGGCAGAGGAAAAGCGGTATAATAAACTGGAAGCTTAAAATAGCAGATTGTGAGAATGATGGAGGAAAAAATGGAATATAAAATATACCGCATAGCGGACCGTACACAGATCGATCAATGCGAACTGTTCGCAATCGATCAATATTTGTGGAACAGTTTACAGACGCCGAAAGCATATGGCAGAGCCGGATATATCGATGGACAGGGAATTTATGTGGAGATGACCTGTGAAGAGTGTGATCCGAAGCGACTTTGCAACAAAGATAAAGAACTCGTCTATAAGGATAGCGCACTGGAAGCTTTTTTTGCATTCCCGGAGGGAGAGATGAGCATAGAGAAACAGTGTATTTATATAAATTTTGAGATGAATGCCAACGGAGCACTGTATGCGGAGAAAGGATATACAAGAGAGAATCGGACATTAATTTCAGATGTGTATTATCAAGAGGCAGATTGTCGGGCAAAAATAGAATCAGATCGGTGGTGTGTATCTGTTTTGATCCCGGAAGCACTGCTTGGGGAAATTACTTCTCTTGAGAAGCTAAAAGCGGGACAAAGATTTTACTGCAATTTTTATAAAATATCAGAGGACGACAAGATCCAGCATTTTGGATGTTACAGTCCGATTGAGAGCGAAGAACCAAATTTTCATCTTCCAATCTGTTTTGCAAAGGCGGTGATTGCAGATGTATAATGAACTGACAAAAAATGATATCAAGAAAATGCGCGAAGAGATTGAATACCGGAAGATTGTGCTTCGAAAAGAGCTGCTGGAAGATGTCAAAGAAGCGAGGGCACATGGGGACTTGAGTGAAAATTTTGAATATCATGCCGCTAAGAAAGAGAAAAACAAAAATGAGAGCAGAATTCGGTATTTGGAACGGATGATCAAGACTGCAAAGATTGTATCCGACGAGTCAAAAGAAGATGAAGTGGGATTAAACAACACCGTGCACCTTTATTTTGAAGAAGATGATGAGGTGGAAGTATTCAAACTGGTGACAACCGTGCGGGGAAATTCCTTAAAAGGGCTTATTAGCACAGAATCCCCGATTGGAAAAGCGATTCTTGGGAAAAAAGTAGGGGATAGAGTTTTCATCCGGGTATCTGGAGATGCCGGATATTATGTGGTGGTCAAAGAAATAGAAAATACAGTTGATGACGGCAGTGATCAGCTTCGCAGTTATTAAAAATAAAACAGCAGAATGAGAACTGCCATGTATGAAAAGAGTTATGTTCATTTTTTTTTAAGAATTTTTCGCTTTCTTTTAGAAAACAATCATACTTTGGACACATTTTCCTTTTATACTAAGAGTTAGATAGTTGATTAAGTAATCACTATCTCCCCCCTCTTAAAGTAGAGCGTTGAAGATAAGACGCATACTTTACTCTCATTCCTTTAGATAACTATAAAACAACGAAACCCGTTAGCCCTTGTGGTTAGCGGGTTTTCGCTGTTCACAGGTACTTGCTATTTACAGTTAGGGACCTTTCGGGCACCCTTGACGTACTTTATTTAGTCACCTAAAATATTTTTTCTCTTTATCAAATATTATCCTTGTTATCAGCTAATCCCTTTGGTAGAATAAGACAAGGCACTACATGAGAATGGCAGGCGGTTAGTCCTTCGACAGAGGGACTGAACCCTCTGATTACATAGAAATCTTGCTTGCAGGAAATCTGGGAAAGGAGGGCTTAACTTATGAGTGATTTTGAACTCCTATCCATCGTACTAATGATACTGAGTATTGTTGTAACGATTCTGATAGCATATATAAATCAATCAAAAAAGTAACCGCCCCTCGCCCAAGGAATGCGGTTACTTTTTTAAGTAATTAAATAATTGGGGCTAACCAACTATCAGTAGTGCCTTATTTATATCTATAATATACCATCCATTAAGCACATTGTAAACATGTAACTTTGTAAATATGTAAACATTCCAAACCGTTCTCGGTCAAATTTGGGTCAAATCCTCATAAAAATATATTACAGCCGGGATTTTACTAAAGGAGCATGGACGACAAGATAAAATAGAAATTTTTTAATTCTTTTGCGCACTGATTTTGATAAAAAGATAGGGACTGTAAAAAACTACCCTAATAGAAAAAATCGCTCAGACCTTATGGCCTGGGCGATTTTTTGTATAATGAATTATGCTACTAAATCAAAATACTAATGATAATTATACAGCTTGAAAATTATTAATTCTCTGAAACCATTTTTTTTGCAAAAACTTTTTCGCTGATCCAGTTGTATCCGCTTTCAAAAATATTGTGGAAGAGCAGTCCGTACACAGAACCGAATGCGTTTGTGAGCACACGGAGGATGATTGCTCCTGCAACTCCGAAGGAACTCATGGCGATTGACAGCGCTCCGAAAGAGTTAAATACTGCCTGCCATCCATAGGTTGCAGATAGTCCGACTCCGATTCCACCGATCATACCGATATAGCCATAACAGCTTTCAGGAAGCAGATAGTAGAGGCAGAGGAAACAGAGCCCTCCGAGAATATTTCCGGGTGCACGGTATTTGACACGCTCGATCAGATCCTTTTTAAATGGAAGCAGAACGGACATCGTTGCGATCCCGACCCACATCACTCTCGGAAGATGGATCAGAGACGCGAACAGCATTGCGGTAGAAACACCAAGTGTCAGGCGGATCTGCCACCGTGTACGCATAGAGTGAATGTCAAATTCCTGGAAAATATGTCGGATCGTACGTTTGTAATGGACTTTCCGGTGGTTTCTCCAGAGGATAAAGCAGGTTGCAAAAGCTCCGACAGAAAGTCCGGCAAGACGCAAAAGGTAAGAATTTCCGGTAGTATCATATCCCTGAAGGAGCAGGTAGCCGAGAACGAATGTAGAATGATTGGACATAATTACATTGTGACAGCCAAGAGACATCAGGGCGCCGATGCAGACTACATTGATCAAAAATGCCGGGAATGGTCCGACCATGTTCGAGATTCTTGGTCCAAATGCAAGGATTCCGTAAATGATAGCAAGTAGTAGAACTCCGTGAGAGTTCTTGATGCCAAGGTCTGCGTTGCGGAAGACCATCACGGCGAGCAGAACAACGACGCCTACGATACTGTTTTCTTCTCCGAATACTTTTGTATAGATTGTGACAAATACAACACAGAATGCTACTGTCAGTAAAATCTTAAACAGGTAGATACAAATGTGTTTCCACTTTTCTTTTGGATCTTTGATATTTCGGATCAGTGCTTTTGAACCGGCTTGATTTAGTTGTAGTTCTTGATAAAAAGTCAATAGAAATCCCTCCTAGTGTTCGATGTCTTGCAGGACATCGTTTGTTTCGTGAATCAGTTCCATCAGTTTCAAAAATTGTGCCTCTCCTAGTCTGCGCCGCATTGTGTAAATCGGTGAGAGATAATAGTTGTAAGTCTCCTCCAATGCTTTTTGCCCTCTTTCTGTGATCGAGAGGTGATAACTTCTCCTATCTGTCAGGCTTGGCTCTTTTGTAAGTAGTTCTTTTTTTACCAAATGTTCGATCAGACGGCTGACTGCAGATTTGCCAAGTCCCATACAACTGCATAGTTCATGAGGTGTCAGTGGCACATCAGACAGTGAGATGCGGGACAGAAGATCAAGTTCCTGGGAAGTTGAGATACTCCCTTTTTCGGTGCGCCGTACATTTCTACTGCAAAACTGACGCAGGTTCTGCATGTAGTTCATCATTTCAATCCAGTCGTAATCCATCACGGTTCTCCATTTCTATAAGTCTGTACAAAATATGTCAGTATCGATTACAAACAATCAAAAATAGTTTACAAAGTGAACTACTTATAGTGTAGGGCGAAAAACTTTAATTGTCAATAGATAAAAAAACGTGCTATAATCAGAAAGATACAAGTTGAGAAGGATTTTCAAAATAGGTTCATGCCAGATTTTTGGTCTGGTATCAGAAGAATGGGAGGAGAATCGAAATGAACTTATTCATAGACGTGTTGATGGATGCAGCGATAGACAGTGTAAGGATACTTCCGTTTTTATTTGCGGCATTTTGCCTGCTGGAGGCGATGGAAAGGCATGCGGGGAATTTTAGCCAGCGGGTACTGACTGGTATCAGAGGCGCAGGGCCTCTTCTGGGAGCGGTACTTGGATGTGTCCCGCAGTGTGGATTTTCCGTGCTTGCAGCAAATTTGTTTTCCGGGGGAATGATTTCTGCAGGAACATTGCTTGCCGTTTTTCTGTCGACTTCGGATGAGGCAATTCTGATGATCATGGGTCAGCCGGAAAGTGCGGGTGTCGTAGGAAAATTATTATTGGTAAAAGTCGTGATCGCAGTGCTTGCGGGATATCTGATAGATTTTTGCTTTCCGAAACTTTTTTCTGAGAAAAAGGAAATTCACGATCTGTGTGAGAAAGAATCTTGTGGTTGTGGACATTCTCATGGGGTAATCCTGCCGGCATGGAATCATACTTTGAAACTGTTTATCTATATTTTCCTCTTCTCTGCCTGCCTGAATCTGGTTCTGGAAGTGGCGGGAATCGGAAAGGTGGAAAGCCTTTTCTGGAGTGGTTCGGTGTTTCAGCCAATTTTGACGGCTTTGATCGGGTTTGTTCCGAATTGTGCTGCATCCGTCCTTCTGACTGAGTTGTATATCAAAGGCGTGATCAGCTTTGCGGCGGCAGTGGCAGGACTTTGTACGAGCGCAGGAGTCGGACTGGTTGTACTGTGGAGAGTAAATCGGAATCGGAAGGAAAATCTGAAGATGATGGGAGTGCTTTATGGAGTCGCTGTTGTGGCAGGAATTATTTTATACTGGGTATAGGGAAGTGTTTGTTAATTAAAAAACTATTCGGAAATTAAAAGGAAATTTTAAAATATAGATTGTATTGTTAGAAAATAAGTGCTAAAATAAGAACAGCTAATGTACAGAAAGGTGTGCAGTTTCAAATACAAAGTACACAAAAACTGGCATGAAATTTTGAAGAGAAGATGGAGGAAACTGGTATGTTACAAGGAAAAGTTGCAGTCATTACAGGGGGAACAAGAGGAATCGGATATGCGACTGTAAAGAAATTTTTAGAAAATGGAGCAAAGGTTGCAATGCTTGGATCTAGAGAGGAGACGGTTCAGAAGGCACTTGCTTCGCTGAAGGAGGAAAATCCAGAGTATCCGGTTGTAGGATATTGGCCGAATCTGACTAAACACGAAGAAGTGAAAGAAGTGTTTGAGAAAGTGAAAGAAGAGTTTGGATCTCTGGATGTTCTTGTGAATAATGCAGGAATTTCTGCAAGAGATCCGCTGTATGACTATGATCCGGCGGCATTTGAGAAGATTATGGATCTAAATGTCAATGCAGTGTTTAACTGCTCTCAGGTAGCTGCATGCATCATGAAAGAGCAGGGAGGCGGTGTGATCTTGAACACAAGTTCCATGGTAAGTATTTATGGACAGCCAGCAGGATGTGGATATCCGACATCGAAATTTGCAGTAAACGGAATGACAAAATCTCTGGCAAGAGAACTTGGAAAGGACAATATCCGTGTCAATGCAGTGGCACCGGGTGTGATCCGCACAGATATGGTAGCAGCACTTCCAGAGTCTGTAATTCAGCCTTTGATCAATACGATTCCACTTCGCCGTGTCGGAGAACCGGAAGATATCGCAAATGCATTTGTATTTCTTGCAAGTGACATGGCAAGTTATATCACAGGTGTTGTTCTGTCAGTAGATGGTGCGACAATGAGCTAAAAAGAATAGACTGCCGGAAGCATCTCACGAAGAAGCACGGCAGTCTTATTTTTTTGTTCTATAAAAATTTTCCGAGAATTTGTGTAAATAAAAAGCAGAACCTATAACCGGGCGTTATTAAGACTTATTAGTAAAATATACTGGTCAACAGTCCGACATGTGGTCTATAATAAAATGGAAAAAACGGTCAACAATGAACAGAGATAAAGGAGAATCATTCATGGAAATGTTATCAATTGAAAAAGAATTGCAGGGAAACGCATATCCGGGAAGAGGAATCATCATCGGAAAGACACCGGATGGGAAAAAGGCAGTCACTGCATATTTTATTATGGGAAGAAGCGAGAACAGCAGAAACCGTGTATTTGTAGAAGAAGGACAGGGGATTCGCACACAGGCATTTGACCCTTCAAAATTAACAGATCCAAGTTTAATTATCTATGCGCCAGTGCGGGTACTTGGCAATAAGACGATCGTGACAAACGGAGATCAGACAGACACGATTTATGAGGGAATGGACAAGCAGCTCACTTTTGAGCAGTCACTTCGCAGCAGAGAATTTGAACCGGATGCTCCAAACTATACACCTCGTATTTCAGGGATCATGCATATTGAAAATGGAACATACAACTATGCGATGTCTATTTTAAAGAGCAATAACGGAAACCCGGACGCATGCAACCGCTATACATTTGCATATCAGAATCCGGTAGCCGGAGAGGGACATTTTATCCATACTTACAAATGTGATGGCAATCCACTTCCAAGTTTTGAAGGAGAACCAAAACTGATCTCAATCCCAGACGATATGGAACAGTTTACAGAGATGCTCTGGAATAGCTTGAATGAAGAAAATAAAGTATCGCTGTTTGTACGCTATATCGATATTGAGACAGGAAACTATGAGACAAAGATTGTAAATAAAAATAAATAAGATGAGGAGAATCAGATCATGAGAGAGTTAGAATTAAAGTATGGATGTAATCCAAATCAGAAGCCTTCCAGAATTTATATGGAAGAGGGAGAACTTCCGATTAAGGTGTTATGTGGGAAACCGGGATATATTAACTTTCTGGATGCATTTAATGGCTGGCAGCTTGTAAGAGAATTAAAGAGAGCGACAGGACTTCCGGCAGCAACTTCTTTCAAACATGTTTCTCCGGCAGGTGCAGCAGTCGGACTTCCAATGGACGACACACTGGCAAAGATTTACTGGGTAGACGATATGGGAGAGTTATCTCCGTTAGCATGTGCTTATGCAAGAGCAAGAGGTGCAGACAGAATGTCTTCGTTCGGTGATTTTATCTCTCTGTCAGATGTCTGTGATGTTGCAACTGCAAAGCTGATCAAGAGAGAAGTGTCTGATGGTGTGATCGCACCGGGATATGAGCCAGAGGCACTGGAACTTTTAAAACAGAAGAAAAAAGGAAATTATGCGATCATCGAAATTGATCCGAATTATGAGCCAGATCCGATTGAGCACAAAGAAGTATTCGGAATCACATTTGAGCAGGGGAGAAATGAATTGGTGATCAATGATGAATTACTTTCCAATATTGTGACAGAAAATAAAGAACTTCCAGAGCAGGCAAAGATCGATCTCGCAATTGCTCTGATCACACTGAAATATACACAGTCAAACTCTGTATGCTATGCAAAAGGTGGGCAGGCTATCGGAATAGGCGCAGGACAGCAGTCCAGAATCCACTGTACCCGTCTGGCAGGTCAGAAGGCAGATAATTGGTGGTTACGTCAGTCTCCGCAGGTACTCGGGCTTCAGTTCGTGGACAGCATCGGAAGAGCAGACCGAGACAATTCCATCGATCTCTACATTGGAGATGAGTATGAGGATGTGCTTGCAGAGGGAACATGGCAGAATATCTTCAAAGTAAAACCACCGGTATTTACCCGCGAAGAAAAGCGTGCATGGTTAGACCAACTGACAGATGTTGCCCTTGGTTCAGATGCATTCTTCCCATTCGGGGATAATATTGAGCGTGCGCATAAGAGTGGTGTTAAATACATTGCACAGCCAGGTGGATCTGTGAGAGATGACAATGTGATCGCTACTTGCAATAAATACAATATGACGATGGCATTTACTGGAATCCGTCTGTTCCACCACTAAGAAATAATCCAAAAGTAAAACTTCTATAAAATCTAAATAAAAAACTAGAATTCTAGTTGCAGAACCTCCTGAAAAGAGATATAATCAAAGCCAGATTATTTCAATTACAGGAGGTTTTATTTATCATGGACGCAGGCGACCCTGACGGGAACAGTATTTTATTTCAACTATTATTTCTTGCATTTCTTACTTTGGTGAATGCTTTCTTTGCGGGAGCAGAGATGGCAGTGGTGTCAGTCAATAAGAATCGGATCAAGGTTCTGGCAGATGAGGGAAGTAAGAGAGCAGCTCTGCTTCAGACATTGTTTGAAGACTCTACAAAGTTTCTATCAACGATACAGGTGGCAATCACACTGGCGGGATTTTTCTCAAGTGCTTCTGCAGCAACTGGTATTTCACAGGTGCTAGGCGGATGGATCGCACAGTTCGGGATTCCGTACAGCAATACGATCGCTGTTGTAGTCGTTACGATTATCTTATCTTATTTTACCCTCGTGTTTGGTGAATTGGTGCCGAAGAGAATTGCGCTTCAGAAAGCGGAGGCATTCAGTTTATTTGTTGTGCAGCCGATTTATATTATTTCAAAGATTTTATCACCGTTTATTAAGTTGTTATCACTGTCTACGAATGGATTTTTACATCTGATCGGAATGAAGACTGAGAATCTCGAGGAAGCAGTTTCAGAAGAAGAGATTAAAAAGATGTTAGAGACCGGAAGCGAGAATGGTGTGTTTAACGAGATTGAAAAGGAAATGATCAATTCGATTTTTTCTTTTGATGATAAGACAGCGAAAGATGTGATGGTGCCTCGAAGAGAAGTATTTGCAATTGACATCGAGGAGCCGTTAGAGAAGATTCTGGATGAGATCCTCGAGACAAGGCATTCAAGAATTCCTGTCTATGAAGAACAGATCGATAATATTATCGGGATTCTTCAAGTAAAAGATGTGATGATTGAAGCGAGAAAGAAGTCCTTTGAGGAAGTGGACATCCGAGCTCTTTTGAAAGAAGCGTTCTTTGTGCCGGATGGAAAGAGCACCGATGAGCTTTTTCGTGAGATGCAGAAGACGAAGAATCGTATGGCAGTATTGATCGATGAGTACGGTGGTGTATCGGGAATTCTTACGGTGGAGGACCTTGTGGAGGAAGTAATGGGAGAAATCACCGATGAGCATGAGGAAGAAGTTGTAGAACTTCAGAAAATCGGGGAGAAGGAATATTTACTGGATGGTTCGATTCTGATCGAAGAGCTGAATGAAAAATTAAACCTGAAGCTGGAGACAGAAAATTATGATACACTTTCCGGGTATTTGATTGAAGAGCTGGGATACATTCCAAAAGATTCCGGACAATGCGAACTGGACGCAGATGGAGTGCATTTTAAAATTTTGGAAGTGAAAGAAAAGAGAATCCGAAAAGTATGGATGAAGATACCGGAACAGGCAGAGAGATAAAAGAGTAAAATAATTCACCAAACTCTTGACAAAGAGCAAAAAATACCTGAACAGGCAGATCTAAATAGATAGATTGCTGTTCAGGTATTTTGTTATAGTTGTCTTACTGTGCAGCAGTTCCGCTGTCGTCTGTGGTAGTCTCTGGTTCTGTTGTACCGGAGTTGTCTGTGTCGTTTGAAGCAGATCCGTCTGTACTGTCAGTAGTATTTGTATTGTCAGTTCCGTCTGAGAGATCAGAGTTTGTAGTTGCTCCATCTTTATCAGATTCTGGATTTGCTGTCTGATCTGTTGTTCCGTTATCAGATTTGTTTTCATCCTCTTTTTTGTCTTTCTCATCGGTTCCGTCTGTGTGGTTCAAGATTTTTTCCTTGAGATCATTGATAAAGGAAAAATCATATCCGACATAAGTACCGTAAATAAAAGCGCCTCCACCTGCAAGTACCAGAATTAAAAGGAAGATTAAAAACGGTTTTAAGCACCCGCCTTTTTTCTTTTTAGAAACAACACGCTTCTCTGTGGATTTTACTTTATCCGGTTGAATGTAGTCGTAATCGTCATCATCAAAATCAAAGTCATCCTCACGGTAACGCTTCTTTGCAGGCTTTTCAGTCTGGCGGGAGCGGGAAGCATCAGATTTTTTCTTCGGAGAAGATGCTTTCTCAGATTTTGGTGCGGACTTTTTCTTCGGACGGTCGGAAGAAGTTGATGAGGACGCACGGGAAATAGCACTCTGGGAAGGGATCTCCTGAGTTCTTGCTGAGACATGTACTGGAGCCGTAGTATCTTTTGTGGCAGCAGATCTGGAAGCTTCCTCTCTTTGTGCTGCTTCCCTTTTTGCATCTGCAAGTTGTTCGGCTTCTTTTCGCTCCTTGGCAGCTTTTTTTAATTTATCAATATTGACCTTTGTCTTGCAGTGGTAGCAAAAGGCATATAAGTTATAGACAGGATTGCCGGCGGAATCTTTTCCGACCTCAATCTCTTTTAGTTTCATTTCTTCATGACATTTGTTACATTTCATTATAAAACACCCCTTAATTCTTTTGTGTATATTTTCATATACGATATTGAAAGTTTATACCTCTTCTATCATACATGAAAATCAGTGATTTGTATAGACTTGTTCTTGTGAATTTTCCGTGATAACCGGAAAATATTTTAGGAGTCGTCAGAAAAATATTTTTGCGGGAATTGAAAAAAATGGTTGTATATTTGTGAGAAAGTCTATATAATGTAAAAGAATAAAAAGCAGATTGTACAAAAAAAGCGGATAATAGAACAAACTTGCAATAAAGGAGAGGAAACATGGGAAAATATTTTGGAACAGACGGATTTCGTGGTGAGGCAAATAAGGTTCTGACAGTAGAACATGCATTTAAAGTTGGAAGATTTCTTGGATGGTATTATGGAAAGGATCATAAGGCGAAGGTTGTGATCGGGAAGGATACAAGACGTAGCAGTTATATGTTTGAGTATGCGCTCGTTGCAGGGCTGACAGCATCCGGGGCGGATGTCTATCTTCTTCATGTGACAACGACACCAAGTGTCTCTTATGTGGCGAGAACGGAAGATTTTGATTGTGGAATTATGATTTCGGCAAGTCACAATCCATTTTATGACAATGGAATTAAAGTGATCAACGGTATGGGACACAAGTTGGAGGCAGAAGTTGAAGCACAGATTGAGGCATACATCGATGGGGAACTGGAGGAACTCCCGCTTGCGGAAAAAGAAAAGATCGGAAGAACTGTGGATCATGCAGCAGGAAGAAACCGCTATATCGGACATTTGATTTCACTTGCGACGCGATCTTTCAAAGATAAGAGAGTCGGTCTGGACTGTTCCAACGGAAGTGCTTCGGCTATCGCAAAGAGTGTGTACGATGCGCTGGGAGCAAAGACTTATGTGATCAACAATGAGCCAGACGGAACAAACATCAATACGAACTGCGGGTCTACCCATATTGAAGTGCTTCAGCAGTTTGTGAAAGAGAAGAAACTTGATATTGCATTTGCATATGATGGAGATGCAGACCGCTGTATCGCTGTCGATGAAAATGGAAATGTTGTAGACGGAGATCTGATCCTCTATGTCTGTGGAAAATATTTAAAAGAGCAGGGAAGATTAAATGGCGATACAATCGTGACGACGATCATGTCTAATCTCGGACTTTACAAAGCATGTGACAAAGCCGGAATCCGCTATGAGAAAACAGCGGTAGGAGATAAGTATGTCTATGAAAACATGCTTCAGAATAACTATTCGCTTGGAGGAGAACAGTCCGGGCATATTATTTTCAGTAAATATGCAACGACCGGGGACGGAATTCTTACCTCTTTGCTTTTGATGGAAGTTGTCATGGAGAAAAAACAGTCTCTCGGGAAACTTGTGGAGGAAGTGAAGATCTATCCGCAGCTTCTGAAAAATGTCAGAGTGGCAGATAAAAAGGAAGCGAGAGAGAATCCGGCTGTTGTAAAAGCGGTGGAAGAAGTGGCAGAAACACTTGGAGATGACGGACGGATACTTGTAAGAGAGAGTGGGACAGAGCCGGTTATCCGTGTGATGGTTGAAGCCGCGACCGATGAACTCTGCAAAGAGTGTGTCGATAAGGTTATCGATGTCATGGCAGAAGAAGGGCTGGTGCTTTCTTAAAATAGAATAAAATAAAGGCTTACCAAAGCTGCTGAAAGATCAGTGTTAGATGTTTCAGCAGCTTTTGTGTAAGCCTTTTCGTTTGCAAATTTCTTATTGAGATACACCTGTTTGTCTAAATGCCATAGGTTCCTGACAGAAAGTTATTTCTGGAAGAACTGATAAGGAACCCAAGGGCATTTTTCAGCAACTTCCTGGTTATACTGTTCCAGATCTTTCATCTGGCTGACAATATGTGGAAGGTCCAGAAGTTCTACAGTTTTTTCGATGATTTCTACTCCTTCTTGTGCAAGTGCTTCACGGGATGCTTCGTCCGGAATTGCAGTTGTGCTCATGTGGTCTTCTTTTTCTCCGAAGTAGTAACCGATCGAAGCACTCTGGTAAGCGAGTCCGAAGATGTCGTCAAACTTTTTGCAGGACTGTGGCTTGCTGTGTGCATACTTTGTTGTGAGCGGAACGTCTTCCAGACGGTTCATGATCTTGTATGCTCCGGTTGTGATTGCATGGAAGCTGTCCATGGATTTGAAAAGATCAGATGCATTTTTCAACATCTGCATCGTCAGATCCATGTAGAGGATCGGAACGCCTGTCTCGTCAAAGAAATCGCGGACCATCGGACTGCATGTCATATGTGCAGGACCATGGAAGCTGATATAGATCTGGCGTTTGAAGCCGAGACGTAACAGGTTCTTTGCGATTGCTGTCAGGTAGTCAATCCCTTCGCGGATGCTCACCTGAACTGTTCCACGACCGCTAGCAGTTGCTCCGGCATAGAAATATGGAAGTCCGGTCAGGACAAGACCGTCACATGCTTCTGCCATTTTGAGAGCATAAGCTTCGCTGATGGTTGTCTCGGAGTCAAGTGGAAATCCACCGTGCATTTCTACAGTTCCGACCGGAACGATAATGATATCATTCCGTGATAAATATTCTTCTACTTCATCATTTAACATCTTTGGTAATATTCTTGTACGCATATCTGTTTCCTCCATTTCTAATGCAGCCCGAAGAGGGATTCTGCATTTTGATAAGCGATTTTTCTGTAAACCTCTTCTTTTAATTTACCACACTGGTACATTTCCTCCAACCATTTTCCGAGAGGAAATTCCATATCGACGTTGACCATGTCTGTCGCGAACATCAGGCGGTCACAGTATTTCTCAAGGAAAGAAAGACCGAAGGTCTCGTCGCGCATAATTGCGCAGCCACCGCTGTTGGCGGACAAGTCTCCGTACAAGTTTGGGTAGGTATCGAAAAGGTAAGAAAGTCTTCCGCCAGGGGCTACTTCTCCTTTGCCCCACTCCATACGGGAGGAGAGATCTCCGGAGGCATCGCCACTGATCTCATGCCAGAATGGCTGGCTGTGGCCGATGAATTTCAGATTTGGATATTTTTTCAGACTTTCTTCTAAAAGGGGAAGTCCGGCATCATCGACAATGCCATATTCATATCCGACTTCCGGACTCATGTGAAATAGAACCGGAAGGGAAAGTGTTTCTGCAGCAGCAAAAATTTCCTGGATCATAGGATCATCAATGCTGCGGTTGATCATTAGTTCTCCAATACCGACAGCGCCCTGATTTTTATAAGTTTCAAGCCGCTCAAAAATATTTTCCGGTACATCATCGAGATTGCACATCCAGAAATAAATTCCCGGAAATGCCTCTGCAATTTGTCTGCACTCGTCATTGCTTCCAAAAGGAACCGCAGAGTTCCCTTCTCCAGAGGACATTAAGATTCCTTTTTCAATGGAAAGCTCCCGAAGATGCGGGAGCATATGTTCTGCGCTTGACACAAACATGTGCTCAGTCTTCGGGTGCTGTTCAAAGGTGAGGTGCAGATGGATATCTGTCTTTTTCATAAAAGATTACCCTCTTTCTTTTTGGCTTCTTCTTTCAGCAAGTTCAGCATACATCTGATTTGTCTGTTTATGGTTCAGGTTGAAGATCAGTCCGATACCGATCAGTTCCAGAACACAAGTTGCAACCGGGATCAATGTTACCAGATTGTAGATACCGTCGATGGTTGCTGCAGACTGTGTTACGTTTGTACCTGCAACGTAGCCGATTGCACTAAGGGCGAAAGAAATACCGGAAGAAGCAATTGTAGAACCGATCTTACGGCTGAATGTGTAGATGGAGTACATAGATCCATCGCTTCTTTCGTGAAGTTTCCATTCACTGTAATCGAGACAGTCTGTGACAAGTGCCCAGATTAAGATTGTAAAGATTGTCTGTCCGATCATTGCAAGGATGCTTAATACAGTGAATACGTAAACATTTTCGATTTTAATCATAAATGTGATCACACTAAATATCGTACTGCTGATGATACCTGCCATTAATGTTGCTTTCTTTCCAAATTTTGCAACAAGCTTTGGAACAAGCGGGAAGCATACAATGATGATCGGTAGGCTGGAAAGACTTAATAATGTCATTACGGAAGTATTGTGATAGTATTCCTTGAACAGGTAGCTGCGGACTTGTCCGGAACCTGTGATAAAGAGCATACTTCCGACAGTTGCCACCATGACACCGATCAGAGGACGATTCTTTACAACTGCTTTTAAGACATTTTTGTAGTTGAATTTTTCCTTCTGGCTGTTTTCAGACTGTCTGACACGCTCTATAGTCAGTTTTGTCAGTAAGACGTAGCATACGATACAGAGCACGCCGAAGAGAACAGCAAGCATTGTAAAACGTTCCGGGATAATATTACTGTTCTTGTCAAAGCAGATAACCGGAACAAAGGAAAGAGCTACCATACCTACTAAAGTTCCACCGATACTTCTTGCACGGGAAAGCTTGCTTCGATCGATAGGGTCTGTGCTGACAACACTTGCCATCGCACCGAATGGCATGGAAGTTCCTGTATAGCTCATTCCATAGAGGACATATGCAAATGCAACATATGCATGGAGTGCAACACCTTCCAGTGGAACATTCATGAAACAGAGGATACCGGAAAGTGCAAGAGGTACCATAAAGATTTTAATCCACGGTTTGAATTTGTCACCGGATTTTCCAATCATCCAGCGATCCGGGAAAGATCCCATAATCGGATCGTTGATCGCATCCCAAAGTCTTGCAAAGAGGAATAAAGATCCCATCCATGCAGGGCTGATTCCGAGTACATACGTACAGAATGTCAGGAAGTAAGCATCGATAAATAAGTTGACGAAGCTTCCTGCCATATCACCGAATACATAGCCCAGTTCATCTTTTTTCCCAAAAGGGCGAATTTTTTTGTCTGTCATAACTTTTTCTCCTTGTTGTGTAGTTTATTTCGGTGCTTACTATCATACTTCTTTAAATTTGCAATTTGAATTGCATAATTAGCATAAAACATTGCAAAAATAATACATTTTCTGCTATGATAGAAAAAGAAAGAAAACGATTTGTGAAATATTTATAAAATGATAGGAGGAATTTTGTGAAACTTAGCCAACTCAAAAAAGTGACCTACGAAGAGATCAAAAATAAGCAGTATGAGAAATTAAGGGAAACTATGGGAGAAGATATTGAGCTGTATTTTAAAGAAAGCGGACAGTTTATCGGCTATCAGGAGATGGAGATGGACAGCAAATATCTTGATGTGCATGAGGATATCAGTTACTTAAAAGACAGTGTGTCGCTGCATAGCCATATTTTCTATGAGATTCTCTTTTGCCGGAGCGGAAATATTCAATATTTGATCGGAGATATGCGCTATCAGCTGCAGCCAAATGATATTATCTTCGTTCCGCCAGGGGTCAGTCACAGACCAATCTTCGGAGAACAACTCACGGAGCCGTATCTGCGAACTGCGCTGTGGGTCAGTGCAGATTACTGGAAAAAATGCAGTGAAGAGTTAAATGCAGCAGAATGGGAAGAGAAGAAAGAGCGTCAGGAAAAGTCCTATATTATTCGTACAAACGGGGCAGTACTCTACCAGTTTCAGAAAATTTTCGAGGAACTTCTGCGGGAGGAGAAGGAAGAAAAGCCAGGGGCAGAATTATTCAGCCGCGGATTGTTCCTTCAGCTGATCTGTCTGCTGTATCGCAGCTGGAAGGGACAGGCTATGACAGAACTGAAGTCAGAAAAAGCGGCTCTTCTCGATGAGATTATCAGCTATATTGAAAAACATTTTGCAGAAGAGATTAGCCTGAAGACGATTGCGGCACATTTTCTGATCAGCGAATCGGCAATCGGTCAGCTGTTTAAAAAGCAGATGGATGTCAGTTTTTATAAGATTGTGACACAGCGAAGGCTGATCGAGGCAAAAAAACTGATTGTGGATGGAGTCCTTCTAAAAAGTATCCCGGAATTGTGTGGATTTTCCGATTACTCGGTCTTTTATAAAGCATTTGTGAAGGAGTATGGAATTTCGCCGAAAGAGTTCCGAACAATGGTGAGAGGAGAACAGTATGATTAATCGTGAGGATATGCTAGAGCTTACCAGACGTATGACACTTTCCCGCACATCTTTTACCCGGATTGCCGGATGTTATGTCGATGCAGAGGGAGAATATGATGGGAGCTTTAATACAAACTTTCTGAAGCTCTCCCCGCAGGAGAGAAAAAAGCATTTAGAAATTGCAAAAGTAATTCCGTTTTCAGAGACAAATGTACAGCTGAAAAAATTTCAATTTGATCGGGAAGCAAGAAGGGCCGGCAGCATGTGGCAGCTTTTGATGGGACTGCGCCAGTGTGGTCTGAAAAATGATGCGCTGATGGAAACGTTTTATGATGTGGTCATGGAAAATTATTATATGGATTCGGGATATGCAGTCTACATGTTTCATGACCGCTATGACATTCCAGCAAAGGCGGCAGACAAGGAGCGGTTAGGGGAATCCGAGGAAATGTTTGAATATTTGATTTGTGCAGTCTGTCCACTTCTGGGCAGCTATGAGCCAGGGAAACCGGAATGCGGATTTCTCTTTCCGGCATTTACAGATAGAGCCGGGGATTTAAACCATGTGAATATTTACAGCGCAGATCCACGAAGTGAGTGTATAGATGTGATGAAGAAGATTTTGGGAATCTGATTTAGATGCAGCAATATTTGCGGTGCTACTTCCCGATCAATGAATAATGAGAAAATAAAAACAGACAACCATTCAAAAAGAACGGTTGTCTTTGTTATGTTCCCTTGTTCATCAGAAAGGGGAAAGTTGAGCTTATACACGAATCCATCCCATTGCTTCTGATACCGCAAATGCGAGGACAAGTACGAGAAATACAGGTGCGATCCATTTCAGCATTATGGTATAAAATTTCTTCATCTTAAATGGAGCATTTAATTCTACTTCATCGGAAATGACTTTGGCTCCGACGAAGTGTCCGACACAGATACAGGTCAGGATTGCCACGATCGGCATCAGTACACTGTTGCTGATAAAATCAAAAAAGTCTAAAAGTCCCAGACCAAGGATCTTGATGAAACTCAGAGGACCAAAGCCAAGAGAGACGATCGATCCGAGGATTAAAACATATACAGTAATAATCAGTGTTGATTTTTTGCGGCTCCACCCGAATTTATCCCGGAGAATGGAAACATTTGTCTCCATAAGGGAGATAGAGGATGTGAGGGCTGCGAACAATACTAATAAGAAAAATACAGCACCGATTACTCCGCCCAATGTCATGTCATTGAATACTTTTGGGAGGGTGATAAACATCAAAGAGGGTCCTTTGCCAAGTGCAGCTTCATCTCCGCCGGAAAAAACAAACACTGACGGTACGATGAGAAGACCTGCAAGGAAAGCGATTGCTGTATCAAAAAGTTCAATCTGCCGCACGGAAGCTTCCAGGTGGCTGTCTTTTTTCATGTAGGAACCATATGTAATCATGATACCCATGGCAAGAGACATGGAATAAAATAATTGTCCCATAGCAGCCAGCACCGTTGTGGCAGAAAATTTAGAAAAATCAGGAAGCAGGTAGTACTTTACTCCTTCAGCAGCGCCTGGTCTTGTAATACAGAAGATGCAGACACCTACAATTAAAACAATCAGCAGCGGCATCATAAAGCGACTTGCTTTCTCTACACCTTTTTCTACTCCGAAGATTACAATTGCGGAAGTCAGAAGGATAAAAATAGCAAACCAGACAACTGGAGATACGGATTCACTGATAAAACCGGTGAAAAATTCATCCCCTGCAGCTGCACTTACTTTCCCGGTCAGGAAGGTGAATAAGTATTTGATTACCCATCCGCCGATGACGCAGTAGTAAGGGGTGATAATAAACGGAACGATACAGGCAAGTACGCCTACGAATCCAAAACGTTTATCTAGTTTTTGGAAAGCACCAATAGCACTGACACCGGTTTTGCGGCCGATTGCAATTTCTGTGATCATAAGAGTGAAACCAAATGTGACAGCCAGTATTAAATAGACTAGCAGAAAGATCCCTCCACCATATTTTGCTGCCAGATAAGGAAACCTCCAAAGATTCCCAAGACCTACTGCAGAGCCGGCAGCAGCAAGTACAAAGCCCATTTTGCCTGAAAATGATCCTCGTTTTTTGTCCATAATAATTTCCTCCCATCATAAGTTTATTGTTTTCTGCTTTAGAGTGATACAACATTAATGCTAAAAACAGAATATTTAGGAATCATTATGCCACGAGATGTGAGAAAAAACAAGGATTTTCTTTATAAAAATGAAAAAAATATAAAAAATAAATAAATTGCTTGAAAACAATGAGGTGATTTCGAAACTATTTTAGAAAAAAATCCCGGCGATTATGCAACGCATAGTGCCGGGAGAATGAAAATCTGTGATAATATAATATACTTCAAAAATCAGAAAATATTGAGAAGCTCTTTGGTTACAGATTTTATGGGAGTAATCCTATTAAATTGTATTATGAAATCCTTTTCCGATGATCTCACTTGTGTTGGAAATCAGGATAAATGCGGTTGGTTCCACCTCTTTGATATAGTTTCGGAGGCGGATCGCCTGATGACGGTTCAATACGGTGAAAACAAGACTCTTTGGTTCACCGGAGAAAGCTCCTTTTGCCTCACAGGTTGTCGCACTTCGATGAAGCTCATGCATGATAAAATCACAGATTGGTTCTGGATTATCGCAGACGACATTGAAATATTTACATAGGTTGAAACTTTCAATGACATTGTCGATCATCAGTGAGCGGACAGCAAGACCAAGGAAAGAATAGAGTCCGGTCTCGATGTCGAAGACAAAACATCCTGCGATTGTGATTACAAGATCGGTGAGCAGAAGCGCCCTTCCGATATTGAAATCTGAGTATTTCTTTAAAATCGCTGCAATGATATCCGTACCTCCGCTGGAAGCTCCGATATTGAACAAAATGGCGGAGCCAAATGCCGGCAGTGCGATCGCAAAGGTCAACTCGAGCATCGGCTGATCTGTCAGTGGATGGCTCATTGGGTAGATCCGCTCTAAAAGGGAAAGAGTGACGGAGAGAAGTGTGCTGCAGTAAGCAGTCTTCAGTCCAAATTTTTTTCCGAGCACAATGAACCCGAGCAGGAGAAGAAGCATGTTCGTCAGAAAAGTAAAGTCACTGGCTGACATGACCCCTGTCTTGGCAACTAAAACGGCAAGACCGGTGATTCCTCCGAAGGTAAAATTATTGGCAAATTTGAAAAAATAGATACCAACCGCCATGATCAGGATACTTCCGGTTAATAGTGAAAAAGATTTCCATTTTGATTTTGTATTCATTTGTGCAGACCTCAGCATTTTATAAAAATTTAATAATCTATGTAGATTGTACCGCGGAGGAAATGAAAAGTCAACGGATAGAACGGAATTGTTCCGGCAATAATAAAATCGGAGAGGAGATAGTAATTATGATGTATAAATGTTTGCCGATTACGGACATTTACGCCAGAGAAATTATAGATTCCAGAGGAAATCCGACGGTGGAAGTGGAGGTACTTGCCGGAGAAGCATATATAGGCAGAGCCGCAGTTCCTTCCGGTGCATCGACAGGGAAATATGAGGCAGTTGAATTGCGTGATGGGGAAAAGCGTTACAATGGTCTGGGCGTACAGCAGGCAGTGGCAAATGTCAATGAGAAGATCGCTGAAAATTTGATCGGGATAAATGTGTTTGAGCAGGCGAAGATCGATCAGCTTCTCATGGAGCTGGATCGGACAGAAAATAAAAGTGGGCTTGGGGCAAATGCAATGCTAGGTGTGTCACTGGCAGCGGCAAAGGCGGCGGCAGAAGCGCTTCAGATTCCGCTGTATTCCTATCTGGGAGGAACAAATGCAAAAAAGATGCCGGTTCCGATGATGAATATTTTAAACGGAGGGGCACATGCGGATAATACGTTAGATATTCAGGAATTTATGATCATGCCGGTAGGGGCCTGTTGCTTTCGGGAAGGGCTCCGCATGTGTGTGGAGATTTATCATGAGTTGAAAAAATTATTGAAGGAAGAACAACTGGCGACCGGAGTCGGAGATGAAGGAGGATTTGCCCCGGATCTTCCAAATGCAAAAGAGGCATTGAAGCTGATTGCAAAGGCAGTGGAGCGAGCCGGATATCGTCTGAAAAAAGATATTGTCATTGCCCTTGATGCGGCGGCGAGTGAGCTGTATGATAAAAAGATGAAAAAATATTATTTCCCAGGCGAGGGGAAAATGAACTGTCAGAAAATCGCCAGATCGTCGGAAGAGATGATTGATTATTACGAAGAACTGGCGACGGATTATCCGATTGTGTCCATCGAAGATCCGTTAGATGAAGAAGACTGGGAAGGCTGGGAATTGCTCACAACAAGACTTGGACAAGATATGCAGCTTGTGGGAGATGATCTGTTTGTCACAAATGTAAAAAGGTTAAAGAAGGGGATTGATAAGAACGTGGCCAATGCGATTCTCGTGAAAGTTAATCAAATTGGTACGCTCACAGAAGCGATGGACGCGGTAAAACTTGCGCAAAATGCCGGGTATCATGCCATCGTTTCCCATCGTTCGGGAGAGACGGAAGACTGTACGATCGCAGATCTTGCAGTCGCATTGAATGTCGGGCAGATTAAGACAGGAGCACCGTGCAGATCCGAGCGTGTGGCAAAATACAATCAGCTGCTCCGGATCGAAGAATCGCTGGGGGATGTGGCGGAGTACCAAAATCCTTTTCCATTTCTTGCAGAGCCGGAAGAATAGAAAGAAATCGTTTGCTAGTTTCTCGGAAAAACTTCTTTGAAAGTTATCTGAGTTGAACTTGCAACCGATTCTCTCTTGTGGTATAATGAATATTGTTTATCCACGGGAGGTGTAAAAATGGAAATTTTGAAAATTGTATTAACTATTTTATTTGTAATAGACGGTATCGCATTGACAATCATTGTACTTCTTCAGGAAGGAAAGTCCGCAGGGCTTGGTTCGATCGCAGGTGGAGCGGAAACATACTGGGGACAGAACAAGGGACGTTCTATGGAAGGTGCACTTGTCAAATCTACGAAGTTCTTAGCATGTTTATTTATGATACTGGCAGCAGCTTTGAATCTCGGTGTATTTAACTAGATCGTACTTGCTATTGCTTTCGTCTGTACGATTTAGCAGGATGTGAGGAAGAGCGGATATGACTATCGGTGAAGTGTTACTGAGAAGCAATAGAAAGATTTGCTGCAGAAATTGTCAAAGAAATCAGAAAAAGACAGTTTGGAAAAATGTGTAAATGTAGAACATACCTGTTGTCAGATAGGTATGTTCTTTTTCGTTACATAGGGAATTCCTATGTAACAAAAAACACGCTTCGCCTGGGACTGCAAAGCTTATGGAAAGGGAACAGGTCGCTAACGATACTGTTCGCGTGCGGAGAGTCTGACTTGCGAGATTCTTTGCTCGTTTTTGGGCAAGTTCAGAAATAATTGTAGGGAAATGAGATACGAAAAAAGGAGTGAAACGATTGGAACAGACATTTGAAAAAAGAAAAAAGATTATATACGATTTTATTTGTGATGATTTTTATGTACCGATGAAGTTGAAAGAACTGGCAATTCTTCTTCAGGTGCCGAAGGATCAGAGAAATGAATTAAAGAAAGTGATGGATGCGCTTGTGGCAGACGGAAAGGTTTCTGTTACACAGAAAGGAAAGTATGTGAAAGGAACTGCAAAGCAGCTTGTCGGAACTTATCAGGCGCATGCGCGAGGATTTGGCTTTGTTACGGTCGAAGGACAAGCCGATGATATTTTTATCTCAGAGGACGATGCAAATGGGGCATTTCATATGGACCAGGTGGAAGTTGTCATAACAAAAGCACCCGAAGGAAAGCGAAGAGAAGGGAAAATCGTGCGGATTCTTTCCCATGGAACGGTGAAGCTGGTCGGATACTTTCAGAAAAATAAAAACTTTGGTTTTGTGATCCCGGACAATGACCGGTTTGTCAAAGATATTTTTGTGCCGCTGGAGCGCTCAAAAGGGGCAGTGACCGGGCATAAAGTTGTTGTTGAATTGACTTCTTATGGAAAAGACGGCAAGAAGCCGGAAGGAAAGGTTGTTGAGATCATCGGGCATGTGAATGATCCGGGTACGGACATTATGTCGATCGTGAAAGGGTATGATCTTCCGGTAGAATTTCCGGAGAAGGTGTTAAATCAGGCAGAGCGGGTGGCAAAAGACGTCACAAGTGCAGATATGGCAGGGCGTATGGATATCCGTTCCTGGAGAATGGTAACGATCGATGGAGAAGACGCGAAAGATCTGGACGATGCGATCTCCATTACAAAAGAAGGAGAAAATTATCAGCTCGGTGTGCATATTGCGGATGTGACAAACTATGTGCAGGAGCGAAGTGCACTTGATAGGGAGGCATATGAGCGCGGAACGAGTGTGTATCTTGTTGACCGGGTGATCCCGATGCTACCACATGCACTTTCCAATGGAATCTGCTCTCTGAATGCAGGGGAAGACAGACTGGCGCTTAGCTGTATTATGACTGTCAATCCAAAAGGAGAGGTGATCGATCACAAAATCGCAGAGACCGTCGTCCATATTGATCAGCGCATGAGCTACACAAGTGTCAAAAAAATACTGGAGGACAGAGATCCGGAAGAAATAGAAGTGTATAAAGAATTTGTGCCAATGTTTGAACTGATGGCAGAGCTTGCGAAGATTTTAAGAGAGAAAAGACACCGCAGAGGTTCGATCGATTTTGATTTTCCAGAAAGTAAGATCATGCTGAATGAGGATGGTATTCCGACAGAGATCAAACCATATGATCGGAATACTGCGACAAAAATCATTGAAGATTTTATGCTGCTTGCAAACGAAACGGTGGCAGAGGATTATTTCTGGCAGGAGATCCCGTTTGTCTACCGGACACATGATGTGCCGGATGAGGAAAAAATTCAAAAATTATGCACATTTATCAATAATTTTGGACATTCCATGCATGTGGCAAACAAAGAAGTAAGACCGAAGGAAATTCAAAAGCTGCTCGCCAAAGTAGATGGCACGTCGGAAGGGGATTTTATCAGCAGACTGGCATTGCGTTCGATGAAACAGGCAAAATATACACCGGAAAATACAGGGCATTTTGGACTTGCAGCGCAGTATTACTGTCATTTCACATCACCGATACGAAGATACCCGGATCTTCAGATCCATCGGATCATCAAAGAGACACTGCGTGGAAGGATGAATGAAAACCGTATGGAACATTATGAATCTATTTTACCGGAAGTAACAAAGCATGCAAGCCAGATGGAGCGCAGGGCAGAAGAGGCAGAGCGTGAGACAATCCGCTTAAAGAAGGCAGAATATATGGAGCAACACATTGGTGAAGTGTTTGCAGGAGTCATTTCAAGTATTACAAAATGGGGCATGTATGTAGAACTGGAAAATACGGTGGAAGGGTTGATACATGTTACCAATATGCATGACGACCACTACGATTATTATGAAGATCGCTTTGAGATGATTGGGGAGCATACACGAAGATCATATAAACTCGGACAGAAAGTCTATGTCAGGGTACTTGACACAGACCGTCTGCAGCGTACAATAGATTTTGAACTGGTAAATAAGGGGGATGAGGAAGATGGCGAAAACATCGACGAAACTGATTGCCAACAATAAAAAGGCATACCACGATTATTTTATCTTAGACACTTACGAGGCAGGAATTGCGCTGCATGGTACGGAGGTGAAATCCCTCCGTATGGGAAAATGCAGCGTCAAAGAATCGTTTATCCGGGTGGAAAATGGAGAAGTTTTTATCTATGGAATGCATATCAGTCCATATGAGAAAGGAAATATTTTCAACAAAGACCCACTTCGCCCGAGAAAGCTGCTGTTACATAAGGCAGAGATCAATAAAATGCTCGGAAAGACAAAGGAAAAAGGGATGGCGATCGTGCCACTCAAAGTATATTTCAAAGGAAGTTTAGTGAAAGTAGAGATTGGTCTTGCGCGAGGAAAGAAACTCTATGACAAGCGAAATGACATCGCAAAGAAAGATCAGCAAAGAGAGGCACAGAGAGATTTCAAGATTAGAAATCTTGGGTAGACAGCTGCGGTTACAAGGCTGTGGCTGCAAAGTGAAGAAAGTCGGTTTGTAAAGCAGCAGTAAAAAAGGCAGTATGAAAATAGAAAATCTGAAAAAGAACAGGAGAAAAACATGGTACCTACAACAAAAGAGGCATTGAGAAAACTGGTGACAGATACGACGATAGAGATTTATGAAGATCTGACACCGCAGCTGATCCAGATGATCGATCAGACAAAGCACGATGAAAAACTGACTGAGGCGCAGAAGCAGGATGAAATCTCCCTGCATTTACTCGGGTATGTAAAATCTTGTACAAATGAGATCATCGTCGATGTTCTTGCCGAGATTCTGGGACTGGAATAAGAAGTGAGATAGAATTCCTCTGTAATAAAATTGTAAAATCGTTGTGAAATCAGATGAAATAATAGAATAAATTTTATTTGAAAATAAGAAGTGAAATTTAGATAGGCATACCGGGATCACACTGCATATTCTGAGTTGTTTTTGAAACAACCAGAATGTAACAGTGGTACTGATATGCCTTTTTCTTTAGTTTTGTTCTTTTGATATAAATGAAAAAGATTATTCAATCTTTGATAAAAAATCCGGAAGGGATGCAGACTCAGCTGCGAACTGGATCCATTGCATGAAACGATCAGGATCATCCATCGATTCTATTTTCTGGAGCAGATCATTGGGAAGCATATCAAATTTTTGCAGAAGGGAAAGAAGAAGAGAAGTGAGACGTTTGAGATTTTCACTGCGCTCTTCCGTACGACCTTTTTCAATACCTTTGCGCATGCCTTCTTCATGCTCTTCCTGCAGTAATTCTTCCAGTAACATAAATCGTTCCTCCATTTCTCTGTTTTCTTTAATTTGGCTGATGGATCGTTGGAGCTTCCTGACATATTCGTTATGGAAATCCTTGCGGCTTTCTGATAAATCGGCTTTGACAAATTTGAGAAAAGAAACGAGTGCTTCCGGAACTTCCGATTCATTTTTGCCTGCTGTGCTTAAAAAGATAGTGTAAAGACCGTCGTTGAATGCGAGAGAACCTTCTTCTCTGCAGGCAGTGTAAAAGGAATATAAGTATTTTCCGAAGCCGAATGGGTCAAAATCACAGATAAAGATTACATAAGTATCAGGAAGTTCACGGTAATCAGAACCGCTCAGCAACAGATCCATATCAATCTGGCTGTGATAATAACGGCTGCGCTTGCCGAGAGTGGATTTTCGAAGTACCTGCATTTCAATATTGTACCGGGTATTTGTATCATCCTTTGCATAGACATCAAGACGAACGCCTTTGTACTCTGGATGATAGATCATACTTTTTTCGGTACTTACGATGATTCTGTCCAGCTTTTTGTGAAGAAGTAATTCCAGTAAGCCTTTGCAGTTTTCCGGATCAGTCATTACAGCGCCAAACATAAAATTGTCTTTGATTGTAAGATCTTGTAAAGTTTTTTTCATGGTAAGTTCCTCCTTGAAACAGAGGAATTCTATGAAAAAATTATAGCATGATAGAGTGGAGTGAGCAAGAAGAAGTTCGATTTAGAATGATAAGAAAAACGTTTTAATAATATCGGATATACTGTAAATATATCTAAAAAAAGAGGCAAGAAAAGTATCGCACTGCTAAAAGAGATTCTCGCAATTCCGAGTGGAATGGAGCGGACAAAATATTAGAGGAAATAGATTTGTCGTCCGGCTCCCTTTTGCTGATCGGGGAACCTACCGGATGCAAACTGGGAGTGGCGCAGAAAGGGTGCATATGGGGTATATAATTGTCTGAAAAAGCATAAAATAGCTGTGCCGGAAGAAATTTCGCTAGTTGGCTATGATGATATTTTCTTTTCAGAGATTTTGGATGTCCCGCTGACAACGGTCAGTCAGCCGGTCTATGACATGGGAGTGGAGGCAGTACAGCAGCTGATCAGTGAGATAGGCAGTGGAGTGAATTCTCAGAAGTGTATTACATTTCAGCCAAGACTTGTCGTAAGGGAGAGTACAGTAGAGCGCTCAGAATAAAATATCCTTGACATTTGTGTTATATATGGAATATAATAATGACACGAATCGTTTGCAGTCATACCAGACAGAGAAGTCATAATTAGGGCTTGTACTGGTTTCGACGGGGGTTCTGAAGTTGAGGAAGCCATTCGCGGGGCGGGACCGCGTATCAATCCGTATTTAAATATAAACGCAGACGAAAATTTAGCGTACGCTGCCTAGTTGCAGCAGTCGGCCTTAAGTCACTCACTGCTTAAGTCACCGGCTTCAAAGAGGTGAGGCACTTCGTTTCCAAAGCTTTGAGGGAATGGAAGAATTTATGAAGCTACTAAAGTGAAGAGCCTGTCATTAGGCGATTCATGGAGGGAATGTCAAAATAATGACTGTAATGGGAGATGCCGCAATGGACGGGCTTTCGGACAGGGGTTCAACTCCCCTCAGGTCCATGTAAAACCTCAGTGTACACTGGGGTTTTTGTTTTTATATAGCATTTTGTGTTGCAAAAGGTTTGAAGCTTGTTGGGATGAATAATAAGGAAGATAAAAATAATGATTTATTTAAAAATAATCTTTTTGACCTTGGTATATGTTGGGCAGAGATATCCATGTACGACAGCAGGGTTACTGGTATGGTGCATAGGCTGTATCGGGATTGCTGTCTCAAGATCTTTCCCTTTGGGGATGAGTCTTATTGTCGGAGTAATCGGGATGATAGTATTTTTCAAATGGATGTTTGCAGCGCTGGATGATTTTGGCAGTGAAAGAAAAAAGATTCAGAGAAAGTTAAAAAAGAGAGAAGCGTTTGAGCGATATCTGAAGTATTTAGAGGAAAGCCTCAGGTAGCATTCGGGAGGAAGTGGAAAAATATGAAGATTATTGTATGTGTGGGGGATAACAATGCCATGTTGTTCCATAATCGTCGTATCAGCAGAGACAGGGCTGTAATAGAGGACATTCTTCGGATGGTGTCCCAAGAAGTGAAGAAAGATGGACGAGCAAGAATTTGGATGAACGAATATTCCTCCGAATTGTTTCGAACGTATTCAGGGGATATTTCAGTGTCAGAAAGATTTTTGGAAGAAGCTGGCGAAGAGGAGTATTGTTTTGTGGAAAATGTGCCGATCCAGGAATATAAGGATGAAATACAAACTGTGGTGTTATATCGATGGAATCGGAAATATCCGGCAGACATAAGATTTGCTATGGACCTTTCTAGGTGGAAGATGGTGGAATGCGTGGAATTTTCGGGGCATTCTCATGAGAAAATTACGAAGGAAGTTTATGTCAGATAAGGAAAAGCATAATAGGAGGAATCAGGATGAAGCAATGGAAGAAAAATGGGAAATATCGGCTTCTCGGTGTCGTGACTGCATGTGTGATGGTTTTTATGTCAGCATGTGCAGGCAAGGCAGAACAGGAGAAAACTTCAGCAAATGCGCAGCAGGAGACGGTTCCGGTGTCTGGGACACAGCAGTCAGATATTTCTATGGAGACCATTCCAGAATATGATGGGGAACCGTATGTGGTGATTGATGACAATGAGCCAAATTTTACGGAAGAAGAATTGCAGCCAGAAGCATATGAGACTTATGGAACATTGGATGCACTTGGGCGTTGCAGTACTGCAGAGGCAAGTATCGGCGAGGAACTGATGCCGACGGAGAAGCGTGGAGCGATCGGGAAGGTGAAACCGACTGGATGGCATACTGTAAAGTATGATATGGTGGAGGGAAAATATCTGTATAACCGTTGTCATTTAATCGGTTATCAGCTGACTGCCGAAAATGCCAATGAGGAAAATTTGATCACAGGGACGAGATATATGAACACGGAAGGGATGCTTCCATTTGAAAATATGGTTGCAGACTACATCAAAGAAACTGGCAATCATGTGATGTACCGTGTCACACCGGTGTTTGAAGGGGAAAATCTTGTGGCATCGGGAGTGCAGATGGAAGCAGAATCGGTGGAAGATCAGGGAGCAGATCTTTCCTTTAATGTATATGTGTATAATGTACAGCCGGGAGTGGAGATTGATTATAAAACCGGAGAAAGCCGGGAGGCAAAAGAACTTCTGCCAGCTTCCCAAAACTCTGACAAAGCAGGAAACACTGCTTCAGGAACTGCTTCTGACAAGGACAGTTCAGATCCGGTGAGTGAGCAGACTTATATATTAAATACGAGCAGTAAGAAGTTTCACAGAGAATCCTGCTCCGGTGTCAAGTCGATGAAAGAGAAGAATAAAAAAATTTATACCGGAAAGCGGGCGGAAGTGATCGAGCAGGGATATGCTCCATGTGGCAACTGCCATCCGTAATCGGAAGCTAATATCGAAAAACTTTAGAAAAATTTCATAATATACTTGCGTTCTCATTAAAAAAGTAATAAAATCAAACTACTTGGAGTGATTAATAATGAGAATGAACTATTTAGTATCTGTCTTTTATTTTTATAGATAAGTATCTTTCAACCCTGAACATTCGAGTTGTTTCTTTTGGGTGCATGAAGAACTTATTTTATAAGAATAGGCAGATACTTTTTTACTTTAAACAGAGAAAGTGGGAGGAGTGGGCAGATGGAATTATCCGTTAATCTGACAGAACAGAAAAGTCGTATTATTATAGAAAGAGATGCCATGCTTCATCTGGCAGATTATATAGATGTAAACTGTAAGGTGATGATCATTACCGATGATGGAGTGCCGGAACGATATCAGAAGCAAGTACTTGCACAGTGTCCGCAGGGGTATCTACATGTATGCAGACACGGTGAGGGGGCAAAAAGCTTTCCGGTCTATCAGCAGATCTGCGAAAAACTGCTGCAGCTGAATTTTTCCAGAAAGGATCGGATCCTTGCGCTGGGAGGCGGAGTGATTGGAGATCTCAGTGGATTTGTGGCAGCGACCTTTAAGCGTGGGATGAAGTTTGCATCCATTCCGACAACGACTTTGTCGCAGATTGATTCCAGTATCGGAGGGAAGGTGGCAGTCAATCTCGGGGAAGTGAAAAATGTGATCGGAACCTTTTATCATCCGGAGGTAGTGTTGATTGACTTGAATACACTTCGGACATTGCCGAAACGTCATTATTACAATGGACTTGTGGAGGCGGTCAAGGCAGGAATGATTGCAGATCCGGAGATTTTCCGACTGTTTGAGGAGGAAGAGATCGATCAGGCTCTTGAGGAGATCATCACCCGCTCGCTGATCGTGAAGAAGCATGTGGTAGAAGAGGATGAGAAGGAGCAGAATCTCCGAAAGATATTGAATTTCGGGCATACGATCGGGCATGCGATCGAGAGTATTTACCATCTGCATGATTATTATCATGGGGAATGTGTAGCAATGGGGATGATGAAGATTCTCGAGGATGAGCAGTTGAAAGAGCGTTTGAAAAGCATTTTAAAGAAGATGGAGATTCCGCTGGATGTTCCGTATGAAATCCAGGAGGTCATTGATTTTATTAAGAAAGATAAAAAGGCAAGCGGAGACCAGATTACAATCGTTCAGGTCCGTGAAATTGGAAAGGCGGAGCTGATCGATATGAAGATCGAGGATATGAGGAAATTTTGCTGATAAAAATATACAGGAGGTGACCAGATGAGAGTAGGGCTTGTCGGGGGAAAACTTGGACATAGTTTTTCGAAACCAATCCACGAGAAACTTGCAGATTATACATACGATCTGATTCCATTAACCGAGGAAGAATTTCATGAATTTTTTAAAAAGAAAGAGTTTGATGCGGTGAATGTGACAATTCCTTATAAGGAAACAGTGATGCAGTATTGTGATGTGATCGATGAGAAAGCAAGTGCGATCCATGCGGTCAATACGATTGTCAATCGGGATGGAAAATTATATGCAACGAACACTGATTTTGCGGGATTGAAGCAGATGATTCAACATAATGGAGTAGAGATTTGTGGAAAAGTTTGTTGTATTCTTGGCACCGGGGGGACAAGTAAGACCGCGGAGGCAGTCCTTCATGATATGGGGGCAGAGAAGGTTTATATTGTAGGGAGAAATCAGACGGATCCGATAATCTCTTATGAGGATTTGGAGAAGTATCAGGAAATACAGGTGTTTATCAATGCGACCAGCGTTGGGATGTATCCGAAAAATGACGAATGCCTGATCAATCTGAAGAAATTTCCGAATGCAGAGGCGGTAGTTGATGTCATTTACAATCCGATGAAGACAAAGCTCTGTCAGCAGGCAGAGGAGCAGGGGCTGCGGGCAGTCAATGGACTGGAAATGCTTGTGGCGCAGGCAAAATACGCAGTGGAGTTTTTTCTGGATACAAAGATTGCAGACAGGGAGATAGACCGCATAGTTGCTGAGATGAAGAAGGATATGATGAATCTTGTTTTGATCGGGATGCCGGGATGTGGAAAGTCTACGATTGGCAAGAAGACTGCAAAAGAAATCGGGAAGACATTTGTAGATTTAGATAAGGAAATTGAAAAGGAAGCGAAGATGACGATTCCTGAGATTTTTGAGAGATATGGTGAGCGTCGGTTTCGGAAAATTGAACAGGAAGTCTGTGCCAGAATTGCAAAAGAGCATGGACAAGTGATCTCCTGCGGAGGAGGAATTATCAAAAACGCTGAAAATATGGAAAAACTCCGGCAAAATGGGATTGTATTCCATATCCGACGGAATGTGAATGCGCTGGCAGTCGGCGGAAACAGACCACTTAGCACAAGCAGAGAAAAATTAAGACAGATGGAGCAGGAGCGGATGCCGCTTTATCAGAAATATAGTGATATTGAAATTAATAATGATACAGTATTTAAGCTGGCTGTACAGAAAGTGAAGGAGGGATTTGATGAAGTTTTTGATCATTAACGGACCGAACATCAATATGCTCGGGATTCGAGAGCCGGGGATTTATGGAAAAGAGAATTATGAAGCGCTTTTGGAACTGTGTAGGAAAACCGGAGAAGATTATGGGATAGAGATTGAGTGTTTTCAGAGCAATCATGAAGGAGCGATCGTCGACAAAATCCAGCAGGCGTATGGAGTGATGGACGGAATCGTCATCAATCCGGCAGCATACACACATACGAGTATTGCTATTTTGGATGCTCTCAAAGCGGTACAAATTCCATGTGTGGAAGTACATATTTCCAAAGTAGAAGAAAGAGAAGCATTCCGGCAGATTTCTTATGCGGGACAGGCGTGTTTCCATACGATTACCGGACAGGGAATCGCAGGTTACCGGATGGCGATTGAGGCATTGAAAGAAAAACTGGGGCATTGATCTGCAGGTGACAGATGCCATACACATAGAGAGAAAGAAAATAGGTTAGAGGACGAGGAAAGAAGAAAATGATTATTACATGTAAAAAAGGAGCTCCTCAGAATGAGGTAGAGAAGATTGTAAAAGGATTTGAAGAGAAAGGACTGGAAGTCAACACGATTCTTGGAACGAATTACAACGTGTTTGGAATCGTTGGAGATACGACAGTTGTAGATGAGAAGATGGTGCGTGCCAATCCGTGGATCGAGGATGTGACAAGGATTGCAGCGCCATATAAGAAGGTTAACAGGTTATTTCACCCGGAGGACAGCATCATCGATGTGGCGGGAATTAAAGTTGGAGGCAAGGAAAAGGTTGTTGTCATTGGCGGACCTTGCTCCGTGGAAGGAAAGGAACAGATCTGCGAGATTGCCGAAGAGGTAAAGCAAGCCGGAGGATGCATGTTAAGAGGTGGTGCATATAAGCCGAGAACGTCACCATATGCATTTCAGGGACTTGGAACTGAGGGTATTTTAGATATGGTAGAGGCAAGAAAACGAACAGGATTACCGATCGTGTCTGAAATCATGAGTGCAGATAAAATTGATGAATTTGTAGAGTATGTAGATCTGATCCAGGTAGGAGCTAGAAATATGCAAAATTTTGATCTGCTCAAAGCACTTGGGAAGATCAACAAACCGATCTTATTAAAGAGAGGACTTTCCAATACGATTGAGGAATGGCTGATGTCTGCAGAATATATTATGTCCGGCGGAAATGAGAATGTCATTCTTTGTGAGCGGGGGATCCGTACCTTTGAGCGTTATACGAGAAACACGCTGGATCTCAGTGTTGTTCCGATCATAAAGAAGAAGAGCCACCTGCCGATCATTATTGATCCTTCTCATGCAACAGGTGATTGGGATCTTGTAGAATCTATGAGCCTTGCGGCGATTGCAGCAGGCGCAGATGGTCTGATCGTGGAGGTACACAATAATCCGGAGAAGGCATGGAGTGACGGAGCACAATCGCTGAAGCCAGAAAAATTCAAGACGATGATTGAGAAAGGAAGAGTCATCGCACAGGTGATCGGAAGAGATATTTAATATTAGGAAAATGCAAAAAGAAGCAGACATCTGAAAAGCTGTGCAGAAAATAGGAACAAGTCAGAGTGACAAAGGGTAGAGAGAAGGAGAAAAAATTATGATCATTACAGTGAAAAAAGGGATTCCCGAGGAAGAAGTGAAAAAACTGGTCCACACATTTGAGGAGAGAGGATTTCAGGTAAATGATTCTCAGGGAACAGATTATCATATTTTAGGGCTGATCGGAGATACCACGAGTCTGGATGAAAAAATTATTCAGGCCAATCCACTTGTCTCTGAGGTGACAAGAATTGCAGCGCCGTATAAGAAAGCAAATCGGATGTTTCATCCGGAAGACACAGTTGTAGATGTGGCAGGAGTGAAGATCGGTGGTCAGGAGAAGATTGTTGTCATCGGAGGGCCATGTTCCGTGGAGAGCAGGGAACAGATCTGTGAGATTGCAAAAGAAGTAAAGGCGGCAGGAGCAGATATGTTAAGAGGCGGAGCGTACAAACCGCGTACTTCCCCATATGCATTCCAGGGACTGGAGACCGAAGGAATTAAGGATATGGTGGAAGCAAGAAGACAGACAGGACTTCCGATCGTCAGTGAACTGATGGATGCAGAGCATATTGAAGAGTTTGTGGAGCATGTGGATCTGATCCAGATTGGGGCAAGAAATATGCAGAACTTTTCTCTTCTGAAAGCAGTCGGAAAGATTCAGAAGCCAATCCTATTAAAGAGAGGGCTTTCCAATACAATCGAAGAGTGGATCATGTCAGCAGAATATATTATGGCAGGCGGAAATGAAAACGTTATTCTCTGTGAGCGAGGAATCCGTACATTTGAAAAATATACGAGAAATACATTAGATCTCAGTGTAGTTCCGATCATCAAGGAGAAGACGCATCTGCCGATCATCATCGACCCTTCTCATGCAACTGGAAACTGGAAATGGATTGAGTCTATGAGTCTTGCGGCGATTGCAGCAGGGGCAGATGGACTGATCGTAGAAGTGCATAACAACCCGGAAGCGGCATGGAGTGATGGGGCACAGTCATTAAAACCAGAGAAATTTAAACAGGTCATCGAAAAAGGAAGGATGATCGCGCAGGTAGTAGGAAGAGAGATGTAAACATGCAGGTACAAAAGCCGGATTATCAAAATAGTATTTTGAATTTAGTCAATTCGATTTTGCACAATTATGGCGCACCGCATCGATATACTACCCTTCCGGAGGCGGATGAAATTTTGAAAAAGGATTACAGACATGTGGTGCTTCTTGTGCTGGATGGAATGGGTGTCAGTGTCCTTGAGAGGTTTTTGCCGGAGGAAAGTTTCCTTCGCAGGCATTTTCAAAAAGAAATCTCCAGTGTATTTCCGCCTACAACGGTTGCCGCCACAACAACACTGGAGAGTGGACTTGCACCGGCAGAACACGGATGGCTTGGGTGGAGCATGTATTTTCCGGAAATCCAGGACAAGGTCAATGTATTCCTCAATACGACCGGAAGTGGCGGAGTGATCGAAGGAGAATTGCTGGCTTATAGGATGATGCCGTATGAAAAGCTGGGAAGCCAGATTATGCATGCCTGTGAGGCAAAGGCATATGAAGTATCTCCGTTTGGAGATTACCATATAGATACCTTTGAGGAATTGCTCAGCGGTGTGAAGACGTTATGCACAAGAGATGAGAAAAATTATCTGTATGTATACTGGCCGGAGCCGGATCATGTAATGCATGAAGGTGGCTGTACTTGCAGAGAGGCGGGAGAATGGCTGAAAAAGATTGACCGTGAATTGGAAAAATTAAGTGAAGAGCTTTCTGATACGCTTTTGCTTGTGACAGCAGATCATGGACATATCGACGGAAGAAATGTATCGATGGAAAATTACCCGGAATTGAGGGAGTGTCTGAAATGTCTTCCGGCAGTGGAACCGCGGGCGCTTTCCTTTCATCTGAAGGAAGGAATGGAAGAGCAGTTTCTTGAGAGTTTCAAGAAACATTTTGGGAAAGAGTTCCTGTTATTTTCCAGAGAAGAGATCACGGAGAGCCAGCTATTTGGAGAAGGAGCATATCATCCGAGATTTCAGGAGGCGATCGGTGATTACTTTGCTGTCGCAGTCGGAGCACTCAATCTATTTGATACGAATGAGGAGAAAGAGAACACCATCGGTGTACATGCAGGAATGACAAAAGAAGAGATGACAGTTCCGCTGATCGTAGTGGAAAAGCCGAAAAAGTAAAACGATTAAAAAGGATATGATACTATCGTATAGGACGATGAAATATAAAAGTCCCATATTAGGTAGCATATCCTTTTTTTATCTCATGAGCAAGTCTCAATCATTTCTTTGGTGAGCAGAGTAGCATAAAAAAGATTCTATTATGAAAAAATATCACAGCTTTATAAAATCTTTAAAATTCTCCGTTATGATTTTTGTAAATCAAGGAAGGAGAAGAAAATGGAATGAAAGAATTTGTGATAGAAACGCGGAAGCTGACGAAGTGTTATGGAGAACAGACTGTTGTAAAGGAAGTAGATCTTCATGTAAGAAAGGGTGAGATTTACGGGCTGCTCGGAAGGAACGGGGCAGGGAAGACAACATTGATGAAGATGCTTCTCGGGCTTACACCGGAGACCTCAGGTGAGGTGGAAGTGTTTGGGAGAAAGCTGCGAGGGCAGGAAAAGCAGATTTATCCGCAGATTGGTGCGATGATCGAGGCGCCGGGATTTTACCCGAATCTGACCGGGACAGAAAATCTTGAGATTTTTGCAAGACTGAGAGGGATGAAGAGGGAGCAGACGGTCAAGCGGGCGCTTGCGGTGGTGGGGCTTCCTTACCGTGATAAAAAGCTTTTTGGAAACTATTCGCTTGGCATGAAGCAGCGGCTTGGCATTGCCAATGCAATCTTACATGATCCGAAGCTACTCATTTTGGATGAGCCGATGAATGGGCTGGATCCGATTGGGATTGCGGAAATGAGAGGATTTCTCGTAAAGCTTAGCAGAGAGCAGGGAAAGACGATATTGATTTCCAGCCACATTCTTTCGGAAATCGAACTGGTGGCGGACCGCGTTGGAATTATGGATCATGGAGCGCTGCTGGCACAGAAAAACATGAAAGAACTCAAAAAAGGTGAGGAGACACTGGAGACATATTTTAGAAATGTGACGGGAGGTGTTGGCATTGCTTAGACTGATCGAGACGGAATTTTACAAGCTGAGACGGAAAAAGAGCGTTTGGATGATGGTTCTTGCTGCATTTCTTATGCCGGCGTTGTCGGTCTGCTATTTCGGATATCTGGGGCAGGCAGAGGTGGAGCCGGCACAATTTTATAAATGGTCTGCATTTGGATATACGACATGGATCATTCTTCCGGTGATCCTTGGGATTTTTGCAACGATGATCGTGTATGAAGAGAAACGACTGCAGATCGTGAGGCAGATCTGGCTTGTGCCGGTGAAGGAAGAAAGTTACTTTTTCAGTAAATTTTGTATGATATTAGTTTTGTCAGTCGGATTTATGATGCTGACAGCAGTGGCATCTGTTCTTTGCAGTGTGCTTCCGGGATTTGTACCGTTTCGTCTAGAAGATATGATGTATTTATTTGAGAAATGTATGGAAATTGGCATTCTGCTTGCATTTGCAATGCTGCCGATTTTGGCGCTGGCGATAGTGGGAAGCGGCTATGTGATGCCTGCCTGTATGACAGTTGTATATGCGCTGGCAGGCTTTTTCCTGATGCCGGTCAATATGTATGTTCATCCGATCACAAGTATGGGAGCGATCCTTATCCGAAAGAAAGACATTCCGGGGCTGCTTGTGACGCAGGAGAGTTGTGTGGGAAAGGCGGTTCTTTGTATTTTCGTGTGGGACATTATTTCCTTTGGGCTTGTAAAATATCAGTTGTCCAAAAGAAAATAGGGGGATAGGAATATGAACTGGAGAAATTTGTTTTGGGTGGAGTGCAGGAAGCTTCGCCGTTCAAAAGTGATTTGGATCGCGGTAGCAGCAGTCTTTCTGACGGCAGGGATTCTATTTGTGGGCGGACTGGAAGTGTATCATGGATCGGAGGTGCATTATGGGCTGAAGGTGATGCGAGATGGGATGCGGTACCTTGAAAATGCGGGCTGGTATATGGATGAGGTGCAACCGTGGACGTTCTTTTTTGTGATTCCGGGTATGACAGCTCTGTTTGGGAGCTATTTAAGTGTGCGGGAACAAGAAGAGGACACGATGAAATCCCTGCGCCTGATACCGCTGCAGGAAATTGACCTGATGCGGGTGAAAATGATTCTGACACTGCTTTTTAGCATCGGGCTTTCCATGTTGTGTTTTGGAATCACCTTTTTGACAGAGGCCGTGCTACATATAGAAGATCTGTCGGCCTCATTCGTGTTTATGCTGTGGAAAGAATATGTTCTTGGCGGGATCGGCATATTCTTTGCAGTATTTCCGATCATTGCATTTGCAGCAGGAAGACAGAAAAACTGCTGGTCCGTATTCCTTTTTACGGAAATCTATTCGGTATTTGGATTATTTGCAGGGATGGCGGATCGCGTGAAAGATTTTTATCCGATCACGGCAGTGTTTAATGTGTCCGGATATCAGATTGCATCGATGGAGAGGAGAATGATCAGTGTGGTTGTTTTGCTGTTATGTGGATGTCTGGGCATCTTTTGGATACGGAAAAAATGTGATATGATAAGAGGAGAGAAAAGAAATGGAACGAAATAAAGAAAAACGGTTAGGAAAAAGCAGAGCAGATAAGAAGATTACCGGAGTATGTGGAGGAATTGCGGCCTATCTGGGAATGTCTCCCAAAAGTGTGAGGATTCTTTGTTTTGGGTTGTGTCTGTTGTTTCCAAATGGAATCCTTGCATATTTACTGCTTGCGGCAGTGCTTCCTTTTTCAAACAGTCAAGATGCAGGGAGATAAAAAGGGGGAAAAGAAATGGGGAAAATACTGGCAGTAGATGATGAAGAAGAGATGCTGGAACTGGTGAAGATGGCGCTGGAACGTGATGGACATCAGGTGGATACAGAAGAAGATGTAAAGCGGGTATCGGCAGAGCGCTGTAGGATATATGACTTGCTTCTGTTGGATGTGATGATGCCAGGCGAAGATGGGTTTTCACTCTGTGGCAGGATCCGGGCAGAAGTGGATTGTCCAATCTTATTTCTGACGGCAAAGACAGAAGATGCGGCGCTTGTACAGGGATTTGGGCTCGGAGCAGATGATTATATCAAAAAGCCATTCAGCATCGCAGAACTGCGGGCGCGGGTCAATGCACATTTGCGGAGAGAAGGACGGCAACCCGTGCGGGCGATGGCACGCGGCGGGGTACGTTTTGACATGCAGGCAAAAGAGGCTATGGTTGAGGAGCAGATTCTTCCGCTTACCAAAGGGGAGTATGAGATCTGTGAGCATCTGGCGCTTCATGCCGGGCAGGTGTTTTCCAAAGAACAGTTGTATGAGGCGGTCTTTGGTTTCGATGCGGAGGGGGATCCGGGGACGATTGCAGAGCATATTAAAAATATCCGCGCAAAATTAAAGAAATATGGGAAAAGTCCGATTGAGACAGTCTGGGGGATGGGATATAAATGGAAAAAAGAAAACATACGTTAAGTCTTTCCTTTGTGTTACTCCGATTTGTGGCGGGAATGTTTGTTACGATGCTGTTGTGTTTTATGATCTGGTCACTTGTGATGTCTCTTCTTGAGCAGAAAGGGATTATCTGTTCTGGATCTGAGATCAATCATCAGGTAGAAGAGATCCTTGGGACAAGTAATGGGAGATTCACAGAACCGGATGAGTGCTTTCCGGGCGAATATGCGTTGTATGATGCCAAAGGAACTATATTAAAGACGAATGTGGAGAGAGAAATTGCAGAAGACCAGAAAAAGTTTTCATACGTTTCCGGATATGCGGCACACCTTTCCAGGCGCACTTATGCAGATGGGAGCACTGCACTGATCCGCTGGCATTTCCGGAAGGAATTTACCGATCCGTCGCTTCGACAGACGCTCCCTCCGGCGGAAACACTCGGGTTGATTTTGCTTGGGATGGGGCTTTTGCTGTCACTGCTTCTGCATACGATATGGCTTGGAAAATTTCTTGGGAAAAAATTGAAACTGTTTCAGGAGATCAGCAAAAAGGTGGCGGCGCAGGAACTTGATTTTACAGTTCCGCATGCGGGAATCCGCGAGTACGATGAAGCACTGGATGCGATGGAAGAGATGCGGGAAGCTCTGTCTCAGGCACTGACCTCTCAGTGGGCGGCGCAGCAGCAGCGCGAGGCAGAGATTGCCGCGCTGGCTCATGACCTGAAGACACCGCTGACGCTTGCAGGTGGAAATGCAGAGCTGTTGCTTGAGGAAGAATTGCCGCAGAATCACGAGAGACTGATCAGAAAAATTTTGGAGGCAACTGTTCGGGCGAAGGAGTATGTCGCAAGTCTTCTGGAGACTTCGTCGGGAAAAGAAGAAGCGTTTACGAAAATGCAGTTGGGGGAATGGTTTGAAAAACTGCGGGAAAATGCTCTGGCTGCTGCGGAAGCAAAGGGAGTAAAACTGATAACGGATAACAGACTGGAAGGATCCTGGAGAATTCAGCCGGAGCGTTTGCAGCGTGGGATATTTAATATTGTGCTGAATGCAGTGGAATATACGCCGAAGGGAAAAACAGTTTATCTGGAAGGGAAAATGACAGACAACGGATGGCAGGTCTGCGTGAAAGATGAAGGGATAGGATTTGATGAGGAGGCAGTGCGCCATGCGGCTGAGCGGCTGTGGAGGGGAGAAAAGTCCCGCAGGACAGACGGGCACCATGGTCTGGGGTTGTGGTCAGCTGCACAGGCGATCCGCGCACACAAAGGAGAATTGGTATTAGGCAACTGGGAAGAAGGGGGGGAAGTTCTTGTGCGATTTTAGAGGATTGATGAATCAAATCCCACTTTCAGAGGGGGATTGACTATTTTATAGGGTTCGCGCTTACTTCCGATGGAAAAAGGAGCTTCTTGACAGATGTGGGACATTGCCTGTAATCTGTAAATAAAAATAAAAAAACAGAAAGGAGTGCAGGAATGATCAAAACATATCGCTGGGCAGTGATTGGCTATGGTGCCATTGCAAATGAGATGGCGCAGACATTGGCAGAGCATGGCAGGATGTTCTATGGAGTGGCAGGGAGAAATCAAGAGCGGACAGCGGCATTTGCGGAGAAATATCAAATCCAAAAGATATATGGGAAGATTGAGGAGGTGTTTGCGGATGATCAGGTAGATATTGTCTATATTGCAACACCGCATAATACGCACATCCAATATTTGCGGGAGGCACTGAAAGCCGGGAAGCATGTGCTCTGTGAGAAAGCAGTCACATTGAATACAGAGGAACTGAAAGAAGCAAGACAACTTGCAGAGAAACAGGACGTAGTTTTAGCGGAGGCAATGACTATTTATCATATGCCACTTTATAAAAAGCTGCGGGAAGTAATTGCAGATGGGAAGCTCGGAAAACTGCAACTGATCCAGGTATCGTTTGGAAGCTATAAAGAGTATGATATGAGCAACCGCTTTTTTAATCCGGCGCTGGCAGGAGGAGCTTTGCTGGACATTGGTGTCTATGCCCTTGCATTTGCCAGGATATTTTTGTCTCAGGCGCCAGATCAGATTTTATCCAAGGTGAGGACTGCACCGAGTGGTGTTGACGAGCAGGTCGGAATTCTGATGGCAAATCCGGTAAACGAGATGGTTACAGTCACACTGACACTCCATGCAAAACAACCAAAAAGAGGGGTTGTGATCTTTGAGAAAGGGTATGTGGAAATCTATGATTATCCAAGGGCAGATCAGGCAGTGATCATTTATACCGAAGATGGCAGGAAGGAGATAGTCGCTTGCGGCAGAAAGGAAGAGGCACTGCTTTATGAGGTGGAAGATATGGAACAGGCGGTGTTAGGCGGAAAGAATGAGATGAATCTGTCTGATACTTCTGACGTGATGGACATTATGACAGAAATCAGGAGACATTGGAGAATTGTGTATTCGGAGGAAACAACAGAAACAGAATGTGAAATATAAAAAGAGCAGGAGGAAAACAGAGAGATGGACTACAGAAGATTTGGAAATACGATCATTGCACGGATGGATAAAGGAGAGGAAATTCTTGAGCAGGTAAAGGAAATTGCACTGAGAGAAAAAATAAGTCTTGCAAGTGTGCAGGCACTCGGCGCGGTTGACCAGTTTACGGTCGGCGTATTTAAGACAGAGGAAAAAGAATATCTGGCGAATGAATTTCAGGGAAGTTTTGAGATTGTGTCTCTGACTGGAACGATCAATACAATGCATGACGAGTTTTACTGCCACCTTCATATGAGTGCAGGAAATGAAAAGGGAGAAGTGTTTGGAGGACATTTAAATCGGGCAGTGATCAGCGCGACTTGTGAGATGGTGATCCATGTGATCGATGGGAAAGTCGATCGATATCATGATGAAGAGATCGGGCTGAATTTATTTCGGTTTTAAATAATTAGAACCAAAGACAGGTTTACGATTGTGATAAGAGTAGAAAGTGAATAGAGCAGCGCAGGCTGTCTGACTGAAAGATAAGAAAATATCGCATAGATATGCTTATCCAGTCAGAATTGCCTGCGCTGTTCTTTTATAGAAATTTCATATTTCCTTTATTGACAAATCCTAAATGAAATTTTACTATAAAATTATATTTACTGTGCAAATGCATAGGAAAATACACGGAAATGAATTGAAGGAGCTTGCAATGGAAAAGACGGCAACAGACCGCAGAACGGAGCGGACGAAGGCGAAAATATTAGAGGCACTTTTGGAACTATCGAAAGAGAAGAGTATCAATGAGATTTCCATCCGGGAGCTGACAGAGCGCGCCAAGATCCACAGAAACACATTCTATATTCATTATACAGATGTTTATGGGATTCTGGATGATCTGGAAAATCACATGTGTACTGTGGCAGCTGAGGCCACAGAGCAGTTTACTCCACAGCAGCTGCGGGAGAATGCAAGCGATGTGCTTGAGATTATTTTTTCATATTTGAAGGAGCGAAGAGAATATTGCATGCTGATGTTGGAGAACCGCACGCGTATTTCAGTCGGGCAGAAAGTGCTGGAATCAGTTTTTGAGAAATATCTGACTGCGTTTGAAGATTCCTGTGATCGTCAGGCATTTGCATTTCAGGTACAGTTTCGCTATTGTACGTCCGGGGTGATCGGAATTGTGATGTACTGGATTGAGCGGGGCTGTATGGAAAGCCCAAAGGAGATGGCGGAGCTTACCGGAAAGCTGATGACAAAAGGGCTGGAAGGCGCTATTTTGGAGGTGACTGTATGAAGAGACAGGAACCATTGATAGAAACGGAACCTCCTGTAGAAGTTGCCGATGGAAAAGAGCTGATGGAGAAGAAGCTTCGGGAGGAACTTCCACTTGCTGGTGTAAAGATAAGTGAAATTGTTGTGGAAGAGGAGAATTACGAAAGAATCGGGGCACGAAGGACCGTGTTTGAGAATTGCCGCTTTTTGGCGTGTGACATGGAACGCTGTGAGTTTTCTGATGTGATCTTTCGTAGATGTGACTTTTCAAATACAAACTTTCGACGCGGCTATTTTAAGAGGTGTCTGTTTGAAAACTGCAAAGGAGTTGGAGTGAAGATGACGGAATGTCTGATTTCCCATGTGAGATTTTCCGGATGTATGTTTTCCTATGCGAATCTGGATGGATCCAAGCTGGAATATCTGGAAGCGGCAGAGAGCAGTTTTCGTGCAGCAGGCATATCAGACTGCTTTTGCAGGGAGGTCCGGTGGGAGCATGTGGAATTAAGTGAAGTGAATTTCTTTAAGACTTCTCTGCGGAAGATGAATTTTACAACTTGTGAGATAGGAGGAATCCTGATTTCGGATGACAATTCTGAACTAGATGGGGCGGAAGTGAACTTGTTTCAGGCAGTGGAACTGTCAAAGCGGCTTGGGATTATCATAAAAGAAGAAGGGGCATAACATGAAGGATTTTGTAAAACTGGAAAATGTAAGAAAAATATATCAAATGGGAGAAGTCGAGATCCGAGCAGTGGATGGCATTGACTTTGAGATTGGAAAAGGCGAGTTTGTCGTGATCGTCGGCCCGAGTGGTGCGGGAAAGACAACGGTATTAAATATTCTTGGCGGTATGGATACGGCAACGAGCGGCAAAGTGCTTGTTGATGGAAATGATGTGGCACAGTACACAAACCGACAGTTGATCGGTTACCGCAGAGAGGATATTGGATTTGTCTTTCAGTTTTATAACCTTGTTCCGAATCTGACTGCGTTGGAAAATGTAGAATTGGCGCTTCAGATCTGTAAGGAACCGCTGGATGCAAAGACGGTACTTGAGGAAGTCGGGTTGGGAGAAAGATTAAATAATTTCCCGGCACAACTTTCCGGAGGGGAACAACAGCGGGTGTCGATCGCCCGGGCGCTGGCAAAAAATCCAAAGCTGCTTTTGTGTGATGAACCGACGGGAGCGCTTGATTACAATACCGGGAAGGCAATCTTGAAGTTGCTTCAGGATACTTGTAGAAATAAGGGGATGACCGTGATCGTTATCACACATAACTCTGCACTTGCGCCGATGGCAGATCGTGTGATCCATATTAAAAACGGCCGTGTGGAGAGTATGGAGATGAATGCACATCCGGTACCGGTAGAAACGATTGAATGGTAGGGAGACAGATGAAGAAACGAGCATTGAGAAAAGATTTTTATATGGAAATACGAAAGAGTCTGGGGCGCTTTTTGTCCATTTTCTTTATCGTGGCAATGGGTGTCGCGTTCTTTTCAGGAATCCGGGCATCTGAGCCGGATCTGCGCTATTCCGGGGATGCTTATTTTGATCGGAATCATTTGATGGATCTGAAGGTGATGGGAACGCTTGGGCTGACAGAGAATGATGTGCAAGCAATCCGGTCACTGGAAGGAGTGGCACAGGCAGAACCCGGCTACTCCGCAGATGTAATGGTTGAGCGTGATGGAAATCAGAAAGTACTTCATGTATCGTCGATTTTAGATTCGATGAACCAGTATACGGTGGAAGAAGGAAGAATGCCGAAAAAGGACGGAGAGTGTCTGATCGATCAAGATTTTATCCAGGGATCTGATTTAAAGGTCGGGGATGAGATCACGCTGATCAGTGGAACGAAGGATCCGGTTACAGATACGTTTACGAAGGAAACATTTCGGATTGTAGGTGCAGGAAGCAGTCCGGAGTATATTTCTTTTCACCGTGGAAGCAGTATGATCGGAAATGGAGAGGTCAGCGGTTTTCTTGCCGTGCCGAAGGAATCTTTTGTGACAGAAGCATACACAGAGTGTTACGTTTCAGTGGAGGGAGCAGAAGAGGAGACCGCATTTACAGAGGAATACGATCAGAAGGTGGAGAAGGTTGCAGAGCGGATTGAATCCATTGGAGAACGGCAGGGAGCGCTCCGCGCAGAGGAAATCCGTGAAGATGCCAAAGAAGAACTTTCCGATGCAAAAGCGGAATTGGAAGAAGGAAAGAAGAAAGCAGAGAAAGAACTTTCTGACGGAAAAGCAAAGATTACAGATGCTGAGGCGCAGTTACAAAATGCAAAAGAACAGCTGGAGAGTGGAAAACAAGCACTGGAAGCAGGAAGAAATGAACTTCTCGTGAGCCAGACGACAGTCGATGAAGCTTATGCACAGATTGCAGATGGACAGGCACAGCTTGCACAGGGGAAAGCAGAGTTTGCGGCGAAAGAAGAAGAATTCAGAAGTCAGTACGAGACAGGTATGGAACAGATCGCGGCCGGAGAGAAGCAGATTGCAACCGGACGCACAGAACTGGAAGCAAAGAAATCCGAGTACGAGGCAGGGAAAGCCGGATTAGATCAGATGAAGATCACGCTGGCAGAACTGCAGGCAGCGCTGGAAAATGGGATGATCCCAGAGGAACAGATTCCACAGACAGAGGCGCAGATTGGAGCGCTTCAGAAGACAATCGCACAATTGGAGCCGCAGTTAGCGCAGGCAGCAGACCAGATCGCGCAGGCAGAACAGGTGATTGTACAGAAGGAGCAGGAACTTTCGGCGGCTAGAACACAGTTGGAGGAAGGAAAGACTGCGATCGAAGCAGCAAGAGGACAGCTTACAGAAGCTGAAAATAATCTGTATGCCGGAGAAGCGCAGGCGGCAGAAGGACAGCGGCAGATTGATGCCGGATGGGAAGCAATCCATGCCGGGGAGGCTGAGCTTGCGGCAGGAGAAAATGAAATCGCAGTCAATGAAAAGAAACTTGCTGAGGCAAAAGAAGCATATGAAAATGGAAAAAAAGAAGCCGAAGCCGAGATTAAGGATGGAGAAAATAAGATCAAAGATGCAGAGCAGAAGATTGCGGATATTGAAGATGCCAAGTGGTATGTCAATGACAGAAGCACACTTTCTGACTATGTAGGATATGGAGATAACGCAGACCGTATGCGGGCGATCGGAGAAGTATTTCCGATACTATTCTTCATTGTGGCGGCATTGATCAGTCTGACAACGATGACGCGGATGGTTGAGGAACAGCGTACACAGATTGGAACGCTGAAAGCGCTTGGCTATGGGAAATTCAGTATTGCAGGGAAATATCTGAATTATGCGTTGATGGCAACGATCGGAGGAAGTATTTTCGGAGTATTGTTCGGAGAGAAAGTATTTCCGTATATTATTGTAACTGCATATAAGATCATTTATATACATATGCCGGATATTGTGATCCCCTACCATTGGGGATATGCGGCGATGGCAACAGGTGCGGCAGTGGTCTGCACAAGTGCGGCGACACTTCTTGCATGTTATAAAGAACTGGCATCCCAACCGGCAGTGTTGATGCGCCCACCGGCTCCGAAGCAGGGAAAACGAGTTTTCTTAGAGCGTATCACATTTATTTGGAGCAGATTAAGTTTCATATGGAAATCCACGATCCGGAATCTGATCCGATATAAAAAGCGATTCTTTATGACGGTCTTTGGAATCGGTGGATGTATGGCGCTGATGATCGTCGGATTCGGACTGCGGGATTCTATCTTTGATGTAGGAAGGATCCAATATCAGGAACTGAATTTATATGATGGGATGATTATCTTAAATACAGATGCAGATGAAAAGGATAAGGAATCACTGGAGCAGTATCTGCAAGGGGAGAAGGAGATCAGTCAGGCTTCAGAAGGATATTTAAAGAAAACAAATGTAGAGAAGGGAAAGATAAAGAAAGACGTATATCTGTATGTGCCGGAAGATTTAGAGAAAAATCAGGAATTTTTAGTCTACCGTGACAGAAAGACACAGGAAACATTTGAGCTTGGGGAGCGGGACGTCATTTTGACAGAAAAGATGGCAAAGACACTCGAGGTAAAGAAGGGCGATACGATTACAGTGAAAGGGGAAAATGGTGACAAAAAAGAACTGACGATCACAAATGTATGTGAAAATTATATGGAGCATTATCTTTATGTATCTCCTGAAATTTACAAAGAAATGTTTGGTGCACTTCCAAAAGCAAATAATATTTACTTTAAGATGAAAGAATTTGATGAGAAAAAGTTAAAGGAAATCGGAGAAAAAGTGCTCGAGGAGCGTGCGGCGCTCAATGTTTCCTATACTTATAATGTAGAGGAGCAAATGGATGAGATGCTGGAAAGTCTGGATATTGTCATCGTTGTGCTGATTATTTCTGCGGGGCTGTTAGCGTTTGTCGTGCTTTACAATCTGAATAACATCAACATTAATGAGCGGAAGCGGGAGCTTGCGACGATCAAAGTACTTGGATTTTATGATAATGAGGTTTCTGCCTATGTATACCGTGAAAATATTCTTCTGACACTGATTGGAACAGTTGTCGGAGTGATATTGGGCAGTATCCTTCACCGGTTCGTGATTACGACTGTTGAGATTGATACTGTGATGTTTGCAAGAACGATCAAAGGGATTAGTTTTCTGTACAGCGCACTGCTTACATGTGGATTCTCTGTTTTTGTAAATTGTGTGATGTATTTCAAACTGAAGAAGATCAATATGGTGGAATCATTAAAGAGTGTTGAATAGAAAGAAACAGAAGACGACGAGAATGTTATTGAAAAATTCAGACTACATTTAGAAAAAAGTGTCGGGGATGTCTCCGGGTATGGTATAATAAGTATCGTACCTGGGGATATTTTTGTTTTTCACAAAAGTGACACAAGTATTTGTTATGATGAGAAAAAACGAAGGAGCGAATGTTTGATGGATAAATTAAAAATATTGGTGGTGGATGATGAGAGCAGAATGAGAAAGCTTGTCAAAGATTTCCTGACAAGAAGTGGATACACGGTTGTCGAGGCAGCAGATGGTATGGAGGCGATGGATATTTTCTATGAGCAGAATGATATTGCACTGATCATTCTCGATGTGATGATGCCAAAGATGGATGGCTGGCAGGTGTGCCGGGAGGTGCGTATGCACTCGAAAGTACCGATCATCATGTTGACGGCCAGAGGAGAGGAGCGGGATGAGTTGCAAGGATTCGAACTTGGGGTAGACGAATATATTTCCAAGCCGTTTAGTCCAAAGATTCTTGTTGCGAGAGTTGAGGCTATTTTAAGAAGAACGAATGTATTTGCGGCAGATGAAGTTGTGGATGCAGGTGGCATTTCTGTGGATAAGGCAGCACACGAGGTGAAGATTGACGGAGTTCCGATAGATTTAAGTTACAAAGAGTTCGAACTGTTGGCATATTTTATTGAAAATCAGGGAATCGCACTTTCGAGAGAAAAGATTTTGAATAATGTATGGAATTACGATTATTTTGGGGATGCGAGAACGATCGATACACATGTCAAGAAGTTGAGAAATAAGCTGGGGGACAAAGGTGAGTACATTAAGACCATCTGGGGGATGGGGTACAAATTTGAGGTAGAGTAATGAGAGATTCGATCAAACGTCAGATTACTATTTTAAGTGTCGGGATAGTTGCATTTACTATGATCATCGCACTTTTGATCAATGGAAGATTCATGGAAGGTTATTACATTGCAAACAAGGAAGAGGACTTAAAAAATATGTACCAGATGTTAAATGAGTCTGTCGGAAGCAGTGTGATTTACACGGAGTCTTTGGAAGCTATGAAACGTCTTGCAGAGCGGGCAAATATATCTTTTATCGTGCGCGACCGATCAGGCAATCCGGTCATCGGTATGATGAAAGAGGGAGAGGATGAGCTGAACAGTCAGTTAAACGGCTATCTTCTTGATAAGCAGGACGGAAAGATCTTAGAGCAGACATCCTATTATGAAATACGGAAGGCGAAGGATATCAGAAGCAGAACAGAATATATTGAAATGTGGGGAAGTTTTGACAGTGGATACCATTTTCTGATTCGGACACCGCTTGACAGTATTCGGGAGGGAGCAAAACTTTCTACGAGATTTCTTGCGTATGTGGGCTGCATTATGATCGGAGTGAGCTGTATTCTCGTCTGGTATTTTTCCAGAAAGATCACAGATCCCATCATGGAGCTTGCTATGCTCTCACAGAAGATGGCAAATCTTGATTTCAATGCCAAATATACAAGCGGCGGTGACAATGAGATTGGGGTATTGGGAGACAGCTTTAACCGAATGTCGGAAAAACTGGAGCAGACAATCTCTCAGTTAAAGACCGCAAACTTTGAATTGCAAAAAGATATTGAACAGAAGGAAAAACAGGAAGAGCGCCGGAAAGAATTTATCGGAAATGTATCCCATGAGTTGAAGACACCAATTGCACTGATCCAGGGTTATGCAGAAGGACTGAAAGAAGGGATCCATGATGATCCGGAGAGCATGGAATTTTACTGTGACGTCATCATCGATGAGGCTAATAAGATGAACCAGATGGTAAAAAATCTGCTGACATTAAATCAGTTGGAATCCGGAGATGACGGATTGTCCATGACAAGATTTGATCTGGCAGGCTTAATCCGCGGAGTGCTGCAAAGCTGTGAGATTTTGATCCAGCAGGCTGAGGCGAAGGTGAGCCTGAAAATGCAAGAGACAATCTATGTATGGGCAGATGAATTTAAGACAGAGCAGGTGCTGCGAAATTATATCAGCAATGCAATCCACCATGTGGAGGGAGAGCGGATTATCGAGATCAAAGTAGAAGAAACAGGAGAGAAAGCACATATTTCTGTCTTCAATACCGGAAAATCGATTCCACAGGAAGATGTGGAACGGATCTGGGATAAGTTTTACAAAGTAGATAAAGCGCATTCGCGGGAGTACGGTGGAAATGGAATCGGACTTTCTATCGTGAAGGCGATTATGGAGTCCTTTCATCAAAAATTTGGGGTAGAAAATTATGACAATGGGGTAGCATTCTGGTTCGAGCTGGATATGAAATAACAGATACCGGCAGGAAAAAGGAAACAAAAGAAAAGTTAGGAAAAGCAGGAGGAAAAGAAGATGGCGGCAATTAGCGGAGCTTGGTTAGAAGCATTAAAAGGAGAGTTTAAGAAGCCATATTATAAGAAATTATTTGAGACAGTCAATCAGGAGTATCGGACGAGACAGATCTTTCCGCCTGCGGATGATGTGTTCAATGCATTTCATCTGACACCATTAAATGAAGTGAAAGTAGTCATTTTAGGGCAGGATCCATACCACAACGTAGGACAGGCACATGGACTTTGCTTCTCGGTGAAACCGGAAGTAGACATTCCACCGTCACTGGTGAATATTTATCAGGAACTGCATGATGATCTTGGATGTGAGATTCCAAATCATGGCTACCTTGTCAAATGGGCCAAACAGGGCGTATTGATGCTCAATACAGTTCTGACGGTGCGCGCTCATCAGGCAAATTCGCACCGGGGAATCGGCTGGGAAGAATTCACAGATGCAGCGATCCGGGTACTGAATGAGCAGGATCGGCCAATTGTATTTATCTTGTGGGGAAGACCGGCACAGACTAAGAAAGCAATGTTAAATAATCCGAAACACCTGATCTTGGAAGCGCCACATCCAAGTCCGCTCTCTGCCTACCGTGGTTTTTTCGGAAGCAGACCGTTTAGCCAGACAAATGCATTTTTAAAGGCAAACGGAGTGGAACCGGTTGACTGGCAGATTGATAAGATAGAGTGAACGATTGAAAAATAAAAGAAAAGAGAGGAAAGTGACTATGGAAAAGTATGATCTTCTGATTATCGGCGCCGGACCAGGGGGATATGTAGCGGCGCTTGAGGCAGCAAAACGGGGAATGAAGGTGCTTGTTGTAGATAAGAAAGAGGCAGGGGGAACTTGCGTAAACAGAGGGTGCATTCCGACAAAAGCATTGTTGCATGCCTCCACGATTTATAAAGATATGAAAGACTGTGAGAAATTCGGACTTTATGCCAAGGAAATCGGATTTGATTTGCAAAAATTATATCAATATAAAGAGGAATCTGTCGTAGAAATGCGGAAAGCAATCGAGGAAGAATTTTTAAGACTTGGTGTTACTTTTGTACAGGGAACTGCACAGGTTCAGGCAGATAAACGAGTGGTCGTAAAAATGGCACACATGCAGAAGCGTACCGTTGGCAGTGGACTGTCAGATGATGGAAAGAACCCGGCCGATATACCAGATACCGTTATCTATGAGGCAGATAAAATTCTAATTGCTTCCGGAGCAGCGCCGAGGAAACTTGGGCTTCCTGGGGAGGAGTTGTCGGAAGTAATGACGAGTGAAGAACTGCTTCAGGCGAAGGACAGATGTTATGACAGGCTGGTTGTTGTAGGAGGCGGTGTCATTGGACTGGAGATTGCCACTGTATTTCAGGCGCTCGGTTCAGAAGTGACAGTGATAGAATTGGGAGAGCGGCTGCTTCCGTCGATGGACATTGAGTTTGCTGAGGCTTTGGAGAAGATTCTTGTCGGGCGTGGAATCCATGTGTATAAGAAAAGTTTGATAGAGCGGTTCGAAAAAGAAGAGCATGGTGTAAGCTGTCATTTGATGTCCGAGGGGAAAAAGCAGATTCTTCCTGCGGATGCAGTACTGGTATCTGTGGGAAGGGAACCTTATACGGAAGAATTGTTTGCAGCAGACTTGAAGATTCGCATGGATCACGGCAAAGTGCTTGTCAATGAATTCTTCATGACAAATATCCCGGGCATCTACGCGATTGGAGATGTGATCGGAGGAGTTCAGCTTGCGCATGTCGCTTCCGCTCAGGCGAAATATGTTGTGGAGCGCATGAACAATTTAGAACCGTCAGTCATCTTATCCATCGTGCCAAGTTGTCTGTTTGTCTCCATGTCGATCATCCCAAACTGTCTGTATCTGAATCCGGAGATTGCAACGGTCGGACTGACTGAAGAAGAGGCAGAGAGGAAAGGCATCCCAGTGCGCTGTGGGCGTTACCGGATGGACGCAAATGGACAGACGATTTTATCAAAAGAGGAAGTGGGATTTATCAAAGTACTGTTTGCCGCAGACAGTGACGTACTGCTGGGCGCACAGATCATGTGTCAGCGGGCAACAGATATGATCGGGGAACTGGCGACAGCGATCGCCAACGGTCTGACATCCCGACAGCTAATGTATGCGATGCGTGCACATCCGACTTTTAATGAGGCAGTCTCAAAGGCGGTGGAAGACAGCAGGGAATAGAAAAAATCTGAAATAAAAGTTATTCAAAATCTTAAGAATATAAAGATAGAAATACAACCTCTAGAGTGAATTAGAAAGTACACGTTGCGAGGTTGTATTTTTTTGCTGTTTTTCCATTACATAGTTGGTCAGTAGGATTCCCTGTCGTTCGACTTGTTGCTCTCTTTTTACAACATATCCACGGTCCTCGAAAAATGGTCTTGCAGTGGTGGAGGCATGTGTGGTAACTGTCGCGCTTTCCACAGATGCTTCCAGTTTCTCGCAGAGTGCAGTGGCAATACCGATTCCCTGATAATCTTTGTGGACATAGAGACGGTCTAGGTAGCCGGAGGAATCAATATCGCCGAATCCAGCAATTGTTTCCCCATCGACAGCGACAAAGGATGTATGCGCGAGAAAAGACTTATTCCATGCAGCAAGATCTATGGAACCGGTCGCCCATACATCCATCTGCTGGCGGGAGGAGCCTTGTTGATTGTTGTTAAATATGCTACACTGACTGTAGCAGTTCTTAAAGAGAAAACCGTTCGATGTGCTGCTCATCAAGGCACTCTTTTGTACATTGACAAGATATGAGGTTGCAATACGAAATTCGTGTACTGCGTAAAATCTTAATCGTAAAGACATTATTACTGTATGGCATGGGAAGTTTAGTACCTGATACAGTTACAGATGAGCATATCTTATCCGTAAAGGGTGTTGTCAACCACCCTATGATGTAACGCCACTTTAGATAGCAATATCTTTTGGGGTTAAAAGTCGGAGACGTATGTCGTTCGTACGACTGGGCAGTTACAAGCCCATGACCTTTAGGTCGTGGGTAGTTGACAGAAAAGAATGCTGATTTCTTCACAGTCTTCGGGGTGTAAGGTCTGAGTGTTATATGGCTGAAATGGTTTGCTTGTAGTTGTGACATAGGCGTAGAACCTCTTGTATCTAATAGAATATTTTTTTGTATTGTAGCATGATGCAGTAGAGAATGAAATCATGCTACAGCAATCTCCTATTTTTTGAAGCATGTACTTTTTTAGCGGCCATGCATCTTTTTCCAGAAAAAGACGCCGGAGATTACTGAAGGAAGACCGACCCAAAGTGCTACCGCACATAATGTGACAGTCTCAAAATCCGGGACAGTCAGTGTGCAGCCCAGATAGAGAAGCACAATCGGGATGGACAGATCATGAAGTACACGATGAGATACATTCCAGGTATCTTCGTCGTGTACGGTCCATGGAAGTCGCAATCCGGTATGTCTGTTGAAGGGAAGTCTTGTCGATATCATGCCGGTAAAAAGGATAATGGCAGATACGAGCAGCATTGCAAAAAATTTCCCATCGGTATTGGAAAAAGGAAGGATGCCCATCTCGGACAAGACAAAGGTTACAATACAGACAGTAAGGACGCCAATATTAAAAAGGGTTGTAATTCGAACGGCACCGAGTTTTTTTACGGAGGTTGTCGTGCGGGTGAGCAGAGCAGTATTCCGGTACAGAATGATAACTGTTGTCAGAAGGCAGGCAAAGGTCAGTAAAACGGAAACAATAGTATTGTTGATGATCAGTGCAAAGAGCATAGAAAGCATCGAAAAAAAGAGAATCAGATTCCGTTTTTGCTCGGCGCGGGAAGAAAGACTCCGTTCCTGCACTTGTTTGGCAAGCTCTTCATTGAGGCGAGCAAGTTCTATAGCAAGAGTTTCTGCAGAGAGGGATTCTGAATGTGGTTGTTCGTCGGTCCCAAGCAGTTCTGCAACAGAAATTCCCAACACCTCTGCGAGACGGATCAGAAGTTCCGCATCCGGTACGGAGAGATTATTTTCCCACTTTGACACAGTCTGCCGGACAACATTCAGAGGGATTGCCAGTTCCTCCTGACTCATTTTCTTCTCTTTTCGATATTTTTTAATTTGATCTCCTAACATATCGAAGTCTCCTTTCACATGTAGATTGATGTTCCACTGCCAGTATAAAAATCAGGGGAAGAAAAGGCAAGCAACGCAAGTTAACATGGAGGTTTTATCGTGGAAACTTCCGTGTTCAGGCGATAGTAAGTGTCATTTATCTGCATAATTTCCCCAGGGCTGATCGTCAACTTGCTTCCGTCCAAGAAGAAAATATGGTAGTAAGTGACAGCACCGGAAGAGAGCGCTTCCTTGCGCGAAATCTCCTCGTGAAAACGGAGTTGATGCATCCAGTCAGTGAAGGCAGAAATTTCTTCTTTGGAAAGGTCCTGAGAGACAGAAGAATCTTTTCCACCGGTGATGGAAATCCGTTCAATTTGTTTGATGTCGGAAGTCTGGATTTTAGACAAATATTGTTCAGGAATTTTTGAAAAAGTAGTTGTATCTTCTTGTAGGGAGGAATTCTCAAACTGGCAGGCGGTTAGCGTAAGAAATAAAAATGCCAGAAGGAATGGAAGGAAAAAGAAGCGGGGAAAATTTTTAAAAACTCCAGCGGATATTTTTTGCATGGAAGATCACTCCTTTCGTATTATGAGGGAGAAGTATCATTGTCTGTTACGTTTTTTTGGTATTTCCAGAACTTTTCACCACAGTGCGGACAGCTGGAAGGAATCAGCAGATTACTACCGGGAAGGCGTACGCATCGAATCAGCTTTTTTACACACAGATCATAGAGGGCAGGATTCTGTACAGATCTCTGACTGACTAAAAATGTCCGCGGTGTGGTCAGAAACGGAAGTTCACCACCGCAATCCGGACATTTCCAAAAGCGATGATGCAGAGCATCTGAGGAATATAGCAAAGCAGCGCTGAAAATCAGAGAAAGCAGCAGAGCGATGGAAATGATAAACAGCAGAATCTTTGCCCAGTCGTGGTGTACTTGCCCGCCTTCTAGAAGAAGGAGGAATATGCCTGCTGCTGTAAGCACAAAGAAAGACCGTTCCAAAAACTTTCCCGTTGCTACAAGGCGGACACTTCGTGTATTTTGTTTGTTCAACTGTTCCTTCTGGAGCAAGACTGTCTGATTTTCGAGATAATCAGAATCATGTTGTTGTCTGGATGACAATGAGTACACCTCCTTAGTGCTGGATGATAAATAATCAGATGAAGAGTGAAAGGAAAATCGGTATAAAAAGCAGAATAGAACTTTAATTATAAATAGTCACAAGATTGCGGCTATTTTTAGAACCTTCAATTCGGAAAGCTTACAAAGCTGTCTCCATCACAACAATATCATAAAGCTCTTCTTCTGTGACAACTCCGGTCGGATCCAGTCCGTTCTTTTTCCAAAACTGTTCTGCCTGTTTATTTCCCTTTACATAACCGAGGCGCACAGAAGAAAAGGACTGTTTCAAATAAGAAAATACTTCGGAAATAATCTGTGAGCCAATTCCACAGCCTTGATTTTTGGCATTTACCATAAAAAATCCGATAAAAGCAGTTTCTTCATTCGGGTACTGTAAGATCAGATCCATAACAGCAATAAGAGTATCTCCATCGAAAAATCCAATATAATACTTGTCATCCACTGTCTTTTGAGGTGGAAGCGCCGTCATGTCTTCTTGAAGGGAAGAAAGACTGGCATTAGGAGGACAGTGTCGGTAATATTGAGGATTTTGCTCGCAGAGAGTTAGCAGCCGGGGAAGGTCTTGTTCCGTCAATTTTCTTACCGCGTAAGAATGAGAAAGATTTTGAGGATTCATAGAGTGCTCCTTTCCTTTTCTAAGAAATCAATCAGTAGGTGTGTGAAAAGATTTTGTCACCGGTTCTGTAATGGAAGAGGGACAAAATACCTTGTGTACTGTATCATTCATATTTCGCATAATGACTTGCCTGAATTCCACTCTACTGCGTTGTCGTCAATCGACGATGCCACCGCATCGCCTCATTCCTCCGCCTTGCAGACTGAAAATTCATTCTGTGTCATTATGCTGAAAGTGAATGAGACAGTACACTTGCATTAGATATAGAAATATCATATCATACACACCGTATAAATCAAATGACAATATCGTCTATTCCTATAAAAATCATGTTTGTTTACAAAGACGATCAGATATACATTTTCACAATGTGTCATCCATAACTTCCCGGTCAGACAGTAGAAAAAGGATGACGAGAAACTGTGCAAATGCTATAATGTCTTCATATAGATAAGATATTTCAATCATAAAGAAAACGGAACTTCCTGATAAACAGATAAGGAGATCAAGTGATATGATAATGTTTGGATTGCTTTGCATGGCAGCTTCATTATTCCCCTTATGCTTGAAGTATAGAGTTGTCTTGAATGGAGAACGATGCAAGGGAAAGATCACAGGCATTGTGGAGCAAAAATGTGGTTACACAGTGGGAGGTGCTGCTGTTAAGAAACACGCCTATCGAATAAAAATCGGTCAAAAGCAGTACTATACAGCGCATGGATGCCTGATTTTACCTTTGGGAAGGAAAAAGATTGGAAAAGAGATTTGGGTATTCAAGAATGAAAAATATGGCCGGGAAGTGTTCCAATGCAGCGATATTCGACTGGAACTTCTTTCCGGGCTTTTCTTATTAGTGGCCGTGTTTTCGTTTTCAATGGAGATGATTCAATGACATTTTTTGAACAGATGGTTCCCGCACTTTCGGTACTGCTGGAAAAAAATGAAAACTTACACATAGACAGAGGTGGATTTCAAAGCTCAGTTTTGGTACAATAAATCTAAATGTAGTAAATGAGCAATTGTTTATTGGAGGAGAGAAGCATATGAAGTTAAGTAATTCGTATTTTTATACACTGCGGGAAAATGTAAAAGAAGAAGATAGTACAAGTGGAAATTTATTAGTGCGGGCAGGAATGATCAAAAAGAGCAGCAGCGGAATTTATATGATCATGCCGATGGGAAAACGTGTTCTGAAAAAGATTGAGGAAATCGTGCGGGAAGAAATGGATGCTGCAGGAGCGCAGGAACTGTTGATGCCGGCTATGATCCCAGAAGAAATTTATGAGAAAAGTGGACGTAGAGAGGCGTTTGGTTCCAACATGTTTGCGCTGAAAGACCGTTATCAGAAGAACTATGTTCTCGGTCCGACTCATGAAGAATTATTTACGATGGCAGCTATGATGAAGGGAAGTTCCTATAAGGATTTTCCTTATAATCTGTATCAGATTCAGACGAAATTCCGAGATGAAACAAGACCTCGTTATGGTTTGATCCGTGTGCGTGAGTTTATTATGAAGGATGCCTATTCATTTGATATTGATGAAGCAGGTCTCCATGAATCTTATATGAAAATGTTCCATGCCTATCAGAATATCATGGAGCGCTGTAAGTTAAATTACAAGATTGTAAAAGCAGATACAGGAGCGATGGGTGGCTCTTTATCCGAGGAATTTCAGGCAATTACAGATATCGGTGAAGATGTGATCGTCACCTGCGACGGCTGTGATTTCTCAAGCAATTTAGAAATTACAGAGGTGATTGATGCGAGCGAGCCGTCAGATGCAGAGGAACAGGTGATGGAGGTTGTGGAAACACCGAATGCACGCACGATGGAAGAAGTCGCTGCATTTTTCCATAAGTCTGTAAATGAATTTGTGAAGACACTGATCTATACGGTAGATGGAAAAACAATGGCATTTCTCTTAAAGGGAAATCGGGAATTGAATGAAACAAAAGTGTTGAAGCTTCTAAAGGCAAATGAAATGGAACTTGCGCCGTTTGAGGAAGTGGAACGTGTTACACATGCAAAAGTTGGATTTGCGGGACCGGTTGGTTTAGAGTGTCCGATCGTTATGGACCGTGAGGTCACAAACATGAAGAACTTTATCGTTGGAGCAAATAAAACAGATCACCATATTGTTAATGTAAATCTGAAGGATTTTGAGGTGGAGATTGTTGCGGATATCGCACAGGTGCATGAGGGAGATGTCTGTCCGGTTTGCGGAAAGCCATTAAAATTCTGTAAGGGAATCGAAGTTGGAAATACGTTCAAGCTGGGAACAAAATATGCAAAGACACTCGGATTGGAATATCAAGATGTGGATAATAAACTTCATCCGGTGGAAATGGGCTGTTATGGTTTTGGTTTGGAACGCTGTATGGCGGCAATTGTAGAGCAGCACAATGACGAGGCTGGAATTATCTGGCCGGCAAGTGTAGCGCCGTTTGAGGTTGCAGTGGTCGTTGTATCCAGCAAAGATGAAGAGCAGATGCGTATTGGAAGTGAATTGTATGAGGCATTGAAAAAAGAAGGCATTGATGTACTTCTGGATGATCGAAAAGAACGTCCGGGTGTAAAATTCAAAGATATGGAACTGATCGGGATCCCATATCGCATTACTGTCGGAAGAGGTATTCAAGAGGGGAAGGTAGAATTCCGTGCCAGAACAGCAGCAGAGAATCGTGAGATTGCCTTGGATGAAGTGATAAAACTGGTAAAAGAAGAATTACAGAAATAAATTTGAAGAAATCAGATGAGGGACAAGCAGTTAGTTTTCGGATTAGCTGCTTTTCTTATGGTTTTTGACCGACAGTTTCTGTCAGTCATGTGTAAAACGAAAAGATAAAATAAAAAATAGGAGATAAGCCTTGACAAAATGATTGAAAAATGTTTATATGAACATATGAACAGTTATTCATATGTTTAGGAGGTGCTTACGCATGAAAATAGAGGAAAGAACAAAAAAAGACAGAGAGACAGAGCTGACAGAATCTGTTGACAAAGAGATTCATGAACACTGTGGCTGTGGGGAACATCATCATGAGCATACACATTCCCACCATGAGCATGGGAAAGCTTGTGGCTGCGGAGGAGATCATCATGATCACGAGCATACGCATTCCCACCATGAGCATGGAAAAGCTTGTGGCTGCGGAGGAGATCATCATAATTACGAGCATACACATTCCCACCATGAGCATGGGAAAACTTGTGGCTGTGAAGGACATCACCACGCACATTCCCACCAGAACAAGGAGAATGAGGATAACAAAGAAAAGTCTATTTCATCACATAGAAAGGGTAGAATACAGACGTATCTGCTTGATAATCTTGGATGAGCGAACTGTGCTTCCAAGATGGAAGCAAGGATACAGGCGCTGCCTGAGGTGAAAGAGGCGACAATCACATTTACGACAAATCAGCTTCAAGTGGTCACGGAAGGTGACAAGGACCTGCTGGAGGAATTTCAGAAGATCTGTGCTGCGATTGAGTCTGAAGTGATTGTAAAAAGGAAGGTATCGGTAAATAAGAAAGAAGAAAAGAAAAAGAGGGAGCAGGAACAGCAGGAAAAGAAAAGAGAACAGAAACGGGAACGCATAGAAATTGTAGCAGGAGCGGGATTGTTTCTTGCGGGAATTTTGTTGAAGGACAAATACGAATTATTTTCTACCATCTTATTTGTGAGTTCTTATTTGACGCTTGGATGGGAGATTCTGCTTACTGCGGGAAAAAATATTTGTAAGGGAAGAATGCTCGATGAAAATTTCCTGATGAGTATTGCAACACTTGGTGCATTTGCAATCCAGGAATATGCAGAAGCAGTCGGTGTCATGCTGTTTTACCGGATTGGAGAGATGTTTGAGCATATTGCTGTGGAAAAGAGCCGTGGACAGATCATGAGCGCGGTTGATTTAAGACCGGAAGTAGTCAGCCGGGAACAGAATGGGGTGACAGAAGTCATTCCGGCAGAGCAGGCACAAGTCGGAGATCTTTTGATCGTGCGGCCGGGAGATCGTATTCCGCTGGATGGTACAGTAATAGATGGTGAGAGCAGGATCGATACTTCACCGGTAACCGGGGAACCAGTTCCGGTCAAAGTTGAGAAAGGAGATTCTTTAGTATCTGGATGTGTCAACACATCAGGTTTGTTGAAGATGCGTGTAGAAAAGGTATTGGAGGATTCCATGGTGACAAGAATTCTGGATTCTGTAGAACATGCAGCTGCTAGCAAGCCGAAAATTGATAAGTTTATCACAAGATTTGCAAGAGTCTATACGCCGTTTGTTGTGGCGCTTGCTCTTGCGACGGCGATTCTTCCATCACTTGTCACTGGAAACTGGAGCTACTGGGTGTATACGGCGCTGACTTTCTTAGTTATTAGTTGTCCATGTGCGCTTGTACTGAGTGTGCCACTTGCCTTTTTCTCTGGAATCGGAGCAGGATCTAAGAGAGGAATCTTATTCAAAGGTGGTGTTGCAATTGAGGCGCTGCAAGGAGTAAAGACCGTTGTCATGGATAAGACGGGAACAATCACAGAAGGAAATTTTGTTGTGCAGAAATGTGTGGCAAATGAAATGGAAGAGGAAGAATTACTCCGTCTTGCCGCAGTCTGTGAGAAGAATTCCACTCATCCGATTGGAACAAGCATTCTTTTGGCAGCAGAAGAGAGAAAGGTGTCTGTTCCTGATCCGGAACGGATCACAGAAATTTCTGGAAAAGGAATTGAGGCAGTTTTGGATGGCAGACAGATTCTCTGTGGAAATCAGAAGCTGATGGAACAGTATCAGGTAGATTTGACAAATGGTCCAAAGGGGTCATATGGAACGGAAGTACTTGTTGCAGTTGATGGAGAATTTGCGGGATTTCTTGTGATCTCTGATACGATTAAAAAAGATGCTGTCTCGGCGGTACAGGAACTGAAACGGCAGAAAATACGCACTGCAATGCTGACCGGAGATGCAAAAGAAAGCGCGGAAGCAGTAGCAGAGCAGACAGGCATTGATGAAGTGCATGCAAGACTTCTGCCAGAAGAAAAGTTAGGTGAGCTGACAAAAATCCGAGAGCAGAATGGTTCGGTAATGTTTGTCGGGGACGGAATCAATGACGCACCAGTACTTGCAGGAGCGGATGTCGGAGCAGCGATGGGAAGCGGAGCCGATGCAGCTATTGAAGCTGCTGATGTGGTGTTTATGACTTCTTCGATGGAGGCAATTCCGGCATCGCTGGAGATTGCGCGAAGTACAAACCGTATTGCGAAGCAGAACGTTCTGTTTGCATTGGCAATTAAGGTCGTTGTTATGGTGCTTGGGCTGGCAGGATTTGCGGATATGTGGCTGGCTGTGTTTGCGGATACAGGAGTTGCAATGCTCTGTGTACTAAACTCCATCCGTATTTTATATAAGAAAAAATAGAAATATATCAGGAGGAAGTGATGCGAAGTGGAAATCCATGGAAGCAGCACTTCCTTTTCTGTGAAATGTAAGAAAAGTATTGACAAACAAAATCAAAGTGAACGATAATGAAACAGAAATGAAGGAGATAGATATCATTATGAAGAAAATAGAGGAAGCGGAAGTGGAGCAGTGCGAGCTAAAACATGTGCACGAGAAGACGGTGGAAAAAGTGAAAAAGGATATGCCTGTGGAAGATGAACTGCAGGATCTTGCAGATTTTTTTAAAGTCTTTGGAGATCTGACAAGAGTAAAAATGCTTTATGTGCTATTTCAGTCAGAGATGTGTGTCTGTGATCTTGCTCAGGTACTTCAGATGACACCGTCTGCAATTTCGCATCAGCTGCGTGTTTTGAAGCAGATGAAGCTTGTGACAAACAGAAGAGAAGGAAAAACCGTGTTCTATTCGCTGGCGGACAGCCATATCAAAACCATTATGAATCAGGGAATGGAACATATTCGTGAGTAAGAGGAGAGCGAAAGTGGGAGGAATCAGAGCAGTCAGAAGAAATATGTTACTGACAGGAATCGGGGCAGCAGCGTTTTTGGGAGAACTGGTGTTTTTAAAGAAAATGGATCTTACGCTGCAGCAGGAAGTTATTTTGTTTGCGGCGACTTATATGATAATCGCAGCTGGTGTGGTGGAAAAGACTGTGCGGAGTTTTTGTAAGAAGCGGATTTTTAATGAATATCTGCTGATTCTTATTGCGACAGCATGCTCTTTTCTTATTTTTCAGTATGTAGAAGGCATTTCTGTTTTATTATTGTTTCAGATTGGTTCGATTCTTGAAGAAGTCATGCTGTACCGATCAAAGAAATCTATTGCAAATATGATGGACATTGCCCCGGAGTTTGCAAATCGAAAGAGTCATGAGCAGGAAGTGCAAGTGGAGCCATCGGAACTGGAATGTGGCGATATCATTTTGATCCGTCCGGGAGAGAGGATTCCGGTGGACAGCAGAGTGTTATCAGGGGAAAGTATGGTTGATGCCAAGGCACTGACTGGAGAGTCTCTTCCGCAGACTGTGACGGCAGGGGCGATGCTATATAGTGGCAGCATTAATCTGACCGGGGCGTTGGAAGCGGAAGTGGTAAAGAAATATGAAGATTCTACGGCTGCGAAGATTATGGCGATGGTGCGGAAAGCCAATGATACGAAGACAGACAGCGAGCGGACGATCACAAAGTTTGCGTCGATTTATACGCCGATCATCATGTTGGCGGCAGCTCTTTTGGCGATTGTTCCACCAAATACATTTGCAGAAGGTGACTGGTACACATGGATCTACCGCGCGCTCACATTTCTGATTGTTGCGTGCCCGTGGGGGATTGTTATTTCAATTCCGCTGACCTTTTACGGAGGAATCGGAGCGGCAGCAAGACAAGGTGTAATGATCAAAAGCAGTCATCAGCTAGAACTTCTGACAAAGGCAGATACGTTTGTGTTTGACAAGACCGGAACACTGACCGAGGGAGTGTTTGAAGTAAAGGAAATTCATCCGGAGGGAATGACGGAAGAAGAACTTTTGGAGCTGACAGCATATATCGAGTACTTTTCGAATCATCCGATTTCTATGTCACTGCAGAAAATGTATAAAAAGGAAGTAGAGAAACAGCGGATCGAGGTAGTTCAGGAAATTCCGGGACAGGGGATCTATGCTCTGATTGATGGGAAGGCGGCATATGCAGGAAATCGAGAACTTTTAAGGGAACTGCGGATTGCTGTTCCAAAAGTGCGTGCAGCAGGTACGATCGTGTATGTTGCACTCGATGGAGTTTATGCTGGATATATTGTGATCGGTGATACGTTGAAAAAAGAAGTGCGGGAGACGATGGATATTCTGAAAAGGCGGTATCATAAGGAATTGGTCATGCTGACAGGGGATAATGAGATTGTAGGAGGAGCTGTTGGCAAGTTGCTGAACATGGATCACATTTATACGAATCTGCTTCCGGCGGAAAAGGTTGAGAAGGTAGAGGAGTTTATTGATTCTCAGCAGGAAGATGAGAAGTTAGTGTATGTCGGTGATGGTATCAATGATGCTCCGGTATTAAAGCGGGCGGATATCGGAATTGCGATGGGAACACTTGGAGCTGCTGCGGCGGTGGAAGCGGCAGATATCGTTTTGATGGAAGATGATCCGTCGATGATTCTTGTAATCCTCAGGATTGCAAGGGAGACAATCGGAGCAATCCGACAGAATGCCGTGCTGTCAATCGGCATGAAATTGATTTTACTGACCTTGGCGGCAACGGGGTTGATCTCTATGTGGACGGCGATCACCGCAGATGTGATCATTATGCTGGTTACATTATTTAATGCGCTGTGTTTGCTGAAATATCCGGGATAGGGAAAATGTCTGCAAGTTGTCAGGAAAAGAAAGAATATGGGGAATCCACAGCATGACGAAATGTATGTGGAAAAATAATGAATCAGGGAGGAATTGTGTTGAAAAGTAAAAAATGGGCGCTGTGTGTGCTGGTATTTATGCTTCTAGTTTTTGCCGGATGTACCAGAGCGACGGAGGAAGGTATGGAACTGTTTGAGCAGAAAAAATATGATGAGGCACTGGAACTTTTTCAAAAGGAAGCAGAGTCAGGGGAGGAGCAGGCAGAGGCATACTTAGGAATGGGACTTGTCTACTGGGAACAGCAGAAATATGAAGAGGCGAGAAATGCATTTCAGAAAGCATTGGATGCAGGGACAGAAAAGACGGGGACACTCTATAATCTGCTGGCTTCCTGTGAGATGCAGCTTGGCGATTATCAGAGTGCACTGAATCATTATAATCTTGGGTTACAGTCAGAGGGAAACAGTGCAGAACTGACACAGGAAATGGAATTTAATCAGATTGCCGCCTATGAAAAGTTGTATGAGTGGGAGAGTGCAAAGGCAAAGATAGAAGAATATATTGCAAAATACCCTGACGATGAAGCGGCAAAGAAAGAAGCAGAATTTTTGCGGACAAGATAAAAATAAGAGGCAGTGGAGATTACTCCCTGCCTTCTATTTTTCCATAAAGTTCTTTTGGGACAAATGCGTGGACAAAGATGCCATCTTCCCGATATTCTTCCTCCAAAAGTTCTCCGTATTTACGGATCAGCTGGATCTTTCCGGCATCGGCGTAAGAATAGGTTCTTGAAATTTCAATCTTTCGTTCGCGCAGAATCTGTTCAATGACAGATTGCAGGGCATCCAGTCCTTGACCGGTCCGCGCAGAGATATTTGCGATGTGATCTGCCTTGAAATCACGGATGATTGGAACTTCTGTCAGTCGATCCTGCTTGTTGAAAGCGGTGATGACCACTTTATCTTTGACATCCAGATTTTGTAGTGTCTCGTAGACGGTATACATCTGTTCATCCATCTGTGGGTTGGAAACATCGACTACATGTAAGATCATATCTGCATATTTCGCTTCTTCTAACGTACTTTTGAATGCTTCGATCAGATGATGAGGAAGTTTTCGGATAAATCCGACGGTATCTGTCAGAAGCACTTCCTGACCGCTTGGAAGTTTCAGTCCTCTGGTCGTTGGATCTAAAGTGGCAAACAGCTTATCCTCCTCAAGAACACTGGCTCCGGTCAGACGATTTAGCAGTGTGGATTTACCTGCATTTGTATAGCCGACGATAGCGATGACCGGGATATGATTGCGGCTTCGCTGCTCACGGGTCACTTCCCGGTGCCGTTTGACATCTTTTAACTCACGGTTTAGCTGGGCAATGCGTCCTTTGATCAGACGGCGGTCCATTTCAAGTTTTTTCTCTCCGGGACCTCTTGTACCGATTCCGCCGCCGAGTCTGGAAAGTGATTTCCCAAGACCGACCAGGCGGGATTGGCGGTATTTCAGCTGTGCAAGTTCCACCTGAATTTTACCTTCATTTGTAGAGGCGCGTTCTGCAAAGATGTCAAGGATGATCAAAGTGCGATCCATGACTTTCGTATCCAGTGCATCCTGGAGATTTCCAAGTTGTGCAGGAGAGAGCTCATCATCACAAATGATTCCAGTGGCATCTGTCTCCCAGAGGAGATTTTTAATTTCATCCAGTTTTCCCTTGCCGACGTAAGTGCCAGGGTGGATCTGCTCCCGGTTCTGGATGATCCGTCCAACTGTCTCGGCCCCGGCAGTCTGTGCCAGTTCTTCCAATTCATCCAGTGATTTTTCTGTATCTTCATTGTCATCTGCCTGCACACCGACGAGGATGACACGTTCTTTTGTTTCCTTTAAATCGTATAATTGCATAAAAGTCCTTTCTGCCCGAAGGAGGGCAAATTGATATAGATATATGTATCATAACATAGATTGAGGTTCTTTGTAATGTTTTTCCGCAAGATGCTCAAAAGTAGGTGACGGTATTTCGAATCAATAGTATAATGCATGTATAAATTTTGAAAAAGGGAAAGCGGGGATAAAGATGAAGAAATATCAGATTACCGAATGGTGCCATCATTTTATCGGAGGGCATGTGCTGGAAGGGGATATTTGTATCGATGCGACTGCTGGCAATGGGCATGATACCCTTCTTCTGGCAGAGCTTGTGGGAGCATCGGGAAGCGTCATTGCTTTTGACATCCAGGAGCAGGCGGTACAGGAGACAAAAAGAAAGATAGATGCATGTGGATATGCAGAACGGACAGAAGTTGTGCTGGACAGCCATGTGCATATGGGAGCTTACGCAAAGGAAAATACAGTCAGCTGCATCACGTTTAATTTCGGCTATCTGCCGGGAGGGGATCATACACTTGCGACAAAGGCAGATACGAGTGTGCAGGCGATCGAGGAAGGATTGCGATTATTGAAGAAAGATGGGTTGATGAGTCTTTGCATTTATAGTGGAGGGGACAGTGGATTTGAAGAGAAAGAGCGGATTTTAGCTTACCTGAAAGAACTTGATCCGAAGAAATATCTTGTGATCGTCAGTGAATACTATAACCGCCCGAATCATCCTCCGGTTCCGGCATTTGTGATTAAATTATAGAGACGTTATTTTTTAGCAAGGAGCGTCTCATTGCCGGAACGAGAAGAAAAAGTCAGAGAGTATCGCGAATCTGTCTGGGAGATTCTCCAAAGTGAGATTTGTATGCGCGCGAGAACGTGGAATAGTTTTTAAATCCGCAGTCGTAACACGCTTGAGTGATTGGCTCTCCGGAGGCAATCAGTTCTTTGGCGAGAAGTAATCGTTTGTAATTGATATAGTTTCCGATCGTATATCCGGTCTCGGTTTTGAACAGACGCATCATATAGTATTTGCTGACATAAAATCTGGCAGCGAGATCATCAATATTTAAGTCTGTGGTCAGATTCCGGTTAATATACTGGAGAAGCTCCACAACTTTTGTATTACAATGGTCTGTGTCGATAAATTCCAACTGTTCATTCAAGGTTGCACGATTCAGATGAATCATAAATTCCAGAAAGAGAATTTTCTGATAGAGCGTATTGGCGTATCCGACATCGGAAAATGAATGTTTCAGATTGTCAACGGCGCGCACCAGCGTGTTTTTTGCGTGGGAGTGTGTCCGAAGTACGTTCGTATGTTCTTTTTTTGCCTTTTGAAAGCACTCGCTGAGGTCATAATCTGCCGTCTGGTGAGTATTGATAAATTCCGGGGAGATGTAGACGACGATTCGTTCATATGGTTCCGAATCTTGTACGTTTAGCTTATGGATATCATTGTGGCTGACAAGGACGATGTCATAAGGCTGTAGTTGGTAAGATTTCCCCTCAATCGTGTACTGGACATTTCCTTTCAGAAAAATTGTGATCTTATCAAAGTCATGATAGTGATATTCAAATTCCTTGGAAGCGGTGTCCGTCAGGTAAAACAGGCGGAAATCGCTGTATAAGTATCCTTTTTTCTCGTAAGTTTCCATAAAGGCAGTCTCCTTGTGTTCGATTTTCAGCTAGGAAACAGTGTGTTGCATCGCACGGGTCAGAGGATTCCTAAAATTATTTTTTCTGTTTAGGGAGAGAAAGAATATCAACAAATCATTTCCCATATAGTAATAGCAGATCATAAAAAATCAATTGTACTACGGTTGTGCTTCATAGCTGTTACGATGATTATACAGCACTATCTGCAATATAGAAAGCACTATTTCTATATTATTACGGAATAATGCTTGTTATGATGAAGAAAAAGGAGGCGCGGTTACAGTGATGAATATTGTGTTGGAAAAATATCATGGATTGGGAAATGATTACTTTGTATTTGATCCGAATAAAAATGAGTTAAAGCTGACAAAAGAGAATGTCCGAATGATCTGTGACAGAAATTTTGGGATGGGTTCGGATGGAATTCTCGAAGGACCTATTTTTCAGGAAGATAAAATTTATGTGAAAGTATGGAATCCGGATGGAAGTGAAGCGGAGAAAAGTGGGAATGGAGATCGTATTTTTGCAAAATATTTGAAGGATGCCGGATACATTCAGAAGAAGCATGTAACTTTCTACACACTGGGCGGAGCGATTCAGGTAACATATCTGAATGAGGATGGAAGCAGGCTGCGCGCTTCGGCAGGAAAGCTTTCTTTCTGGAGTGATGAGATTCCGGTAACGGGAGAGCGCAGAGAAGTCATCAATGAAGACATGGTATTTGGAAGAACTTTATATCCGGTTACTTGTGTGTCGATTGGAAATCCGCATTGTGTGATCCCGATGCGAGAGATTTCTAAACCACTTGTCTGTAAGATTGGTGATTATGCGGAGATTGCCAGATATTTCCCAAATAAGATCAACACACAGCTATTAAAAGTGATTGACCAGGAGAATATTCAGATTGAGATCTTTGAAAGAGGAGTCGGTTATACATTGGCATCAGGAAGTTGTGCGTGTGCAGCAGCGGGCGTTGCATATAAGCTTGGCATGACAAATCCAGGTGTGACGGTTCATATGCCGGGCGGAAAGCTTCAAGTAGAGATTCAGGATGACTGGGAAGTATTTGCAACAGGGGAAGTGTTTTATATAGGAAAGATTTCACTGAGCAGCGAGTTTGGCGAGCGATTAAGAGCTGCGGCAAGCACAGAGGAACGGTAGAGGCTTAGATGAAATTGATAGAAAGTTTTATGGGGCAGAATGTATTTTCATTCTGCCCCATAAAACTTTAGAAAATGAGTAAGAGTATTTTTAGTCATATTTTGTAAGAATCCGGTTGATACCTGCGAGAGAAAATTACAGTCAAAGTCAGTTTTTTGAATTATTAGAAATCTTTTCTTGCAAAAATTTGGAAACTCTCTGAAATTATTGAAGGAATATCTGGATGTGGCATCAGAAAAATCCTATGTTTTTTGAAATGTAGAAAAATGATACAATATAAGAATGAATAAATATTTATAAGGAGAAAAGCTAGAAAAATACTTGTGAGATCAATGCGATTTTCGTAAAAAATCTACTATATGAAGAATATGAAAATCATATATACGAGAATATAGGCAGTAGATGCATAGACAAAAGAAAAGGAAAAAGGGGTAGATGAAATACAAAATATATAAAAATACTAAAAAGATAGAAAATTCTGATGAATTACGATGAGAAAAGTATTTTGCGTAAACATGCAAAAAAATGAAAAAATTTATTGACAATGCAGCAATGAAAAATTATAATAACTTTAATGCTATAAATTATAAAAGGAGGAGAAAGTTATGAAAAAACGAGGCAAATGGCTTGCACTTGCACTGGTAGCTGCACTCGCAGTAACAACTGTTGGATGTGGAAGTGGCAAGAAAGAATCCAAAGGCGAAAAAGGGGCTTCAGAAGAGATTAAAGATCTTGTGACTTATGAAGTGCCACAGCGTGAGATGGAGAACGTATTTGTTTTGAATACGGAGATGGCAGCTGACTTAAACGTACTTTGTAACACAAACGAAGGTTTCCTTGAGACAAATCCAAAAGGACAGTTAGTGGCAGGTATCGCAAAAGAATGGGGTACAGAAGATAATGGTCTTACATGGACATTTAAGATGAGAGACGATGTGAAATGGGTAGACCAGCAGGGAAATGAAAAGGCTGACATGGTTGCAGATGACTTTGTAACAGCTCTTGAGTGGATCCTGAATGCACACAAGAACGATGCTGGTAACAACACATCTATGCCAATCTCAATGATCAAAGGTGCAAAGGAATACCGTGAATATACAAAATCACTCTCAGCAGATGAGGCATTAAAGCTTGACAAATCGAAATTCCTTGAGATGGTAGGAATCGAAACGCCAGATGATTATACAGTAGTTTACCACTGTATAGCAGAGACACCATATTTTGATACAGTAGCAGTATGTGCATGTCTGTACCCGATTTCTCAGGGCTTCATCGATGAAGTTGGTGTAGAAAATGTAAAATCTGTAGGAATCGATAAATTATGGTACAACGGACCATACATCTTAACAGAGTTCATCCAGGGTAACACAAAGACTCTGACAAAGAACGAAAGCTACTGGGACAAAGATTGTAAACTTTTCGATACAGTTACAATTAAACTGGTCGAAGACGTAACAGTTGGATACTCTCTCTATGATACAGGAGAAATCGATACAATCGACCTTGCAGAAGCAAACTTAAGAGCAATCTACGAAGATGAGAACAACCAGTATCACGATTATCTGACAGAGAAACTTCCTAATAAATTCTCTTACCAGATGAAATTCAACTATGCAAAGAAGAACGAAGACGGATCTGATGATACAAACTGGAATACAGCGATTGCAAACGAAGCATTCCGTCAGTCTATCTACTACGGACTTGACCTGACAAAAACTTATGAGAGAGCAAACATGATCAATCCACTTAGCTGCGAGAATACAGCTTACACAATGAAAGGTCTTGTATACTTCTCAGATGGTACAGATTACGTTGACAGAGTAGAAGAATTAATCGAACTTCCAGAGTCTAACGGCAAGAAGATGAGAAGACTTGACAAAGAAAAAGCAGAAGAGCTTAAGAAACAGGCAATAGAAGAACTCTCTGCAAAAGGTGTTAAATTCCCGGTTGAGATGGACTACTATATCCCGGCTGGTTCTCAGTTAGCACTTGACTCTGCAACAGTTCTTCAGGAAAACTTTGCAGAATGTCTTGGGGATGATTATATAAAATTAAACATCGGAACATATGTATCCAGCTTAACTCAGGAAGTTATCGATCCAAGTCTTCAGTCTGTTGTTATGAATGGATGGGGAGCTGACTACGGTGATGTGCAGAACTTCCTCGGACAGGAGACATACGGAGAAGAGACAGCTTACTATTCAATGAACTACACAAACATCAACGATGCTACAGATCCTGAACTGATCGCTACATGGAAAGAATTTACAGACCTTGTAAACAAAGCGAATGCAATTACAGGAGATCTTGATGAAAGATATGAAGCATATGCACAGGCAGAAGCTTACATGTTAAAACATGCGATGACAATCCCATACAACCTTGAGATTTCATGGCAGTTATCAAAGATCAATGATTACTCAGTATCTCATGCAATCTATGGTATGCAGAATGCAAAATATAAAAACTGGGAGACATCCGTAGACGCCTATACTACGGAAGATTACGAGAAATTCGCAGAGGAATTTAATAAATAATGTTTAAGTATACAATCAAGCGACTGTTACAATCTGTTGTGACAGTCCTGATTGTTGTAACGATCGTTTTTCTGTTGATGAGAATGCTTCCGACAGACTATTTCTTTACAGAAGATCAGTTAATGAAGTTTACACCAGAGCAGAAAGAAGAGCAGTTACAGGCAGCAGGACTGTTAGATCCGATGCCGAAACAACTCGTTCGTTATTATGGGCAGCTTCTGAAATTCGATTTTGGCGAATCCAGAAGAATTCAGAACGGTGTTGATGTCGTATCGGTAATTGGCGATAAATTTACAATTTCTATGAAACTTGGATGTACTGCACTTGTGATTTCCCTTTTTGTAGGTATCCTTATCGGTATTATCCAGACATTAAACAAAGACCGGATCTTAGATCATGTAGGAACAGCATACACAATTTTTGTAAATGCGGTTCCAAGCCTTGTGTCATACTCACTTGTGTTGGCATTTGGTTCGAAAGTGCTCGGGCTTCCGTCGCTTTATTCGACACGGAATCCGTCAGAGACAAGTATACTTCCGATCGTATGTCTGTCACTGGCATCTATCGCAAGTTATGCACTCTGGACGAGACGTTATATGGTAGATGAACTGAATAAGGATTACATTAAGCTGGCTCGTGTGAAGGGTACTTCTTCTGCGGGAATTATGATTAAACATGTCTTTAAGAACGCATTTGTACCGCTGGCTCAATATGTTCCGGCGTCATTTCTCTACACGATAGGTGGATCTCTTTTGGTAGAAAGATTCTTCTCTGTACCGGGAATGGGACCACTTCTTACGGATGCGATTGTCCGCTATGACGTAAATGTCGTGCAGACACTTGTAGTCCTTTACGCAGTGCTTGGTACACTGGGTGTATTCCTCGGAGATATTCTTATGATGTTACTTGATCCGAGAATTAAACTTACAGGAAAAGGAGGAACGCGATAATGGGCGAAAATGAGAAAAAAGATGATTTATTTCGGTTCGTGGAATATTCTGCAGAAAAAGCGGAACGTACCGGATATTCAGACTATTCTTATTGGAAATCCGTGTTCCAGAATTTTCTGAAGAAAAAATCAGCAGTTGTGATGGCCATTGTTTTTTTTGCACTTGTAATTTTCTCTTTCATCGCACTGCATATTGGAAAATATGATTATGCTGCATTAAAAACAAATTCGGCTATGGCATTTCAGTCACCGAATGGTGAATATTGGTTCGGAACAGATAACCTCGGACGTGATTACTGGTGTCAGGTATGGTATGCAGCACAGACATCCATTAAGTTGGCGCTGATCGTTGCGCTTGGAGAGTGTGTGCTCGGAGTTATCATTGGCTGTATTTGGGGATATATAAGAAGCCTCGATCGTATTTTGACAGAAGTTTATAATATTATTAATAACGTACCGGTTATCATTTATATGACATTGATTGCGCTTCTTGTTGGGCAGTCCTTTACAATTATGTGTATTTCACTGATTGGATTCGGATGGCTGACCATGGCGAGAAATGTGCGTAACCTTGTTATGATGTATCGTGACAGAGAATACAATCTTGCTTCACGATGCTTAGGTACTCCGATCTGGAGAGTGCTCGTAAAGAACATTCTTCCATATTTGATCAGTATCATTATTCTGAGACTTGCACTGTCGATCCCGTCGACAATTGCACTTGAGTCTACGTTATCTTATTTAGGACTTGGACTTGGAATCGATACACCGTCACTGGGTATTCTGCTTAGAAATGCCCGTAACTATTTCCTCGAACACCCGTATCTGCTGATTTTCCCGGCGGTAATTGTATCTCTTATTACAGTTACATTTTACCTTGTGGGAAATGCGTTCTCTGATGCGGCTGACCCGAGAAATCACGTATAGAACGGAGGACTGCTATGACAAAAGAACCAATCTTGTCTGCGAAAGATGTAGAAATCCAGTTTAGCTTACGTGGCAGAAAACTGACGGCGATTCGCAGATGTTCCTTAGACCTTTATGAAGGAGAAACACTTGCAATTGTAGGAGAGTCAGGATCAGGAAAGTCAGTGTTTACAAAGTCTTTCTTAGGAATGCTTGACTCCAATGGAAGTATTACACACGGATCGATCATGTATGATGGAAAAGATCTGGCGAAATATAAAAAAGAGAAGGACTGGAGAACGATCCGTGGAAAGAAAATTTCTATGGTAATGCAGGATCCGATGACTTCTCTGAATCCATTGAAAAAAGTAGGAAAACAGATTCAGGAAAGTATCGAATTGAATCAGGGAATCAAAGGTGCTGAGGCAAAGAAAATGGCACTGGAGATGCTTGAAAAAGTAGGAATCCCATTTCCGGAGAAGCGATACAATCAGTATCCACATGAATTTTCCGGTGGTATGAGACAGCGTGTTGTCATTGCGATCGCAGCTGCCTGTCATCCGGATATTCTGATCTGTGACGAACCTACGACTGCGCTGGATGTAACAATCCAGGCACAGATTCTGAATCTGATCAGAGATCTTCAGAAAGAACTGAAGATGACAGTTATTTATATTACACACGATCTTGGTGTTGTGGCAAATGTAGCGGATCGTGTTGCGGTAATGTATGCGGGACAGATCGTTGAGTATGGTACAGTCAATGAGATTTTCTATGATGCATGGCATCCGTACACATGGGCATTGTTATCTTCCCTTCCACAGCTAGGAGTGAAAGGGGAACCGTTGCCGACGATTGAAGGTACACCACCGAACTTATTCAATAAGATTCAAGGGGATGCATTTGCACCTCGTAACAAGAAGGCACTTGCAATCGACTTTGAGGAGGAGCCGCCATTCTTTGAGATCACACCAACGCATAAGGCGAAAACGTGGTACTTAGATCCGCGTGCACCGAAGATTGAACAGCCGGAGGCAATTAAACGTCTTCGTGCGAGTATGGAAGGAAGAGGGTAAGAATTATGCAAGAAAAAGAAAAACTGATTGAGTTGAAAGATCTGCAGATTACCTTCGGAACCGGAAAGAAGAAGTTCGTTGCAGTTGACCATGTGAACTTTGATATTTATAAAGGAGAGACCTTCGCGCTCGTAGGAGAGTCAGGATCAGGAAAGACAACGATCGGACGTGCGATCACGAGAATCAACCCGGTATCTGCCGGAGAGATTTTGTTTAAAGGGCGTCGCATCAGTGGTAAGATTTCCAAAGAACTCGACCTTGAAGTGATCAAAAAATGTCAGATGATCTTCCAGGATCCTCAGGCATCCTTAAATGAACGTGCGAAAGTTGATTATATTATCTCAGAAGGTCTGATTAATCATCACCTTTACAAAGATGAGAAAGACAGATACAATAAAGTGCAGAATGCACTTCGGGAAGTTGGTCTTTTACCGGAATTTGCATCTCGATTCCCACATGAATTCTCAGGTGGACAAAGACAGCGTATCGGTATTGCGCGTGCGTTGATCATGGAACCGGAGTTTGTTGTGGCGGATGAACCGATTTCTGCGCTGGATGTTTCTATCCGTGCACAGGTATTGAACCTTCTGAATGAGTTGAAGAAGACAAAAGGACTGACGTACCTGTTTATCGCACATGACCTGTCTGTTGTAAGATTTATTTCAGACCGTATTGCGGTAATTCATAAGGGACGTATTGTGGAGCTTGCAGAAGCAGAAGAGTTGTTCCTGCACCCGCTTCATCCATATACAAAAGCGCTGCTTTCTGCAGTTCCGATTCCGGATCCGGAGCGTGAGAAGAATAAAGAGCTTATTGTTTATGATCCGTCGATTCATGATTACAGTGTGGATCAGCCGGTTTGGGAAGAAATTCTGCCGGGACATTTTGTCTATGGAAATCAGAAAGAACTGGAAGGATATCGCAGAGAGATCGAAAAATAAGAAAAATATCACGGCTGAGGCAAAAGCGAAGCTGTTGTCTAAAAGCTGGATAAAAATGATAAAAGTATGTCTTGTTGAGGGGAGAACTTGTTGGGAAAACCTTGACAAGACTTATTTTTTGTGAAAAAGTATAATCTGGACAGAGAAAATGAAGTAATACTTAGGTAAAGGAAGAAAAACTATGATTAAAAAAATCCGTATGATATTTCAAAAATATATGATCCGTCCAATGTTATATCAGTGTGTGGCAAAATTTGCTGTAGCGATGGTTCTTTGCCTTCTGTGGGACAAGTTTTTGAATCAAGGGGGATATCGGTCACTTGCAGAGAATGCACTTTTTGTGGCAGGATGTATTTTCCTTATGTTGGCATGGATTCAATATCTTAGGCTGGATGGGGTTCGGATCCATCATTTGTTGGAGGAAAAAGAAGAGAAAAAAAAGAAACATATCACAAAAGATATGGTAGACTTTGTCGATGAGAAGGTGATTCCATTTGGGGAATTGGATGATGACGAACGGATTGTGTGCCGGTTTTTAGGAGATTTGTTGTGTGCGCTTGTCTGTTTGATTCCTTCTCTGATCGCAATGATGGTCTAGGAAAGAAAAAGACATTCCAGCATAGGTGTAAATATAGCATAGAGAAAGAACAGAAAGAATAGAGAAAGATGCCTTGCGACGTATAGAAAACGTTGCGAGGTTTTTTGTTTTTTACAAAACTTTTTGAAGCAAAGTAATTGACAAAAGTAGGAGTGGTGGATATAATGCATATATAGTTAATTACTTGAGTAACTAACCACATAACGAGAGGAGGAAAAGATGAAGCTGAATTTTGATGATGAGAAGCCTGTATTTTTGCAGATTGCAGAAGGGATGGAAGATGCAATCTTGACAGGGGTATTTCAGGAAGAGAGTCAGATTCCTTCTACAACAGAGCTATCTGTGACTTATAAGATCAATCCGGCAACTGCGCTTAAGGGGATCAACCTGCTGGTAGATGCCGGGATCGTGTATAAGAAGAGAGGAGTAGGAATGTTTGTGACAGAAGGTGCAGTAAGGAAGTTGAGACAAAAGAGGAAAGACCAGTTTTATGAAAATTTTGTGAGTCGTCTTGTAGAAGAGGCGAAGAAGCTGGAGATTACAGATGTGGAGATCATTTCGATGATAGAAAGGGGATTTTCAAAATGAGAGGGATAGAGATCAAAGAAGTGTCAAAGGGCTATAAGGACACAAAGGCGCTGGATCATGTCAGTGTACAGTTTGAGGATGGGAAAATATATGCGCTTCTCGGACGAAATGGAGCAGGGAAATCCACCATGCTTAATATTATCAGTAACCGGATTTTTCCGGATCAGGGAGAAGTGCTGGTAGATGGAAAGCCTGCAAGGGAAAATGATCAGGTACAGCAGAATATGTATCTGATGAGTGAGCAGACACTTTACCCGGCAGGGATGAAGATCCAGCAGGCATTTCAATGGTCGAAGGAATTTTATCCGAAGTTCGATATGGAGTATGCGATGGAACTTGCAAGGATGTTTGGGCTGAATACGAAGAAAAAAGTGCGGACGCTTTCCACGGGGTATAAGTCGATTTTTAAGCTAGTTCTTGCGCTTTCTGTCAATGTTCCATATCTGTTTTTAGATGAGCCGGTCCTTGGGCTGGATGCGAATCACAGAGAGATGTTCTATCGGATTCTTCTTGAGAAGTATATAGAAGAACCGTTTACGATAGTAATTTCTACACATCTGATTGAAGAGGTCGCAAGTGTGATCGAACATGTTGTGATCTTGAAAGACGGGAAGATTGTGAAGAATTGTGCGACAGAGGAATTGCTTGCCGGTGGTTATAGAATTTCCGGGAAGAAGGAAATGGTTGACATATGGAGCCAGGGAGAGGATGTGATCGGCACGGAGATGCTCGGAACGATGAAGACGGCATATGTGATCGGAAGTTCCAAAGAAAAATGGAAGAAAGCACCGGAAGAGCTGGAAGTGGCGAAGTTGGACTTGCAGAAGATGTTTATCCAGATGACAAATCGTTAGAGGGGGATGTATATGAGAACGAAGAAGAGTTTTAAATATCAGTTTCAAGAAGTGTGGCAGTCAATTGGGATGTTATATCTTGTTCAGATTGGAATGCGTCTACTGGCATTGCTGATTGCGAGCAAGATTGGTGGAGAATATGTGACGATGAACGGAATGAATATGATGTCGGCGATGTTTATGCTGATCATCGGAATGTGTAGTTTTACAGAAAGCTTCCAGTTTTTATTGCAGAATGGTGTGAGCAGAAAGCAGATTCTGGCAGGAAAGATGCTTGTCTTCGCAGCCGGTGCCGGGATGTGCGGAGTGGCTGATACCTTGCTTGCTACAGTAGATCAAAAGCTGAACGGATGGGGAAATATCAAATTTGGAGGAGAAATTTTACCCTTGTTTTATCCAGAGTTTTTAGAGCAGGTATCTTCCGTTGTGAGGGCAATCGTCTCGGTAGCACTGCTGTCTGTAGTGTATGCACTTTTTGCAGGGGCGGGGTATATGGTGTCTATCATCTGGTATCGTCTGAATAAAATAGGAAGAATCATATTTGCATTTGGAGTACCGGCAGTTTTATGGCTTGTATATCCCCTCGCGGACTATTTTCTGTTTGGTGGAAGGAGCATGATCGCCATCATGAATGCGATCATGAAGTTATCCGGCCTCGCAGATGGGAATCCATTCTATGGACTGATATCCGGTGTAATAGGTCTGGTGATTCTGGCAGGTGTCAGTATATTGTTGATCAGAAAAACGGTGGTAAGACGGGAAAATTAATTTTATAGTGGGAGATCGTTCTATATTTCCTCCGGAAATCATGTTATAATGAAATACATGATTTTCGGAGGATTTTTATTTTGGAATCAGGAAGGAACAGATCAGGAGTGAGCAGAAAATCCGGAGAGGAGGAGAGGTATGAGAAAGATTTCTAAGGAAGAACTCAGACATGGAACATGGTTCCGGAAGATGATGGTGGTGACAGTATTTCTATTTATTGCGATGATCGCAGCGGGCGCGGCGATGCAGATGGCAGAGTGGGCGCTTTCTGGAGGAAACGGTCTGGCAGCATGGCTGGTAGTGTTTGGAATCTTTGCGGCAGCAGTGGCAGGGTGTAAAGCGTACTGGAAGCCGATGGTGCGATACTGCCGCAGGAAATATCTGACAGTTCCGATCGTATCGGGATTGCTGGATGGGAAAGAGATCGACCGACTTCTGGATGGAGAAGTCTTTGAGACGGTGGTGGATCTGGACCGGAACTGGGATGTCAAAGAAAGTGCGAACTGGTTTCGTGTGGCGGATTACTATATTTCCAAGCAGCTGACGATGGGAATGCAGCTGGGGAATAATGTAGGAGTAGTGAATACAGGGCGTGAAACCGGAGAACTGTCTTTACTTGGGATCGACGGGACTTTCCTGAAGGTGACTTTGCCGACGATGATCCCAAGAAGCGGCGTAGAGCAAATCTATCACTATATTCGCAGCGAGGGGAGTATCCGGACAAACTGGGTATGGAAGATTTTTGATTGTGGAGAGGAGACGCGGCATCCCGTATTGCAGCGCGTATTTGAGGAGGAATGCCGGAAGTTTCCATCGAAAACAGAGGCAGTGCTTGCATTGGGTGCAGATGCCGAGGAGTTGAAAGAGAGGGAAATTGCAGCGCTTTCCTACGAGGAAAAAGAAGATGTATACAGGTTTCAGAAAGAAGCGATGAAACTTGTCCGGACTGTGAAGATTGGAAATGCGAAGAAAAATGGATTTGTCGAACAGTACGACCGGGCATATGCATTTGAAATTTGCAGCAAGGCGCTGAAAGCATTGATCGTCAAAGAGCCGGGAAAGAAAGAGCGGAAATTTGAAATCGAAGACTGGCCGTTTCTCTATATGACGCAGCGTGTGCCGGAGTGGTATGAGATACTGGATGAACAGGGAAATGTTGTGTTTGGAAAGAAGTAAGAGGTGAATGATGTCGTTACAATTTATTTTTGGAAATTCTGGATCCGGGAAATCCAGATATCTGTATGAACAGGTTATTGCAGGAGCATGCGAAAATCCAAATCGGAATTACATTGTGCTTGTGCCGGAGCAGTTTACGATGCAGACACAGAAAGAATTAGTCAGACTGCATCCGCGGCATGGAATCATGAATATTGATGTATTAAGCTTTGGACGGCTGGCGCATCGCATTTTTGAGGAGGTGGGCGGAAACAGAAGAATCGTGCTTGACGATATCGGGAAAAGCTTGCTGCTAAGGAAGGCAGCAGGGGATATGGAAGGAGAATTAAAGGTACTGGGGAGCAATATCCGGCGTCTTGGATACATCAGTGAAGTGAAATCGGTGATCTCAGAATTCACACAGTATGATGTTGGCGCAGAGGAACTGGAGCGTGTAATGGAAAGTGGAGAGATCGGCCCGCAGCTTTACTGGAAGCTTCACGATATCCAGAAACTTCAGGAAAAATTCGGAGAGTATCTGCAGGGAAAATATATTACCGGAGAAGAATTGCTGGATGTCTTTAGTGCGGTCGTGCAGCAGTCAGAGATTTTAAAAGACAGTGTGGTTGTACTTGACGGATTCACCGGATTTACACCGGTACAGAACCGGGTGCTTGGACAGCTTTTAAAAATTTGCCGGAAAGTAACCGTTACTGTGACGATAGATCAGAGGGAGGATCCTTACCAGTTGAAGCATAAGTATCAGTTGTTTACTCTGAGTAAGCAGATGGTTACCGGATTGGTGCACATTGCGGCGGAGGAAAACATTGAGGTAGAGCCTCCTGTGCAGTTGTATGGAAACCGGGGAGAAGTTCCTGTTAGATTCCGGGAAAATCCGCCGCTTGCTTTTTTAGAGCAGAACTTGTTCCGCTATACGAAGCGGGTGTATGACAACAAGCAGGATATGCTGTCGCTTCATGCGGTCAAAAATCCAAAGGAAGAGTCGGTGTTCGTTGTCTCAGAGATTCTCAGGCTGGTGCGGACAAAGGGGTACCGCTACCGGGATATGGCTGTGATTGTCAGTGATATGGAAACTTATGCGGAATATATGGAGAGAGCATTTCGGATTTGTGGGGTTCCATTTTTTATGGATCACAAACGAAGTGTGCTGCTCAATTCCTTTGTGGAATACTTGAGAAGTCTTTTGGCGATGATCGACGAAAACTTTTCCTATGAGAGTACGTTCCGTTTTCTGAGGACAAATCTGACCGGTTTTACACGGGAAGAGGTGGACGATGTGGAAAACTATGTGGTGGCACTCGGCATTCGTGGATATAAGAAGTGGAAAGAGATGTGGGTAAGGCAAAGTCCGCATGCAGACGCTGAGGACATGCTTCGTTGGAATGCATTCCGGCAGAAATTTATAGAGAAGTTAGAAAGACTCACAGAGGTATTGAAGCGCCGGAAAAAGACGGTGCGGGAAGTGACGGAGGCAATTTATGCATTTCTCGTTCAGGAAGAGATGCAGAAGAAGATCGGCATATATGAAGTGCAGTTTCAGGAGCGGGGACAGTTGGTACTTGCAAAGGAATATGCCCAGATTTACCGGATTGTACTGGAGCTGTTTGACAAGTTTACAGAACTGCTTGGGGAAGAGCAGATTTCTCTCGGGGAATACAGAGAACTTCTCGATGCAGGGCTTCAGGAGGCAAAGGTCGGTGTGGTTCCTCCGGGAATCGATCAGGTGGTCGTTGGAGATATCGAGCGTACAAGGCTTCAGGATGTGAAAGTTTTATTTTTGGCAGGAGTAAATGACACCTGGCTTCCGGGAAAGCAGGGAGCAGGAGGACTGTTGTCCGAGTATGACCGGGAGAGATTTCAGGAGCAGAAGGTGGCACTGGCACCGGGGGCGAAGGAGCAGGCTTACATTCAGAAATTTTATCTGTATCTGCATCTGACAAAACCATCTGAGTATCTGTATTTGACTTTTTCTAAAATCTCCTCGGAAGGGAAAAGTCTGCGTCCTGCCTATCTGATCGCAGATCTAAAAAGGATGTATCCAGAACTTTTGGTGGAAGAGGAGGAAGACAGGCCATTCTGGGAAAAGGAACTGACACCGGAGACGGCACTTCCGTATCTTGTGGAAGGGCTGCAGGTGCGAAGTGAGACATTTGGAGGAGCATGGAAGGAGCTATATACTTGGTATCGGAAGCACCCTAAGTGGCATGTACAGATGGAGCAATTGCTTGCGGCAAACCATCTGAAACGTCCGCACGATCAGTTATCGGAAGAGGTGGCTAGAAAGCTTTATGGCACGATCTTAGAGAACAGCGTGACAAGATTAGAAAAATTCTCTGCCTGTGCTTATGCGCATTTCCTTACTTATGGGATGAAGTTGGAAGAGCGTGCAGTCTATGGATTTAAACCGGTAGATCTTGGGAATATTTTCCACAGTGCGATGGAACAGTTTTCGAAAAAATTAGAAGAGCACCAAGTGACATGGACGACAGTTTCTGAGGAATTGCGGGAACAACTCATCGAGGAAAGTGTGGAGGCAGGTGTCACAAACTATGGAAATGCAGTGTTATATAGTTCTTCCAGAAATGAATATGTGATCACGCGTATGAAACGTCTGCTTAGAAGAACGGTATGGGCGTTGACTAAGCAACTGGAGAAGGGAGATTTTGTGCCGGCGGGATATGAGATCAGCTTTGGGAATTTGGCACATTTGGAGTCGGTTAATTTGTCACTGTCAGAGCATGCACGGATGCGGCTGAGAGGAAAGATTGACCGTGTAGATCTGTATGAGGATGAGGAGCATGTCTATGTCAAAGTCATTGATTATAAAACTGGGGCAAAAGCATTTCAGTTAGGAGAAATGTATCATGGATTGCAGCTACAGTTGATTGTCTATTTGAACGCGGTGATGGAGATGGAAGAGCAGAAATATCCGGAGAAGGAGATTGTTCCGGCAGGAATTTTCTACTATCAGATGAAAGATCCGTTTGTGGAAAAGGAAGTTAGAGAAAATCTTGGGGAGAAGGCAGTTTTGAAAGAATTAAAACCAGATGGCATCGTCAATTCCTCAGAGGAAGTCATCACCCATTTGGATCGTTCTTTTTCGGGGAACTCGGATGTGATCCCGGTTGGAAGAAATAAGGATCAGAGCCTCTCAAAGACGTCAAAAGTGTTGAGCGGAAGAGGATTTAACATTTTGTCAGAATATACAGATCAGATTTTAAATCGGATCGGACAGCGGATTTTAGATGGGGAAGCAGAGATCCTTCCATATGAACTGGGAGGAAAGACTGGGTGTGATTACTGCCCGTATCAGGGAATCTGTGGATTTGATAAGAAAATACCGGGGTATGAGTATCGGAAACTTTCCAAATTGAAAGATGTGGAAGCATTGCAGCAAATGGAGCAAGAAGTGAAAGAGTAGATTATGAAAAAAGAAAGGGGAGAATCATCGGATGGGAGTATCTTGGACAAAGGAACAAGCGCAGGTCATCCATCTTAGAAACAGAAATATTCTTGTGTCTGCGGCGGCAGGCTCAGGAAAGACGGCGGTGCTTGTAGAGCGGATCATCACGAGACTAACAGTAGATGAGCCGCCGATTGATGTAGATCAGATGCTCGTCGTGACATTCACGGAAGCTGCGGCGGCAGAGATGAAAGAACGTATTCGGGATGCGATTGAGAAAAAATTGGAGGAGCAGCCGGAAAACGTCCATTTGCAGCGACAGGCGACACTGATCCACAATGCACAGGTGACGACAATCCACAGCTTTTGTCTTTCGGTCATCCGGGACTATTTTCATATGATCAATCTGGATCCGGGATTTCGGATTGCGGATGAGGGAGAATTGAAGCTGCTTCGGCAGGATGTGCTGGAAGAAGTTTTGGAGAACTGTTATACAGCCGGTGAGCAATCTTTTTTGGATTGCATCGAAAGTTTTGCAGCAGGAAGGGACGACAAGAAGATCGAGGAGATTATTTTGCAGTTGTATGAATTTTCTCGAAGCAATCCGGAGCCGGAAAAGTGGCTCCGTCAGTGTGTGAAATCCTATGAAGTAGATACGATGGAAGCATTTGAGGCTTCGGAAGGAGCTGTTTATGCGAAAGAGAGTTTGAGAAAAGCGTTGGAAGAAACAATGGCACTTCTGGAGGAAGGGATAAGACAGTGCCAGAAGCCGGACGGCCCTTATATGTATGCCGATGCACTCAAGGAGGATCGCGAGAGGATTCAAAAGCTGCTGGCGCAGACAACGATGCGGGGAATGTATGACTTGTTTGCAGACTGGAAGTGGAAGCGATTTGCAGCGAACAAAGACAAAAGTGTATCGGAAGAACTCACTGCCTCGGTAAAGAATATCAGAGAAGAAGTGAAAGACATTGTGGGAGCGCTTAAGGATCAGTTTTTCTATGAAGCACCGGAGGAATTGTGGAAAGATATGGTGGAAGCAGGGAAAACGATGTCTGTACTTGCAGGGTTGGTACAGTTCTTTGCAGATGCATTCGAGGAAAAGAAACGGAGTAAACACCTGATTGATTTTTCGGATATGGAGCAATATGCACTTCGCATTCTGACAGAAAAGACAGAGGAGGGACTCATCCCTTCTGAGGCCGCGAAAGATTATCAGAAAAAATTTGCGGAAGTTATGATTGATGAGTACCAGGACAGCAATCTGATCCAGGAGGCGATTCTCACAAGTGTCTCTACGGTGTCAGAAGGCAACTATAACGTGTTTATGGTGGGAGATGTCAAACAGAGTATTTACCGTTTCCGTCTTTCCAGACCGGAACTGTTTATGGAAAAATTTAACACATATAGTATAGAAGAAAGTCAAAAACAGCGGATCGATCTCCATAAAAATTTCCGAAGTAGAAGAGAGGTGCTGGACAGCACCAATTTCGTATTCGAGCAGATTATGACAAAAGAACTAGGAGAAATTACATACGATGAGAAAGCTGCATTGTATGTGGGAGCAGACTACGAGGAGAAGCCGGGAATGGAGACGGAGGTACTGCTGGTCAATACGGCGGAGGATTTTTCCGAACAAACCGAAGTAAGGGAAGCATCTGACCGGGAGCTTGAGGCGCGTGCAATTGCGGCAAGGATCAAGCAGCTTGTGGGAGCACACCCGGTATTTGATAAAAAAAGCGGGGCATATCGTCCGGCAAAATACAGCGATATTGTCATTCTTACGAGAAGTTTGAAAGGATGGACAGATGTCTTTACGGAAGTGCTGAACCGGGAAGGAATTCCAACCTTTACTGGATCGAAAGAGGGGTATTTTGAGACGAGAGAAATTCGTCTGTTGTTAGATTATCTTCGTGTGCTGGATAATCCGCGGCAGGATCTTCCGCTTGCAGCTGTGTTAAAATCAATGTTTGCAGGACTTTCCAGTGAAGAGTTTGCCAAGATCAAATGCGAGGAAAAGGAAGTACCTTTTTATCAGGCGGTGCAGGATTACCGGCGGATGGGGGACGACAGAGCGATCCAAGAAAAATTAGACAGGTGTTATGAGAAGATGGAGGACTTCCGGGAGAGGCTCCCGTATACGGCCATCCACGAACTGCTCTGGCAGATTCTAGATGAAACTGGCTATGGAAATTATGTGGCGGCGATGCCAGGAGGCGGGCAGCGGGCGGCGAATCTGGAGATGCTTGTGGAGAAGGCGATTGCTTTTGAAGCTACAAGTTATAAAGGGCTTTTTAATTTCGTGCGCTATATTGAACAGCTGAGGAAATATGATATTGATTATGGAGAGGCAAACATTGCCGATGAGCAGGCGGATACGGTGCGCCTGATGAGTATCCATAAAAGTAAAGGGCTGGAATTTCCAATCGTCATTGTGGCGGGAATGAGCAAGCGTTTCAATATGCAGGATACGACGGGAAGCATTGTAGTCCACCCGGAACTTGGAGTCGGGGTGGATGCAGTCGATTTGGAGTACCGGACGAAGATTCCGACGTTCCTGAAAAAAGTGATCCAGAGAAAGGTTCAGCTGGAAAATCTCGGAGAGGAACTTCGCGTACTTTATGTTGCACTTACAAGAGCAAAGGAAAAACTGATTTTAATTGGAAGCATTTCTAATCTGGAGAAAAAATTGAAAAGTTTTGCTTCCATTCAGTCCAGAGAACAAACAGCGCTTCCATTTGGAATTCTTTCGAGGGCTACATCGTATTTTGACTGGATTTTGCCGGCGCTGTTTCGGAATCAGGTGCTTGCAGATCTGCTGAATGGATATGGGATGAATGTTCCGTTTACCAATGCAATGTACCAGAAGGAGGTTCCGCTCGTTGTGGAAGAGATTTTTCCGGAACATCTTATCTTGCAGGAAACTGCGGAGGAAGTGGAGCAGGCATTGACAGAAGAGCTCTTAAGAAACTGGGATACAGCATATGTCTATGATGAGAGAATGAGAGCGCAGATTGAAGAACAGTTTTCCTATCAGTATCCATACGAAGCCATGCAGAAGATGAAATTGAAATTTACTGTGTCTGAACTGAAAAAAAGGTCAGAGCCTGAGGAAGAGGCAGGAGAAATTTTGTATGAAGAGCCCGAGATAGTTCCTTTGGTTCCAAACTTTATGCGGGAGAAAACAGAGCCGGGATACACGGGAACTTTGTCCGGGGCATCCAGGGGAACGGCATACCATAAGTTTTTGGAACTGCTGGATTTTGGAAAAAGTTATACTATTTCGCAATTGTATGCTGAGGCGGCAAAGTTCTGTGAGGAAGGGAAACTTAAGCCGGAGATGATGGAAAGTATCTACTACAAAGATATTTTAGGATTGCTGGAAAGTCCGCTTGGTCTCAGACTTCGGAAAGCCGCACAAAGTGGCTGCCTGAAAAAAGAACAGCCATTTGTACTTGGAGTTTCGGCGGATACAATTTATCCGGAACTGTTCGAGAGACAGGAAGAAGAGGAAGAACTTCTGATCGTGCAGGGGATCATAGATGTTTATTTTGAGGAGGCAGACGGAATTGTCGTCGTGGATTATAAGACAGACCGGGCAGCATCTCGGGAAGAGCTTGCAGAACGATATGAGAAACAGCTTAGCTATTATGGAGAAGTGCTGGAACGACTTACCGGAAAGAGAGTAAAGGAGAAAATTATATATTCCTTTGCGCGGAAAGAGGAGGTACAAGTATGATAGAAATCGCAATCGGTTACGTGCTTCTGATCAATTTGTTTGCGTTTTCCCTGTTTGGAATCGATAAGAGAAAGGCAGTGAAAAGGAAATGGCGCATTCCAGAAGCGACCCTTCTGACGGTGGCGGCGCTTGGAGGAGGAGCCGGGGCGCTTCTTGGAATGTATACCTTTCATCACAAGACGAGAAAACCGAAATTTTATGTTGGTGTGCCGGCATTACTTGTGGCAGAATGTTTGGTGCTATGGTATTTATGGGGAAATCGATTCTGATTTTCGATGTTATGGATGGATTGAATAATAAAGGACAGGGGCGATACAGAAGTAGTTTCTTATACAAGAGATGATTCTGTATCGCCCCTGTCTGTATGCCTGAAAATGGAGGAGGTTTCAGGCAGAAATTGGCACGACATTAAGAAAATCTTCATAAATTCTTATATATTTTTACATTGACAACAATATTATACGCTATATAATATAGATAAATAAATAGTATTAAATTTATTATCATATTATGAATCACAAATAGAAAAAGATAAAGGAGTGATGACATGGTATTTAACACAGGAGCGGCATTGTTAGATGCGATTGTGTTGGCAGTTGTATCCAGAGAAAGTCAGGGGACTTACGGATATAAAATTACACAGGATGTCAGACAAGTGTTGGAAGTATCGGAGTCTACCTTGTATCCGGTTTTGCGAAGACTCCAGAAAGATCAATGCCTGGAAGTGTACGATATGCAGTTTGACGGCAGAAACCGGCGGTACTATAAGGTGACGGATCGAGGAATGGCACAGCTGAATCTGTATCGCGAGGAATGGAAAGTGTATTCAAAGAAGATCAGTGAGATATTTGAGGGAGGTGTGACTGCATGAATCGAATAGAATTTATGTTAGAGCTGGCAGCGCTTTTGCAGGATGTGCCAGTGGAAGAGCGAACAGATGCAATGCAGTATTATAATGATTATTTTGATGCGGCAGGAGAAGAAAATGAACAAAAAGTAATTTCGGAGCTGGAAAGCCCAAAGAAAGTTGCAGAAAAGTTAAAGGCAGGCCTGGATGGCAGAAGCGATCTGGGAGGAGCCTTCACAGAAAATGGTTATCAGGATTTTCAGTTTGACAGTCGGAAAATGCCGGTATCCGGAGAGTATCCATATGAGCAGAGTCGGTCAGAAGAACGTGGTACTTATGAAAATGAGAGACACAACAGGACAGCAAAGGTGATTTTGCTCGCTGCGATTATTCTTATAGGAGCGCCGATAGTGATACCGCTTGTGATTGCAATTATCGGTGTCATCTTTGGGGTGGTGATCGGGATTGTAGCAGCAGTGGCAGGGATTGGTATGGGAACGATTGCAATTTTGATTTCCGGAATTTTTACAGCAGGTGTAGGAATTGTCCACATGTTTACGGCTGTCGGAGAAGGATTGCTAGTAAGTGGAATCGGACTTTTGCTTACCGCGGTCGGATTGCTTGGATCGATGGCGGTTCTGTGGGTGATTTTGAAGGTGGTACCATTTCTGTTTCAGGGAGCTGTAAATATTTGTAGAAAGATTTTGCAGAGAGGAGTGAGAAGATGAAAAAAGGTTGGAAAGCCGGGTGGATCATAGCAGGTGTAGTGGCAGTGACTGGAGGGATGTTTTGTATTGCGGGTGTTGCGCTTGGAGGAAGAACAGATACAATTGAATTTAACGGAGAGCATGTTTTCGACTTCTTTTCAGGGGAACTGTTTGAAGATGATCTGTCGGAGGTGGCCTCTCCGTATGGGGCTCCTGAAGAGCAGTACACAGGGAGTGAAAGAGAAAATCTTTTTACAGATGTAAAGCGGATGGAAGTTGAGATAAGTGTAGGTGAGATAATCGTAGAGGAAACAGATGGAGCAGAAATTCAAGTAACGATTCCAGAGGACTTCAGAAAAATCCAGTGTTACCAGGACGGTGAGAAACTGACGATCGAGAATACAGAGCGAAAGTCAAAACTGGGAAAGAGCGTAGAACCGGTCGTGATTGGGATTCCAAAAGGATACCGTTTGGAATCGTTTCAGTGTGAGATTGCAGCAGGTGAGTTTACTGCGGACAAGCTTCGCGGTGGTCATGTGGAAATCAGTGCGGGAGCAGGAGATGTTACGATTGAGAAAGTCGATGCAACGACAATGACTTTAGAGGCTGGTGCCGGGGAAATTGACATTATGGAGGCAGTTGTGTCAGAAGGAGAAATCGAATGTGGAATGGGAGAAATATATCTGACACTTGCAGGGGAAGAGACAGACTATGAATGTTTCACAGAGTGTGGAATGGGAAGTGTGTGGATCGGAGATGAGGAATATACGGCGCTGGGATCAGAAAAACGTATCCATCCGGGAGCAGAGAAAAAGCTTGCTATCGAATGCGGCGCCGGGGAAATTACTATTGACTTTTCTGAGCAGGAGTGAAACACTGTTCATAGGAAAATTAATTTACAGAGTGTTTTTTAAGAAAGGGGAATTTTAGAATGGAACAGAAAAGATTATACAGATCAACAAGAAATAAAATGATATGTGGAGTATGCGGAGGAATAGCAGAATATTTCAACATCGATCCGACACTTGTAAGACTTGGAGTTGTATTGCTCAGCTTGACAAGTTGGGGAACGGGAATTCTTGCCTATTTTATCTGTTCGGTCATTATTCCGGATGAGCCGAAAGAATTTTAATATGTAGAAAACTTTAGGGTGACATAAAAAGCAGCGAACAGCTGCTTTTTCCTTTTAGATCATAGAGAAGTCCATGGGAAGTGAGGAGTCTGTATAAATTAAAAAAAACAGGGAATATTTACAAATATCACAATGGATTTAATAGAATTAGGAAATTGCAGGAAAAGGGGAGAAAAAAGATGTCACGGAAAAAGGAAAAGAAGATTGTATTAAGTGAATTAGAGCCAGAAGAACGGTTGAAATATGAGATTGCAGAAGAACTCGGACTCCTCGATCAGGTGATGGAAAAAGGGTGGAAATCACTGTCGTCGAGGGAGACCGGAAGAATCGGAGGAATCGTAAAAAACCGTAGAAAAATGTTTAAAAACTGTGAACAATCTGAGGCAGGGGTTGAAAAATAAGAGATTATTTGATATAATCGTACGACTGGGAGAAGGAATTTTTTTGTGCGTAAGTATTTCTCCCGAAAGAAAAAATGCATAATAATTCTTGATTTCTACTTTCTTTTTTTGCTGTTTTGCATTAAGATATATACAGATATGTAGAAATGTAGAATTTATTAAGCGGAGGAGAAGAATATGATATCAAATCAGACACTTCAGAACACCATCGAAGGCTTGAAGGGAATTACCCGGATCGATTTGTGTGTAATGGATACAGAAGGAAAGGTACTTGCAAGTACATTTACAGATACAGAAGATTATGAAAGTGCGGTAGTGCCGTTTGTGGAATCACCGGCGGACAGTCAGGTGATCCAGGGCTACCAGTTCTTTAAGATTTTTGACGAACATCAGCTCGAATATATCTTAATGGCGAATGGTGGAAGCGAGGATGTATACATGGTCGGTAAGATCGCGGCATTCCAGATCCAGAATCTTTTGGTCGCTTACAAAGAGCGTTTTGACAAAGATAATTTCATCAAGAACCTGCTTCTTGACAACTTACTGCTTGTAGATATCTATAATCGGGCGAAAAAATTACATATTGACACGGAAGTGAGACGTGTTATTCTTATAGTTGAAACGTCCCGGGAGAAAGATACGGGGATGCTTGAGAGTGTGCGTGTACTTCTGGGCAGCAAGACAAAGGATTTTATCACAGCTGTGGATGAGAAGAACATCATCGTTGTGAAAGAGCTTGCAGCTAATGAAGGTTACAAAGAGATGGAACAAGTTGCAAAGAACATTCTGGAGATGCTTCAGTCAGAGGGCGAGGAAGATGTTCACGTTGCATACGGAACTATAGTAAATGATATCAAGGAGGTATCCAAGTCCTACAAAGAGGCGAAGCTTGCACTGGATGTAGGAAAGATCTTCTTTAATGAGAAAGATATCATTGCATACAACACACTTGGTATCGGAAGACTGATCTATCAGCTGCCGATTCCACTTTGCAAGATGTTTATCCGTGAGATTTTTGGAGGAAAATCACCGGACGATTTTGATGAGGAAACATTGACGACGATCAATAAATTCTTCGAAAACAGTCTGAATGTATCGGAGACATCAAGACAGCTATACATCCACAGAAATACACTTGTGTACAGGCTGGATAAGCTGCAAAAGAGCACAGGTTTGGATCTTCGTGTGTTTGAAGATGCGATCACATTCAAGATTGCTCTTATGGTAGTGAAATACATGAAGTACATGGAGACCTTGGAGTATTAGTGATAGGAGGACATATGATAGAATTAAAAGATGTAACGAAGGAGTATTCAAAAGGAGTTGCGGCTCTGAATGGAGTATCTGTGAAGATCGAGCAGGGCGAATTCGTGTTCATCGTAGGGGACAGTGGGTCAGGAAAATCTACTTTGATCAAGTTGATCATGAAAGAATTGGACCCGACATCCGGCACGATCATCGTGAATGGACAGAATCTGAACCGTATGAAGCACAGACATATTCCGAAGTACAGAAGAGGGCTTGGAGTTGTGTTCCAGGACTTCAGACTTTTAAAAGACAGAAATATTTATGAGAACATTGCATTTGCCCAGAGAGTTGTTGAGACTCCGACGCGTGTGATGAAGAAGAAAGTACCTGCAGCGCTTTCACTTGTAGGACTTGCTCAGAAATATAAGATGTTCCCGAAGGAACTTTCCGGTGGAGAACAGCAGCGTGTAGCAATCGCAAGAGCGATCGTCAATGAGCCGTCAATCCTTCTGGCAGACGAGCCGACAGGAAATCTTGACCCGACAAACTCATGGGAGATCATGCAGTTGCTTGAGGAAGCGAACCAAAGAGGAACAACCGTATTAGTCGTTACACATAATCAGGAAATCGTAAACGAGATGCAGAAGCGTGTAATTACGATGAAGAAAGGTGTCATTGTCAGCGACGAGAAAAAAGGTGGGTATATAAATGAGGATTAGTACAGTAGGATATACGATGAAGCAGGGAGTTAAGAATATCGGAAGAAACAAGCTGTTCTCGCTGGCATCAGTTGCAACGATGGCGGCATGTATCTTCTTATTCGGACTATTCTTTTCCGTAATTCTTAACTTTAACTACATAGTCAAGAAGGCAGAAGAAGGGGTAGCGATCACTGTATTCTTTGAGGAAAATCTGGAAGACAGCAAGGTAGAGGCAATCGGAGATGCGCTGAGAGATAGGGACGATGTCCTGAAGGTTACTTACGTTTCGGCAGATGAGGCGTGGGATACATTCAAGGATGAATATTTTGGAGAATCCAAAGATCTTGCCGAGGGATTTAAGGATGACAATCCGCTGGCAGGATCTGATAACTATGAAGTGTATATGAAAGACGTAGAGTCACAGAAAGAAGTCGTGAAATTTGCAGAAGGACTTGATGGAGTCCGCAAGGTCAATAAGTCCGATGTTGTTGCAAAGACATTGTCGAGTGTCAATAAACTGATCCTCTATGTGTCTGCGGCGATCATCTTGATTCTGCTGATTGTAACAGTATTTTTGATCAGTAACACAGTTACGATTGGTATTACGGTCCGGAAGGAAGAGATTGCGATCATGAAATACATTGGTGCCAAGGATTATTTTGTCCGTGGACCATTTATCGTTGAAGGTATTCTGATCGGTCTTGTCGGGGCAGCAATTCCGCTGGCAGGATTGTATGTCGTATATGACAAAGCAATTGATTACATTATGACCCGCTTTAGCATTCTGAATAACATTTTAGATTTCATGCCAGTGTGGGATGTGTATAAAATCTTATTGCCGACAGGTCTTCTTCTTGGAGTCGGAATCGGTTTTATCGGAAGTTTCTTTACGATCAGAAAGCATTTAAAGGTATAGGTGAAAATATGAAATTAAGAGGAAAGAAGATAGCGGCACTATTCCTTGCGTGTGCGTTATGCAGCGGAAGTGTCATGCCAGTGTCAGCAACATCTATTTCTGAGACACAAAAAAAGGGAGAGCAGTTGGAAGAGCAGAAGAAAGCTGCGGAAGCCGAGAAAAGCTCACTTGACAATGAACTGAACACAGTAATCCAGGAACTTCAGAAAGCGCAGGATGATATGTCTGCGAAGGAAGAGCAGATTGAGTCTGCTGAGAATGAGCTTGTAGAGGCGAAAGTAACTGAGAACAATCAATATGAGAGCATGAAGAAACGTATCAAATACATGTACGAGAATGGAAATGTGGAATTTATCGAGATCATTCTCAGTGCAGAAAATATCTCAGATTTTCTCAACAAAACGGAATATGTGACTAAGATCTCGGAATATGATAGAGATATGCTTGTAGAATTTCAGAAGACGGTTGAGCAAGTGCAGAAGAAGGAAGAAGAACTCCGTGCAGAGTACGAGGAACTGTCGGCACTTCAGACGACACTTTCTGAGAAGCGTGCAAGTGTAGAAACACTACTTTCTAATAAGAACATTCAGATTGCAAATCTGGAATCTGAGATTGGAGAGAACGCAAAAGTATTACAGCAACTGATCGCGGAAGCACAGGAGGCCGAACGGCGTCAGAAGGAAGCTGAGGCGGCGCAGTTAGCAGCACAGCAGCAGGCGATGAACAACAATGCCGGACAGAACAATCAGATACAGGCACCTTCGGGTGGAAGCAGTACTGGTGGAAGTACATCTGGAGGAGTGATTCCGCCGTCATCAGGCAATGTGGTATCCGGCAGCGGGTATTTTACACACCCATGTCCGGGGATGACATATCAGTCAAGTTACTTTGGAGAAATCCGAGAGTTTGAGGTCGGAGGACACAAAGGGCATGATTATGCAGCGCCGGAAGGAACACCTACATATGCAGCAGCGGCAGGCACTGTCCTGATTGCGAATTATAGTACATCAGCAGGAAACTGGGTTGTCATTCAGCATGACAATGGACTTGTTTCAAAATACATGCATCATTCTGCACTGACAGTATCTGCTGGACAGAGAGTAGAGAAAGGTCAGCAGATTGGATATGTGGGAAGTACCGGACAGTCGACAGGACCACACCTTCACTTTCAGGTAGAATTAAACGGTGTAGCAGTGAATCCTTCAAATTATATGTAAGACAGGTAATCATATGGAGAATAAACATAGTTTTTTAAAAGGGGCGCTCTGTGGCGCCCTTGCTATGTTCATAGGGGGAGGCGCCATTTTTGGCGGAGTTTCCCTTGGAAAGAATGTAGCAGAGAAAATCAGAAAGAATGAAAATAACAGTATTCAGTCATCGGAGAGTGTGCTGAACGCGGAATCAAAAGAAAAGCTGAAAGAGATTGAGAAGATCATTGACGAGCATTATCTTCGGGATACAGATACAGAAGATCTGGAAGACGGTATGTATGCAGGAATTCTGGCAGGTTTAAATGATCCGTATTCGACTTACTATACGGAAGAGGAAACAAAGGAACTTTTTGAGACGACATCGGGAGAATATATTGGAATCGGAGCGGCGATGTCTCAGAATCTCGACACAGGAATCATTACGGTAAGCAGAGTCTACAAAGACTCTCCGGCAGAGAAAGCGGGAATGCGTTCGGAAGATATTCTCTATAAGGTGGAAGGCGAAGAAGTGACCGGTGAGGAGCTGGATGAAGTTGTTGCAGACATCAAAGGAGAAGAGGGGACAGAAGTCCATATCACTGTTTTACGCGGGGAGGAAAGGGAAGAGATTGAATTGACGGCTGTGCGGGGAAAAGTCGAAGCTCAGACAGTCGAGTTTGAGATGAAAGAAGACCAGATTGGCTACATCAGTGTTTCTGAATTTGACAGTGTGACGCTGGGACAGTTTGAACAGGCGCTTACAACATTGGAAGAGCAGGACATGCAGGGGCTTGTCATTGATTTGAGAAGTAATCCGGGTGGAAATCTTGATACAGTCTGCAATATGCTGGAGCTGATCCTTCCAGAAGGAACGATTGTTTCCACAAAGGAGCGGAGCGGAAAAGAAGAAGAAATCCGAGGAAGTGGAAAGAATGACTTTGATACTCCGCTTGCAGTTCTGGTAAATGGATATAGCGCAAGTGCTTCTGAGATTTTTGCCGGAGCCGTTCAGGATTACAAGATCGGTACGATCGTAGGAACGACAACATATGGGAAAGGCGTTGTCCAGCAACTATTTCCACTCGATGACGGAACTTGTGTCAAGGTGACAATCTCTGAGTATTTTACTCCGAAGGGAAGAAATATCGACGGGAAAGGAATCGAGCCGGATGTTTCGGTAGAGTATGTCAGAGATGAGGCAGATCCGGAGGCTGACAATCAACTGCAGACTGCGATGGATGTGCTTCGGGAACAATAGAATACAATGTACCAGTGTACTGAAAAATCAGTGCAGCATGGAAAGAATTTATCCAAAGTGATGAAAGAAAAGGAATGTCAGAAGGGAACACAAATTTGACATTCCTTTTTTTGTGCTGCTATGATAAAATAAAAATAGTATGATGACAGACGGGGACCTGTCTGTCGGAAGGTACAGTACACTGGGAAGAAAGGATAGAGCAGTATGAGAGTATTAATCAAGAATGGGCATGTTTTGGATCCGGCTACGGGAGTGGATGGGATCTGTGATGTGCTGACAGAGGATCAGAGGATCATCGGTGTCAAAGAACATATTGAAGAGCAGGCGGATCGGGTGATCGATGCGAAAGGCTGTTATGTAATGCCGGGATTCATTGACCTTCATGTACATTTAAGAGATCCGGGATTGGAATATAAAGAAACATTAGAGACAGGCGGAAAGGCAGCAGCACACGGAGGTGTGACAACGGTCTGTGCGATGCCGAACACAAAACCGGTCATCGACACAAAAGAGCGTGTGGAAGATGTACATACGCGTGCGAAGGAAGATTCGCCGGTGCATGTGATCCAGCTTGGTGCAGTCACAGTCGGTCAGGCAGGAGAAGAACTGGCTGATATCGAAGGAATGGCGGAGGCAGGATGCCATGCGATCAGTGAGGATGGGAAATCTGTGATGAACGCATCTCTTTACAGAGAAGGAATGAGAAGAGCGGCAGCAAGCGGAATCGCTGTCTTTGCACACTGCGAGGATATTCATATGGTAGAAGGTGGTGTCATGAATGCCGATCAAAAGGCAGAGGCACTCGGACTGAAAGGAATTACAAATGCGGTGGAAGATGTAATCGTTGCAAGAGATATCCTGCTTGCAAAAGAGACAGGAGTACAGCTTCATCTGTGCCATTGTTCGACTGCGGACAGTGTGCGTATGGTCGCTGAGGCAAAGAAAGATGGACTACCAGTGACGGCAGAAGTATGCCCGCATCACTTTATTATGACGACAGACGATATTACAGAGGATGATGGAAACTTTAAGATGAACCCGCCGCTTCGCAGCAAGGCAGATGTAGAAGCGCTTCGCGAAGGACTGAAAAATGACATCATGGATGTGATCGCTACCGATCATGCGCCGCATGCAGAGCAGGAAAAGGACAAATCCATGAAGGATGCTGCATTTGGAATTGTGGGGTTGGAGACATCGGCAGCACTGACTTACACAGAACTGGTGGAGACCGGAGTGCTTACTCCAATGCAGATGGCAGAGAAGATGAGCTATAATCCGGCAAAGATCCTCGGGCTTTCCGAGGAAAAGGGTTCGATTTCTGAAGGGAAGATCGCGGACATTGTCGTCTTTGATCCATCGAAAGAATATGAGATTGACAAACATACCTTTTTCTCAAAAGGAAAGAATACACCATTCCATGGAAGAAAAGTAAAAGGCGAAGTGCGCTGCACAATCGTGGACGGCGTGCCGGTCTATGAAGGATAAGAGAAAGATTTGCAAGACAGAAGAAAGATAAAAAGACATATCAGTGGAGGAGAGAAACATGATCAACAAGTTAGTAGCAAATATTAAGAAGACAAACGCACCAATCGTAGTAGGATTAGACCCGATGCTCAACTATATTCCGGAGCATGTACAGAAGAAAGCATTCGCAGAGTTCGGGGAGACTTTAGAGGGAGCAGCAGAGGCAATCTGGCAGTTCAATAAAGAGATCGTTGACAAGACTTATGACCTGATCCCGGCAGTGAAGCCGCAGATCGCTATGTACGAACAGTTTGGAATTCCGGGACTGGAAGCATTTAAAAAGACTGTCGATTACTGTAAGGAAAAAGGACTTGTGGTGATCGGAGATATCAAGAGAGGAGATATTGGCTCTACATCCGCTGCTTATGCAGTAGGACATCTCGGACATGTGCAGGTAGGAAGCAAATCTTATGCACCGTTTGATGAGGACTTCGTGACAGTCAACCCATACCTTGGATCGGATGGGGTCAATCCATTTATCGACATCTGTAAAGAAGAAAACAAGGGTCTGTTCATCCTTGTGAAGACATCCAACCCATCAAGCGGAGAGTTCCAGGATCAGCTGATCGACGGCAGACCGCTGTATGAATTAGTTGGAGAGAAAGTTGCTGCATGGGGCGAGGCACATATGGGTGACGAATACAGCTACATCGGAGCCGTTGTAGGAGCAACTTACCCGGAGATGGGAAAAGTTCTCAGAAAAGTGATGCCGAAATCTTACATTCTCGTACCGGGATACGGAGCACAGGGCGGACAGGGAAAAGACCTCGTACATTTCTTTAATGAAGATGGACTGGGAGCAATCGTAAACTCTTCCCGTGGAATTATCGCAGCTTACAAGCAGGAAGCTTATGCAAAATTCGGTGCCGAGAATTTCGGAGATGCATCAAGAGCAGCTGTGGAAGCAATGGTGGCAGACATCAGCAATGCACTGAACAACCGCTAATAGAATGATAAAAAAGATGAAGTGATAGAGGAAGAACATTATGGCAGAGAGAGAAAAAGAGCAGGCACTTGTTGTTTCCCAGGAATGTCTTGCGGATGGGATTTTCAGCATGTGGATCCAGACAAAGGCAGCAAAGACAGCAAAAGCAGGACAATTTATTTCCATGTATACAAATGATGGGAGCAAACTGCTCCCACGTCCGATCAGTATCTGTGAGATTGACAGAGAGGGAGGAAAGCTTCGTGTCGTATATCGCGTGACGGGAGAAAAGACAGGGACAGAACAGTTTTCCAAAATGAAAGCGGGGGATACAATCCCGGTGATCGGACCGCTTGGAAACGGATTCCCACTGATTGAGAAGAAAGCATTTCTGATCGGTGGAGGAATCGGAGTACCTCCGATTCTGGAACTTGCAAAATCACTGAACTGTGAGAAACAGATTATCGTAGGATACCGTGATGCACAGACTTTCTTAAAGGAAGAACTGGAAGCAAATGGAACACTTTATATTTCCACAGAAGACGGAAGTGTCGGAACAAAGGGAAATGTTATGGATGCAATCCGCGAACATAGTCTGGAAGCTGATATTATCTATGCGTGCGGTCCGACACCAATGCTCCGTGCACTGAAAAGCTATGCAGAGGAAAACGGAATCGAATGTTACCTTTCCCTTGAGGAGCGTATGGCATGTGGAATCGGCGCTTGTCTTGCATGTGTGTGCAAGTCAAAAGAGAAAGACCACCACAGCAATGTGAATAATAAGCGGATTTGCAAGGACGGACCGGTATTCTTATCGACGGAGGTGGAAGTATAATGGATATGCGTGTAAATATAGCAGGAGTAGAATGGAAAAATCCTGTGACAGTTGCCTCCGGGACTTTTGGTTCTGGTGCAGAGTTCTGTGATTTTGTAGATCTTAGCAAGCTCGGAGCAGTCACGACCAAAGGAGTGGCAAATATTCCATGGGAAGGAAATCCGACTCCGCGTGTGGCAGAAACTTACGGAGGAATGATGAATGCAGTCGGTCTGCAGAATCCGGGGATTGACCTATTTTGTGAGCGCGATATCCCGTTCCTTCGTCAGCATGACACAAAGATCATTGTCAATGTCTGTGGACGCTCGAAAGAAGATTATTGTGAAGTTGTAGAACGTCTTGCAAGTGAAGATGTAGATATGCTGGAGATCAACATTTCCTGCCCGAACGTCAAGGAAGGTGGGATTGCATTCGGACAGAATCCAAAGGCGGCAGAGGAGATCACAAGCGCAGTGAAAAAATATGCGAAGCAGCCGGTCATCATGAAGCTAAGCCCGAATGTAACAGATATCACAGAGATGGCAAAAGCTGTGGAGGCAGGAGGAGCCGATGCAGTATCTCTGATCAATACACTGACTGGAATGAAGATCGATGTACATCGAAGAGCATTTGCGCTGGCAAATAAAACCGGCGGTGTTTCTGGTCCGGCAATTAAGCCGATTGCAGTCCGCATGGTCTACCAGGTGGCAAATGCAGTCAATATCCCGATCATTGGAATGGGCGGAATTGCTACAGCGGAGGATGCGATTGAATTTATCCTCGCAGGAGCAAGTGCAGTATCTGTTGGAACTGCAAACTTCATCAATCCAGGTGTCACAGCCGAGATCGTGGATGGAATCGAAGCGTATATGAAGAAATATCAGTTCGAGACTGTGAAAGACATGGTTGGAATTGTAAAATAGAGAAGAGAAAACAGTAAATCAAGGCAGCTGCTGCCTGAAGATATGGAGGTAGAGAGATGGAACAGTATAAGAAAGAGTTTATTGAATTTATGGTGGAGAGCAATGTGCTCAAGTTTGGAGAATTTACATTAAAAAGCGGAAGAAAATCTCCGTTTTTCATGAATGCGGGAGGATATGTGACTGGTTCTCAGTTAAAGAGACTCGGAGAGTATTATGCAAAGGCAATCCACGATAAATACGGAGATGATTTTGACGTTTTATTTGGACCGGCATATAAGGGAATTCCGCTCGGAGTAGTGACAGCGATCGCATATAGTGAATTGTATGGAAAGGAAGTCCGTTACTGCTCTGACAGAAAAGAAGAGAAAGATCATGGAGCAGACAAGGGAAGCTTTCTTGGAAGCAAACTTCAGGATGGCGATCGCGTGATCATGATCGAGGATGTGACGACATCAGGAAAATCTATGGAGGAGACTGTGCCGAAAGTAAAAGGGGCAGCAGATGTAGAGATTGTAGGTCTGATGGTATCTCTTGACCGTATGGAAGTTGGAAAAGGCGGAGTGAAATGTGCTCTGGAAGAAGTAAAAGATCTCTATGGATTTGAGACAAATGCGATCGTGACAATGGCGGAAGTAGTAGAGCATTTGCATAATAAGGAATGCAATGGAAAAGTAGTGATCGATGATGAGATCAAGTCTGCAATTGATGCATACTATGAACAGTACGGAGCAAAATAGACAGGAGAGACTTATGAACGAAAAGATTTATAAGACGATGACGACAGTCGGCGCAGGAAATATAGTTCTCGGTGTGATCATGATCGTGACCGGGATCGCAGCAGGAGTGATCACAATCGTAGGGGGTGCACGCTTACTAAAGAATAAATCTGGTCTGACTTTTTAGTCCGGAAAGAGAGGAATCATTCTGAAAGGGTGCAATGGTGAAGTATAAAGAAAGAAAACGTCTGCGTATCCTCGGGAAAGTGTTGTTTGTATGTTATGTGTTGTTCATTATATACTTTCTGCTTTTCTCAGAGTGGTATGGGCGTACTGGGGAAATGAGCGAGTATCGGTACAATCTCGTTCTGTTTAAAGAGATTCGGCGTTTTCTGACATATCGTGAGACACTGGGGACTTTTGCAGTGCTCACGAATGTTGTCGGAAACGTAGTGATTTTTGTGCCATTCGGTTTCTTTATGCCGATGGCAAGCAAATACCGCAACTTTTTTATGACGGTATGTTACAGTTTCGGACTCAGTCTTTGTGTGGAAGTATTTCAACTACTTACAAGAGTAGGATCTTTCGATGTGGACGACCTTCTGTTAAATACAATCGGAGGGCTCGCAGGCTACATACTGTTTGTCATATGCAATGCAATAAGGAGAAGATACCATGCAAAGAAGTGAGAGAAGACGAAAAAAAAGACAGCGAGAATTAGAAAGACAGCAGAGACGGCGGGAAAAAGAAGTACAGCGCTATCAGAAAAAAAGAAACCGCTATGGAGAAGAAAAAGTGATCCGCCATGCGAAGCATGGAGTTCGTTCTACCCTTATTGCTATAGCGGCCATCGTACTTCTTTCTCTTCTTGTTACAGTGTCGTACGTTCAGGAAGGAAAAGCAGCAACAATGATTGGTGCGTTGGGAATTTGCGCCTGGATACTTTCGGGAGTTGGGATTTTCTTTGGAATGATCGGACTGCGGGAGCGAGAGCGGAAGTATCTTACATGCCGGATCGGAATTGTATGCAATGCCGCTTTGTTTGTCGGTTTGGCAATAATATTTTTCAGGGGGATATAAGTTTATGTGGAACGAACAGTGGAAAGAAGAAAATGAAATATTTCACGAAAGACACGATCTGACGATCGAACGTATCCGAATGATCGGCACAGAGCAGACTGCCGCAGAGCAGTTTCGTCCATATTTTAGACATGTGGCAGAATTTCTTCTTTTTGTAGAAGAAGTAAGAGCAATGGTGGAAGATGGATCGTGGGAAAAACTTTCATTTGAAGAGATGAAAGAAATCAATCACAAGCTGTATGCAGACATTTCAGAAGAAAATTACGGAACATCGTATGCAAATCCAGCTTGGGCAGTAGAAAAACTCGGAGAAGACTTTGGAACTTTTTTAAGTTTTCTGTATACTGAGATGCGCGCTCAGATCGGGTATGCCTATGAAGGAAAATTAAAATACAATACAATCTGTAATGAGCTGTTTATTGAAATCTATAATTGTTTTGAAGATGCACAGTGTCCGGAATTCAGAGAACTTAAGGAAATCGTGTACTGGTATGCAAGTGATTATTGTGATGTTTTTCTGGCAGATCGGATCGAAGAGCAGATCTCACCGGATTGCGGTGTGTTTGTGCCGATGCTTGCAAAGACGGATGTCAGTGATGAGCGGTTTATTTTCCGTACCGGAGAATGGATCACAGATTATGAGATCCAGACGATGCGTCACCTGAACAGTCTTCCGGAAGAGACGATCCAGAAGATGGCAGATACCTATACAGAAGGATTCCGAAGAGGATTTATACTTGGCGGCAAAGATCTTTCAAAGAAAAAGACGGTCAATGTGCTGTATTCCGCAGGGTTTGAGCGGATGATCCAGTATGCGATACGCAATTTTGAAAAAATGGGATTACGTCCGCTGATCTTTCGTGCAGCAAACAGTGTTGTGACCAAGAAAAACCATCAGAAATCCGGTTATTACGGAGCGGTCAACAAACAGTTTGAATATGATCACAGAGCAGACCAGGCATTGTTCCTCGACAAAAAATATACAGAGCGGAAGCTGGATGTGATCAAAAATACATATGAGAAACAGAAAGAGCTGGCGGCATGTTATGCAGGTCCGGCATGGATCGATCCATTTGGAGAACCACCGTTTTCACCGGAGAGAAAGTCGGAGGTATTCTCCTATACGGATAAGCAGGAAGAACTGCTGCAGGCATTTGCAAGTAAGTCCAGCCAGATGATCAATCAGTATATCAAGGGAGAAGAGAGAAGCTTCACGATCATCTCGTATCCGAAGCCGGAGATTGGAGAAGACTACGAGGCAATCTTTAACGATACGATCGAGATCAATGCAGTGGACAGCGAAGTGTATGGACAGATCCAGCAGACGATGATCGATGCCTTGGATCAAGGCGAATACGTGCATATCATTGGAAGAGGAAAGAATCAGACGGATATCAAAGTCAGACTGCATGCGTTAAATGATCCGGAGAAGGAGACGATCTTTGAAAACTGTGGTTCGGATGTCAATATTCCGGCAGGGGAAGTGTTCACCTCTCCGACACTGGAAGGAACAAACGGAACATTGTTTGTCAGTGAAGTATATCTGCATGGAATGCAGTATAAAGATCTGAAGATCGAATTTCAGGATGGAATGATCACAGATTATACTTGTGCAAACTTTGAGAAAGAAGAGGAGAATAAAACCTATGTCCGGGAAAATATTCTGCACAATCATGAGACACTTCCACTTGGAGAGTTTGCGATTGGAACGAATACGACGGCATATGTGATGGTCAACAAGTATCAGATCGCGGATAAGATGACCATTTTGATCGCAGAGAAGATGGGACCACATTTTGCGGTCGGAGACACTTGTTACAGCTGGAACGAGGAGAACCGGGTGTACAATCCGAACGGAAAAGAGATCATTGCAAAGGATAATACTATTTCGATTCTGCGAAAAGAAGATGTGAATAAAGCATATTTTCAGTGTCATACAGACATTACGATTCCATATGAAGAACTGGCAGAGATCAGTGTCATCCGAAAAGATGGCAGCAAGATCGAACTTTTGAAAGATATGAGATTCGTACTGCCGGGGACGGAAAGTCTCAATGAACCACTGGATCGAATGGATGCAGAAAATGCGTAAGATTTTTGGAAGAACGAGTTTAGAAATAAAACCTTATAAGTATTTATAATCACTGATACCGGGCGGGACTGTTGACATCCTTGCCCGGTATTAGTAAAATTGACTTATAAATGAACAAGTATTTATACTGATAACTTATAAAGGTGCGGGAAAAAGATGGATGATGGATCATTTCATACTTTGTACTTCCAAGTGCCGGTATTTTGTAAATGAGAAAAGGAGAGAATTATGCCAAAAGTAGGAATTGTTATGGGCAGCGACTCAGACATGAAAGTCATGAGCAAGGCAGCAGATATGCTGGAAAAACTGGGTGTAGAATATGAAATGACAATTATTTCTGCACACCGTGAACCGGACGTATTTTTTGAATATGCAAAGTCCGCAGAGGAGAAAGACTTTAAAGTCATCATTGCAGGGGCAGGTATGGCAGCACATCTTCCGGGAATGTGTGCAGCGATCTTCCCAATGCCGGTCATTGGAATTCCGATGTCAGGAAAGAACCTGGAGGGTGTAGATGCACTTTATTCTATCGTACAGATGCCGCCGGGAATTCCGGTAGCGACAGTGGCAATTGACGGGGGAGTCAATGCAGCGATTCTTGCGGCAAGAATTCTTGCAACATCTGATCCAGAGCTGCTTGGAAGATTGAAAGCATACTCTCAGGAGATGAAAGAGACTGTACAGGCAAAGGCAGAAAAACTTGATCAGTTAGGACATAAAGAATATCTGAAACAAATGTAGGAAAAAGCAGGGAAAGCCTTGAAATGGAGGAGAAAAGATGGATTACAAAAATGCAGGCGTCGATATTGAAGCAGGGTACAAATCAGTAGAATTGATGAAAGAACATATCAAACAGACAATGAGACCGGAAGTTCTGACAAATATCGGGGGATTTTCGGGAGCATTTTCTATGGAGAAGTTCAAAGAAATGGAAAAACCGACATTAGTATCTGGAACAGATGGTGTCGGAACAAAGTTAAAACTTGCATTTATTCTCGATAAGCATGACACAGTGGGGATTGACTGTGTTGCAATGTGTGTCAATGACATCGCATGTGCGGGTGGAGAGCCGTTGTTTTTCTTAGATTATATTGCATGCGGAAAAAATGTGCCGGAGAAGATCGCTACGATCGTCAGTGGTGTTGCAGAAGGTTGTAAACAGTCCGATGCAGCGCTGATCGGTGGAGAGACTGCGGAGATGCCAGGATTTTATCCAGAAGATGAATACGATCTTGCAGGATTTGCAGTCGGAGTCGTAGATGAGAAGGACCTGATCACTGGAAAGGAATTAAAAGATGGGGATGTTCTGATCGGAATTGCGTCTTCGGGAGTACATAGCAATGGATTTTCTCTTGTAAGAAAAGTATTTAAGATGGACAAAGATACTTTAGATACATATCATGAAGAGCTTGGAACTACGCTTGGAGAAGCACTGATCGCACCGACAAAGATCTATGTGAAAGCACTTCGCGGTATTAAGGAAAGCGGAGTGAAGATCAAAGGATGCAGTCATATCACAGGTGGTGGATTCTATGAGAATATTCCTCGTATGCTCTGTGATGGTGTGCGTGCAGTTGTGGAAAAAGACAGCTATCCGGTTCCGCCAATCTTCCGTATGCTGGCAAGAGAAGGTGAGATTGCAGAAGAGATGATGTACAATACTTACAATATGGGACTTGGAATGATCGTGGCAGTCGATAAAGATGATGTGGAGAAGACTGTTGCAGCAATCAAGGCTGCCGGAGAAGACGCATATGTGGTAGGACATATCGAAGCAGGAGAAAAAGGAGTTACTTTATGCTAAAAATAGTTGTATTAGTTTCCGGCGGGGGGACAAACCTGCAGGCAATCATGGATGCAGTTGAAGCTAAGACAATTACAAATACAGAGATCATCGGTGTCATCAGCAACAATAAGAATGCCTATGCTTTGGAACGTGCGAAGAAGCATGGGATTCCTGCAATGTGCATTTCACCGAAAGATTATGAATCAAGGGAAGCATTTAACGATGCTTTCCTTGATGAGCTTCAACAGTTAAATCCGGATCTGATCGTGCTTGCGGGATTTCTTGTGGTGATTCCGGAAAAGGTGATCAGACAGTACGAACATCGCATGATCAATATTCATCCATCTTTGATCCCGGCATTTTGCGGAAAGGGATATTATGGGCTGAAAGTACATGAGGCGGCACTGAAACGAGGGGTGAAGGTTGTCGGCGCAACAGTACACTTTGTAGATGAAGGAACGGATACCGGTCCGATTATTTTGCAGAAAGCAGTGGAAGTGAAAAATAATGACACTCCAGAGACACTTCAGCGGCGTGTGATGGAAGAGGCGGAGTGGAAGATTTTGCCGAAGGCGATTGATTTGATTGCAAACGGGAAGATTGAACTGATCGATGGGAAGGCGGTAGTCTGCGGCGAGTAGTGTACCGAAAAGAGTTATTGGTGAGTGGAGATAGAGAACAGATCGGCATAACAGGTCTGCATTCAGAGAAGAATGAGCAGAGAAACGGTAGAAAATCGTAGGAGGCATAATTTATGAAAGTACTAATTGTAGGAAGCGGCGGGAGAGAGCATGCAATCGCATGGAGTGTGTCAAGAAGCAGCAAAGCAGAGAAGATTTACTGTGCACCAGGTAATGCAGGGATCGCAGAATATGCGGAATGTGTAGACATCGGTGCGATGGAATTTGAAAAGCTGGCAGCATTTGCAAAGGAGAATGCAGTTGATCTGACGATCGTTGGAATGGATGACCCACTTGTCGGAGGAATTGTTGATGTCTTTGAGGCAGAAGGATTGCGTGTATTTGGTCCAAATAAGGCGGCTGCGATTCTGGAAGGATCGAAGGCATTTTCGAAAGATCTGATGAAGAAATATCAGATTCCGACAGCGGCATATGAGAATTTTGATTGTGCAGAAGAGGCGCTTGCTTATCTGGAAACAGCAAAATTTCCAATCGTTCTGAAGGCAGACGGACTGGCGCTCGGAAAAGGTGTGCTGATCTGCAATACGCTGGAGGAGGCGCAGGAAGGTGTGAAATCACTGATGCTTGATCATCAGTTTGGAGCGGCCGGAAATACGATCGTAATCGAAGAGTTTATGACTGGACGGGAAGTATCGGTGCTTTCCTTTGTAGATGGAAATACAATCAAGACTATGACATCAGCGCAGGATCACAAGCGTGCAAAAGACGGAGATCAGGGGCTGAATACAGGAGGAATGGGAACGTTTTCTCCAAGTCCGTTCTATACAAAAGAGGTGGATGCTTTCTGCAAGGCGCATATTTATCAGGCAACAGTCGATGCGATGAAAGCAGAGGGAAGACCATTTAAGGGAATTATTTTCTTTGGATTGATGTTGACAGAGGAAGGACCGAAGGTGCTGGAGTACAATGCAAGATTTGGCGATCCGGAGGCACAGGTGGTACTGCCGAGAATGAAAAATGATATTCTTGAAGTGATGGAAGCTTGTATTGATGGGAAATTAGATCAGATCGAGCTGGAATTTGAAGAGAATGCGGCAGTCTGTGTTGTACTTGCATCAGACGGCTATCCGGAAAAATACGACAAAGGGCTTCCGATCAGTGGACTGGAAGAATTCCAGAAACATGAAGGGTACTACTGCTTCCATGCAGGAACAAAATTTGACGGAGATACAATCGTGACAAACGGTGGGCGTGTACTTGGCGTGACTGCGAAAGGAAAAGATTTAAAAGAGGCAAGAGCAAATGCATATGCTGCGACAGAGTGGGTTACATTTGCGAACAAATATAAGAGAAACGATATCGGAAAAGCGATTGATGAGGCATAAAAAGCAGACGGCAAAAAGAAGCATGTGATAGAGAGAAGGGGAAGATGACAGCAGGAAGTGGCTGTGGTCTTTCTCTTTTTGTTTTTCAGAAAGAACATGCGGCTGAAAAAAGAGTGAGGATTTTTTGTATACTTTGGAGAAAAGTTGCGCTATAATACGGCTATCGACAAAACGAAGAACAGGAAAGAAGGAGTGAATAGATATGAAGATCAGGAAACTAAGAGAGAACGATTACGATACTGTAAGCCAGTTTATGGCGGAACTCCATAAATTACATGCAGAGAGCAGACCGGATATGTATCGGCAGATGGAGGAAATTGGAACAGTCTATACAAAGGAAGAATTTTACAGTATGCTTCAAAAGGATGAAATGATCACGCTTGGTGCGGACACAGAGGAAGGCGAGCTGATGGGAATCTGTATTGCTACCATACGGGAGACAAAGCATCCGATCATGGTGCCGAAAAAGACGGTGTACATTGAAGATATTTATGTATCACAGCAATATAGAAAGCAAGGAGTCGGAATCAGTTTATATCAGGCAGTAGAGAGACTGGCACAAGACATTGGGGCAGAACGCATCGATCTTTGTGTCTGGAGCTTTAATGAGGCGGCGCTTCGCTTTTATGAGAAAGCAGGGATGAAGCCGCAGCGCTGGTTGATGGAGAAAATCCTCTTAAAATAGAAGGTATGAGAATTGGAGGCAGGATGTGAAAGAAAAAGAAGAAATTATAGAAATCAATAACGGAGAGTCGCACAGAGTACTGGAACTGGCGATGGAGGCAGGGAGAATCCTCTTAAGAAACGGGGCGGAGATCTTTCGGGTAGAGGAGACTGTGTGGCATATCTGTGAGCATTATGGAGTGCAGGGATTGGATACATTTGTACTGAGCAATGGGATTTTTATCACAGCAGATGATGGTGAGAAGACAATCTATGCAAAAACAAAGCATGTGCCATTGTCAGGTGCACATTTAGGAATTGTAGCGGAGGTCAATGCGCTCTCAAGAGAGATTGTAGAAGGAAAAGTCAGTGTCGATGAGGCGTTTCAACGGCTGAAAAAGATCGAACAGATGCCCCGCACGAGCAAACCGTTGCAGACGTTTGCATCGGGGATGGGAGCAGGAAGTTTCTGCTATATTATGGGGGCAACTTTGACAGAAAGTGGAATTGCATTCTGCATCGGAGTATTGCTGCATGTATTTCTGATGGGAGTCAAAAAATATAACAGTTCAAAAGTGATCGTCAATATTCTGGGAGGTGCATTTATCACGGTGCTGACACTATGCGCGATCAACTTCCTGCCGTTTCCGCTTCGGATGGATAAGCTGATCAGCGGTGCGATCATGCCGCTTGTACCAGGAATTGCTTTTACAAATGCAATCCGCGATATTGCAGACAGTGACATTTTATCAGGGACTGTCCGCATGGTAGATGCCGTTCTTGTATTTGTCTATATTGCAGTCGGGGCAGGAACCGTACTGTCTATTTACAATAGTCTGATGGGAGGAATGTTTTTATGACATTTGTATTAAATTTACTTCTGGCATCCACAGGATCACTTGCATTTGCGATTCTCTACAATGTTCCTCGCAAATTTTATTTGTGTGCAGCATTTACTGGAATGGCGGGATGGTTTTGCTATTATCTCACAGTACCGTTTACGGATACAGCGGTTGCCTCGTTCTTCGGTGCAGTCGGAGTTGTACTTGTCTCCCGCATTTTTGCAGTCTGGAAGAAATGTCCGATCACAGTGTTTTTGATCTCGGGGATTTTCCCGCTTGTGCCGGGAGCAGGTGTTTACTATACCATGTACTATCTTGTGTCAAATGAGTTGACACTGGCGGCGATCAAAGGACTGGAGTCGTTAAAAATCGCATTTGGAATTGTACTTGGAATTGTATTTATTGTTACCATTCCGAAAAAATGGTTCTTTATTCAAAACTGGCGAAAAAAGGATGTAGAGAAGGAATACATTGCACCATCGCGAAAATAGGCTTGTGCGAAGAGAAAAATAGGATAAAAAGAGAAAATTTTTATAGAAGCAGATAGAAAGAAAAGATGGGAGGAAAAAAGAATGGGATATATTAAGAAATTGGAAGGGAAACATCTTTATCTTGCGGTACCAAAGGTGGAAGATGCAGCAACTTATGTGAAGTGGCTCAGCGATTTTGAGACGACAGACGGACTTGGGAATTCTGCGATGATCATGACGGTTGAGGCGGAAGAGGCATGGATCCAAAGTATGCAAGGGAAGACACAGTTTGCGATCATTAGAAAAGAAGATGATACACTGATCGGCAACTGTGGGATCCAGGAGATCAATCAGATCCGTCAGTGTGCGGAAGTCGGACTTTTTATCGGAGAGGAAGAAAATCGGGGAAAAGGATATGGGCAGGAGGTGTTAAGGCTCCTTCTCGATTTTGCTTTTGAGACATTAAACCTTCACAATGTGATGCTGCGGGTATTTGCCTTTAATGAGAGAGCAATCCACACTTATCAGAAAGTCGGCTTCCGTGAGTTTGGAAGAAGAAGAGAAAGCTATTATGCAAAAGGACGTTTCTGGGATGAAATCCACATGGATATTTTAAAAGAAGAGTATCTCGCAGACAGATAAAAATACAAGTGGATGGATGAAAAAAGAAAAATAGGAAATAGAAGAAAAAGAGGTAAAAATCATGATTCAAGATATTGCACCACACCGGTATCGAAATGAGTACAACCCAAAACCGCCGGAGAAAGACAGTATTATGCTCTGTTATGACGGACATCAGGTATTGTTGGAGAAAAAGGGAGAGGAAATCCGTTTTCCGACTTTTGCGGAACTGGAAAAGGAAAATGATGGGATCTATGAGAATTATACATATTTGTTTGAGATAGATGGGAAGTGTTTCTATTTGGGAGAACATATCCGTTATGCACAGCTGTCTACATTTCAGATGGAACATACTGAAGCTTTCCGGCAGGCGAAGCCACTTTATCTTGCCTTTGCGGGGATTACAGGTTTCCAGCTATATAACTGGTATCGGAGCAGAAAATTTTGCGGAGTATGCGGCAGACCGATGGTACATGACAAAAAAGAACGTATGATGCGCTGTGAGTATTGTGGACAGATGGAATTTCCGAAAATCTGCCCGGCAGTCATTATTGGTGTGACAGACGGTAATCGGCTGCTCATGTCAAAATATGCAGGCAGAGACTACAAGAAATATGCATTGATTGCCGGTTTTGCAGAAATCGGTGAGACGATCGAGGAGACGGTGCAGCGGGAAGTGATGGAGGAAGTTGGCTTGAAAGTAAAAAATCTGCGTTATTATAAAAGCCAGCCGTGGTCTTTTTCGGATACACTGTTGTTTGGATTTTTTGCGGAGTTAGATGGAAGTGCCGAGATTACGCTTGACGAAGAGGAGCTTGCCTTGGCAGAGTGGTTTGAGCGTGAAGAAATCCCAGTGACAGAAAAGCATATCAGTCTGACAAATGAGATGATTCTTGCGTTCAAAGAAGGAAAGGTATAGAAGATTCTCTCGGCAGAAGTGATTATAATGTGAATATAAAGCGAGCACAACAGAGAGGAGGGTCAGGAAAACAGAATAAGTGGTAGAAAAATTGTCCATACTTTCTATGACGTGTAGAAGTAACAAAAATGAGGTGGAGTGTATGGATACAATCTGGACGAAGACAAGCAAGCTTCCTGCGTTCTCGCCACTTGCTCAGAGTGTTCGAGCAGAAGTTGCAGTGATCGGCGGAGGAATGGCAGGAATTTTGACGGCTTTTTTTCTGAAACGAGCAGGAAAAGATGTGATCGTTCTTGAGGGGAATCGAGTGGGAAGTGGACAGACTGCAGGGACCACAGCAAAGATTACGATTTCTCACAATTTGATTTATGAAAAACTGTTCAGAGAGGCGGGAGAGGAAAAAGCAAGAAAATATGTCAGTGCAAATAAGCGTGCACTGAAGATGTATGGTCGGTTGATACAGGAAGAGCAGATAGACTGCGACTTTCGAGAATGTAGTTCCTACCTCTATTCACTGACCGATGCAGAGCAGATAAAGAGAGAAGTGGAGGCGGCAGTACGTCTTGGGATCGAGGCGGAGTTTACTACAAAGACAGAGCTTCCATTTTCAGTTATGGGAAGTATCTGTTATCAGAAACAGGCAGCATTTCATCCATTGCTTTTTTTAAAAGCACTTGCAGAACAGCTTGTAATTTATGAGCACACAAAAGTAACTGGTGTGGAGGAGGGGAAAATTTACACGGATCATGGAAACGTGTTGGCAGATGCAGTTGTATTTGCGTCTCATTATCCGATTATGAATACACCAGGATATTATTTTGCAAGGATGCATCAAGAACGCAGTTATGTACTTGCATTGAAACAGGCACAACCCTTTGAACATTTGTATTTGGGAGTAGATCCCGGGGAAGACTTCTCCTTTCGGAATTTCAGAGAGTTCACATTGTTTGGAGGAGAAGGACATCGGACCGGAGAAAATGAGACCGGAGGGCAATACAAGAAGCTAGAGAGGCGGGCAAAAGAATATTGGAGAGATTGTGAGACGATAGATAGATGGTCAGCGCAGGACTGCATGACACTCGATGCCATTCCTTACATCGGACTTTATACAGGAAAAAATAAAAAGTGGTATGTAGAAACCGGATTTGGGAAATGGGGAATGACTTCCTCGATGGCAGCGGCTCTGATGATTACAGAACAGATCTGCCAGAAAGAAAGTGGAAATGCAGCAGTGTTTTCTCCGCAGAGAGTTCCGATCAGAGCATTGAAAGCAGCAGCGGTAGAAGGAGCAAAGAGCGCCAAAGGACTGGCGGCTCCCGGAGGCATCCGCTGTCCCCACCTCGGCTGTAAGTTGACGTGGAATCCAGAAGAAGAGACATGGGACTGTCCTTGCCATGGATCGCGGTTTGATAAAGAAGGAAATCTGATTGATAATCCTGCAGTAAGAAATGCAGCAGTGGAGGGGAAATGAGCAGAAAAAATTATTTTTATGGGGAACGAAAAAAGAAGTGCTATTTTGAAGGATGGTATTTTAAGCATGAAAGTGGATCCCAGACTATTTGCTTTATTCCATCGTTCCATATCAATCCAAGAGGAGAAAAAAGTGCGATGCTGCAGGTGATCGCAAATGATCATGTTTGGAAGATTCATTATGCACCGGAACAGTTTTATGCGGCAAAGGGACGTCTGTACTGCCGGATCGGAAGAAATATCTTTTCGGAAACTGGGATTTCTATTGATATACGGACGAGAGAATTGAAAATGAAAGGGAAGCTTGTCTATGGGAAATTCTCCCAACTGTCTGGGGATATTATGGGTCCGTTTCGCTGGATCCCATTTATGCAGTGCCGACATGAGATCATCAGTATGAGACACAATGTGGCAGGAACATTGAAGATCAATCGAGAGCAGCTTCATTTTGACAAAGGAATCGGGTATATTGAGAAAGACCGCGGCACGTCTTTTCCAGATCAATATGTCTGGACCCAGTGCAGCAGAGGGGCAGGAGGAAGATTGCACTTGATGGCGGCAGCAGCAACAATTCCGGTGGGACCATTTTCCTTTGAAGGAACGATTGCAGAAATCTGGTACGGAAGAAGACACTATCGTCTTGCGACTTATTGTGGAGCTCGAGTCAAGGAAAGAACAGAGAAGCGGATAGTGATTGAACAGAAACATATAAAATTTGAGGCACAACTACAGCAGAACCATCCGCAGAAACTTCTGGCACCGCAGTTGGGGGCGATGGGAAGAGGAATCTACGAACATGCTGCATGTACGGTCAGATATCGGCTTTTTGTGAATGGCGATCTTCTCTTTGATGAAATATGTACGCCGGCAGGATTTGAGGCTGATATCAGAGAATAGGCAAAGGGAACAGATGCAATACAAAAGATGGACAATGAAGATACAGAAAGGAGATTGAAAAGATGGAGGAACAGATTCGTGAAATTATAGAATATTATACAAAGGAGGGAGAAACGATTTCTCAGGAGGATCTCGTCAATATGCTGCGGGAGATCCAGGATGTGAAAGGATGTATTCCGGCAGCAGTGCAGAAACAAGTGGCAGAAGTTACAAAAATGAAGGAGACATTTCTGGCGGCAGTCATCAAACGTTATCCAAGCCTGAAGGCGGAGAATTATCGTCATGAGATTCAAATATGTGTAGGAGCAGGGTGTTCAGCAAAAGGCTCTTACGATCTTTTGAAAATACTTGAGAAAAAGTGGAAAATCCGGCAAGGAGAAGTATCTGAGGGAGGCAGATTTTATCTGCGGACAAGCGGGTGTATGAAACAGTGTGCCAAAGGGCCGAACATGATGATTGATGGAACGGTATATCATCATGTTACAGAGGAGAGTCTAGGAGAGATTCTGAAAGCATATCGATAGAAAAATGAATTAATAAATATAGATTCATTCAAAAAAGAATAAAAAATAAAAGAAAATAGTGAAAATGCGTAAATAAATGCAAGAAAGTATTGACGAAACGTCAAAAAATGAGTATGATGTTAAATTGAAAACAGATTTTGGAGGTCTTGCAATGTTAGCGTATAAGGATAGAAGTAAAGAGGAACTTTTAGAACTGAAAAGTCAGTTAGAACAAGAATTTCAAAAGGTAAAGGCACAGGGACTGCAGCTTGATATGTCTAGAGGAAAACCTTCTGCGGCACAGCTGGATCTTGCGATGGGGATGATGGATGTCCTTACAAGTGAATCCGATCTGAAATGCGAGGAAGGGGTAGATTGCCGAAATTACGGAGTACTCGATGGAATCCGTGAAGCGAAGCAGCTCCTTGCCGATATGACAGAAGTGCCGAAAGACAATATCGTTATCTTTGGAAATTCCAGTTTGAATATTATGTACGACACGATTGCACGTTCCATGACGCATGGGGTAATGGGAAGTACTCCGTGGGCAAAATTGGACAAAGTAAAGTTCTTATGCCCGGTTCCTGGATACGACAGGCACTTTGCGATCACAGAGCATTTTGGGATTGAAATGATCAATGTGCCGATGACGATGGATGGACCGGATATGGATATTGTGGAGAAGCTGGTCAGCGAGGATGATGCAATCAAAGGAATCTGGTGTGTCCCGAAATATTCGAATCCACAGGGAATCACATATTCTGACGAGACAGTACACCGCTTTGCAAAACTGAAACCGGCGGCAAAAGATTTCCGTATTTATTGGGATAATGCATATGGTATCCATCACTTATACGAAGACAAGCAGGACTATTTAATAGAGATTTTGATGGAATGTAAAAAAGAAGGAAACCCAGATATGGTGTATAAATTCTGTTCCACATCCAAAGTAAGCTTTCCGGGTTCCGGAGTTGCAGCGATTGCGGCATCGGATGCCAATCTTGTGGCGATCAGAAAACAGATGCAGATCCAGACAATCGGACATGATAAGTTGAATCAGCTGCGCCACGCACGCTTTTATAAAGACATTCACGGAATGGTGGAACATATGAAGCTGCATGCAGATATTCTGCGTCCGAAATTTGAGACAGTCCTGACAATTTTAGAGAGAGAGCTGGAAGGACTTGAAATCGGTTCCTGGTTACGGCCGCGAGGAGGATATTTCATCTCGTTTGATGCGATGGATGGATGTGCCAAGGCGATTGTTGCAAAGGCAAGTGAGGCAGGACTTGTCATGACACCTGCAGGGGCGACATTCCCGTATGGTAAAGATCCAAAAGACAGCAATATCCGTATTGCACCATCATATCCGACACCGGAGGAACTGGCGAAGGCATGTGAGATCTTTGTACTGAGTGTGAAACTGGTAAGTATTGATAAGATTTTGGAGAGTAAATCATAATATAGAATGCAGTTGATACTGTGAAAGGAAAAGAGCCGGGGATTTTGTTCCCGGCTCTTTTGGCAGAAGCGGCAAGAAATCACTTTTGCCAAAGATTTTATTATAGAGGAATTTGTCTCTATTCAGAGATAAATTTCAAGATTGCTTCCCGTGTAGTCTGATAGTAATCTTTTTCAAGATACATTGCGTGACCAGCGCCGTGCAGATGAAGTAATTTGGATCCTTCTGGAAGTTCCTTCTCAGCTTGATAACATCTGTCAATGTTCACATAGAAGTCATTGTCACCAGTAATAATCAATACAGGAACTTTTACTGCTTTTGTATCGATCAGCCAGCCATCGCCGATTTCCATAATCTCTTTCGCACCGCCGTTTGGACGTCCATGTCCGCCATCCTGAGCATATGTATGGTCTACCCACATTCCGTGAAGTTCTGGTTCGACCGTATCGAAATCAGTAACAAGATCATTGGTACCAGGAACATGTTGCCATACACGGATGACATATCCATAGTTTAGATAAGAAAATGGTTCTGTTACTGGAGTCGCTTCAAATGCACCACCGAAGCAAGGTCCAAGCCATACGACTTTCTTTAATAAATCCGGGCGCTGTGAAGCAACTTTGGAAGTTGTCATTGTTCCCCATGACCAGCCAAGCAAATCAAGTTTTTCTACACCCTGTAACTCACAGATTTTTTCGAGAGCATAAATTTCATCTTCTGCAGCATGTTGTGTTGTGACTTTCCATCCGTCTTCGTATTTTCCAGATTTTCCATATCCGCTAAGATCCAGACGCCATACAGTGTATCCGTTCTTTGCAAAATATTCGCAAACACTGTAATCTTTGTATTTGATATCAAATACATGCTGCGTGTAAGTTAATCCATGAACCATAAGGATATTTTTATCCTGCCAGCTTGCTGGACACCAGAATTTTGTAAGGTATAAGTCCGTACCATCGTCTTTTCTTTTCAGTTCTACCTGTTCACATTCGTAACGCATAAATCATGTCTCCTTTCGTTTTTCAGACTGTTTTTTTACTTGTCTTTATCATACTCCTTTTGAATCATAGAAACATCATTCAGAAAATAAATCTGTATGGATTTTGGGCAGTTGATGATACTGTTCAAAATTTTTATAGGAACGATGATGTCAGTGTAAAAGTTCTGGCATTGGATTGACGCCGGCCATGATTAGAATACCTACGACTACGGCGACAATTGCGCAATAAATTACACAAGGAATGATATTGGTACGCATCAATTTTCCTTCGTTTCCCATTGTTCCGGTTGTGGCACAGACGGATACAATGTTATTGACACAGATCATATTTCCGATGGCACCTCCCATATTTTGAAGAGCAACGATCAGTACTTGTGGCATAGCAAGCAGAGTCGCTGTTTCAAATTGCAGAGAAGAAAACAGAGTATTCGATACTGTGCAGGAACCAGACATAAAGGAACCGAGCACTCCGATCAATGGAGCAATTAAGAAATACGTTCCGTTGAAAATTTTGGCAAGTGCATTTGCCATGACATAGAGCATACTGCTGTTTGCGAAGGTAAATTCGCCATGAAACTCAGAGGAAGCAACTAAGTTTCCAATCGAAGGACAACAAGTGAAGCGATAGAGATTTACCATGGCTACACCAAACAGAAGAGCAATGGCAGCTCCGGATACTTGCTTTACAGAATCACGGCATGCAGTCTTCATTTCTTCTTTTGTCATTTTGTGAAGAAATACGGTGAAAATCGCAATCAGTATAAATGGGAAAATTCCAGGGTTCCATAAGAATTTAAAATCCCATGAAATATTTTCAAAACCTAAAATATGGTCAATGTGAATGATAAAAGGCTCGCTGGTAAGAATCGGTTTCAGATGGAAAAATCCTACGCGAGTCACGACGAGTAGAGCGCCGATCACAATATAAGGCAGCCATGCGAGAAAAGGCTTCATTTGTTTATCTTTTGCCTGTGCCACTTGCTGGGAGGACATCCAAGACGATTCGCCCCATTCAGATACGCCGTCAAAAGTCCAGATGTCTTTCGGCATCAGGAATCCTTTTTTGATGCAAAAGACTAAGATTGGCAATGCTCCCAGAAATGCAGTCATGGTAGTTAATTCAGGACCTGCAAAGATTGCCATAAGAATATAGATTACGCCAATCACACATCCGGTAAAGATGCAGAAAGGAAAAACCGGCAGTGCATCTTTAAAGCTTTTATTTTTTCCGAATACTTTTGTTAGGACACATACTCCGATCATAATGATGAAGATGCCACCGATCATATGTGGAATACAGGTCCATTTTGTTAATGCAAGTGTAAAGGCTTCACTATTTCCGCCGAGGTGCTCTACAGCAGACTGAACGGTAGAAGAAGCTGTTAAGGTTGGAACTCCGACAGGTCCTGGACAGACGGGAGTGGAGTTATAGATAAGGCAGATGGCTGCTGCGGCAAGCGGTGGAAATCCCAGGCTGATCAGAATTGGTGCAGCCAAAGCAGCAGGAGTACCAAAACCAGCAGCGCCTTCGATGAATCCAGCAAAAACATATCCGACCAGGATTGCTTGGATTCGCGCATCACGCGTAATTCCAGAGAAGAGTTGATTGATTGCGGCCATGGCACCAGACTGCTTGAGTACGTTCATAAGGAGAAGAGCTCCAAAAATGATAAACAAAGTTTCCAGAGCGCTTAGGAAACCAGAAATTGTTCTGGCTGAGATTTCCAGAAAATCCATTTTCCATACAAATCCTGCAACTAGGCAGGCAATCAGCCAAGAGAAAGGCAATGCACGTTTTGCAGGCCAATTGAAGACAGCCATAAAGATAATAGTGAATAAAATTGGAAGTGCAGCGATTGCAGCATATAGATACATAAATAAAACCCCCTTTTTTTCCGACCAATTTTTCTAATCAAATGCTAACAAGAGAAAAAGGGAAATTCATTTTACGAAAAAATGTTTTGTTGTAAATATGTACATAAGAGGAATATGTAAGAAAAAATAGAGATTCCGTACAATTTTTTGCAAATTTTATAAGTGAAAAGTATTACAAAAATGAAAAGTGTTCAATATTCATTTCTTCAATATTGCATATAGAAAAAAACTATCATACAATGAAAATACAGAAAAATGACAGGAAAAATAAAAAATGAAGCAATAATTTGTGAAGTGTGGAGGAAGAAGTATGTCGAATAATTCTATTACGAAAGAAGCGTTGGCAACTGCTTTGAAAAAATTACTGGAACAGCAGCCGTTATCGAAAATTTCTGTAAAGCATATTACGGACTACTGCAATATCAGTAGAAATACATTTTACTATCATTTCAAGGACAAATATGAGCTGATCAACTGGATGTTTTATACAGATATGTTGGAAAATGTAAATTCTTTTAACGATCCATCGAAGCTGACAGAGAGTTTTGTGAAAGTATGTAAGGCTCTTTATGCAGAACGGAAATTTTACTTTGCGTGTTTTCAATATGTTGGACAAAATTCTCTGTTTGAATCTTTGTATGAAATTTATTATGAACTTTGGAAGATCAATATTGATATGGGATATTCTGAATGCGGATTCAAGCTGTCGGAAAGTGAGTTGAGTCTGATGGCAAAGCTAAAAGCACATGCACTGGTAGGAATTATCAAAGATTGGGTAGATGAAGGAATGCATGATAATTATATGAAGTATTTTGAACAGATTCGTGAGATACTGGATTCCGAATCTTTAGGATACTCAATTTTATCGAATCAGAGAATGATGGAAAAACGAGCAGAGGAATTTGATAAAAATCCAATCAGAAAGAAGAATTTAAAAGTATGTTAAGGCAAATAGATTATATTTATTCTCAGCCAGAGGGAAGCTACACAAAAGAAGGGAAGATTATCCCGTTTATCAACTATCAGAGATCTGCGCCGGAACGTTGTCTCGATATGCTGCTGGCAAAATATTATGGAGAATCCTATCAAAGCGAAGTGCTGATGGATCTGCCGGAAAAAAGAAGTGTTCCGGAACTTCGATGTGATTTGAGAAAAGCGACTATTTTACTGATAACTGATGGGGGACTTGTGCCAAAAGGAAATCCGGATCGAATGCCGTCCACAAATGCAGGAAAATATGGAACGTATAGTTTGGAAGAGGAAGAGTACGAAGTCAGCCACCAAGGATATGATACAAGTTATGTAGAAGAAGATTACAACCGCCTATTGCCGATTGATGCGATGCAAGAAATGGAAAGAGAGGGGAAGATAGGGAAATTGTGTCCATTTTTTCTCTCCACTGTGGGGGTAATGACATCGGTAGAAAGAAGTATCCATCTCGGAAAGCAAATTGCAGCGGATGTGATAAAAAATAAGGTAGATGCGGTGCTGATCACATCAGCATGCGGTACAAGTACGCGCTGTGGAGCCTATATCGGAATTGAAATTGAAAAAAGAGGGATTCCGGTCGTACAGATAACAAACTTGACAAGGATTGCAGTGGATATGGGAGTAAGCCGTGTCGTGAAAGGAAACAACATCTGTTACCCATGCGGGGAACCGAAAAGGGCAGAAGAAGGGGAGTATTTATATAGGAGAAGGATTGTGGAGAAAGCGCTTCACATGTTGGAAGAAATATGCGAAAAGTAAAAAAAGATTCCGAAGGGTGCCCCTTTTCGGAGTCTTTTTGGCATATTGAGGATTTGTAATAGAATTAGACAAATTGTTTTTTTGTGAATTGGATGCGTGCTAATAAGGATTTACAATAAAGATAAAGTGAAAAGAGATCTATCCATACAACATAAATCTCGGTCGAAAGGAGAATGGATATGAGTAAGAGATTACAAATTGATTATGTTCGGGTAAACAAAGTACAATTTGGACAAAAAACCAGTCTGGAAGAAGGAGTTCTGACGGTCTGTAAAGAGGAATTGATTGATCTTGTAAAAAACGAATTGTTCGGCACACTGGATATCAAACTGGCAGTGCCGGGGGAGAGCTGCCGTATTTTGGGAATCCATGATATTATGCAGCCGAGGTGTAAGGCAGAGGCACCGGAGACATCCTACCCTGGAATTTGGGGAAAACTTGCACCGATGGGAGAAGGACGTACGGTTGCGTTAAAAGGTGTTGTTGTTTCTGATATTTATTATGCAAAATGCAATATCAAATATTATATGGATATGGGTGGTCCATGTGCAAAGTATACTCATTTTTCTAAACATTATCATGTGATCCTGGATGCAACTCCGGCGGAAGGAGTCACAGATGCAAGTTATGCAGAAGCACTGAAACATGCATCACTGACAATCAATGTTTATTTGGCAAAACTTGCAATTGGTCAGAAACCAGATGAAACAGAAGAGTTTGAAATGGGACCAGTCGGACCTGGAAAAGATGGGAAGCCACTTCCGAAGGTTGCTTATCTTGTTACGCATATGGCGTCGCATGACACATGGAATTTCCTTGTATATGGACAAAGTGCGATTGGATTTCTTCCGACAATTTTGCAGCCAACAGAAATTTTGGATGGAGCAATGGTATGGAGATACTGGGAACCAAACTACTATTTGCAAAATGAAGTATACCTGAAGGAATTGCTGCGCAGACACGGAAAGGATATTGAATTTGTGGGAGTTGTATTTGCCAACAATGTGATGAAAATCGATGGGAAAGATACGATGGGAATGATGGCAGCAACACTCTGTAAAGAAACGCTGAAAGCGGACTGTGTGATTATCAATAAATCTGGAATGGGACATTGCCAGCTGGATTCTGCCCTGGCGTTTAACTGGGCAGAAAAAATGGGAATGACCTGCGTGATGAATTTGTCCGCAGTATCGAACGATAAACCAGGAGATATGTTAGTCATTTCCGATTCGAAAATAGATGCAGTAGTAAACAGTGGAAGGAATTATGATCTGAATCATCCAAGAGTAGAGAGGGTGATTGGAGAGGAAACGAATGTACCAAGTCTGATGGGAGTAGATGTGTATGGTCCGTTTACACATACAACAAACTTTGCTTATCAGGGAATCTGGTCGCAGTTAGGAGACTGCTATGTGACAACAGACAGTGATCTGCCGGAAGTTCCACAGACAAATGGAAAGGAGGAGTCATAATGTCAGAGAAGATCAGAGTGATACATTATATTAATCAGTTTTATGCCGGAATGGGCGGGGAAGATACCGCAAGTGTTGGGGTCAGTGTAAAAGAAGAACCGGTAGGTCCGGGACTTCTTCTGAAAAGACTTCTGGGCGAATCTTACGAGATTGTAGCAACGATTATTTGCGGAGATAATTATATAGCGGAGCATACAGAAGAAGTGTGCAGGGAGTTTGTAGAACTTGTAAAGAAATATCAGGCAGATTTATTTGTGGCAGGACCAGGATTCAATGCAGGAAGATATGGATTGGGATGTGGAGCTGCTACGGCAGCGGTGACTGAACAGGTTAAAATTCCGGCGGTGACTGCTCTGTATGCGGAAAATCCAGGGACAGATCTTTATAAAGACCGCGCATATATTTTACAGACGGAGAACAATGCTGCCAAGATGAGAGAGGCAATGAAGTCCGTTGCAGAATTTGCGGACAGACTGATCAAAAATGATTTTATTGGAGATGGAAGAAAAGAAGGGTATCATGGATCGGGACCTGCAATTGAGATCGATTACAGTATACCGGCTCCAAGGCGTGCAATTTCTATGCTGCTTGCTAAGTATTACGGACAAAATTTCCATACAGAAGTTGTGATGCCGAATCACGAAGATATCCCGCTTCCGGTTTTGGATAAACCGTTATCTGAGATCAAACTGGCACTTGTTACAGATGGTGGATTGGTACCGAAAGGAAATCCGGATCACATGGTTCCGACAAACTCAAAATATTTTTGTAAATATAGTTTTCAAGATGCAGATACATTAAGACCAGAAGACTATGAGGTGAGCCATCAGGGATATAATAATGCATTTGTACTGGAAGATCCAAACCGACTGGTTCCGGTAGATGCAGTGGTGAAATTAAAGAAGGAAGGAAAGATTGGAGAAGTATTAAATTCTTATTATACAACGGCAGGGGTAATGACTCCTATGGAAGTTGGAAAGAAATTTGGGGAAGGAATCGCAGAGGACTTGAAGAAAAATGAAGTAGATGCGGTTATTCTGACTTCTACATGAGGTACTAGCTCTCGCTGCGGTGCAGTGATGGTAAAAGAAATTGAGAGAGCGGGGATTCCGATTGTGCATGTAACAAATCTGACAAAAATTTCAGAAGGTATTGGTGCACATCGAATTTTGCGTGGAAACAGTGTATTGCATGTATTTGGAAATCCATCCCTTCCAAAGAAGCAGGAAGAAGGTTTCCGAAAAGAACTGGTAGAGGAAGCGCTTGAAATGTTGACAGAGGCTCCGAAGGACGGACAGCATGCATTGATTCACGAATAGAGACAGAGTGTATACAGAAAGGAATGACTGGAAAGTGGATCGAGAATACGAGATGATTCAAAAATATCTTGTAAAGGTTAGAAGAAATCTACATCAGATCCCAGAACTTGGGACACATCTTCCAAAGACACAAAAGTATGTTTGTGAAGAATTAAAAAAAATGGGAATTCCTTATTGGTGTTCAGAAAAAGATAGTGGGATCATTGCTGAAATCCGAGGAAGATATGAAGGAAAGACGGTTGCCCTGCGAGCTGATATGGATGCGCTGCCGCTTCAGGAGCAAAATGCGGTTTCTTATCGGTCAAGGCATGAGGGGTGCATGCATGCCTGTGGACATGATGCGCATATGGCGATTTTGCTTGGGGCAGCAAAAATACTTCAGGAAGAACGAGATGGAATGCATGGAAATGTAAGATTGATTTTTCAGACAGCTGAGGAAATTTCCAGAGGCTCAGAGATTGCAATTTCAAATGGATGTCTGAAAGATGTAGCTGCTATTTTTGGACTTCATATCGGAAATATTTTAGGCAAAGAAATTCCGACAGGGACTCTTATTTTTCCAAGGGCATGTTGTATGGCATCTTTTGATAAATTTATTATTTGTGTAAAAGGGCAATCCTGTCATGGATCTACACCGGAGAAGGGCGTTGACCCTGTCAACATAGCAGCTCATCTTCTGATTGCTTTGCAGACAATACAGACAAGAGAAATATCGGGAACAGCGTCTAGTGTTATCACCGTTGGAAAAATTACAGGAGGAACCCAATATAATGTGATACCGGACCAGGTAGTTTTGGAAGGGACGATTCGAGCGCTGGATGAGACAGTGCGGCAGTATATTGCGAGAAGGATTAAAGGACTGGCAGTGGCTATTTCAGCGATGTTTGGAGGAAGCTGTGAGTGTGAGATTATATGGGGAGCTCCCCCGGTAGTCAATGATGAGACGATGGCAGAGCTGGCTGCAAAAGCCGTCAGCGATCTGTTTGAACCGAAAGATATTATTGAGGATTTTTCAATTCCTAATATGGGAGGAGAAGATTTTGCGAACTATCTTTTGGAAGTTCCGGGAGCTTTTTTCTTCCTGAGTTCTTCCAATGAAAAAAAGGGAACAGATATTCCACATCACAATCCAACATTTAATATTGATGAAGATGTGATGTGGAAAGGAACTGTGACATTTGTGCGAATTGTACATAATATGTTGCAGATTGAAAAAAAATAAAGCATATCTACAAAAGGCAGAGGATATCTACAAAATGGAGGAGATATCCTCTGCTTTTTTTGTGGAAAAATCATTGTGCGCAGCAAAATGGAGTGTGATATGATGAAAAGCAAAGAATTTTGTAATCGTTTAGGGAAGGAATGAGAAAAGATATGAAATTATTGTATCAGTTTGGCGTGATCATGACGGTCACATTTCTAGGGGAAGTTCTTCATGCAGTGCTCCCTCTTCCGGTTCCGGCAAGCATTTATGGACTTTTGATCATGCTATTTTGTCTTTGCGCGAAAGTGATAAAATTAAATCAGGTGAAACTTGCAGCGGATTTTTTGATTGATATTATGCCGCCGATGTTTATACCTTCGGCAGTTGGACTTATTACAGTGTGGGCGGATTTAAAGGAAATCGTTGTGCCGGTCATGATGATTATTGTTATCACAACGATTTTTGTGATGATTTGCACCGGAAAAGTATCACAGGGAATTATTGACTACAGGAGAGAAAAGGAAGTAGAACGGAAAGATGAAAGAGTTTTTTAGTGAATCGTTGTATTTTGGTCTGACGATCAGTATCGGAGCCTATGGTCTGGGCTTACTTGCACGGAAAAAATTGAAATGGGGGTTTTTGAATCCATTGCTGTTAGCGATCGTTGCAGTTATTGTTGTACTCAATGTATTGGATGTTGATTATGCTACTTACAACGAATCAGCAAAATACTTAAGCTATCTTTTGACTCCGGCTACTGTCTGCCTTGCGGTTCCATTGTATCAGCAGATGGAATTGTTGAAACAAAATTTCTGGGCAGTTTTCTGGGGAATTACGGCAGGCGTACTGTCAAGCCTCGGAAGTGTTTTCGGGTTGGCATATTTGTTTGGGCTGAGCCATGAACAGTATGTGACACTGCTGCCGAAGTCGATCACAACTGCGATTGGAATTGGAGTTTCCGAGGAGTTGGGAGGAATCTCAACGATCACCGTCGCTGTCATCATTGTGACAGGGGTGTTAGGAAATATCATCGGAGAATATATATGTAAAATGTTTGGAATCAGAGAACCGATTGCGGTAGGACTTTCTCTTGGAACGGCTTCGCATGCAGTCGGCACAGCAAAAGCATTGGAACTTGGAGAGGTGCAGGGAGCCATGAGCAGCCTTTCTATCGCTGTGTCAGGGCTGATGACGGTCATTGGCGCATCTGTTTTTGCCACATTTTTATAAATTTTTATTTTTGCCTATCCAAAGAAAATGAAAGATGGTACAATGACAGCAAATTCACAGTGAAACAGAGGAGGAGCAACAATGAGATGGATGATTGCATCAGATATCCACGGTTCTGCATATTACTGCAGAAAGATGATAGAAGCATACAGAAGAGAGAAGGCAGATAAGCTTCTGCTTCTCGGAGATATTTTATATCACGGTCCAAGAAACGACCTTCCGAAGGACTATGCGCCAAAGGAAGTGATCGCGATGTTAAATGAGATCAAAGAAGAGATTCTTTGTGTGAAGGGAAATTGTGAGAGTGAAGTAGACCAGATGGTTTTGGAATTCCCGATTATGGCAGATTACTGTATTTTATATTTGAATGACCGTATGATCTTTGCCACACATGGACATGTACATAATCTGGAACATGTGCCAATGTTAAAAAAGGGAGACATTCTTCTTCATGGACATACACATGTGCCGGTTTGCAGAGAAACGGACAGATGTATTTATATGAACCCGGGTTCTATTTCCATTCCAAAAGAAGATTCTCTTCACAGCTATATGATTTTAGATGAGAAATTTGAGTGGAAAGACCTTAATGGCGAAGTATATATGGAGAAAGAAATCAGATGAAAAAGAAAAGAATCCTGTTTGGGCTGATCGCAATAGGAATCAGTTTGTATATGAGTGGCTGCATGGAACTGATGCCGAAGGAGAAGCAGACGTTTCGGACAAGAGGAAAAGGGGTCTATCAAGGATTTGATCATGTTCCGGAAGATTATACTGCCGAACAGGCAAAGAGAGATGGATGTGTAGTTTACAGAGATACAAAGCTGGTTGACGGCGGAGAATACTGGGAACAGTTTTTAAGAAGTGCAGAGAGCAAAGAGCCTGCAAAAGTGCGGATCATGTATCAGTTTGGAAGGGAGAAAGAATGGTTTCTCGAAGATTTATTCTATGATGGGAAGAACTTCCGGGTGATTTTGTCAAAAGATCATGAGGTGCATGATTATGAATATAAATATTTGCTGGATTTGGAGGGACGTATGGATCAGGCAGTGAAGCCAGTCCGCTATGTTGTACTGACAAACGATAAAGATCTTTCCTTTCAGAATGTCTGGGACAGCGAGCATGCAAAGACCGAAGAAGAAAAGCTAAACTACAAGCGGATCATCTATGAAATTCCATAAAGCTAAAAAAGAGAAATAACGATAAGAAGTTGCCGTAAAGAAAAAATACGGCAACTTTTTTTGAAGTAAAATCTTAAATTTGTTCCTGATCCTGCGGTCTGCTGACTTTTCCTTTGAATCGCTGATAAATGTAAGTATTTGCTTCACGTTCCTCGGTGTCATCAAGAGGAGCGAGCTCGATTGACTTCTTATATTTTCTTTCAAGTGCTTTTGAGAGAAGATGATCACAAATCTGAGGATTTTTTGGGAGAAGCGGTCCGTGCAGATAAGTTCCGATCACATTTTTATAAATGATCCCTTCGTAGCCGCTCTGTCCGTCATTTCCACTTCCATAAATGACTTTTCCGAATGGCTTCTGATCTTTGATATAAGTTCTGCCGCCGTGATTTTCAAAGCCGACCACAGGCATATCAGAAAGTTCGCTCTCCAGAACAATGTTATCGATGAGTCGATAATCCTTGCCCTGTTCTGTGTAAATATCTACGATGGAAAGCCCTTCGATCACACCTTGATCAGTGGAATAGTGGGTCCCGAGTAACTGGTATCCGCCGCAGACTGCAAGGACAACACCGCCGTCCTCCACATAAGCTTTGAAATCATCGCGGATTTCCTTCAGACGTTCGCAGACAAGCATCTGTTCCCGGTCAGACCCTCCACCGAGCAGAACGATGTCCAGTTCAGAGAAGTCGACCTCGTCCTGAATCTCAAATTCAATTGTCTCTGCTTCGATGCCTCTCCATTGGAGCCGCTTCATCATACATTGAATATTTCCCCGGTCTCCGTAGAGATTCAGAAGATCTGGATAAAGATGTCCGATAGTCAGTTTCATGATTGTTCACCCTCCATTCGCTTTAAGATATTATGAGTACTATACAAGGCAGTATAATTGACAAGGACGTATAAATTTCCGGTGCCATCGGCGATGCGTTTCCGGACTGCGGTCTCAATATCCGGCTCCAAAATAGAAGGGATATCTACATATTTCAATCGTAAGCGCATATCCTGACAGCGGATTCCGCTGACGGTGATGGAACGTATGGATGGGTCGCCTAGGCGGTCAAAGTCCACATCCCAGAGCCAGGACACATCAATTCCGTCCTGATCATTGTCGTTGATCAGAATAATCAGATCTTTCGGGCTGTCATCCTCCATGACGGCGGAAATGTTTTGGTTAAATCCTGCTGGGTTCTTTGCAAGGTTTAAGATAATTTCCGTTCCTTTGATAGAGAAATGTTCCATTCGTCCGTTTTCTGGGTTGTACTTGCCGAGGATCTCATTGAAATTTTGAAGTGGAATACCGGCTTCTTTGACAGCAGCATATACAGCAAGAATATTGTAGACATTGTAGAAACCACGATAATTTACATGAATATGCTCCCCATTTGCATCGAAGTCCAGAACCTTTCCAGTCTTGACATTGCTTGCGTTATAGTTTAGCTCTGGTCGGTGGAAATCACAGTTTGGACAGTGGTAGTCCCCGAGCTGGCTGTAATGGTAGAAATTGTAAAACAATTTTGCTCCACATTTTTTGCAGAAACGTCCTTCTTTGATCTCGTTGATGCTTTGTTCTTCAAATACTTGCTCCTGAATTCCGTAAGTGACATATGGATTGCCGCTTTCCTGGGCAAGATACGTGGAGAGTGCATCATCTCCATTGACGATGATCGTCATCTCCGGAGCAATTCGCATTGCATCTTTTAACAGATTCATTGTGATATCAATCTCGCCATAGCGATCCAGCTGATCCCGAAACAGATTGTTCAGTATCATGTAATCCGGTTTGAAATGCGGGAAAATGCGCAGTGTGGAGGCTTCGTCCACTTCGATACAGGCATAGTCGGCATCGATTTTTCCATTCCATTTTGCAGATAGTACAAAAGCGGCAATAGCTCCGTTTAACATATTGGAACCGGAGTGGTTACAGATTACCTTTTTTCCCTGTCCCTCCAAAGTAGAGCAGAGAAGATTATTGATTGTGGTTTTTCCATTTGTACCACAAACGACAAAGATTTTCTCACGGACATCAGCGGCCATCTCTGTCAGAATATCAGGATCGATCGTAAGTGCAATCTTACCAGACCAGGTGAGCCCCTGCTTTCCTAACAATTTACATACAAAGCCTGTGAGCTTTGAAGCCCATATGGCAAATAATCTACGTATTTTCACAGTGTTCCTCCATCTTGTTTTATTTTCTTATTTACGTTGCTATTATATCTGAAATTAAAAGGAGTGTAAAGGGCAAGAGAATGCATTGACAAGAAATGTCATATGTTATAACATGTATATAACAACGGAGGTGAGGTTATGTTTATCGAGATTGATTTTAACAGTTCAGAAGCGCTGTATATTCAGCTTCGGAATCAGATCATTATGGGAATTGCGACATCTACGATCCGGGAAGGGGATACACTTCCGTCTGTCAGGCAGCTTGCGGAAAATATCGGTATCAATATGCATACAGTAAATAAGGCGTATTCGGTCTTAAAGCAGGAAGGGTTTCTTCAGCTGGACCGCAGAAAAGGTGCTGTGATCGCCATCGATGTCAATAAACTTCAGGCGGTGGAAGAGATGAGAGAGCAGCTCAGAGTACTGCTTGCAAAGGCAAGCTGTCAGAACATTTCCAGGGAGGAAGTTCATCAGCTTGTGGATGAGATTTATGAAGAATATGTGTAGGAGAGATAGAAGGAGGAATTCATGCAGATTGGATATACAAAACAGGCTGAGAGTGTGTTAAAGACCGCGAGGAGTGCAGCAAAGGAGTTAAGACACCCATATATTGGGACAGAACATCTTTTGCTTGGACTGCGGAGAGTGTTTACGGGAGTGGCAGGTCAGATCCTTGCGGCAAACGGAGTAAATGAGAATGAGATTTTGAAAGTGATCGGAGAACTGATTTCTCCGACAGAGGAAGTTGTATTTGAAGGAAAGGCAGAGAGAAGTCCACGCTTAGAGTATCTTCTTGAGAACAGCAGAAGAGAGGCAGAGCGATTTCAGGCATCGGAGGTTGGTACGGAGCATATGTTGATGGCGATCGTGCGTGATTCAGAGTGTGTTGCGGCCAGAATCCTTACAACGTTAAATATCAGTCTGACAAAGATTTATCAAGATATTTTTGAGGCGGCAGGGATTGATCCGGCGGAATTTTCAGAGGAAGCCGGAAGTGGAAGAAGAGGACAGCCAGGGATGCTGGAGCAATACTGCACAGATCTGACAGAGAAAGCAGCAGATGGGAAGCTGGATCCGGTTGTTGGAAGAACGGAAGAGATTGAGCGGCTGATGCAGGTATTAAGCCGCAGAACGAAGAACAATCCATGTCTTGTCGGGGAACCGGGAGTTGGAAAGACTGCGATCATTGAAGGGCTTGCACAGAGAATCGTGTCGGGGATGGTTCCAGAGAGTATGAAGCATAAGCATATTCTGACGTTGGATCTTGCTGCTCTCATTGCGGGATCTAAGTATCGGGGAGAATTTGAAGACAGGATGAAGCGCCTGATTCAGGAAGTGAAAAGTTCATCGGATATTCTTCTGTTCTTAGACGAGGTACATACAATGATCGGTGCAGGAGGTGCAGAGGGGGCTATGGATGCCTCTAACATTTTGAAGCCATCGCTGGCGCGTGGAGAACTGCAGTTGATCGGCGCAACAACAATCTCTGAATATAGAAAATATATTGAGAAAGATGCAGCGTTGGAGCGGAGATTTCAGCCGATTACAGTTGAAGAGCCGGATAGTGCCCAGAGTATTCAGATTTTGGAAGGTCTGAAGGGAAAATATGAATCACACCATCATGTTACGATTGAGCCGGGAGCACTTGAGGCTGCGGTCAAACTGTCAGAGCGCTATATCAGTGACAGGAATCTGCCGGATAAGGCGATTGATGTTTTGGATGAAGCGTGTTCCAAGGCAAATCTTAATGGGTTTAAAGTTCCGGACAATCTGACAAAGACAGAGGAAATTCTGCAGTCTCTCATGAAGGAGAAGGAACAGGCCGTGGCAGAAGGCCGTTTTGCAGAGGCATCGATGTTGAATCAGGAGCAGCAGGCTGTTGAAAAGAAATTAGAGAGCATTAAGAAACGGTTTGACAAGAATCAGGCATCGCATCAGATTTGCGTGACAGAGCAGCAGATTGCAGAAGTAGTGTCTGTCTGGACAAAGATTCCGGTACAAAAACTGGGAGAATCTGAAAGTGCAAGGTTAAGAAAATTAGAGCAGACTTTACAGAAGAGAGTGATCGGTCAGGAAGAAGCGGTCACTGCTGTTGCGAAAGCGGTGAAGCGGGGACGTGTAGGACTGAAATCCCCGAACAGACCGATTGGGTCATTTTTGTTTCTTGGACCGACAGGTGTGGGGAAGACAGAGCTATCCAAAGCACTTGCGGAGGCGTTGTTTGGACAGGAAGATGCAATGATTCGCGTCGATATGTCAGAATACATGGAGAAGCATAGTGTGTCAAAGATGATTGGTTCCCCTCCGGGATATGTCGGACATGAGGAAGGCGGGCAGCTCAGCGAGAAAGTCAGAAGGAATCCATATGCAGTAATTTTGTTCGATGAGATTGAAAAAGCACATCCGGATGTATTTAATATTTTGCTTCAGGTACTTGATGATGGGCATATTACAGATTCCCAGGGAAGAAAGATTGATTTCCGTAATACGGTCATTATTATGACGTCGAATGCAGGGGCAAAGGCAATCGTGGAACCGAAGAAGCTGGGATTTGCTGCAAAGGAAGATCCGCAGGATGACTATAAGAAGATGAAAAGCAATGTAATGGATGAAGTGAAGCAGTTGTTCCGACCGGAATTCTTGAACCGGATCGATGAAATTATTGTGTTCCATGCGCTTAGTGCAGAGAATTTGAAGAAAATTGCAGGATTATTGTGCAAGGAATTTGCAGTTCGTGTTCAGTCACAGTTAAATATCCAGTTACACATCCGTGATTCAGTCAAAAAACATATTGTGGAAGTGGGAACAGATACTAAATATGGAGCAAGGCCGCTGAGACGTGCAGTGCAGAATGAATTGGAAGATAAGATGGCAGAGGCGATTCTTGCCGGAGAAATCCACTCCGATATGGAGGTAGAGGTATCCTTTTCTAAAAAACAAATTAAATTTCTGCCGAAAGTGACAAAGAACTAGAAAAATATCACAAATTATTATATAATATCAGAAAACACCTTATCCACACTATGATGAGAGGGGATAAGATGCAGAAATGAAAATATGAAGTACCGTAGGAGGAGAACAAGATGGCTGCAGTAAAAGAATTATTGCGTGTAGAGGAAGACGGAACACTTAGTTTTGGGGATTTTACATTAGCACAGAAGACAAAATTGGATAACTTTGAATTCGAAGGAGATGTATATAAAGTAAAGACCTTCTCAGAGATCACAAAACTAGAGAGAAATGGAATGTTCGTCTATGAATCTGTACCGGGGACTGCTGTTGAACATTTTGCAGAAACAGAAGATGAAGTGGCATTTACAGTATCTGCGAAGGAAGATGCACAGTTTACATTAGAACTGGAACCAGACTGTGAATACATTGTGTATGTGGACGACGTCAATATCGGAAAAATGATGACAAATCTGAGCGGGAAACTGAGTGTCAGCGCAGAACTTCAGGAAGGCGTCAACGCAAAGATCAGAGTGGCAAGAGTTTAAAGAAGAGCATACTTGTAATGAGGGTGTAAGTTACATAAAGAGATTACAAATCAAGAAACAAGGAACCGATGCAAAAATGAGACAGTGTCTTGAGGCAGGGCTCCTTGTTTCATTTCATATAAAGAAAACAAAAAAGGAAAACGAATATGGCAAAATCAAAAAAGAGTATATTTTTCTGCCAAAATTGTGGGCACGAAGAAAATAAATGGCTCGGACAATGCCCGGTGTGCAGAGAATGGAATACGTTTGTAGAGGAAAAGATCACTGCTTCCGGAAATCCAAAATCTGTCCTTGCATCGGTAAAAGAAGTGGAAATTTTATCTTTGAATGATGTGGAGACAGAGCATGAAGAAAGGATCTATACAAAAATCGGAGAATTGGATCGTGTACTTGGAGGAGGGATCGTACCGGGATCGCTAATTCTGGTAGGAGGAGATCCAGGAATCGGCAAATCAACACTTTTGCTGCAAGTTTGTCGGGAACTCGGTGGGGATCAGAGGAAGATTCTTTATATTTCAGGGGAAGAGTCACTCAGGCAGATAAAACTGCGTGCAAAGCGGATGGGAGAATTTAGTGAGACGGTCTTTTTGCTGAGTGAGACGAATCTAGAGAAGATTCAAGGTGTGTTAGAGTCACGCAGACCAGAGATCGTGATCATTGACTCTATTCAGACAATGTACAGCGAAGCTGTGGGATCTGCACCGGGAAGTGTATCTCAAGTACGGGAATCTACGAATGTTTTCATGCAACTTGCGAAGGGGCTTGGAATTTCGATTTTTATTGTAGGACATGTGACAAAAGAAGGGACAGTTGCAGGTCCGAGAGTGCTGGAACATATGGTGGATACCGTTTTATATTTTGAGGGAGATCGACATGCGTCCTACCGGATTCTGCGAGCGGTAAAGAATCGGTTCGGATCTACGAATGAGATTGGCGTCTTTGAAATGAGGCAGGATGGACTCAAAGAGGTAGAAAATCCATCAGAATATATGCTGGAAGGAAGACCGGAGAATGCTTCGGGATCTGTGGTGGCATGCTCCATGGAAGGAACGAGACCGATTTTGATTGAAATACAGGCACTTGTCTGTCCGACAAATTTTGGGATGCCAAGGCGCACAGCTGCGGGGACGGATTATAACCGCGTCAATCTTTTGATGGCAGTTCTTGAAAAAAGAATAGGATTTCCACTTTCAAACCATGATGCTTATGTAAATATTGCCGGAGGAATTAAGATGAATGAACCGGCGGTAGATCTGGGAATTGTCCTGGCAATCGTATCCAGTTATAAAAACCGACCGCTTGATGAAAAGACGATCGTATTTGGAGAAGTTGGATTAAGCGGTGAAGTGCGTGCAGTAAATATGCCGGAACAGAGAGTGGCAGAAGCGAAGAAACTTGGATTCACCACTTGCATTTTGCCGGAGGCTTCTGTGAAAATGGTGAAAAGTATAAAGGGAATCCGAGTGATTGGCGTAAAGAGTGTTAATGAAGCAATACAGCTCTTATAGAAAAAAGAAAAGAGATATATGCAATTCAAAAGGTCATTTCTTTCACCTAGGACACAGGCAGTCTGACGGAAGAACAATCTCAAAGGCTGCCTGTAACATGAAGTGAAAAAACGTCGGAAAAGTATAAAATTACAAAAAAATAGAAAAAAATGAAAAAACCTATTGACAGTTTCTGTCGAAGATGATATTCTAATGGAGCGCTCGAGAGAGCAGACAAGTTCAAAAAAAGTTTGAAAAAGAAAAATAAAAAAGTACTTGACAAACAAAAAGGACTTGTGATAATATATAAATCGTTGTTGCGAAACAAAAACAACGAAAAATAAAAATAAAAAAGTGCTTGACAAGTAAGAAACGCTGTGATAAAATAAAACAGCTGATTACGAAAAGCAAAACAGAACATTGATAATTAAACAATAGACAACACAACCCTGAAAATTTCGAACAAATGAGAAAATTTCAGAACAGACAGAAATGTCAACCTAAA